>NZ_JNWZ01000076.1 GCF_000716545.1 Kitasatospora phosalacinea
GGGCGGGCTCGAACGCGGCGGCGGGCGCGGGGACGGCGGGCTCGACCGCCGTCGGGGTGGGGGCGGCGGGCGCGATACCGGCCTCGACCCGGCCCCCGGTGCCCTCTCCGGTACCGCCTCCGGCGCCGCCGCCGGACGCGGCGCGCTTCGCGAACGAGACCGCGGCCGGGGCGGGCCGCTCCAGCGGGAGGGCGGGCGGGGCGCCGGGGATGTCGTCCCGGACGGCGCCCGGGTCGTCCTTCCCGGCGCGCTCCTGGTCGAACGACATGGGTCTTCCCCTTGTGAGTGGTGCGGTCGAGGCTGCGCGAATATAGCGGACCGCACCGTCACGCTCCCAACGAGTTCTCCGCCCGCGACCGTGCCGCGCGCGCACGTTCGTTGCATGCAATGCATGCAGAGTTCTACGCTGGCCCCGTGCAGACCGAGAGCACCCGCCTGAGACTGCGGGAACTGATCCTGGACGGCCACTACCCGCCGGGCTCCCGGCTGGGCGAGGTGGAGGTCGCCGAGACGCTGGGGGTGAGCCGCACGCCGGTGCGGGAGGCGTTCCGGGCGCTGGCCGCGGACGGGCTGCTGGCCGCCGCCGGGCGGGGGCTGCGGGTGGTGCGGCTGGACGGCGAGGAGCTGTCCCAGGTCTACCGGGTGCGGGCCGCGCTGGAGGCGCTGACGGCCGAGCTGGCGGCCGAGCGGCAGCGGGCCGGACGGCTCGCCCCGGCCGAGCTGGCGGACCTGGCCGCACTGGCGGAGCGCACCCACCGGGCCACCGCGGACGGGGAGTTGACCTTGGCGGTGCGGCTGAACCGGGGCTTCCACCGGCGGATCGCCGAGCTGGCCGCCAACCAGGTGGCGCTGCACGCCCTGGACCGGCTGTGGGACCAGATCCAGGTCTCCACCCTGCGCTCCCTGCGTCCGCCCGCCCGTACCGCCCTGGTCGACGCCCAGCACCGCGAGCTGCTCGACGCGATCACCGCCGGGGATCCGGCCGCCGCCGCGGCGGCGGCCCGCCGGCACGTCCTGGACACCCGCGCGGCCGACGGAACGGCCGCTGACGACAAGGAGTGACCCGCATGGCCTTCTCCCCCTCCCACCACTACGCGGTCCGGGTCGAGTGGACCGGCAACCTCGGCACCGGCACCGACCACTACCGCTCCTACCGCCGGGACCACACGGTGTCGGCAGAGGGGGTGCCGGACATCCAGGGCAGCTCCGACCCGACCTTCCGCGGCGACCGCTCCCGGTGGAACCCGGAGCAGTTGCTGCTGGCCGCGCTCGCCCAGTGCCACATGCTCTCCTACCTGCACCACTGCGCGGTGAACGGCGTCGTCGTGCTCTCCTACGCGGACGGGGCCGAGGGCACCATGGTCACCGAGGGCAACGGCGGCCGGTTCACCGAGGCGGTGCTCCGGCCGCGGATCGAGATCGCCGAGGAGCCGACGCGGGAGCAGGCGCTGGCCCTGCACGGCCCGGCGGCCAGGGACTGCTTCATCGCCTCCTCGGTGAACTTCCCGGTGCGCCACGAGCCGGTGGTGACGGTCCGCGCCGCGGGCCCGGCCTGACCCGCCCGGGCCCGAGCCGACCCGCCCACCGGCCCGACCCCGCCCGTCGAGAGCCCCGCCCATCGGGGTCCTCGGCGGGCGGGGCGCCCTCTCTCACACCAGTACTGAATGCGTCGACGGACCGTTGGGTTGCACGCCACTTCGCGTTCACGACCGCGAACCGGCGCCGGAGCCCCCTCGCGTTCGTCAACTCCCGCCCGCAGTATGTGAGTTGACTACGATCGGCCCGCTCCGGGCGGCCCGGCCGCCGGGGCGCCCTTCGGAGCGTATGCGGACTGCAGGGTCGACGGCCGCCTCCGGAGGCCCGTCGTGGACGGCCTCCTCCGCCGCCGCCGCGCGCACCCCCGGCGGCGGGCCGAATGCCCGACCGCACCGCCGTGACCAGCGGATACGCCAATTTCCGGAGCACGTCGAAACAACCCGGAGCCCACCCCCCCTCCGAATTGATGTCCACATGATGGACTGGTGTTGCAGGGGCCCTCCAGGCCCTGTGTTAGGCTCCGCTCGATTCCGGCGCCCCACATGCCGAGAAATCACATCAGCGGCTATTCCTCGGGGGAGGCGGGCCATGCCATTCGATGCGTGGGTCACTTGTTTTGCGGCTTCGTGGATTTTCTCTCTTTCGCCGGGCTCGGGCTCGGTGTTCTCAATGTCCAACGGGTTGAACTACGGCTTCCGACGCGGATATCTCGGCGCGGTCGGCCTGGTGATCGGCCTGTGGACGGTCTTCCTGGTCGTCGTGGTGGGCCTCGGTGTGATCATCCAGGCCTCACCGATCGCCTTCAACGTGCTCAAGTGGGCCGGCGTGGCGTACCTCTTCTACCTGGGCCTCGCCCAGATCCTCTCCAAGGGTTCGCCGATCTCCCTGCGTGAGGGCGACAAGCCCCGCATCGGAGTCATGGAGATCATCGGCAAGGGCGTCTCGCTCAACCTGATCAACCCCAAGGGCTACATCTTCATGCTCGCGGTGATCCCGCAGTTCATCGTCGCAGGTCACGCCCTGGTGCCCCAGTACTTCGCGGTGGCCCTGACCATGGCCTTCACCGACCTCGTGGTGATGGCCGGCTACACCGGCCTGGCCTCCCGGGTCGCGCTGAAGCTGAAGACCGAGCGGCAGGCGTCGATCCTCAACAAGGTGTTCGGCTCGCTGTTCATGCTCGCGGCCGTGGTGCTCGCGACGTTCCAGCAGACCCGGTAGCCCTCCGGGCCGGGCGGTACCGCCCGGCCCGGGCCCGGGGACGGCTTCTCTCTCCTCCGGACCGGCGGCCCCACACAGCCCGGGCCCCCGGCTCTCCGGATTCTCCTCTTCTCCTTTCGCGCACCAGCGCTTTCCTGGCCGATCTGCGGCCGAATCGCGCCCCCGGCCCGGGTGATTTCGCCCTCGCCGCCAAGGGGCTGCTTTCACCTGTCCTCACATGGAGATTCGCTGTGCAGGCGGTAGACGATATTCTGAGGCTGGCGTGCGAGAAATTCGCCGACGCCACCGCCGTTTCTTCGAAGGTCGAGACGGTCAGTTATTCGCAGTTATTCGACCGGTCCACGGGAGTGGCTTCGGAACTCCGGAGCCTGGGCGTCGGAAACGGCGACGTGGTCGGAATCATCGGCCGCCGCAGCGCCGCGGTGGTCGCCGCCGTCCTCGGCACCTGGATGTCCGGAGCGGCGGTCATGCTGATCGACGAGGCGCTGCCCGCGGTGCGCCGGGAGACCATGCTCGGCACCGGCCCGGTCCGGGCGGTCGCGGACTGCACGGACGCCCCGCGCATCCGCTGCTCGCTGCGGCCCGGGGCCGCTCCCGCACCGGCCCTGCACGACCGGGACCACGCCTACGTCGCCTTCACCTCCGGTTCCACCGGCACGCCGAAGGCCATCGTCGGCAGCCACACGGGGCTGTCGTCGTTCCTGCGCTGGCAGTCCGAGGAGTTCGGGGTGGGGCCGGGGGACCGGTTCGCCCACCTCACCAACCTCTCCTTCGACGTGTGGTTCCGCGACGCGCTGACCCCGCTGGTCTCCGGCGCCACCCTGTGCGTCCCGGACCAGTTGCACCTGGACGCCGCGGGGGCCCTGGACTTCCTGCGCGGGGAGCGGATCACCGCGCTCCACCTGGTGCCCTCGCTCGGCAAGGTGTGGACCGCCGCGGCGGCCGGCGCCGCGCCCGTCCCCTCCGTCCGGCACGCGTTCTTCGCGGGCGAACCGCTGGATTCCGAGCTGGTGCGCCGGTGGCGGGAGTACTTCCCGGGCTGCGAGGTGGTCAACCTCTACGGCCCGACCGAGACCACGCTCGCCCAGCACTTCCACCGCGTCCCCGCGGACCCCCGGCCCGGCGTCCAGCCGGTCGGCCGGAACCTGCCCGGCTCCCGCAGCTTCGTACTGGACGAGCAGCGCCGGGTGTGCGGCCCGGGCGCGGTGGGCGAGATCCACATCGCGGCCGAGCACCCCTCGCACGGGTACCTGGTGGACGGCCGGATCGTCGCGCCCTTCGTCGCGATCGAGGTGGACGGGGAACGGCTCAGCGCCTACCCGACCGGTGACCGCGGTCGCCGCGCGGCCGACGGGGAGCTGGAGATCCTGGGCCGGGCCGACGAGCAGGTCAAGATCGCCGGCGTGCGGATCGAACTGCAGGAGGTCCGGGCGGCGATCCAGGCCCACCCGAGCGTCCGGGAGGCTTTCGTCTGCGCCCAGGAGGACCGCTTCACCAAGGTCATCGTGGCCGTGCTGGAGGGCGCGGCCGAGGCCGAGCCGCAGCTCCGGGCCCACCTGGGCGAACGGCTGATGAGCGTCATGGTGCCGTCCGCCTTCGTCTACCTGCCGGCGCTGCCGAAGCTCCCCAACGGGAAGGTCGACCGCAGGGCGCTCACCGCGGTCGCGGCCGAGCACCTGCGGGAGCGCGGGCGCCGGGCGGCCGCGCCCGCGGGCTCCCGGGCGATCGCCGACCGGCTGGCCGCCATCTGGCGGTCGGTGACCGGCGGCGGCGCGGGCCGGCTCGCCGACCGCGACATCACCTTCTTCGACGCGTCCGGCACTTCGCTGACGATCGTCGTCCTGCACTCGCAGGTCCAGGCGGAATTCGGTGTCGCCTTTCCGCTGGTGCGGCTCTTCGAGCACGCCTCCTTCAACGCCCAGCTCTCCTTCCTCGAACAACTGTTGAACGAACCGGGAGGCCGGGGGCCGGGGAACGCCGTTCCCACCACCGGCGCGGCCTCCCGCAAGCGCGTCCTGACGGCCCGGCGAACCCGCCGCAGCCGGGGTCTTTCGACACCGGACTTGGGATGAACATGCAAAACGATGACGACCTGATCGCGATCGTCGCGATGGAGTGCCGGCTGCCGCAGGCCGCCGACGTGGACGAGTTCTGGGCCCGGCTGGTCGAGGGCCGCACGGCCGTCTCCGACCTGACCGACGAGCAGGTCGCGGCGGCCGGTGTGCCCGCCGCGCAGCGCTCGCGCCCCGACTACGTCAAGCGGGCCGGAGTGCTGGAGGGCGTGGCGGAGTTCGACTCCGGGTACTTCGGCTACTCGGAGCGCGAGGCGGACATCCTCGACGTCCAGCAGCGCCTGATGCTGGAGAAGTCGGTGGCGCTGCTGGAGCGCGCCAACATCGATCCGCAGCGCACCGCCCAGCGGATCGGCGTGTTCGCCGGATCCGGCATGAGCACCTACGTGACCGGCCCGCTCCAGCGCCCGGACCTGATGGACTCGCTGGGCGAGATGGTCGTCCGGCACGGCAACGACAAGGACTTCCTCGCCACCCGGATCTCGTACAAGCTGAACCTGCGCGGCCCCAGCGTCAACGTGCAGACCGCCTGCTCGACCGGCCTGGTCGCCGTCCACGCCGCCGTCCAGAGCCTGCTGCTGAACGAGTGCGACGCCGCGATCGCGGGCGCCGTGTACGTGCGCGTGCCGCAGGAGGCCGGCTACCGGTACCAGGTCGGCGGGGTGCTCTCGCCGGACGGGGTCTGCCGGCCGTTCGACGCCCGGGCCAACGGCACGCTGTTCACCAACGGGCTCGGCCTGGTGCTGCTGAAGCGGCTCGCCGACGCGGTCGCCGACGGCGACCGGGTGCACGCCGTGATCGCCGGGTCGGCGGTGAACAACGACGGCGCGCAGAAGGTGAGCTTCACCGCGCCCAGCGTCTCCGGACAGGTGGCGGTGCTGCGCGAGGCGCTGGAGATCTCCGGCGCCGACCCGGCCGACGTCGGCTACCTGGAGGCGCACGGCACCGGCACCGCGCTCGGCGACCCGATCGAGATCGAGGCGATCAAGCAGGCCTACGGCACCACCGGCGCGCCCTGCGGCATCGGCTCGCTGAAGGGCAACTTCGGGCACCTCAACATCGCCGCCGGCATCGTCGGGCTGATCAAGGCCGCACTGGTGCTCGAACGCGGGTTCGTGCCGCCGACGGTGAACGTCCACGAGGTCAACCCGGCGCTGGAACTCGACGGTTCGCGCTACTTCGTGACCACCGAGGGCCTGGAGCTCGACCGCGAGGCCACCCAGTGGGCCGGGGTGAGCGCCTTCGGCATGGGCGGCACCAACGGGCACGTGCTGCTGCGCAGCCACCGGCCCGAGGCGACCGGCCCCGCGCCGGACGCCACGGACGGCCGGCCGAGCGTCCTGGCCTTCTCGGCCCGCTCCACGGCCGCGCTGCGCGGCCAGGCGGCCGCACTCGCCGCCCGGCTCGCCGCCGACCCCGACGCCGTGCTGGCCGAGTACGCGCACACCCTGCACGAGGGACGCACCCGGCACCCCCACCGGGCCGCCCTGGCCGCCGCGCACCCCGCCGAGGCGGTGGCCCGGCTCAAGGCCGAGCGGTACCACACCAGCGTCGGGACCGGCTCGGACGCGATCGCCTTCGTCTTCGCCGGCCAGGGCACCCAGCGCCCCGCCATGGGCGCCGGGCTCGCCGCCGGGAACGCCGCCTTCGCCCGCCGCCTGGCCGAGGCGGGCGCGGCGGTGGGCGCGCACACCGGGTTCGACCTGCGGGCCCTGCTGGAGGGCGGCGGGGAGCGGGACACCGCCGACACCGAGGTGGCGCAGCCGCTGCTGTTCGCGGTCGAGTACGCCCTGGCACAGACCCTGCTGGACGCCGGGGTCACCCCGGCCTACCTGTTCGGGCACAGCCTCGGGGAGGTCGTCGCCGCGGCCGTCGCCGGCGTCTTCGACCTGGCCACGGCCGCGGAACTGGTCGCCGTCCGGGCCCGGGCGATGGCCGCCTGCCCCGCAGGGGCCATGCTCGCGGTCTCCGACCCGGCCCCGTTCGCCGAGCTGATCGCCGACGGCTCGCTGGTCGTCGCCGCGGTCAACTCGCCCCGGCAGCAGGTCCTTTCCGGCAGCAGCGCGGCCGTCGAGCGGGCCGCCGCCCTGGCCGCCGAGGCCGGGGTGGTGCACCAGCGCCTGACGACCTCCCACGCCTTCCACTCGCCGCTCATGCAGGGCGCCGTCGAGGAGTTCCTGGCCTTCCTGACCACCCGCGAGCTGCACGCGCCGAGGATCCCGGTGGTCTCCAACATCACCGGCCGGGTGCTCTCCGAGTACGAGGCGCGCAACCCGCGCTACTGGGCGGAGCACCTGGTGCGCCGGGTCGAGTTCGGCGGGTCGGTGGACACCCTCCGGGAGGCGGGCGTCACCCGGTTCGTCGAGATCGGCGCCGGGCGGTCGATGAGCAACCTGGTGCGCGGCGGCTTCGCCGCCGCCGGCGCGCCCGCCCCGGTGCTGGCGCAGACCCTCGGCGAGCCGGAGACCGAGGCCGAGTCCTTCGCCGACGCGCTCGCGCTCGGCTGGGCCACCGATCCGCGGGTGGACATCTCGGACCACACCGCGGCCCGGCGGATGACCGCGCTGCCCACGTACGCGTTCGAGAAGCGGATCCACTGGGTGGAGCCCGCGACCACCGCCGCGGCACCGGCCGCCGCACCCGTCGCCGAGCCCGCCGCCGAGCCCACCGCGGCACCGGTCACCGTGCCGGCCGCCGAGCCGGCCGGGGCGGGGGACGGTGGCGCCGACGGGGCCGACGAGGAGGTCCGGAACATCGTCGGGCAGATCTTCGGGACCTTCCTCGGCGGCTCCGCCACCTCCGCCGACCTCGGCTTCTTCGAGCTCGGCGGGAACTCGCTGATGGCCATCCAGCTCATCAACAAGCTCCGCGAGACCTTCGGACTGGACCTCTCCGTACGGGACTTCTACGAGAACAGCTCGGTCTCCGAGACCTCCGCCGTGATCACCGCCATGCTCATCGAGGAGCCGGCCCATGTCTGACAGCACGTTCCTGGACGCCGACCGGCTGGCCGGGCTGAAGGCCCGGCTCAGGTCCGGCTCCCCCGCCCCGGCGCAGGCCGCCCCGGCGCAGGCCACCGGGGCCCGGTCGGCGGTGCCCGACCTCGGGGTGATCTTCTTCTCCGGGCTGGCCGGCGGCACCGACCCCTACGACCTGCTGCTGGACGTCTCCCGGTACATCGACCGGGCGGGATTCACCGCGATCTGGACGCCCGAGCGGCACTTCACCGAGGTCGGCGGCGCGTACCCCAACCCGGCCGTGCTCGGCGCCGCGCTGGCGGCCGTCACCGAGCGGGTGCGCATCCGGGCGGGCAGCGTCAACCTGCCGCTGCACGACGTGCTGCGCGCCGCCGAGGAGTGGGCGCTGGTCGACAACCTCTCCGGCGGCCGGGTCGACCTCGCGCTGGCACCCGGCTGGCACGCCCGTGACTTCGTGCTCAACCCCGAGGGGTACGAGAAGAGGTCGCTGCTGCTCAACGAGGCCCGCGAGCAGTTGCAGGGCCTGTGGCGCGGCACCCCCCTGGAACGGCGGGACCCGCTGGGCGAGACCCACGAGATCCTCACCTTCCCCCGGCCGGTCCAGCCGGAGCTGCCCGTCTGGCTGACCACCTCGAAGAACGAGGACGCCTGGCGGTTCGCCGGGGAGAACGGCCTCAACGTGCTCTCCGCGCTGATCAACTTCGGCCCGCCGGAGCTGCGCAGGCGGATCGAGGTCTACCGGGCGGCCCGCGCCGGGGCCGGCCTCGACCCCGCGCAGGGGGTGGTCTCGCTGATGCTGCACACCTACGTCGGCACCGACCGGGCCCGGGCGGTGGAACTGGTGCGGCCCGCCATGACCGAGTACCTGGGTTCGTTCGTCGGCCAGCACGCCACCTCCGGCCAGGCCGAGCTGAAGGACAAGTCGGACACCCTGCTGAACCTCGGCGACGACCGGGACGCCTTCGTGGAGATGGTGTTCCAGCGCTACGTCTCCACCAGTTCGCTGATCGGCGACACCGCGAGCGCGCGCACCGTGCTGGAGGACTTCCGGGCGATGGGCGTCGACGAGGTCGCCTGCCTGGTCGACTTCGGCCTGCCCAAGGACGAGGTGCTGGGCAGCCTGGCCCGCCTCGCCACCCTGATCCCGCAGGAGGTCTGAACCGTGCGGACGTACAGCTTCCACGGCGTCCGGCCGAGGATCCACCCGAGCGTCTACGCCTTCGACGACGTGGTGGTGATCGGCGACGTCGAGATCGACGCGGACGTCAGCCTCTGGCCCGGGGTGACCGTCCGGGGCGACAAGGGCCCGGTCCGGATCGGCCGGGGGTCGAACGTGCAGGACCACGCGATGCTGCACTCCGACCCCGACCACCCGCTGGTGCTGGGCACCGACGTCACCGTGGCGCACGGCGCGCTGCTGCACGGCTGCGCCATCGGCTCCGGCACGGTGGTGGGGATCGGCGCGATCGTGCTCAACGGCGTCTCGGTCGGGGAGAGTTCGCGCGTGTCGGCGGGTGTGGTGCTCAGCGCCGGGCCGCGGTACGGCCCGCGCAGCCTGATCGCCGGCAACCCGGCGAGCGTCCTCATGACGCTCAGCGACAGCGACGTCGCGGTGCTCGACGAGACCGCGGCCGAGTACCGAGAGCTCGCCGACCGCTACCGCACCGGGCTGCGGGAGGTCGTGCTGCCGGGCCGCGACCGGGCGCGGATCGGCTCCGGCGCATGACGGACCGGCCGGGCCGCTCGCGGCTGCTGCGCACGCACGCCGCGGGGCACCCGCGCGCGACGGTCTGCTTCCACCACGCCGGCGGGGGCATGTCCGCCTACCGGGGCTGGGCGCCGGCCCTGGCCGCGCACACCGACCTGGTCCTGGTCCAGCTCAAGGGCCGCGAGGACCGGATCGCCGAGCCGCTCACCGACCCGCTGGACCTGCTCGCCCTCGAACTCGCCCGGGAGATCGAGGAGTTGCCCCACGAGGAGCTGGTCCTGCTCGGCCACAGCATGGGCGCGGCCCTCGCCTGGATGGTGGCCGACTCCCTCTGGACGGTGTACCGGCGGCGGGCCTCGGTGGTGGTGTCGGCGCAGGCGCCGCCGCCGTACTCCCCCGCCGGGATCCCCGGCCCGGCCGAGGCCGCGCCGGGGGAGCTCGACGAGTTCCACGCCGGGACGCTGGCGGCCGATCTCGCCTGGATGGCGCGGGAGTTCCCGTCGTTCGTGCCGCGCCCGCTCCCGCTCGACCTGCACTGCGTCACGGCCGCCGGGGACCACCTGGTGCCGCCGGACGCGCCGGCGGGCTGGGCGGCGCTGACCACCGGCCGGTTCACCCACCGCACGGTGGACGGCGGCCACATGTACCTGCTCACCCGTCCCGGACCGCTGCTCGCCCTGGCGGGCGGCCTGCCGGGACGCTCTGCCGGCTCGACGGACGAAGGGGAAAACGGTGTTCGCTAGTCTCACCGGCGCAGGCATCCGGATCGGGTTCCAACGGAACACTCCGCCGTTCTCCTACTCGCCGACCGCCGGGTTCCGGCCGATCGGCTACTCGGTGGACCTGGCGGGCCTGGTCCTCGCCCGGATCCACGGCGGCGCCGACCGGGTGCCGCCGATCGAGGCGGTCGAGGTCACCTCGACCACCCGGGAGGGCCTGCTCGACGCGGGCCGGATCGACCTGGAGTGCGGGTCGACCACCATCACGGACGAGCGGCGGCGGCGCTTCGCCTTCAGCCGGCCGATCTTCCGCACCTCGCACCGGATCGCGCTGAAGGGCGACCCGGGCCCGCGCGACCTGCGGGTGGTCGGCATCCAGGGCTCGACCAGCCAGGCCGCGCTGGAGGCCGAGCCGGACCCGGGGTTCGGGTACGCCTTCACCGGAGTGCCGTCGATCGGCGCCGCCCGCGACGCGTTCCTGGCCGACGACGGGATCGACGCGATGGTGGCGGACGAGGTGATCCTCCGCTCGCTGCTGGCCGGCGAGGCCCGCGCCGACGTCCGGATGCTGGACGTGCGGCTCGGCGGCGAGGACTACGGATTCCTGTTGCGGAAGGAGGACGGGGAACTCCGGCGGGCGGTCGACGAGGCGCTTTCCGACGTTTTCGGCTCGCCCGAATACCGGGCGCTGATCGCCACCTGGTTCGCCGGGGAGCTCCCCGGGCTCGGATTCTCCCTGGAAATGGATCCGGGAGACCGGAGTTTCGTCTCGGAAAGCTGATCCGCTGGACTGTGAAATACGGGGGTTTGCTCATGGGTTTCGGAAAGTCGGCCGCGGCGGGGACCGCCGGGTCCGAGGTGCGGGGCGCGTTCAAGGAGGTCATGGCGCGGGTGGCCACCCCGGTGTCGGTGGTGACCGCGACCGGCTCCGACGGGAGGCCGTCCGGGGCGACCGTCAGCGCGTTCTCCTCGCTGTCGGTCGATCCGCCGATGGTGCTGGTGGCGCTGGACCGGCGCTCGCGCACGCTGGAGGCGATCCGCGCCTGCGGCGGCTTCGGCCTCAACGTTCTCGGGGCCGAACAGGCCGCGCTGGCAATGTCGTTCGCGGCCAAGGCGGCGGCCGACAAGTTCGCCGGGGTGGAGTGGCGGCCGGACCGCGGCCTGCCGCGGATCCTGCGGGCGCCGGCCTGGATCGCCGCCGCCGCGGTCGACCTGGTCGACGGCGGCGACCACGTGATCGTCCTGGGCCGGGTGGAGTCGGCGGAGCTGTCCGGCAGCGAGCCGCCGCTGGTGTACTACCGCAGGAGCTTCGGGACCCACCTGCCGAACCTCCCGGCGCCGGCGGGGGCGTCGCCGCGGACGGCGTGACCGGGCCCGGTGCCGCTTTCCGCGCTTTGTTCCTCCGGCGGCCCGGGGCGGCCATTCGTCTCGGACTCTGAGAAGTCGCCGGCATTCCGTTTAGTGAAAGATCGCAGGTGTGTATGGTGTCCGCCATGGGAAATGTAGTCAGGGTGGGTCTGCTGGGGTGTGGAACTGTCGGGGAGGCATTCGTCGAATTGCTCGTGGAGCGGCTCGCCGCGGTCGAGGACGTGACGGGAATTTCCCTGGAGCTCGCCCGGATCGCGGTCCGCGATCCGGGCAGGGCCCGGTCGGTGGGCGTCCCCGCGGAGCTGTTCACGGGTGACCCGTACGACGTCGTCAAAGCCGATGACATCGACGTCGTCGTCGAGCTGATCGGCGGCGTCGCCCCGGCCCGCGAGCTGATCCTGGCCGCCCTGGAGGCCGGCAAGCCGGTCGTCACCGCCAACAAGGAGCTGGTCGCGGCGGCCGGCCCCGAGCTGTACGCGGCGGCGGACCGGGGCGGCGTCGACTTCTTCTTCGAGGCCGCCGCGGTCGCCGCGGTCCCGATCCTGCGCCCGATCCGCGAGTCGCTGGCCGGCGAGGAGATCACCCGGGTCGCCGGCATCGTCAACGGCACCACCAACTACATCCTCACCCGGATGATGGGCGAGAACCTGGCCTTCGACGAGGTGCTGGCCGCCGCCCAGGACCTGGGGTACGCCGAGCCCGACCCGACGGCCGACGTGACCGGCGCCGACGCGGCGTCCAAGCTGGCCATCCTGGCCTCGCTGGCGTTCAACCAGTCGGTGGCCGCCGACGACGTGCCGCGCGAGGGCATCGTCGACCTCGACCGGGTGGACTTCGAGCTGGCCGCGCAGTTCGACTACGTGATCAAGCTGCTGGCGGTCGCCGACCGCTTCCCGGCGGACGGCGACGGCGCCGGGCAGGTGGGCGTGCAGGTCTTCCCCGCCCTGGTCGAGCGCGACCACCCGCTGGCCACCGTCCGGGGGAGCTTCAACGCGGTGTTCGTGAACACCACCGCCGCCGGCGAGCTGATGTTCTACGGGCGCGGCGCGGGCCCCCGCCCGTCGGCCTCCTCCGTCCTCGGCGACGTCATAGCCGCCGCCGACCACCTGCGGCGCGGCACGCACCGCAAGGTCCCGGTGGGCGCGCCGGCCGCCATCCGGCCGAAGGAGGACCTGGAGTACTCGTTCTACGTCCGGACCGAGGTCGAGGAGGCGCCCGGCGTCCTGTCCGAGGTGACCGGGGTGTTCGGGCGGCACGGCGTCTCGATCCAGAAGGTGGACCAGGACGGTTCGGAGTCGCAGGCGCGGGTCGTCTTCGTCACTTTCCCCGCGACCGAGCGGGCGCTGAACGGCGCGCTCGACGAACTGCGCACCCTCGGGCACGTGCGCTCCATCGGCCGGGTGCTGCGGATCTACAAGTAGCCGCGGGCCGTTCCGGGCGGCGGCGGGCCGGGGGGCCCGCCGCCGCCCGGCGTCCGGGCCGGGTTCAGCCCAGGTCGCGGCGGCGCAGGCCGGCCAGCGCGGCGGCCGAGGTCAGGGCGGTCAGGGCGGTGATCCACAGCAGCGGGGCCGCGTCGAACCGCCCGCCGGGCAGGTGCGGGAGGTGGCTGAACGGCGAGAGGTCGAGGACGCCCTGCGGGAGCCGCAGGACCGGTCCGAGCCAGGAGACCAGCACGAACACGCCGAACCCGGTCCAGCCGGCCGCCGCCCGGCGCGGCAGCAGGGCGTACGCGGCGAGGGCGACGGCCGCGGTCAGCCAGACCGCCGGGAGCTGGACGAGCGTCGCGCCCAGCATCCGGCCGACCGCCGTCCCGGTGCCCCCGCCCAGCGCCAGGCCCTCGGCCAGGCCCGCCGTGACGCCCGCGGCGGCCAGCGGCAGGGCGGTGCCGAGCAGCGGGAAGAGCAGGTGCCCGGCGGCCCAGCGCGACCGGGAGACCGCGCCCGCCAGGACGGGTTCGGCCCGGCCGGAGACCTCCTCGGCGCGCATCCGCAGCACCGCCTGGACGGCGTACGCGGCGGCGACCATGCCGAACACGCCCGCGATGCTGGACAGGTAGGCGTCCAGCACGCCCTGCTGCCCGCCCATCCGGGCCAGGACTTCGGCCATCTGCCGGTTGTCGCCGATCAGGTCGACCACGCCCTTGGCGACGCCGCCGAACACCGCGCCGCCGGCCGCGAGGGCCAGCGTCCAGCCGAGCAGCGGGCCGCGCTGCAGGCGGCGGGCCAGCGCGGCGGCGCTCGCCAGGCCGGGTGCGGCGGCGGCCGGGCCGGGGCGCTGCGGGAGCAGACCGGCGCCCAGGTCGCGGCGGCCGACCAGGGCCCGGGCCAGCGCGGTGAGCAGGGCGGCGCCGGCCAGCGGCGGCAGCAGCACCCACCAGCGGTTCCCGGCGAACGCCCGGACCTGCTCGGACCAGCCGAGCGGGGACAGCCAGCCGACCCAGCCGGCGCCGGTGCCCGAGTCGCCGATCGCGCGCAGCACGAAGGCGGCGCCGATCGCCGCGCCCGCCAGGCCGTTGGCGGCCCGACCGGTCTCGGCGAGCTGGGCGGTGACGGCGGCCAGCGCGGCGAAGAACAGGCCCGCGGTGCCGAGCGCGAGGCCGAACGCGAGTGCGCCCGCGGCGTCCTGACCGGCCGCCAGCAGGGTGGCCGCGACCAGTGCGGCCAGCGCCGCGTTCGCGGTGAGCGCGGCGGCGAGGGCGGCGGTCAGCGGGGCCCGGCGGCCGACGGCGCCCGCGCCGATCAGCTCCAGGCGGCCGTCCTCCTCCTCGGCGCGGGTGTGCCGGACGACCAGCAGCGTCGACATCAGCGCGGCCAGCACCGCCCCGAACACGCCCATCCGCCACGCGGTCAGCCCGCCGGTGGTGGAGCCGTCGAAGATCGGGCCGTACAGGGCGCGCAGCGAGCCGTTGCCGTCGACGCCGGCCGCGAACGTCCGCCGGGAGGCCGCGTCGCCGTACAACTTCCGGAAGGAGAAGACGGTGGAGGCGACCATGCCGGTGCCGACGTAGAGCCACACCGGCAGGGCGATCCGGTCGCGGCGCAGGGCGAGGCGGTAGAGGACGCCGGTGCCGGCGAGGTCGTGGCGGCCGGTGGCGGGCTCGGCGGCGGAGACCCCCGGGGCGCCCAGGGCCTGGCCGCTCATCGGGCGACCGCCGCCGACGGCTCGCCGGTGCCGGGGCCGGTGGCGCCGCCGGGGTCGGTGGTGCCGCCGGGGTCGGTGGTGCCGCCGGCGTCGCTCGCGTAGTGCCGGAGGAAGAGCTCCTCCAGGGTGGGCGGGCGGCTGGCCAGGGTGCGCACGCCCACGGTGTTCAGTTCGGTGAGCAGGTCGCCGAGCCGGTCGGTGTCGACCTGGCAGCGCAGCCGGTGCCCGTCGACGGCCAGGTCGTGGACGTAGCCGGGGCGGGGCGGGGGGCCGGCGAGTTCGGCGTCGATCGAGGTGCGGGTGAGGTGCCGCAGGTCGGCGAGGGTGCCGGTCTCCACGGTGCGGCCGGCCCGGATGATCGAGACCCGGTCGCAGAGGGCCTCCACCTCGGACAGGATGTGGCTGGAGAGCAGCACGGTGGCGCCCCGGTCGCGGGCCTCGGCGACGCACTCGCGGAACACCTCCTCCATCAGCGGGTCCAGTCCGGAGGTCGGCTCGTCCAGGATCAGCAGGTCGACGTCGGAGGCGAACGCGGCGACCAGGGCGACCTTCTGCCGGTTGCCCTTGGAGTAGGCGCGGCCCTTCTTGGTCGGGTCGAGTTCGAAGCGCTCCAGCAGCGCCGTCCGGCGGGCCGGATCCAGTCCGCCGCGCAGCCGGCCGAGCAGGTCGATGGCCTCCCCGCCGGAGAGGTTGCGCCACAGCGTCACGTCGCCGGGGACGTAGGCGAGTCGGCGGTGCAGCGGCACCGCGTCCCGCCAGGGGTCGCCGCCGAGCAGGACGGCGCTGCCGGAGTCGGCGCGCAGCAGGCCGAGCAGGACGCGGATGGTGGTGGACTTGCCGGAGCCGTTGGGCCCCAGGAACCCGTGGACCTCGCCCTGCTCGACCGTGAGGTCCAAGCCGTCCAGGGCGCGGGTGCGGCCGAAGGTCTTGACCAGGCCGGACACCGAGATGGCGGTTGTCATGGGATCGAAGCTACTCTGGTTTCACAGATTCGTGAAGTTACTGAAAGCTCTGGATCTTCGCGGTGTCAAGGGGCGGCAGAGGAAGGCGGACGGCGTGGGCGAGGCGGACGGGACCGGGCGGCGGGACCCGGCGGTGGTGGGCGAGTTCGTGGAGCGGTTCGCCGCCGTGCTGGTGGACGCCGGGTTCCCGCGGATGCCCGCCCGGGTGTTCACCGCCCTGCTGACCTCCGACTCCGGGCGGCTGACCTCCGCCGAGCTCGGCGAGCTGCTCCAGGTCTCCCCCGCCGCGGTCTCCGGCGCGGTCCGCTACCTGGTGCCCGTCGGCCTGGTCGGCCGGGAACGCGAACCCGGCTCGCGCCGCGACCGCTACCGCGTCCACGACCACGTCTGGTACGAGCTCACCGCCAGCCGGGACCGCACCCTGGCCCGCTGGGAGACCGGCCTGACCGAGGGCATCGAGGCACTCGGCCCGGACACCCCGGCCGGGCGACGGCTCGCCGAGTCGCTGGACTTCTTCGGCTTCCTGCGGGCGGAACTGCCCCTGCTGATGGAACGCTGGCGCGCCAGCCGTAGCTGACGGCCGGTCAGCCGCCCGGGGCCGGGCCCTCGGACGTCACCGCAGCTGTTCGTACCGGTACGCCCGCACCAGGCCGTCCCTCGTGAACCTCACCCGGGGCCCGCGGCCCGCCCACAGCGGGAGCGAGAGGACCAGCAGGGTGAGCGCGGCGAGCAGGCCCGCGGACCAGCCCAGGGTGCCGGTGGGGTCCGGGACGCCCACGACCGGGTTCTGCCGGCCGTCCGGGTCGTAGGTGACGTCGAGGCGGTCGCCGACCTCGAACCGCTCGCAGGGGGCGAGCTCCCGGGGGACGTCCCGGCCGTCGTCGGTGCGCAGCAGGCAGGACGAGTCCGCCGCCCGGTGGTCGTCGGCGCGGACCTCGGTGACCACCGCTGCGGCCCGTTCCCCGTGCCGCTCCAGGATGGTGGAGCGGACCGCGTCGGAACCGACGAGGCCGAGCCCGAAGGTCAGCAGGAGGGCGATCCAGCCCGCGACGTGGCCGCGCCGGGTGCGGAAGCCGAGCGTGACGACCGTGCCCAGGGTGATCGTCCAGGCCGCGCACACCATCCCCTCGAACCCCGGCGACCGGCCGAGCCACCAGGCCTGGAGGCCGCTCAGGAGACAGCCGCCGTACAGCGTCAGCAGCGCGTACAGCGTCCAGCGCAGCGGCGCGCGGTGGGGCAGCTGACCCGCCCGGTCGTCCTTCATCTTCCGTCCCCCCGGCTGTTGTTCGGGCAGGGACGACACTCCCGGCACGGCCCGCTGTCAGCCCAGGTAGGCGGGGGCGACCGCGGAGCGGGTCAGGACGGCGGGGGTGCCGGTGCCGTCGGCGGGGACGGTCCACAGGTCGGAGCCGTAGTCGCCGGGCATCGAGTACAGCAGGGTGCGGTCGTCGGACCACAGCGCCTGGTCGTCGATGTCGCGCTGCTCGGCGGTCGCGGTCTCGGTCATGGTGGCCAGGTCCAGCACGTACAGCCGCCAGGGCGCGGCCGGGTCGACGCCCTCCACCCGCTTCTTGTAGGCGACGCGGGTGCCGTCGGGCGAGAGCGAGGGGCACTCGACGTTCTGGTGCAGGGTGGTGAGGGTGCGGGCGGCGAGGTCGCCCTTGACCAGGTGGGTCCGGCCGCCGGTGGCGACCGTCGCGTAGAAGGCGTCGTCGTCGGCGAAGGTGACGCCCCAGACGTTGACGTCGGAGGCCTGCACCGGGTGCCCGTCCTCGACCAGTTGGAAGTTCTCCAGGTTGTCGTGGAACTGCCAGCTGCGGGTGTCGACGATCGCGGTGCGGGTGGAGAAGTTCGTGCCCGCGTACGAGTCGCCGCTGACGAACACCGTCCAGCCGACCAGGTGCCCGGACGGCGAGACCCGGGCCCGGGTCGGGATGCCCGGCGCGGGGAAGCGCCGGACCTCGTGCAGCGAGGCGTCCAGCACCGAGGCGTGGTAGGTGTCGTCCAGGGCGCCGTGCTCGGCCTGCAGGCAGATGCCGGTGCCCGCGGCGGCGTGGAAGCGCAGGCACGTGACACCGGACGCGGTGCGCGGGCCGTCCGGGTCGTCGGCGGGCACCGCGGCGATCTCGTCGCGGTGCGGGCCCCAGGCCAGGTTGCGCACCAGCAGTCGGCGGCCGCCCGCGGCGTCGAGCGAGAGCGTGCCCTCGTGCACCGGCGGCCCGCCCGCCTGCTCCTGGTCGCGCCGGTCGGCGCGGTCCGCGGCGTACCGGACGGCGCCGATGCCGACACCGGCCAGCAGCAGCACCGCGACCAGCAGCACGAGGAGTTTGCGGCGCAGCGGGGAGGGGTCCTCCGGCCCGGGCGCGGGCGCCTCGGCGGGGACGGGGTCGACGGTGGCGGGAGCGGTCATGGGGAGGCCCTCCGGGCGGGTGTTCAGCGGGTGGCGGCGGGGGTCGCGGGGCGCAGCAGGAGGGTCGCGGCGAGGGCGGTCGCGGCCAGCGCCGCCGCGGTGACGGCGAGCGCGGGGCGGGGGCCCCAGAGCGACCAGGCGGCGCCGAAGGCCAGCGAGCAGGTGAAGCGGGCCAGCGCCTGCCCGGTGCCGACCAGGGCCTGGCCGGCGCCCTGCTGCCCGTCGGGGACGGTGGCGGCGGTGGCGGCGGCCAGCACGCCGTCGGTGGCGGCGTAGAAGGTGCCGTGCAGCAGCAGGACCGCTGCCGCGGCGACCGCGCCGTGCAGCGGGGACAGCACGACGGCGTAGCCGCCCAGCAGGACGGCGTGGCCGAGCAGGAACAGGGTGCGGCGGCCGATCCGGTCGGCGAGCAGGCCGAGCGGGACGGCCAGCAGCAGGAACACCGCGGCGGTGCCCAGCGGCAGCAGCGGGAACAGGTGCGCGGGCAGGTCGAGTTCGCGCTGCAGCAGCAGGTACAGGAAGGAGTCGCTGACGGTGGTGAGGCCGAGCAGCACGGCGGCCAGGGTGAGTCGGCGCAGCGCGGGCCTGCGCAGCAGCGCCAGCGCGTCGCGCAGCGTGGGCTTGGGCGCGGCCGGGTCGGTCACCGGCAGGCCGGCCCGGGTGATCCGGCCGGGGACGAACAGCACCAGCAGCAGCACGCCGAGCACCGCGACGCAGCCGGAGACCGTGAACACCGCGCCGTAGGAGGCGCGTTCGGCCCGGTCGTCGGTGATCCGCAGCACGGCGAAGGCCAGCAGCGGGCCGATCAGCGCGCCGGTGGTGTCCATCGCGCGGTGCACGCCGAACGCCCGGCCGCGGTGCTCGGGGGCGGTGGACAGCGAGATCATCGCGTCGCGCGGGGCGGTGCGCAGGCCCTTGCCGGTGCGGTCCACCGCCAGGACGCCGCTGATCAGCGGCAGGGTGTGGACGAGCAGCAGCAGCGGTTTGCACAGCGCCGACAGGCCGTAGCCGAGCCCGGCGACCAGTTTGTGGCCGCGGCCGCCGCGGTCGGCGAGGTGGCCGCCGAGCAGCCGCACCAGCGCGCCGACACCGTTGTTGATGCCGTCGAGCAGGCCGAAGCCGAGCGGGGACAGGCCCAGCGCGGTGACCACGTACAGCGGCAGGACCGCGCTGACCATCTCGGAGGAGACGTCGGTGACCAGGCTGACCGCGCCGAGCGCGAGCACGGTGCCGGGGACGGCGGCGGCCCGCCGCCCCGGACGCGGGTCCGGGGCGGCGTCCGCGGCGCGGTCACTCTTCGTGGAGCGGGCGTCCGCGAGGTACATCGGGCGTCAGTTCCAGATGCCGGTGATGTCGGTGGCGGAGGCGGCGTTGCCGGCGTGGGTGCTCAGGCCGGCCAGGTCCTCCAGGGTGCGCAGCACGTTGTAGTGGTTGTAGGTGGTGGCGCTGCTGGAGCCCGGGGTGACGTGCTGGCCGTAGACCAGGGTCGGGATCCGGTTGCCGGAGAGGCTGTTGTCCTCGTCGAAGGTGACGATGAGGATGCTGTTGTGGGTCTGCGCCCAGGTCGCGTACGCGCCGAGGTTGTTCTTGATCCAGGTGTCGCCGGTGCTCACCGAGCAGTCGTGCATGTCGCTGCACAGGTTCGGCACCACGAAGGAGACCTTCGGCAGCTTGGTGTAGTCGGTGGGGAACTGCGCCATGGTGTACGCGGTGTTGGTCGGCACGTTGGAGAAGCCGAACCACGGGTTGTGCTTCTGCGCGTACTTGGTGCTGGAGTTGGAACAGACGGTGGAGCCCTGGCTGGGCAGGCCCTCGTTGTACGAGCCCCAGCTCTTGCCCGCGGCGATCAGCTCGGAGGCCAGGTTGGGCGCGGTCTTCGAGCCGACGGTGACGCAGCTGTCGTCGGTGCGGCCCTGGTTGGAGCCGGAGAACAGCATGTAGTAGTTCGGCTCCGACGGGTGGGTCAGACCGTAGGACTGGGTCAGGTTGGCGCCGCCGGCCTTGAGCGTGTTGTTCAGGTACGGGGCGCTGGAGCCGCCGATGACCTGGCTGTACGCGTGGTTCTCCATCACCACGACGACCACGTGGTCGGGGGTGGGCAGGCCGGCGGCCTGCGCGGTGGAGCCGGTGGCGGCCCACAGGCCGAGCGAGGCGGCGGTCAGGGCGACGGCGCTGCCGATCGCGGTCAGGCGGCGCTTGGCGCGGCTGCCGAGCTGAACGGACATGGCGGAGGTCCTCCGGGGAGAAGCAATGTACGGGACAAGGGTGGTGGAGCGCCGGAAACGCTAGGGCCGGGTCCGTGACCGCCGAATGCCGCCCGACATGAAGAAAAGGCGAACGGTTGGCTGTGCAACTCCGGCCCGCCAGCGCTTTTCGGCCAGCCGGGCGACGCTTCTCACACCTGTCCCGATTGACCCGGCTCGGACGGACATGGTGGGATTCCCACGGCCCGGCGGCGGCACCGGCGCGGGCCCGCACCGAGCGGAACGGACGGGGAGGGCCGAGCACCACGTGGACGGCGCACCCCACCCCCCGGCGCGCGCCCCCCGGGTCGTGCTCGGCCTCGGTCTGCGGCGCGGCACCCCCGCCGCCGAACTGCTGCGCGCCGCCGACGCGGCCCTCGCCGCCCTCGGCCTCGACCGCACCGCCGTGATCCGCGTCGCCACCCTCGACAGCAAACTGTTCGAACCCGGACTGTGCGCTGCGGCACGGGAGTTGGGCGTCCCGCTGTCCGGTCACCCGGCCGCCGTGCTGGCCGCCGTGCCGGTGGCCGGCGGCTCCGCCCGGGTCGCCGCCGCGGTCGGCACCCCCAGCGTCGCCGAGGCCGCCGCGCTCGCCTCGGCCGGGCCCGGCGCACGCCTGCTCGCCCCGCGCACCGCCACGGCCTCGGCCACCGCGGCGCTCGCCGTCCCGCCCCCGCCCCCGGCCCCGGCCCCGCCCCCAGGAGGACAACAGGTGAACCAGCAGCCCGATCTGCGCCATCACGGCGACGCCGAAGTGCGCTCCGCCGGGCTGGTCGACCTCGCCGTGAACGTCCGCACCGGCACCCCGCCGGCCTGGCTGCGCGAACGCCTCGCCGCGACGCTCACCGACCTCGCCGCCTACCCCGACGGCGCGGCGGCCCGCGCCGCCGTCGCCGCCCGGCACGGCCGGCCGGTCGGCGAGGTGCTGCTCACCGCGGGCGCGGCCGAGGCGTTCGTGCTGCTCGCCCGCGTCCTGCGGCCGCGCCGCGCGGTGGTCGTGCACCCCCAGTTCACCGAGCCCGAGGCGGCGCTGCGCGACGCCGGGCACACCGTCCACCGCGTCCTGCTCACGCCGGAGCGGGGCTTCCGGCTGCCGCCCGGGGCGGTCCCCGAGGACGCCGACCTGGTGGTGGTCGGCAACCCCACCAACCCCACCTCAGTCCTCCACCCGGCCGCCGCCCTCGCCGAGTTGGCCCGGCCCGGGCGCACCCTGGTCGTCGACGAGGCCTTCATGGACACCGACCCCGGCGAGCCCCAGAGCCTGGCCGCCGTCCGCGGCCTGCCCGGCGACGTGGTCGTGCTGCGCAGCCTCACCAAGACCTGGGGCCTGGCCGGCCTGCGGGTCGGCTACCTGCTCGCCCCGGCCCCGCTGGTCTCCGCGCTCGCCGCCGCGCAGCCGCTCTGGCCGGTCTCCACGCCCGCCCTGGCCGCCGCCGAACTCTGCTCCGGCCCCGCCGCCCTCGCCGAGGCCGACCGCGCCGCGCGCACCACCGCCGCCCACCGCGCCCACCTGCTGGCCGGCCTCGCCGCCGTTCCCGGCGTCCGCGTCCACGGCACCCCCGCCGCGTCCTTCGTCCTGGTCCACCTCGCCGGCGCCGCCGCCGTCCGCACCCGCCTGCGCGAAGCCGGCTACGCCGTCCGCCGGGGCGACACCTTCCCCGGCCTCGGCCCCGACTGGCTCCGCATCGCGGTCCGCGACCCGGCCACCACCGACGCCTTCCTCAGCGCCCTGCGGGCCGCGCTCCCCGGAGCCGGGCGCTGACCACGCGCCTGCGCAGCCGGTAGTACCGCGCCACCAGGACGCCGATCAGCGGCGCCAGCAGGAGCGCCGGGGCGGAGAACGCGGCGGCCGGCGAGTGCCCGGTGGCCAGCGAGACGGCGAACCAGACGGCGTACAGGACGAGGAAGACGAAGACCGGCCACAGCAGCGCCCGGCGCGGAGAGATGACCTGGTTGCCCATCGGGTCTGTCCTTTCGAAGCGGAACGTCCGTGCCCCCACCCGCCACCCGCGCGGCCGACTGCCGGCTACCGGCTCGAGGAGCGCCTGCGCGCCCTGCGCCGCGCGAAGAACCCGTTCCCGGACGAGGACCGGCTCCACTTGGAGAGGACCTCCAGCGCGGCGGCCGCCACGACGAGCAGGACGGACCAGAAGGTGGACACGCTCCGCTCCCCTCGCCGATCGCCCCGCCGGCGGGAGTGCCGGGCGGCTGGTACCGGTTCGGGTGCCCTCGGCCGCCCGGTTCATGCTGACCGGACGTCAGCCCCCGGCGCCCTCGCCCCGGAGGAGCGTGACCGCGTCCCCCGCCCCGACCGTCCCCGGCGCGAGGACCTGCGCGTACACGCCCAGGCACGGGAGCGGGGGCATCTCCGGGAGCGGGCGGACGCGGTTCTCCCGGGCGGGGCGGCGCAGGGCCTCCGGGTCGGCCGGGAGGGCGCCGTGCGCCAGGGTGGGGACCGCGCAGCGGGGGGTGGCGGCGATGACGCGCAGCCGCAGCTCCGGGCCGATCGCGAGCTCGCGGCCGATCCAGGCGTTCTCGGCGTACGGCGGCCCGTCGTGGTCGATCACCAGGTTGGGGCGGTAGCGGGCGGCGGGGGCGCCGGCCAGGCTCGCGGTGGTGACCAGGTGCAGCGGGGCGAAGTCGAAGAAGCTGCCGGGTGCCGCCGCCCCGCCGAACTCCTGGACGGTGTACTCGACTTCGGCGTCGATCCCGGCGGCGAGCACCTGCTCGGGCACCGAGCGGCGCAGCACCGCGCCGTCCGGCCGTCGCGAGATCAGCCGGACGGGCCGGCCGAGCAGCGCGGAGATCCCGGCGTCGTCGAGTCCGTTCCCCTCGGGCCCGGTGATCCGCACGCCGCCCGCCGTGCTCGCCGCGCGCAGCGTGAGCAGGCGGCGCCAGGTGCGGGGTTCCTTGGCACTGGCGATCCGGCCGTCGGTGAGGTCGAGCAGGGCGTACCGGCGGTCGCCGTCGAGGCCGCGCCCGTCGATCCGGGCCCGGGAGAGCTCTTCGCCCAGCAGCGACTTGACGGGGTGGCGGTGGAGCGCGGTGACGATCAACTCCGGTTCCTCTCCGCCCAGTCGGTGAGCGCGGCGAAGTCCGCCGGCCGCAGCCCGTACCGGTGGTCGACGGTCAGGGTGAGCGCGGGGGCGGGGTGGTGGGCGGCGATCCAGGCGGCGTCCCGCGGCGCTGTCTCGTCGTCCACCCAGGCGAACGGCCGCCCGGCGGCCCAGGCCACCAGGTGGCGGGTCTTCCAGTGCAGCCCGTCCGGGTCGCCGTGGTGCATGGACGGCCAGTCCACGTAAGGGAGTTCCGGTAGGCCGAGGAGCGGCGCGAGGTGCTCGTTCGCCTCGTCCTTCCAGGTGGTGGCCCAGACGAGGTCGTAGGGCAGCGCGAGCAGCGCGGGCCCGTGCTCGGGGTGCAGCCAGACCCGCAGCGGCCTGGGGTTGCGGATGCCCTCGGCGCGCTGGCGTTCGCGCCAACTGCGCGCGGGGACGCGGTGGGTGAGGTAGCCCTCGGGGCGGCGGTAGGGGCTGCCGACGTACGGGGCGAGCGGGCCGTCGACGTCGAGCATCAGCAGCGGGCGGGTCACCGGGCCTCCCGGATGGCGAGCCAGGCACGGGCGGCGGCGATCCGGCGGCCGGTACTGGGGTGGGTGGCGAGCAGCAGCTCGACGGCCCGGGGCGGGTACGGGTCGGCGACGTTGGCGACCGCGAGGCGGCGCTGCATGGCGATGAACTGCCGCGCGTCGCCGGTCAGTTCGAGGGCGTGCCGGTCGGCGCGGGTCTCGATCCGGCGGCTGACGGCGCACTGGGCGGGGGTGCTGAGCGCGCCGAGCAGGGCGGCGAGCGCGGCCAGCAGCGGCAGCGAACGCGGGTCCTGGGAGGCGGGGGCGCCGGCCGCGTCCAGCAGCGGGCGCCAGGCGAGCAGCGCGGCCAGCACGGGGACGACGACGGCCGCGCCGAGGGCGCCGAGGACGGTGCCGGTGGCGACGTCCCGGTGCTTGACGTGGCCGAGTTCGTGGGCGGCGACGAGTTCGATCTCGCGCGGCTCGGCGGTGGACAGCAGCGTGTCGTAGACGACGATCCGCCGGGTCGGGCCGAACCCGGAGACGTACGCGTTCAGCGCGGTGGTGCGGCGGGAGGCGTCGGCGACCAGCACGTCGCGCACCGCGATGCCGTCGCGGCGGGCCAACTCCAGCAGGGCGGTGCGCAGTTCGCCGTCGGACAGCGGGGAGAAGCGGTTGAACAGCGGCTCGAAGACCAGCGGGTGCAGGAAGGACAGCGCGACGGTCAGCAGCGCGGCCCCGGCCGCGGCGGGCAGCCACCAGTGGCTCGGCGAGCGGCCGATCAGCGCGTACAGGCCCAGCGCCAGCGGCAGGAACAGCGCGAGCGCGACAGCGGTGCCGCGCAGCGCGTCCACCGCCCAGCCGCCCCAGCCCTGGGTGACCAGGCCGTACCGGGCGGAGACCGCCCGCACCCGGGCCGAGAACGGCAGCGTCACCACCCGCCCGAGCAGCACCAGCGCCGCGGCGCCCGCCAGCACCTCGGCCGCCCAGCTGCCGCCGAACCAGCCGCCGACGGTGCCCACCAGGCCCGCCCCGGCGGGCGTGAACCCGAGGACGGCGCTCAGCGCGAGCGAGGCCGACCGCCCGCCCAGCGCCCACGGCAGCCGGGAGCGGCGCAGCGCGCGGCCGCGCTCCCGCTCCCGGGGGGTGAAGTCGCCCTCGGCGGGCGCGGTGTCAGCCATGGGACCAGCCTAGGGCGCCCCGCACCCGGTTATCCGGCCGCGCGCAGCGCGGCCGTGAACCAGGCGAGGACGGGCGCCAGTTCGGGCGGGGCGGGCCAGCCGTTGATCCGGGACAGCAGCGCCCAGTAGCGCTCGACCCTGGGGTCGGCGGCCACCTCCAGGCGGCGCAGGATCCACTCGCGCAGCGCGGCGTCGTCCGGGCGGCCGAACACCTCGGCGTAGCGGGCGGTCAGTTCGGCGACCGCGTCGGCGGCGGCGGGGGTGCCGGGGGCGGTGCCGGCGGCGAGTGCGGCGCCCACCACCTCCCGGACGCGTTCGGTGAGTTCGTGGTGCAGCCCGGTGGTGTCGCCCTCGGCGCGCTGCTCGGCCTGGTAGGCGGCCATCCGCCGGAGCGAGGCGCGGAAGTCCCGGTCGCGGGTGAGCTCGGCGAGTTCGGCCCAGGCGGTGACCTGGTCGGTGCTCGGGTCCTCGGGCAGTTCGGGGACGGCCGCGCGCAGCACCGCGACGAGTTCGGGGTCGGCGTCGGCGGTGCCGAAGGTGTCGTCGAGGAACTCCTCGATCAGGCGGCGGCGTTCGTCGGCGGTCAGCCGTACCAGTCGGTGCATCGTCTCGGTCTCCTCGGGGTCGGTTCCGTGTTCGGCGACGGCGCGCAGCACGGCCCGCTGCTGCCGCAGCGTCCGGATCCGCAGGTCCAGCGCGTCGGCGTGCGCCCGGGCCACCTCGGCGAGGCTCTGCTCGCGCTCCAGGACCCGCCGCACCGCGTCCAGCCCGAGGCCCAACTCGCGCAGGGTGCGCACGAGTTCGAGCCGGGCCAGGGCCTCGGCGCCGTAGCGCCGGTAGCCGGCCGCGGTGCGGTCGGTGGACGGCACCAGGCCGGTGTCCGAGTAGTACCTGATGGTCTTCACCGTCAGCCCGGTGCGCCGTGCCAGCGCGCCGATGGTCAGCAGCCCGTCCGTCGGCAGCCCGTCGTCATCCATGACCGCCACCCTGCCGTCTCCCCCGGCGGGAGACTCAACCCGGGCGGCGGTCACCGTGCTCGGGTGTCGCACGATCGGTTCTGCCCGTCCGGCGGGTGCGGCACATCCCTCGAACCGGGCGGCGCGAGCGCCCTACGATGGCCGGATGGTCGAGGAGAGCCTTCGGGTCGCACTGGAGTTCCGCCGCGCCTTCGCCAGGCGGCAGGCCGCCGAGGTGGTGGAGCTGCCGGGCGGGTTCGGGGTGCTGAGCGGGGAGTTCGCCTACTCGCACGAGCACAACCAGCTGGTGCTGGACGCCCCGCCGAGCGGGGTCGACGTGGCGGGCCTGGCCGAGGAGGTGCTCGGGCACCTGGGGCACCGGCGGATCTCGGTGTTCGACGACGCGTCGGCGCTGGCGCTCGCGCCGGGGCTGGCGGCCGCCGGGTACCGGCACGAGACCGAGGTGGTGATGGTGCACCGCGGGCCGGTGCCGGCCGGCGGCGGCGCCGGGGCGGTCGCCCTGGACGAGCTGGCCCCGGCGCTGGAGCGGCAGTGGCGCTCCTGGCTGCCGTGGGCGTCGGACGACTCGATCGCCCAGCTGGTGGGGCGCCGCACCGCCCGCGCGGCGGGCGCCGAGCGGGTGCTGACGCTCGCCGCCCGGGACACCGACGGCGAGTTCGGCTCCTGGGCCGACCTGTACCAGGACGCCGCGGGCACCGCCCAGATCGAGGACCTGGCCACCGCCGAGGAGCGCCAGCGCCGCGGCCTGGCCGACGCCGTCCTGGCCACCGCGCTGCGGCTGGCCGCCGACCGCTCCCCCGACGGCCTGCGCTTCCTGGTCGCCGACGCCGAGGACTGGCCCCGGCAGTGGTACGCCCGGCGCGGCTTCGTCCCGGTCGGCCGCACCCACGGCTTCGTGTTGATGTGAGGCGCACGACACACCGCCGTGAAACGGCGGTCGGCGGTGAGGGTTACGACACACGGCCGTCGAACGCCGGAAACGGCGGCGCCCGCCGTCCCCCTCGCGGGGAACGGCGGGCGCTGCCGTGCTGTGCCTACGGGGCGGACGTCAGACCTGGCCGGCCTTCTCCAGGGCCTCGCAGCAGGTGTTGATCAGCAGGCGGGTGACCACGTACGGGTCGACGTTCGCGTTCGGGCGGCGGTCCTCGATGTAGCCCTTCTGCTCCACCTCGACCTGCCACGGGATGCGGACCGAGGCGCCGCGGTTGGACACGCCGTAGGAGTAGACGTTCCACGGGGCGGTCTCGTGCTTGCCGGTCAGGCGGGACTGGATGTCGTCACCGTACTGGTTGACGTGCTCCATGACCTTCTCCTGGGAGGCGCCGAGCGACTCGCAGGCGGTGATGATCGCGTCGTAGCCCTCGCGCATCGCCCTGGTGGAGAAGTTGGTGTGCGCGCCCGCGCCGTTCCAGTCGCCCCTCGCCGGCTTGGCGTCCAGGGTGGCGTCGATGCCGAACTCCTCGGCGGTGCGGTAGAGCAGGTAGCGGGCGATCCACAGGTCGTCCGAGACGGTCAGCGCGTCGACCGGGCCGATCTGGAACTCCCACTGGCCGGGCATGACCTCGGCGTTGATGCCGCAGATCGCCAGGCCGGCGTCGATGCAGCGGTCGAGGTGCAGCTCGACGATCTCGCGGCCGAAGACCTCCTCGGCACCCACGCCGCAGTAGTAGCCGCCCTGCGGGGCCGGGTAGCCGCCCTCCGGGAAGCCGAGCGGGCGGGAGCCCTTGAAGAAGGTGTACTCCTGCTCGATGCCGAAGATCGACTCCTGCGAGGCGTAGCGCTCGGCGACCTCGCGCAGCGGGGCGCGGGTGTTGGTCTCGTGCGCCGTGCCGTTGGTCTCGAAGACCTCGCAGAGCACCAGGATGTTGTCGCCGCCGCGGATCGGGTCCTTGACGACCTTCACCGGCTCGAGCACGCGGTCCGACGCGTGGCCCTCGGCCTGGTTGGTCGACGAGCCGTCGAAGCCCCAGGTGGGGATCTTGTCCGCGTTCGGCAGCACCCGAGTCTTGGAACGGAGCTTCGCGGTCGGCTTGGTGCCGTCGATCCAGATGTACTCGGCCTTGATCGCCACTGCGGTGATCCTCACTGCTTGGGTGGTGGGTGCCCGCGTAGCGTCGCAAGCCGCCGTTTCCCGGTTGTTCCTCCTATGTAACGCCCATGTGAACCAACGGTCCGCAGCGGCACGCTCACCCACGGGCAGTGCCCGTCTCGGGATGTGGGCGCACCGCTGAGACGCGAGGGGGGCGACGGACGTCCGGCCGGGGCCGGCCGGCGGCCGGTCGGTCAGCGGTGCCGGGCGTGGGCGGCGCGCCGCCGCCGGGTCATCCACACCGCGGCGGCGCCGGCCACCAGCAGCGTTCCGCCGCCCGCGGCCAGCACCGTGGTCCCCGACGAGCCGGTGGACGCCAGCTCCTCGGCCTCCGCCTTCGGCACCGCCCGGTTCTGCGCGGATGTCGGCGCCGGGGCGGAGGGCGGGGCCGCGGGCGAGGAGACCGCCACCGCCGGGACGACCGCCGCCACCGGCTTCTCGCAGGAGACAGAGGCGACCGTCACGGTGCCGTCGACCTTCGCCACGTTCAGGTTCAGCGGGTTCAGCGCGATCTTCACCTCCAGCGCGGAGGCCGCCGCCGTGCTGCTGGTCACGGTCTTCTTCGAGAACTCGACGTCCACCGAGCCGATCGCCGGAACGTCCACGCGGGTGGGCGAGTTGAGGCCGACCGTCACCGACCTGCCCAGCACCGTGAGCCTGGCGGGCGCGGTGACGTTCGCGGTCGGCTGCCCGTCCACCGGGCAGCTCACCTCGGCGCTCATCGCCTCCAGGCCGAGCAGCGTGGTCAGCGGCAGGCCGGGCACGTGCACGTCCGCGCCGACCAGCTTCACGGACGCGGTGGCCAGCCCGTCGTCCACCTTGGCGACCGACCGGCCCACCTCGGCCTTCACCAGCGTCACCGGCCGGCCGCCGTCCACCCCGTCCACCTTGGCGGTGAGCATCGCGCCGTCCCGCTGGGCGGGCGACTGCACCTTGTTCAGCGCCACGTCGACCGGCACGTTCACCGAGTTCAACAGCGTCACGTCCAGGGCGAGTTCGGCCGTCACCGCGCCGGCCTTCCCGGGCTTCGCGGGCGTGCCGGCGGGGGCGTCGGCGGCGGAGGCGGGCGACAGCGGCAACCCGACCGTGAGCGCGGACACCGCCAGGGCCGACACGACGGCCGAACGCAGAACAGACATGGAAGGAACCCCCACACGTGGTGAACGGCAGAGCGCACCCGCGACCTCACCCGGCGCACCGCACGGGGAGGGGACTCGCGCTCTCGACTGCCGCCAGTCTCTTCGAACAGTGCGTCACTCCAGCAACACAGAGCGTCATTTCACTCCTTCGGGTGAGGTTGACGTTCTGGACTGACCATTTCCGGAGACATTCCGGCGCCGATGCGCACGACGCGGCCCCGCCCGGGCGGGCCCCGGGGCGGGCGCCCTACCGCCCCGGGAGGGCCCGGAACGTCCCCGCCGCGGCGAACGCGTCGGCGATCGGCGCGACGAGCGAGGCGAGGCGGCGCGCGCCCGCGTTGCCGATCGGCGCCCACAGCGCGGCGCAATGCGCGTCCGTCTCCCGTTCGATGCGCTCGCGCGCCGCCCGGCCGGCCGCGGTGAGCGCGGCGCCGGAGTCGAGCCAGCCGCGCGCGGCGAGGCGCGCCGTCGCCGCCTCCCACTCCCCGTCGTCCCACTGCCGCGTGGTCCGCGCGAGGGCCGCCGGGAGCCGGCCCGTCGCCGTGTGCAGGACGAGGCAGTCGCACGGTCCGAGGCCGTGGTCGGCGAGCACGACGAGGTGGGCGTCACCGCGCCACTCGCGCGCCACCGTCAGCTGCTGCCACAGCGCGACGAGGGGATCGGACGGCAGGGCGACCGAGGCGTTCGCGGCGGCCAGCACCTTCCCGGCGCAGTCGGCTCCGGCGACGACCCGGTCGATCAGCGAGCGCGCCTCGGCGAGGTGGCCGTCCTCCGCGAGCCGCACGCCGACGCGCCGCATCGCCCGCCCGGCCACCAGGAAGCGGGCCGCCTGCCACCGCTCGGGCGGGGCCCCGTCCCACACTCCGGCCGCGGCCCGCACCGCCCGCGGGCTGAAGTTGTAGAAGGCCGCGAGCACGACCTGCCACGGAACCGCGCCCATCGCGGCCGACCGGAAGGCCAGGTACGCCCGCCCCGGGTCGGTCACCCCGAGCCCGGCCGCCTCCTCGGCGCCCTCGGGGACGAAGTAGACGAACCGGTGGGCGGCGCCGACGGCCTCGCCGACGGCGCGGACGGCGTCCAGGTCCATCGCGCCCTCACCGGGGCGGTGGGAGCGGGGAATCTCGTCGAGGCGCATCGCGGGTGTCCCTCCGGAGGGTGAGTGCGCCGGCGGGCGGGCGCTCCGGCACCGCGCGCCCGAGGGGCGGCCGAGCGCCCTTTCCGGCTACAGAATCGACAGTACCACCAATAATCGATTATCAGAGGGCCCCTCTATGCTGTCGTCATGACCGGCGCACCCAGCGACCCCGCCCCCTCCGGGAAGCAGATGCTCTCCGAGCAGGTCCACGCCCGCCTGCGGGAGGCGATCCTGCGCGGGGACCACGCCCCCGGCGACGCCCTCAAACCGCAGGAGCTCGCCCGGCAGCAGGGCGTGAGCCTCGCCGTCACGCGCGAGGCACTGGTGCGGCTGGTCGGGGAAGGGCTGGCCGACCGGCTGCACAACCGCGGGTTCGCCGTCCCGCTCCTCTGCGACCGGCGCTGGCAGGAGATCGCCGAGGCCCGCCGCACCGTCGAACCGGCCGTCCTGCGGATGTCCGTCGAACGGGGCGACCTCGACTGGGAGGCCCGCGTCCGGGCCGCCCACCACCGCCTGGCCCGCACCCCGGCGTACGCGCCGGAGGAGGGCGACCACTACACCGGCGCCTGGGCCGAGGCCCACCGGGTCTTCCACCGCACCCTGTTGGAGGGGTGCGGCAACCACCCGCTCCTGGAGACCTTCGACCGGCTGTGGACCGCGAGCGAGCTGGCCCGGCGCTGGGCCGCGCGCCGGACCCCCGACCGGGACGGCGCCGACGAGCACCGCGAACTGGAGGAGGCGGCACTCGCCCGCGACGCCGACACCGCGGCCGCGGTCCTCGTCCGCCACCTCACCCTGACCGCCGCCGCGCTGACCGGCGACTCACCCCAGGCCGTCTGAGTCCGCACCGGGACGACCGGGACGGCCGGGACGGCCGAACCACCGGCCAGGCGGGCACCGGCGGGCCGGCTCCGTCAGGGCAGGCGCCAGTCGACGGGCTCGCCGCCCTGACGGACCAGCAGGTCGTTGGCCCTGCTGAACGGCCGGGAGCCGAAGAAGCCGCGGTCGGCGGAGCGGGGGCTGGGATGGGCGGATTCGATACTGGGGATCTGGCCGAGCAGCGGACGCAGGTCACGGGCGTCCCGGCCCCACAGGATCGCGACGAGCGGGCCGCCGCGAGCGGCGAGCGCCTTTATCGCCTGGTCGGTGACGGCCTCCCAGCCCTTGCCCCGGTGGGAGCCGGCGTTGCGGGGCTGAACGGTGAGGACCCTGTTGAGCATCAGGACGCCCTGGCTCGTCCAGGGGGTGAGGTCACCGCTGGTCGGCATCGGGAGGCCGAGGTCCTGACAGAGTTCCTGGTAGATGTTCTCCAGGCTGTACGGCGGCCGGACGTCGGGCGCGACGGAGAAGCTGAGCCCGACGGCGTGCCCGGAGAACAGATCCGATAACCGCATCCGGTCGTGTCGGCCTCAGCCCCCGACGACCGCCTCGCCGGCCTCCAAGTCGCGCAAGGCGGCCGAATATTGAGACTTCGACACCTTGGAACTACCGGTGCCACCCCAGCTGCCCTGACTTCCTACAGCACCGCGGCCTGGCAGCACCGATCACGAGTCGCTCGTACTCTTCGCTTCGCACGAACGGGCACCATCTTGATCCACCGGTAGAAGTCGAACGCCGACCGCTCGCCTGTCAGTCAACCATCGCCAGCGAACCACCACCCCAGCGCACGACCCACGGAGAGCCGGTGCTGCCACGACCCGGTCCGTCGAAGAACTTGCTGCGCCTCGGCGGGCGTCTTGGCAGCATCATCGGCACTTGTCCAACCGCCGAGGAGGCGGGGGCCGATCCGCTTCGGAAGCCCAAGGGGACGCCCTTCACCACTCTGTGTAGTTGCACATATTGCACTTGGTTCACTTGTTTCATATGCTTAGGGGTGATAGCCGCCACTCGAAGCTGGGGACGCACCTATGCCTGTGACGCACCAGGAACAGAAGCCGATCAAGCAGAAGAAGCACGCCACCGGGGACATCACGAGAGCCTCTACGTACGAGATCCCGACTTCCCGCCCCCGGAAGAAGCTGCGCAAGCGCCCCACTGAGGACCCGCTGCCCCTGCGCGGGGCTCAGGCGCAGCGCACGCGGAAAGAGCAGCGTAAGCGCACCGTCGAGGAGGCCGTGCCATGCCTGCGTGACGCGCTTACCGGCAGCGCCGAGACGTTCCACGTCACCGTCGCCGAGGCGGGCAAGGTCACCATGGAGGTGCCGCGCGAAGCCCTGGCGGTCCTCATGGAGACCATGGCTCTCATCGCCTCCGGAAGCGCGGTCGAAGTGATCGCCAGGAGCATGGAGCTATCCACTATCCAGGCCGCCAAGGCCCTCGGTGTCTCCCGGCCGCACCTGGTCAAGCTGCTCGACAAGGGCGCGATCGAGTACCGCATGGTCGGCACGCACCGCCGTGTGGACATCGCATCCCTGGAGGGATACCAGCGACGCGAACAGAACAAGCAAGCCCTGCGTCGCCAAGCGGCGGTCGCCTCCGCGATCGGCTCCACAGAGGCCGAGGGGCTGCGTGTCAGCGCAGACACCACCGCCGAACTCGACGCCTACGCGCGCGGAGAACTCGACGCCGCGGCCCTGCGAGCCCGCACCCTCGCCCGCTACACCCGCAAGGCCGCTGAGTGACCGACCCCTACAGCGAGCCCAACGGCGTCCTCCGAAACAGTCTCGGCATCACCGACGCAGCCGAGCTCTCCGAGGCCGAAGCGGACATTGCCGCCGTGGAGCTGGCCATCCTGGACGCCCAGCCGCTGCCCGGCAGGTACAACCTCGCACACCTGCAAGCGTTCCACCGGCAGATCTTCGGGAGCGTGTACCCGTGGGCCGGGGAGCTGCGCACCATTGAGATCTCCAAGGGCACATCGTTCTGCCCCTCGATCCACATCGTCTCCTTCGCGGAGGACGTGTTCCGCAAACTCGCCAACAACGACCACCTGCAAGGCTTGGACCGCCCGGAGTTCATCCGAGCCCTCGCCGACCTGTACGGCGACGTAAACGCCATCCACCCCTTCCGGGAAGGCAACGGCCGCACCCAGCGCGCCTTCCTCGCCCAACTCGCCCGCGAAGCCGGATACACCGTCTCCTGGCAGGACATGGACCAAGAGGAGAACATCGCCGCTTCAGTGGCCAGCTTCAACGCGAACAACGACCTGCTGGAGAAGATGCTCGACGGCCTGGTCCGCCCCGCCTGAGCAAAGAGAAACGGTGCCCTGCCAGGCCAACTGGCGGGGCAGCGCCATCGGGTCGGGCGTACAAGCGAGGGCTTTCGCCGGCACCGCCCCAGCCGGGCTCCAGGACCCCACTCGCGTTGCCGACAGCCTCGAATAGCCGCGCCCGAGCCGCCAGTCCCCGCAGGGGGCGAAATGCATCTATGAGCGGTCGGAGAAATCATGCTTGCCATGGGACGAGCACCGGTGTGATCCTTCTACCGGGATACGAAGGGTGTACGGCATGGCATGGGCAAAATGGCGATACATGCTCCACGAGTCGCAGCGGCACGCCCTCAAGGCCATGGACGAGTGGAACAGCTCTACCGGCAATTACACAGACTTCCTCACTCACATGCACAAGGCGTGGCACTACCTGCTGCACGCCGAATTCCATCGCGACAAGATCGACTACCACTTCAAGGACACGAACGGTGCCTACAAGCTGGTGGACGGCGAGCCGAAGGCGTGGGATCTGGAGTACTGCCTCAAGCAGCGCTTCTCCAATAGTGCCGACCCAGTGCGCCTCAATGTCGAACTCTTCGTGGCACTGCGCAACAAAGTAGAGCACCGCTACGAGCACAGCCTGAGGATTGTGACCGGCGGCAAGGCCCACGCGCTGGTCATGAACTACGAGCACGAGGCAGTGATCAGCTTCGGTCCGGAGTTCAGCCTGGCCGACCGGCTCCGCTTCCCGATCTGCCTCGCGTCCCTCACGGCCGAGGGCAGGGCCGTTGCAAAGTCCTGTGATCTTGTGACTGTGTTGGTCAAGCGATGCCGAGGAGGTCGAGCGGGCGGGTGAAGGGCTCGTAGGAAGCGTGACGG
>NZ_JNWZ01000077.1 GCF_000716545.1 Kitasatospora phosalacinea
GGCGGGGGCGGGGGCAGGGGCGCGGACGTAGGTGGAGATCAGCCGGGTGAGCAGGCGCGGGGCGACCACCGCCTCGCCGGTGCGGACGGTGCGGATCGCGGCGGCGAGCTCCTCCGGGGAGACGTCCTTGGGGAGGAAGCCGCAGGCGCCGGCCCGGAGCGCGGCGACCACGTACTCGTCGAGGTCGAAGGTGCTGAGCGCGAGGACCCGGCAGTCGGGGAGGGTCCGGGCGAGTTCGCGGGTCGCGTCGACGCCGTCGAGGACGGGCATCCGGATGTCCATCACCACCACGTCGGGGTGCAGCCGGTGGGCGAGTTCGACCGCGGCGGCGCCGTTCTCGGCCTCGCCGACCACCTCGAAGGCCGGGTCGGGCGAGAGGATGAGACAGAGACCGCGGCGCACCAGCGGCTGGTCGTCGGCGACCAGGATGCGGATCGGGGTCATCGACGGGCCTCTGCGGGGAGCACGGCGGATTCGGCTGCGAGGGTCGGGAGTTCGGCTGGCCGGGAGGTGAATTCGGCGGCGGTTCGCGGGAGTTCGTCGGGCGGGCCGACGGATTCGTCGGCGGGCAGCGGCAGTTCGGCGTGGACGACGAAGCCGCCGTCGGGGTGGGGGGTGGCGGTGAGGGTGCCGCCGTGCAGGGCGGCGCGTTCGTGCATGCCGATCAGGCCGTGGCCGCCGCGTTCGGTCGGGGGGTGGGCGGTGGCGGGGCCGGAGCCGTGGTCGCGGACGTGGACGGTGAGCACGTCCGGGTGGTAGGTCAGGCGGACGGCGGCGCGGGTCGGGCCGCCGTGCTTGCGGGTGTTGGTCAGGGCTTCCTGGACGATCCGGAACACCGTGAGGCCGAGGGCGGGCGGCAGCGGGCGGGGCTCGCCGCGCACGGTGAGGTCGGCGGGCAGGCCGGCCCGGCGGGACTCCTCCAGCAGGCGGGGGAGGTCGTCGGTGCCGGGCTGCGGGGCGGGCGGGACGGCGTCCGGTTCGTCACCGGCCCGTAGGACGTCGAGGAGTTGGCGCATCTCGCGCAGGGCGAGGCGCCCGGAGGACTCCAGGGTGACCAGGGCGTCCCGGACCACCTCGGGGTCGGCGAGGTTGGCGCGGGCGCCGCCGGCCATCAGCTGCATGGTGGTGATGTGGTGGGCGACGATGTCGTGCAGCTCCCGGGCGATCCGGCGGCGCTCCTCGGCCACCGCACGGTCGGCGAGCAGCTGCCGGTTGGCCGTCACCTCGCGCTGCCAGCGGGCGACCGCGAGAGCGGCGGCGGCGACCAGCAGCGCGGAGCACGGGGCGGACACCGCCACGTCCCAGGCCGGCGTCCGGAAGTGGCTCTGGCCGAGGACGGTGGTCACCGCGGTGGCCAGCGCGGCCGCGGCGGCCGTAGCGGGGCCGCCGACCCGGGCCACCGAGTACAGCGCGACCGTCAGGACCACCCCGAAGTGCGGCGTCCCGGGGCCGAACAGGTCGGCGGCGGCGCTCAGCACCAGCACTGCGGCGAGCGCCGGCACCGGGCGGCTGCGCCGGGCCAGCAGCGGCAGGGCGGCCAGCAGCGCGAGCAGGAACCCGGGCAGGCCCGGCCCCCGTTCGCCGTCCAGCGCGCCGAACAGCAGGTTGCCGACCGCGTCGAGCACGCCCGCGGCCACGGCCACCAGGGCGTCGGTGTGGGTCCAGAGCGCGCCGTCCGTCCCCGTCGCGGTGCCCGAGCGGTGCTGCCGCCGTCCCATGTCCGTCCCCCTGTCCCGCTTCGGGCCGCGCCGCCGCTGACCAGCCCCGACGGCCTCATTCTGGCACCGGCCCGGCGGGGCGGGCGTCGGCTCCCGGGGCGAGCGGGCCTGGGAGCCAGGTCCCGGGTGCGGGGGCGGCGGGGGCCCGCGGGCCCCGGTGCGGATCGTCCGGCGTCCGGACGCCTCGGGGGCACCCGGGCTGATGGTCTGTACCGGGGCGGCGACCGCCGTCCGAGCAGCAGCCGCACAGACGGAGGGCGACCTTGATCCGCGCACTGACCGGATTCTCCACCAGACACGCCTGGAAGGTGATCGCCGTCTGGGCGGTCCTCGGGGTCGCGCTGGCCGGGGTGGCGCCGGTGCTGTTCGCCCGGGTCACCGGCAGCAGCACCGCGGACTTCCTGCCCGCGCGCTACGACTCGGCGGCGGCGCTGCACGTCGCCGAGGAGCACTTCGGGCTGCGGCCCGACGCCACCACCGTCACGGTGCTGGTGGCCCGCGCCGACGGCGGGGCGCTCACGGACGCCGACCGGCGGCGGATCGACTCCGAGGCGGCCGAACTCGGCCGGCAGCGGGTGGTGATGCCGCGCAAGGGCGACGAGCCGGCCTTCCTGGTGACCGACCGCTCGCAGACGCCGAAGGTGGCGCCCGCGATGGTCGCCCCCGACGGCTCCTTCGAGCTGGTGGCCGTCGAGCTGTCCGGCAACACCGCCGACGAGGGCGTGCAGGACGTCTACCGGACGTTCCGGGACTCCGCCCGGGAGCGGTTCGCCGCGGCCGGGATGCGCACCGGCTTCACCGGCGGCGTGGCGGAGGCCGCGGACGGCACCGACGCGAACCGGACGGCGACCACCGTCGGCGGCGTCCTGGTGATCGGGCTGATCGTGCTGCTCAACGTGCTGGTGTTCCGCAGCGTGCTGGCCGCCGTGCTGCCGCTGCTCGCGGTGGCGCTGATCGGCGGGGCGGCGGGCGGCGCGGTGGCGGGCCTGGCCGAGCTCACCGGCCTGCGGCTGGACGCCTCGACCCCGGGGCTGATCTCGGTGGTGCTGCTCGGCATCGGCGTCGACTACCTGCTGTTCCTGCTGTTCCGGTACCGCGAGGTGCTGCGGGCCCGCCCGGACGCGTCGGCCCGCCGGGTCGCCGCCGAGGTGTCCGGCCGGGTCGGCACGGCGATCACCTCGGCCGCGCTGACCATCGTCGCCGCGTTCGCCACCCTGGGCGTGGCCGGCTTCGGCCAGTTCCGCTCGCTCGGCCCGGCGATCGCCGTCGCCGTGCTGGTGATGCTGCTGGGCAGCCTGACCCTGATGCCCGCGCTGCTCGCCGCCTGCGGGCGGGGCGTGTTCTGGCCCTCGCGCGCGCTGCGGCGGGAGCCCCGCCCGGGCGTCTCCGCCCGGCTCGGCGAGCTGGTGGCCCGCCGGCCCGCGGCCGCGCTGCTGGCCTCCGTCGCGCTGCTCGGCGCGCTGGCCGCGGGCCTGGTCGGGATGCGGATGGACTACGGCCTCGGCGGCTCCTCCGGGACGCCCGCGGCCGCCACCGCCGCCGAGATCTCCCGTTCGCTCCCGGCCGGGGTGTCCGACCCGGCCACCGTGTACGCCACCGCCGGCGGGGGCGGCCCCGTCGACCCGGCCGCCTTCGCCGGGCTGGCCCGGGCGCTCGGCGAGGTCGCGGGCGTCGGGAAGGTCGCCGACCCGGTGGGCAGCCCGGACGGCCGGGCCGTCCGGATCGACGTCTACCCCGTCGCCGACCCGCAGAGCGCGCAGGCCCGGGCCCTGGTGTCCGGCCCGCTGCGGGCCGCCGTCGCCGCCCACTCCCCCGCCGGGACGAGCGCCCACGTCGGCGGCACGGCGGCGGTGTACGCGGACGTGGCGGACGCGGTCGACCGCGACCTGCTGGTGGTGTTCCCGGTCGCGGCGGGGCTGATCGCGCTGATCCTGCTGCTGCTCCTGCGCAGCCTGCTCGCCCCGGTGGCGCTGCTGCTCTCGGTCGGGCTGGGGTTCGCCGCGACGCTGGGCAGTGCCGCCCTGGTGTTCCAGCACCTGCTGGACCGGCCCGGGGTGGCCTTCACCCTGCCGCTGGTGCTGTTCCTGTTCGTGGTGGCGCTCGGCACCGACTACAACATCCTGATCACCGACCGGATCCGCGAGGAGATGCGCCGCCCCGGCCCGGCCCGGGCCGCCGTGGCCCGCGCCGTCCGGCACACCGCGCCCGCCGTCGCCACCGCCGGGCTGGTGCTGGGCGGCTCGTTCGCCACCCTGGCCACCACGCCGGGCAGCGAGCAGATCGCCTTCGCGCTGACGCTCGGGATCCTGCTCTCCGCGCTGCTGCTGTCGCTGGTGGTGGTTCCGGCGGTGGCCGCGCTGCTCGGCCGCGCGCTGTGGTGGCCGCTGCGGCCGGCGGTGACCGGCTCGGCGGCGCAGGACCGGGCGGCGCCGCTGCCGGAACGGATCCCCGCGCCCTGAGGGCCGCCGGGCCGTACGGCCGTGCCGCCCGCGACCGGGCCCGGAACGCATCGCGCGGTCCGGGCCCGGTTCGGTTCGGCCGGTTCGGCCGGTTCGGCCGGTTCGACCGGTTCGGCCGGTTCGACCGGGGCGGATCGGGGCGGGCTCGGGCGGGTGCTTCGGGAGCGGGGCCGGTGGGGAATCGGCTTGGCGGGGCCGTGAGCCTAGGATACCTTGGCATGAGCCTAGAGCTCCTAGGCTCACGGACGGAGGCGAGCGGAACCATGAAGGCGTTGACCGAACCGGCGATCCGGGCATCGTTCGTCAACTGCACCAAGGGCGAGGCGAATCGGCTGGCGCTGCCCCGGCACCTGGCCGAACTGCCCTGGGAGGAGCTGGACTTCCTCGGCTGGCGGGATCCCGGAGCGCCCGACCGGGGCTACCTGGTGGCCGAGCACGGGGAGCGGCTGGTCGGCGTCGCGCTGCGGCGGGCGCAGCGGGCCGGGGCGGGGGCGCGGCAGGGGGCGATGTGCTCGATCTGCCTGACGGCGCACGCGGCGTCCGGGGTGGCGCTGCTGACGGCGCGGAAGGCGGGGCGGGCCTCCGGCGGGGAGTACGCCTCGGCGGGCGAGTACTTCTGCGGCGACCTGGCCTGCTCGCTGTACGTGCGGGGGCGCAAGCGGGCCCCGGCGGGCGGGGTGCGGATGCGGGAGAGCCTGAGCGCCGAGGAGAAGGCCGCCCGGGCCAGGGCGAACCTGGCGGCGTTCCTGGCCCGGGTGCTGGAGCCGTGAGCGGCAGGGCGGCCCGGGCCTCCGGCGGGTCCCTTCAGGAGGGCCAGGCGCCCAGGAGGTGGTGGAGGCCGGTGACGATGCGGTGCCAGGAGTCGGCGGCCGCGCGGGGGTGGTGGAAGCCGCCGGCCGCCTCGATGCTGACGAAGCCGTGGAAGGTGCTGCGCAGGAGGCGGGCGGCATCGGTGAGGGCGGGTTCTTCCAGGCGGTAGTGGCGCATCACCGCGTAGGTGAGTTCGACGCTCCGGGCGAGGACCTCGGTGTCGGCGAAGTCGGCCGGGTCGAGCGGGAGCTGGGTGGCGGCGTAGCGGCCGGGGTGGGCCAGCGCGTAGTCGCGGTAGGCGTCGGCGAAGGCGGTGAGGGCCCGGGCGCCGGAGCGGCCGGCGATGGCGGCGGCGAGGGCCCGGTTCATCTCGTCGGAGGCCAGCAGGGCGACCCGGGTGCGGATCTCCCGCAGGTTCTTGACGTGCGAGTAGAAGCTGGCGTCCTTGACGCCGAACTGCCGGGCCAGGGCGGAGACGGTGACCTTCTCGATGCCGACCCGGTCGGCGAGTTCGGCGGCGGCGCGGGTGATGCGTTCGACCGTCAGCCCTGCGTGCGCAGCCATGTCCCTCGTCCCGTGCGTGGCCCTCCGTGCGGGTTCCGAGTTTATCGGGGCCGGGGTGCGACCTTTCGCGGCGGTGGCGCGTGGATCAGGGTGCCGGGCGGCTCCGGGGCTCGGCCGGGAGATCGGCTGATACCCCGTCAAATGGTAATGTTCATGGCAAACGGGGGCGTGGGTGACGTGCGCCCCCACCGATCCGCACCCTGGAGCCCCCTTGCCCGGACGCCCCTCCCGCCACCGCGCGTACCGCCGCGGCCTGCCGTTCGCGGCCGCGGCCCTGGCCGCCTCCCTGCTCGCCGGTTCGGCGCAAGCCGACGGCCCGGCGCCGGTCGACGCCGCGCTGACCGCCGACCTCGACGCGCTGCTGTCCGACGCCCGGCTGGCCAACGCCCAGACCGGCATCGAGGTGCTGGACGCCGCCACCGGGCAGGTGCTGTACGCCCGGCAGCCGCAGGCGCTGCTCACCCCCGCGTCCACCCTGAAGACGGTGACCTCGGCCGCGGCGCTCGACCTGCTCGGGGCGGACTACCGGTTCACCACCGAGGTGCGCACCTCCGGCAAGCGGTACGGCGGCACGGTCGTCGGCGACCTGGTGCTGCGCGGCGGCGGCGACCCGACCCTGCTGGCCGCGGACCTCGACGACCTGGCCGCGCGGGTCGCCGCGTCCGGGATCACCACCGTCACCGGCCGGGTGCTGGCCGACGGCAGCCGGTACGACACGACGCCGCTCGGACCGGGCTGGGCCTGGGACGACGAGCCGTACTCGTACAGCCCGCAGATATCCGGGCTCACCGTCGCCAACGACCCCGAGTACCTGATGGACACCGTGCGGGTGACGATCGCACCGGGCGCGGCCGGGGAGGCCGCGAAGGTCACCCTGGACCCGGCCGAGGCGCCGATGACGTTCTCCGGGAAGGTCACCACCGGGGCGGCGGGCAGCGGCACCACCGCCGACGCCGAACGGCGGCGCGGCGAGAACGAGTTGGTGCTGTCGGGGAGCATCGCGGCGGGGTCCGCGCCGGTGACCTCGTGGGTGACGGTCGAGGACCCGTCGGTGTACGCGGGCAAGGTGTTCGCGGGCGCGCTGGCCCGGCACGGCGTGAGCGTGGTGCGGGGCGTGCAGGCGGCGGGCGGGACGGAGGACTCGCAGCCGCTGGTGTCGCGCCAGTCGCAGCCGCTCGCCCAGCTGATCGTCCCGATGCTCAAGATCAGCAACAACGGCATGGCCGAGCACCTGACCAAGGAGATCGGCAAGGTCAAGGGCGGCCGCGGCGACTGGGCGACCGGCGTCGCCCAGGTCCAGGGCTTCCTGAAGGCCAACGGGCTGGGCACCCCCGCCGGGCGGCAGGTGGACGGCTCCGGGCTGTCCCGCTACGACCTGATCACCCCGGCCAAGATGGCCGGCCTGCTCGAACTCGCCCAGGACAAGCCCTGGTTCGGCGCCTGGTACGACGCGCTGCCGGTGGCCGGCAACCCGGCCCGGATGGTCGGCGGCACGCTGGCCGCCCGGATGCGCGGCACCGCGGCGGAGAACAACGTGCACGCCAAGAGCGGTTCGATGGGCGGCGTCGACAACCTGGTCGGCTACGCCACCGCGCCGGACGGCCGCCGGCTGGTCTTCGCCGTGCTGATCAACGACTACGCGGGCACCAGCCCCCGCCCGGTGCTGGACGCGATCGCCGTCCGCCTCGCCACCGGCCCCGCCGCCACCGCCGGCACCCAGCAGAGGGCCAGGTCGCTGACCGTCCCCGCGCAGGACGGCTACTCCGGCACCCGCTGGGAGGACTGCGAGGCCGTCTCGCACTGCTGACCCCTCCCCCGCACGGCCCCCGTCGCGTCGCGCGGCGGGGGCCGTCGGCTTCCGCGAACGCCGCGGATTTCACGGAGCCGTCATCAATCAAACGGTTGATTGACGGGGGTGGCGCGCGTACGCTCCCCGCCATGACCGAGGCACCACCTCCGGACGCACCGCCGAGCCAGGCCGACCTGAGCCGGGACCGGATCGTCGCGGCGGCCACCGCGCTGTTCGCCGAGCACGGCTACGACGGCACCACCACCCGGACGATCGCCGCCGCCGCCGGGCTGAACGTGGCCACCGTCGCGTACCACGTGGGCGGCAAGGCCGACCTGTACCGCGAGGTGATGCGGCGGGCGCACGAGGCCGAGCGGGCGGCGGTGGACGCGGCGCTGCGCGGGTTCGGGGCGCGGGCGGCGGCGGACCCGGCGCGGGCCGCGGTCGCCTTCGCCGACCGGTACCTGGACTTCTGCCTGGAGCAGCCGCACGTCCCCGCGCTGTGGATGCGCCGCTGGCTGGCGGACGCCGCCGAGTTCGCCGGGCTGGAGGAGGAGTACGCCCGGCCGCTGCTGGAGTCGGTGCGCGACCAGCTGGCCCGGGCGCTGCCCGGGGTGTCGCCGGAGCGGGCCGAGCTGGCGGTGTGGACGGTGCTGTGGACGGTGCACGGCTTCTGCCGGTCGATGATCCGCGCCCAGGTGCCGCGGTTCCGGGCGCACCTGCACGGGCTGGTGCTGCGCGAGCTGGGGATCGGGGACGCCCGGTGAGCGGCGCGGGCATAGGCCGGCGGCAGCTCGCCGGGTACGCGATCGGCTCGGTCGGGACGGGCATCCACTCGACCGTCCCCGGCCTGCTGCTGCTGTACTTCATGACCGACGCGCTGGGCGTGCCCGCCGGGGTCGCGGGCCTGGTCGTGGCGCTGCCCAAGGCGTGGGACGCGCTGTTCAACCCGACCGTCGGCGCCGCCAGCGACCGGGAGGCGCTGCGCACCGGCCGCCGCACCCGGATCCTGCTGGCCGGGGCGCTGGCGCTGCCGGTGGCGTTCGCCGCGATGTTCCTGTCCCCGCTGACCGGCTCCGGCGCCGCGGCCTGGGTCGCGGTCACCTTCGTGCTGGCCTCCAGCGCCTTCGCGCTGTTCCAGGTCCCGTACGTGGCGCTGCCCGCCGAGATGTCGGACCGGCCCGAGGTGCGCACCCGGATCACGGTGTGGCGGATCGTCTGCCTGACCGTCGGCATCCTGGTCGCGGGCGGGCTCGCCCCGGCCGTGGTGTCGCTGGCCGGGGACGGGCGGCGCGGGTACGCGGTGATGGGCGCGGTGGTCGCCGTCCTGCTGCTGGCGACGCTGCTGGTGCCCGCGCTGGGCTCGCGCCGGGTGCCGGCCCGGCCGGGGCCGGAGCCGCTCGGGCTGCGGGCGGCGCTGCGCACCGCGCGCGGCAACCGGGCGTTCTTCGCGCTGCTGGGCGCGTTCGTGCTGCAGGCCGCCGCGGTGGCGATCATGCTGGCGGCCGCGCCGTACGCCGCCGCGTACTGGCTGGGCGGGTACGGGCTGACCTCGGTGCTGTTCGTCTGCCTGGTCGCGCCCAGCGCCGTCGCGGTGCCGCTGTGGGGGCGGGCCGCGGCCCGGTGGGGGCGGCTGCGCTGCCTGGGCGCGGCGACCGTGCTGTTCGTCCTGGCCTCCGCCGCGCTGTGGCCGGCCGCCGGGACGGGGACGGTGCGCGTCGGCGCGGTGCTGGCGCTGTGCGCGGTGCTGGGCGTGGCGTACGCGGCGCTCCAGGTGCTGCCGCTGTCGCTGCTGCCGGACACCGTGCACGCGGACGCGGCGCGCACCGGGCGGCTGCAGTCCGGGGCGTTCACCGGGCTGTGGACGGCGGGCGAGACGGCCGGGCTGGCCGCCGGGCCCGGCCTGTTCTCGCTGGCGCTGGCCGCCGCCGGGTTCGCCTCCTCCACCACCGACCACCCCGTCGCGCAGACCCCCGCCGCCCGGGCGGGCGTCCTGCTCGGCTTCAGCCTGGTGCCGGCCCTGCTGATGCTGGCCTCGCTGCCCGCCCTGCGCGCGTACGGGCGCCGCCGCGAGGCCGCCCCCGCCGTCGTCCCCGACCCGCTCGTTGGAGAACCATCGTGACCGACCGTCAGACCGCGCTCCCGGACGCCGGGCGCCCCGCCGAGGAGCTGCTCGCCGAGCTGCGCGCGCTCACCGCCGCCGACCTGCCCACCCGCGGCGGCCGCACCACCGCGTACACCTACGACGCCGGGCGGCCCGAGGTGCGGGCCGCCGCGGAGGGCGCCTACCTGGCCATGCTGGAGGTCAACGGGCTGGACCCGACGGCCTTCCCCAGCATCGTCGCGCTGGAGCGGCGGGTGGTCGGCGCGGTCGCCGCCCGGCTCGGCGGGGACGGGGCCACGCCCGGCATCTTCACCAGCGGCGGCACCGAGTCGATCCTGCTGGCGGTCAAGGCCGCCCGGGACGCCGGGCCCGGGGTCGCCGAGCCGGAGATCGTGGTGCCCGCGACGGCGCACGCCGCGTTCTTCAAGGCCGGGAAGTACCTGAAGGTGAAGGTCGTCGCGGTGCCGGTCGACCCGGAGACCTTCCGGGCGGTGCCGGCGGCGATGGCGGCGGCCTGCACCGAGCGGACGGTGCTGGTGGTCGCCTCCGCGCCCTCGTACGCGCACGGGGTGGTCGACCCGGTCGCGGAGATCGCCGCGGCGGCGGCCGGACGCGGCCTGCCCTGCCACGTGGACGCCTGCGTGGGCGGCTGGCTGCTGCCCTGGCTCGCCGAGGCCGGTGCCGAGGTGCCCGCGTTCGACCTGTCGGTGCCCGGCGTGACCTCGCTCTCCTGCGACCTGCACAAGTTCGGGTACGCGCCGAAGGGGGCGTCGGTGCTGCTCTTCCGCGACCAGGCGATGCGGCTGGCCGCGTACTTCGCCTGCGCGCAGTGGCCCGGCTACCCGGTGGTCAACTCCACCGTCCAGAGCAGCAAGGGCGCCGGTCCGCTGGCCGGCGCCTGGGCCACCCTGCAGGCCCTCGGGGCGGACGGCTACCGGGAGTTGGGGCGTGCGGCGCTGGCCGCGACCCGGCGGCTGATCGAGGGCGTCGGGGCGATCGACGGGCTGCGGGTGCTCGGCTCGCCGGACGCCTCCCTGGTCGCGATCGGCACCGAGGGCGAAGACCCGGTGGACCTCTGGGAGTTGGCCGACGAGTCGCGCGCCCGCGGCTTCTTCCTGCAGCCCCAGCTGAGCGTCGACGGCCTGCCCGCCAGCCTGCACGTCACGCTCACCGGCGTCAGCGGGGACGGCGTGGACGCGCTGCTGGCCGCCCTGCGCGAGAGCACCGCCGCGGTCCGGGCCCGCGGCCCGGTCGCGCCGCCCGCCGAAATCCTGTCCCTGCTCGACGGGTTGGACTTCGCCGCCCTGGACGACGCGACCTTCGCCGCCCTCCTCCCCGCCACCGGCCTCGACCTCTCCCCCGGGGCCGCCACCCGGATGGCCGGCGTCAACCGCCTGCTGGACGCGCTGCCCCCGCACCTGCGCGACCAGCTCGCGACGCGGTTCCTGTCGGCGCTCTACTCCCCCCACCTGGAGGGGTGAAGGGCCTCCGGGGGCTCCCTCACCGCTGTCGGAGCAGGGCCGCGAGGCCGTCGGCGAGGCGCTGGAGGCCGAACTCGAAGCGGGAGTCCATGTCCGGGTCGGTGAGGTCGTCGGCGAGGGCGACCAGGTTGGGGTGGGTCTCGGCGGGCAGGGCGCGGAAGACGTCGCCCGCCGCGCGGGCGGCCTGGCCGCGGCTGGCGCCGGCGGCCTCGGCGGCGGAGAGCGGGGACTGCTCCTGCAGCACGAAGCCCTGGACGTAGGCGGAGAGCAGGTAGGCGGCCATCGCGGCGTCGGCGTCGGCGAAGCCGGCGGCGCGCAGGCGGTCGAGCTGGTCCTCCAGGACGGCCAGGACGTGCGGGCCGGTGGTGAGCCGTCCGGCGACGACCTTGGCGGCGTCGCGCCTGGCGAGCAGCAGGGCGCGGTAGCGGCGGCCGTACTCGAGGTACTGCTCGCGCCAACCGCCGGTGCGGGGCGGGAGTTCGGCGTCGGCGACGAGCGCGTCGCCGAGCAGGTCGAGGAGTTCCTCCTTGTTGCGGACGTGCCAGTAGAGCGAGGCGGCCTGCACGCCGGCCTCGGCGGCGACCTTGCGCATGGAGAGGCCGGCGAGGCCCTCGCGTTCGAGGACGACCAGCGCGGCGGCGGCGATGCCCTCGCGGGTGAGGGTGCGCGCGGGGGTCTGGGCCACGGGTGCTCCTGGGGGCGGCGGAGTGGGTTCGCGCTTGCAATCTAACACCGTTAGGGCAATGCTGGGCGCGCGATCGCACCCCCTAACGCCGTTAGGGGGCTATTCGGCACGCCCGCAGGGGGAACGGTGGACACCAGGAACGACCGGCACAGGTGGCAGGCGCTCGCCACGCTCTGCGTCACGATGTTCATGGCGATGCTGGACAACGTCATCGTCAACATCGCGCTCCCCCGGATCGGCCGGGACCTGGACGCGGGCATCAGCGGCCTGCAGTGGGTCGCCGAGGGCTACAGCCTGGTGTACGCGGCGCTGCTGCTGACCGGCGGCACGCTCGGCGACCGGTACGGCCGCACCCGGGTGTACCGGCTCGGGCTGGCGCTGTTCACCCTGGGCTCGGCGGCGGCCGCGCTCGCGGGCGGCACCGGCGCGCTGGTCGCGGCCCGGATGCTGCAGGGCGTGGGCGCGGCGCTGCTGACGCCGGGCAGCCTGGCGATCCTGCGGCACGTGTTCACCGACGAGAAGGAGCGGGCCCGGGCGATCGGCCTGTGGTCGGGCGTCTCGGCGCTGGGCCTGTCGGTGGGGCCGGTGGTCGGCGGCCCGATGGTGGACGCGTTCGGCTGGGCCAGCGTGTTCTGGATCAACGTCCCGGTCGGGGCGGTCGCCCTGGTGCTGGCGCACCGCGTCCTGCCATCCGTCGCGCCGCGCGGGCGGCGGGTGGACGTGCCGGGCCTGGTGCTGTCCTCGGCCGGGCTGGGCGCGCTGGTGTACGGCCTGATCGAGGGCCCGGGCCGGGGCTGGACGGACGCCCGGGTGTCGGCCTGCGGGGCGGCCGCGGCGGTGCTGCTGGCGCTCTTCGCGGTGGTCGAACTGCGGTCCGCCGAACCGATGCTGGAGCTGCGGCTGTTCCGCGACCGGGTGTCGGCGGGGGCGCTGCTGAGCGGGCTGATGGTGAGCTTCGGGATGTTCGGCGCGCTGTTCTTCCTGCCGCTGATGCTCCAGGGCGTGATGCGCTGGGCGCCGACCGACGCCGGGTACGCGGGGCTGCCGCTGAGCGGCGTGATCGTGTTCGCGGCCCCGCTGTCGGGCCGGCTGACGTCCCGTCACGGGCCCCGCCTCCCGCTGGTGCTGGGCATCTCGCTGTGCGCGGCCGGCCTCGGCGGGCTGTCGCTGCACTCGGGGCAGGCGCACTACTGGTCGTACGCCTGGACGCTGGTGCTGCTCGGCTTCGGCATGGGCCTGACCTTCACCCCGGTGTCGATCGCGGTGCTCCAGCGGGTCGCCCCGGAGCGCGCCGGCACGGCCTCCGCCACCGTCAACACGCTGCGCGAACTCGGCGGCGTGCTGGGCATCGCCGTCCTCGGCGCCGTCCTGACCGGGCGGCTCACGGGCGCGCTGACCGAGACCCTGCGGCGGCGGGGCCTGCCCGTCGACGGCGTGCCGCACGCGGTCTCCGCCCTCACCGGCCGATCCGGTGCCGACGCCGCCCCCGCCCCGGCGCCCGTCCTGGCCGCCGTCGACGCCTCGTTCGTCGACGCCCTGCACCTGGCGCTGCGCTGCGGCTGCGCCGCCCTGGCCGTCACCGCCGTCGCGGTCGCCCTGCTGCTGCGCCCCGCCGCGCCCGCGCCCGCTCCCGCGAGCGGGGCACCGGCCCGCGCGACGGCCGGGGCGGCCTGACGGCGCGTCGGGACGCCGGATCGGGTGAAGCGGGCGACGGGAACCCGCGTCATCCGTTCCGGTAAAGGAACTGCCAAGGGCGGGCAAGCGTCCTGCCGGGAAAGGGGGTGCGGATGTGGTGAACGACGGCGGTTCCGGCCGGTGCGTTCGCTAGCATGGCGCGCTCAAGTGGTCGGACGGACACCGGCGGTGGGGGATGGCGTGCTGAGTGCGGAACCAGGCGGCAGCGGCGGCGGGTTCCAGGTGGAACCGGACGAGTTGGACGGGGCGGGGCAGACCGCGGGCGGCGTCGCCGAGCAGGTGCCCGGCGGGACGTCGCGGGTGCTGGGCGCCTCCGACGACGCCGAGGCGGGGCTGCGCGGCTGGACCACCGGCAGCGAACTCGACGCCTGCACCGACCAGTGGAAGCGGCTGCTGGACGAGCTCTCCACCGAGATGGACCACCAGGGCGACAACCTGCGGCGCACCGCGGCGAACTACCGCCGTGCCGAGCAGGACGCCGCCGCCGGCCTGACGGGGCGGTGAGCATGGACGTCCCCACGCTCCGCGACGCGGACCCGAACCGGCTGTTCACCGCCGCCGACGCGTACGCCGCGCTGGCCACCGAGTTCTCCGGCCACGCCGACACCTGGCGCGGCGGCGTCGACGGCCGGGTGAGCGCCTCCGGCTGGACCGGGACCGCCGCGGACAGCGCCAAGCGGTCGCTGTCCCGCACCACCGGCAAGCTCACCGCCGCGCACCTGGAACTGGCCCGGATCGCCCCCGTCCTGCGGGAGGGCGCCGAGGCGTTCCTGCTGGCCCGCGCCAAGCTCCGGGCCGCGCTCGCCGACGCCGACGCGCACGGCTTCACCGTCGCCGACGACGGCGGCGTCTCCTGGCCGCCGCCGAGCGCCGCCGAACGCCACGACCCGGACGCGCCGGACCGCTCCCGGCAGGGCACCGACCTGCGCGACCGGATCGCCGACGCGCTCTCCGAGGCCGCGCACGCCGACCAGGTCACCGCGCAGCGCCTGCGCCAGTACACCGAGGACGCCCGCACCGGCGCCGGACTCGACCCGGCCACCGCCGCGCTGCGGCTCAACAGCGCCGTCCTGGACGCGGTCAACCCGTTCGGCGGCCCCGAGGACCTGGTGCGGGCCGGCATGCCCGGCCAGGACGCCCCGCCGACCGAGGTCAACGCCTGGTGGAAGGCGCTCCCGCCGGACGAGCAGCAGCGCCTGATCCGGGCGTACCCCCAGGAGCTCGGCAACCGCGACGGCATGCCGACGCCCGCCCGCGACCAGGCCAACCGGATCAACCTGGACCGGCTGGTCGCCGACCTGTCCTCCCGCCAGGACCTCTCCGACTGGGACCGCAAGAAGCTGGAGGGCTTCCGGGCGATCCAGGGCCGGCTGCGCGACGAGGAGGGCAAGCAGCCCCCCGCCTACCTGATGGTGATCGGCGACCAGGGCCAGGGCCGGGCCGCCATCGCCTACGGCAACCCGGACACCGCGGACGACGTGGTGGCGTACGTGCCCGGCCTGAACACCGAGGTCAAGAACATGGGCGGCGGCGACGCCAACCGGGCCCGCGACCTGTGGCAGGCCGCGCACGACACCGACCCGAGCCGCTCCACCGCCTCGATCGCCTGGCTGGGCTACGACACCCCGCAGATGAAGGGCATCGGCCCCGACATGTTCGCGGTGGCCGACGACGAGCGGGCCAAGCAGGGCGGCGAGGCGTACCAGGGCTTCCTGCGGGGCCTGCGCGCCTCGCACGAGGGGCAGCCCGCGCACCTGACCGCGCTGGGCCACTCGTACGGCTCGTTCACCGTCGGGCAGGCCGCGCAGCGCCCCGGCGGCATACCGGCGGACGACGTCATCCTGGTCGGCTCGCCCGGCACCGGCGCGCAGCAGGCCTCGCAGCTGGGCGTCGGCGCGGACCACGTGTGGGTCGGCGCGGCCCAGAACGACCCGGTCTCACACCTGCCCAGCCACGACGAGGCCGCCGGCGTCGGCATCGGCGCGGGCATCGGCGGCGTGCTGGCCGGGCCGCTGGGCGCGGTGGCCGGCGGGTTCCTCGGCGACAAGATCGCCGGCGGCGGCGACCCGAACGAGCTGTGGTTCGGCCAGGACCCGGCCAGCCGCGAGTTCGGGGCGCACCGCTTCGACGTCGCGGACGGGCCGCTGGGCTTCGACTCGCACTCCGACTACTGGAACCAGGGCGACGGCCGGGACGGGCACTCGCTGCGCAACATGGGCTTGATCGTCTCCGGCCACGGCGACCGGGTGTCCGGACAGGAGTACCGATGAACGACGACCTGGCGCCCGACCTGCTCGCGGCCCGGTCCGCGCTGGACGAGCTGCTGGACTCCGCCCCCGCCGCGCTCACCCCCCCGGCGGTCTGGGCGGACGGCCCGTACGTCGCGGTCGCGCACGAGCACGCGTTCACCCGGGAGCCGGACGGCACCGCGCACCTGGAGAAGCGGCGCTACCTGCTGACCCGGGTGGCCGAACACCGCTACCCCGAACTGCTGGCCCAGCTCGGGCGGGCCTGGCGGGAGCGCGGCTGGGCGGTGGAGGGCGAGGACGACCCGGTGCTGCCCGTGCTGCGGGCGAAGTCCCCGCAGGGGACGGCCGAGTTCCGGATCGGCTTCGCGGGCAACGGCACGCTGCTGGCCCGCGTGGACGGGCTCTCCGCGCCCGGCACCTCGTACCCGTTCGGCGGTGCCAGCACGGTGCCGATCGGGCCGGACGGGGTGATGGACACCGTGCCCCGGCGGCAGGACCCGTTCTGGTCGGTCTAGGCCCGCGCCGGGGCTCGTCCGGCGGACGAGAAGGTCGCCCGGACCGGTACTAGGGTCCGGAAGGAACGGGACGGCCGTGCGGAGAGGAACGCGGATGAGGCTGCGAATAGCGGGCGTCGTGGCGGTGCTGGTGCTGGGGCTCGGCGCGGCGGGCTGCGGCTCGTCCGGGGGCGGCGGCGCGGCCGACCGGCGGGTGGTCGCGCTGGACACCGCCCGGGCCCGGCTGCAGCAGCTGGTGGACGGCACCACCGGGGCGCTCACCCCCGCGGTGCGGTACGCCGACGACGCGTTCCGGGCCGTGCCGCACGAGAACGCCGCCCGCGACGACGACGGCACCGCCCAGCTGACCCTGCGCCGGTACGTGCTGACCGAGATCGCCGCCGCCAACCGGCCCCGGCTGCTGGAGCAGGTCCGGGCGTACTGGACGGGCCTCGGTTACACCGTGCACGAGGCGGACTCCCCCGACGAGGCCTCCGCCGCCGCCCCTGACGGCACCGGCGTGACGGTCACCATCGGCGTGCCGGGCAACGTCACGGTGGTGGCCGACGCCTGGGTGGCGGACCCGGGCAGCACCGAGCCGTTCGGCCCGGCCCCCAGCCCGCTGCCGACCGGCGCGGACGGCGGCCCCGCCACCATGCCGACCTTCCGCGACCCGGGCTGGTCCTGACCCCCGCCACCCGCCCCTCCCGGCAATTCGACCGCCGCGTAGCGGACATAACGCGCCGTCAGGACAGATCCGGGTCGACCGGACCGATCGGGCGCCGGAGCCCGTCCGACGGAGGGTGAGGGGCGGGTGGCGTTAGGCTGTCGTGACCATGCTGGCTATAGTCGGGACGATCTAGCCGGAACGGCGGCCGGCCGAGGGTCTTCCTCGGTACCGCCATGCCGCGTTCCGTCGGCGTGCCGCCGTGCCGTCCGTCGCCCCTGGGCTCGTCCTGTTCCGCTTCGTCCACGGGGAAGAGACGGGCCATGGTTCAGTTGACCGGGCGGGGGCGCGCCGCGCTCGCCGCCGTCGTAGGCGGGGCGTTGCTGGCGAGCGGCTGCGGCGTCATCGGCAGCGGGGACTCCGCGCACCAGCAGGTGGACCTGCGCTCGCTCCTGCCGGAGCGGGTGCGCAAGGCGGGGGTGCTGACGGTCGGCGCCTCGTTCACCGCCGCGCCGGTGGTGTACCGCAACAGCCGCAACGAGCCGGACGGGCTGGACCCGCACCTGGCGGAGAAGCTCGGCGGACTGCTGGGCATCAGGCTGGAGTTCCAGGACGCCGGGGCGTTCGCGAACGTGCTGCCCGGCCTGCTGGAGGGCAAGTACGACGTCGCGATGTCCGGGATCACCGACACCCGGGAGCGCGAGCAGGGCATCGGCAAGGACGGCACGCAGGTCAACCCGGGCGTGGACTTCGTGGACTACTTCATGGCGGGCATCGGCATCGCCGTCGACAAGGGCAACCCGAAGCACATCACCAGCGTCGAGGAGCTGTGCGGGCACGCCGTCACCGTCAAGAAGGGCACCACCCACGACGACCTGGTGCTGCGCCAGCAGCCGGTCTGCGCGCGCGACGGGCACCCGCTGACCGTGATGGAGACGGACAGCGACAACGCCGCGATCGAGAACCTCAAGGGCGCGGCGGACGCCTTCATCACCGACTACCCGAAGGCCGCGTACGCGGCGCAGACCGTCAGCAACGGCGCGGCCTTCGAGATGGGCGGGCCGCAGCTGCAGCCCCGGCCGTTCGGCATCGCGCTGCGCAAGGACGACCAGCAGCTGCGCGACGCGCTGATGCGGGCGATGAACCGGCTGATCACCGACGGCACCTACGACCAGGTGCTGACCGATCACCAGATGACCGCCGGCGCGATCCAGAACTCGGTCACCAACGGCGCGTAGCGCCGGTCGGCCCGGGCCCGTGCGGGGGCCCGGCGGAGCGGCTGGGCGGGCGGGGCCGGCGGATCCGGCGGCCGGCTCAGGCGGTGGCGAAGGCCAGTACCGCCACGTCGTCGGTCAGGGAGCCGGCGTGGCGGCGGACGTCCCGGTCGAGGAAGGCGACGACGGCGTCCGGGCCGGTGGCGGGCAGGGTCGCGAGGCGGGCGGCGAGCGGGTAGAACGCGCCGGTGCGGTCGCGGGCCTCGGTGAGCCCGTCGGTGTGCAGCAGCAGGGTGCGGCCGGGCGGCAGCGGGACGGTGGCGGGCGGTCCGGCGGGGCCGGCGAGGTGGCCCAGGCCCAGCGGGAGGTCCTCGGGGCAGGCGGCGGTGCCGACGCTGCCCGGGGCGAGCAGCAGCGGGGCGAGGTGGCCCCGGTTGACCAGGTCGATCCGGTCCGCGCCGGGGCGGTGCTGGACCAGCACCGCGGTGACGAACAGCTCGCGGTCGCCGTCCCGCTCGGCGGTGCGGCGCACGTGCCGGTCCAGCTTGTCGGCGAGTTCGCCCAGTTCGGCGGTCTCGTGGGCGGCGACCCGGAACGCGCCGATCACGTCCGCGACGGTGCGGACGGCGTCCAGGCCCTTGCCGCGGACGTCGCCCAGCAGGATCCGGGTGCCGTACCTGGTCTCGCACACCTCGTACAGGTCGCCGCCGATGCCGACGTCCGCCTCCGCGGGGTGGTAGAGGCCGGCGGCGCGCAGGCCCCCGGCGCGGGCGGGGACGGGGCGCAGCACGGTGTGCTGGAGGGTGTCGGCGACGGCCCGCATCCGGACCAGGTCGCGGGCCTGCCGGCGGCGCTGCACGGCGAGTCCGGCGCCCATCGCGCCGGCCAGCGCGGTGGCCAGGTACGTCCACAGGTGGTGCTGCTCGGTGAGGTGGCCGGCCCGCAGCGCGAGCAGGGCCTGTAGGCCGACGGTGACGGCGGTGGAGCCGGCCACCAGCCCGGGGCCGCCGCTGAAGGCGACCACCACGGGGACCACGGTGAGCAGGAAGCCCGCCGCGACGGAGCTGGGGATGGACCACTCCATCAGCAGGTCGGCGACCAGCAGCAGCACCGGCAGCAGCCGCACCCAGGTGGGGGTGCGCAGCGCAGCCGCCATCGCGGCCTCCCAGCGGGCCCCCGCGGCCCCGCCCGCGCCCGTCGGCCCGGCGGGCGCGGGCGTCGCGGGCTCCGGCGTCGCGGACTCGGGCGTCGCGGGCGTCGCGGGCGTCGCGGACTCGGGCGCGGCCCCGGGCCTGGGTACGGGACGGTGCTGGTCGGCGGCGGCGGGCGGCGCTGCCATGCTGGCCTCCTCGACGGCCGGGACGGGTACTGCTCTCCTCACCATCGTCGCGTGCCGGCCGGGCCGGTCACCGCCAGCCAAGGTCCCGACGGTTCGGGACCTTCGGCCCGTTCCGGCCGGACGGGGGGCGGGCCGTGAGCCGCGTCACCGTCCGGGCGGGGCGCCCGCCGGCCCCGGCGGTTCGTCGACGATGTCCACGGCCTCGCACACGGCGCCCGCCCCGGATCCGGCGGCCGCTCCCGCCCGGCGGGCGGGCGGCTGGGTACGCTGGTCGGCCATGGAGATCTGGATCAACCCGCAGTGCAGCAAGTGCCGCACCGCCCTGGGCGAACTCGACGCGGCCGGCGTGGAGTACACCGTCCGCCGCTACCTGGACGACCCGCCCACCGCCGCCGAACTCACCGAGGTGCTGGGCCGGTTGGGCCTCGAACCGTGGGACGTGGCCCGGCTGGACGAGGCGGTGGCCAAGGAGCTGGGCCTGCGCTCCTGGGGCCGCGAGGAGGCCGACCGGGCCCGCTGGGTGGAGGCGATGGCCGCGCACCCCGAGCTGATCCAGCGGCCGATCATCACCGCGGACGACGGCTACACCGTCATCGGGCGCACGCCGGACGCGCTGAAGGACGTCATCGCGCACTGACCCGCCCCGGCCGCCCGGCCCGGTCCGGCCCTACGCGGCCCGCCAGGCGGCCGGCGTGCCCGAGGCGTCCGGCGCGGTGTCCTCGCCGAGCCCGGCGAGGACGGCCCGGCAGACGCGCCGCAGTTCCTCGTCCCGGTCGATCCGGCTGAACAGGCCGCCGCGTCCGGGCCGCGCCGGCCAGGCCCGCAGCAGCGGGACGGCGGAGCGGGCGGCCGGGGCGACGGCGGGGCCCATCCGCTCCAGGCAGGGCAGGACGACGCGGTCGGTGCGGACGTTCGCCTCCCAGGCCGGGAGCAGGACGTCCAGCACCGCCGGTGCTTCGCCCTCGCCGCCGACCGCCCAGAGCGCGGCCGCGTAGTGCACGGCCGTCCAGCCCAGGCCCACCGCGTGCTCCCGCAGGCGCGGCAGGGCGGCGGCGGCCGCGGGGCCGATCGCCCCGAGCAGGTCCGCGACGTCGTCGAGGTCGTGGGCGCGGAACGGTCCGCCGTCCTCGTCCAGCCCGGGCAGCAGCAGCGGCAGCACCTCGTCCGGGTCGGCCGCGACCGCCCCGGCGCGGTGGTGTCCCGCGCCAGCTCGAACAGGAACGGCAGGGCCGCGGCCGTGCACCGGTACACGTCGCCCTGGTGGTGCACGGCGCCGTAGAACCTGCTCAGCGCGCGGCCGCGCGTCTCCTCCTCGGCGGAGGCGATCCGGCGCAGCAGGTCGGGCACCTCCTCGGCGCTGCCGTAGGCGTGGTGCATCGCCGACCAGTCGATCTCGTCAAGTCCCTCGAACATGCCGGGCACTCTGCCCACCGCCACTGACGGCCGGGGCGAGCCCCGGGAGTTCCGGCGCCCCGTCCGGGCCGGCTGCTACATTCCGCCGGTGACGAGTCTCCTGCAGCCCCCGCTGCTCACCCGACTGCTGGGCGCGGAACGGATCCTGGTCGCCGGCGCGGGCGGCGGGTTCGACGTGTACGCGGGCCTGCCGATCGCGCTCGCGCTGCGGGCCGCCGGGCGCGAAGTGCACTTCGCCAACTCCTCGTTCAGCAGTCTGCACGGCCTGGGCCTGGACGTCTGGGAGGCCCCCGAGCTGGCCCGGATCACCCCGGACGTCCGGTCCGCCGACCGGTACTTCCCCGAACGCTCACTGGCCCGCTGGCTGCGCGACCACCAACTGCCGGACACTGTCTGGGCGTTCCCGCCGACCGGGGTGCAGCCGCTGCGGGCCGCCTACCGGGCGCTGGTCGACCTGCTCGGGATCGACGCGATCCTGCTGGTGGACGGCGGCACCGACATCCTGCTGCGCGGCGACGAGGCCGGACTCGGCACCCCCGAGGAGGACATGGCCTCGCTGGCGGCGGTCGCCGGGCTCGCGGACGTGCCGCAGCGCCTGGTCGCCTCGCTCGGGTTCGGCATCGACGCCTACCACGGCGTCAACCACGCCCTGGTGCTGGAGAACCTGGCCGCGCTGCACCGCGACGGCGGCTACCTCGGCGCCTTCTCCGTCCCCGCCGACTCCCCCGAAGCCGCCCTCTACCTGGACGCCGTGGCCCGCGCCCGCGACGAGTGCCCCGAACACCCGAGCATCGTGCAGGGCTCGATCGCCGCCGCGCTGCGCGGCGAGTTCGGCGACGTCCGCTTCACCGAACGCACCGGCGACAGCACGCTGTTCATCAACCCGCTGATGACCCTGTACTTCGGCGTCACGGTCGAAGCCCTGGCCGCCCGCAACCTCTACCTGGACCGGCTGGAGCACACCGTGCTGCTCGGGCAGGTCGCCTCCGCCATCGGCCGCTTCCAGGACTCGCTGCCCCGGCAGCGCCCGCCCCGGGCCTTCCCGCACTGAGGCCGCCCGACCGTGCCGGGCGGGGGTCGCCCGGCGCGCCCCTAGACCTCGATGCTGTCGCCGGGCGGCACGATCTCCAGTTGGACCTCGGTGAGCATGCCGGGGCCGAGCAGGCGGGCCATGGACTGCTGCCCGATCTCGCTGAGCATCGCCTCGTGGATCTGCACCAGCCGCCCGGGGGCGACCGCCCGGACGTAGTCGGCGGCCTCGCCGGTCTTGGTCCACGGGCCGGCGGCGGGCAGCAGCAGCGTGCCGACCGGGGCCTCGGGCACGTGGTAGGCGTCGCCCGGGTGGTAGACCCGCCCGTCGACCAGGTAGCCGAGGTTGGCGACGCGCGGAATGTCGCGGTGGATGGCGGCGTGCAGGTCGCCGTGGACGGTGACGTCGAAGCCGGCGGCGGTGAACTCGTCCCCCGCGGCGACGGCCGTCACCTGGCCGCGCCGGGCCGTCGTCCACCGCTCGACCACGGCGGCGGGGCCGTAGACCCGCAGCTCGGGGCGGGTCTCCAGGGCCGCGCCGATCAGTTCCTCGTCGAAGTGGTCGAAGTGCTCGTGGGTGATCAGCACCACCGCCGCACCGGCCACCGCCTGCGCGGCGTCGGGCGTGAAGGCGCCGGGGTCGACGACCATCCGGGTGCCGTCCTTGGTGAACGTCACGCAGGCGTGGGCGTGCTTGGTCAGCCGCATCGGGAGTCCTTTCGGCGGATCCGCGAAGATGTACAGGTTTGCCTGTGCAGTGTGGACTGTACAGGCAAGGCTGTGCAACTGGTAACGTGACCGCATGGCACCCCCCACCTCAACCCCCGCTCCGACCGACGCGCCCCGACCCGAGCAGCCGGGCGCCGGGCGGCCCGCGACGGAGCAGCTCGCGGCCGAGCGACTCGCGGCCGAACTGCGGACGGCGATCAGCGGCCTGGTCCGGGCCGGTCGGCCGCACGACCGGCTCGCCCCCATCCCGGCGACGGTGCTGGATCTGCTCGACCGGCAGGGCCCGATGACCACCGCGGAGCTGGCGGCGAGCCGTGGCGTGCGGCACCAGACCATGGCCGCCACGGTCAAGGAGCTCACCGAGGCCGGCCACCTGACCGCCGGGCCGCACCCGGACGACGCCCGCAAGAAGGTGCTGACCCTGACCCCGCGCGGCCGGAACGCGATCGAGGCCGACCGGCGGCAGCGGGTGGGCCTGCTCGCCCGGGCGCTCACCGCGAGCCTGGACGAGTCCGAGCAGCTCCTGCTGGCCCGGGCCCTCCCCCTGCTGGACCGGATCGCGACCGAGCTGGGCGGGGCGGACGGCGCGGATCCGGCGGGCGACCGAGGGCCGATCAGCGGGGCCTGGTGAGCCGGGGGAAGCGCCGACAGGCCCGGCAGGCCCGGCGACCGATACTTCCGTTTCACTGACAACAGAATCCTCGTATCAACGATCCAAGACTCTGTTATCGTTGATAACGCAAGAGCCTGATCGTCGAAACGAAAGAGGTTCCGCCATGCCCACCACCGACGCACAGTCCCGGGTCGCCCTGGTCACCGGCGGTTCCGGCGGCATCGGCCGGGCCGTGGTCCGGCAGCTCGCCCGCGCCGGGTACCCCGTCGCCGTCCACTACTCCGGCAGCAAGGACAAGGCCGAGGCCCTGGTCGCGGAGGTCGTCGGAGCCGGCGGCCGGGCGCTGGCGGTCGGCGCCGACATCGCGGACGAGCGGGCCGTGGCCGCCGCGTTCGACCTGGTCGAGGCCGAGTTCGGCGGGCTGGACGTGGTCGTCCACACCGCGGGCGTCATGCGCCTGGCGCCGATCGCCGAACTCGACCTGGCCGACTTCGACGAGGTGCAGCGGGTCAACGTCCGCGGCACCTTCGTGGTCGCCCAGCAGGCCGCCCGCCGACTGCGCCGGGGCGGAGCGCTGATCAACTTCTCCACCTCGGTGGTCGGACTCCAGTTCCCGAACTACGGGGCGTACGCGGCCAGCAAGGGCGCGGTCGAGGCGCTGACCCTGGTGCTGGCCCGCGAACTGCGCGGCCGGGACGTCACGGTCAACACGATCGCCCCCGGCCCCACCGCCACCCCGATGTTCCTGGACGGCAAGGACCAGGCCGCCATCGACCGGCTGGCCGCCCAGCCCCCGCTGGAGCGCCTGGGCGCCCCGGAGGACATCGCCGAACTGGCCGCCTTCCTGGCCGGCCCGGCCGGCCGCTGGATCAACGGCCAGAACATCCGCAGCAACGGCGGCATCGTCTGACCCGGCCCGTCCCGGCCCTCCCCGCTCCGTCCCGCCTCACCCCGTCCCGTCCCGTCCCGTTCCGCCCGTACGAGGAGAACACCGTGCCTTTCGCCAACTTCAAGGTTCCCGCCGGCACCCTGGCCCCGGCGCAGAAGCAGCTGATCGTCGACCGCGTCACCGACCTGTACGCCGAGGTCTACGGCGAACGCGCCCGGCAGAACACCATGGTCCTGGTCGAGGAGGTCGCCGACGGCGGCTGGGGCATCGGCGGCCACGTCCTGACCGCCGCCATGGTCAACGGGACCGGCTCCGACCCCACCCCTGCCCCCGCCCCCGCCCCCGCCGAGTAACCGGGCCGCGCCGTGCCGCGCCGGGCCGGGGCTGCGCCGCCCCGGCCCGGCGCCGGCCTCCACTACGCTGGCCGGGCAGCGCGGGACCGAAGAACAGGCAAGGAACAGGCCATGAGCGACGCCACCACCGGCACCACCCCCCGGGGGACGGGCGACCTGCGCTCCCGGATGCTCGAAGCCGCCGAGGACCTGCTCGCCGAGTCCCCCGACAACGACGTCTCGACCCGCGCCGTGTGCGAGGCCGTCGGCGTCAAGCAGCCCGTCCTGTACCGACTGTTCGGCGACAAGAACGGCCTGCTGACCGCCCTGGTCGCGCACGGCTTCGAGCGCTACATCGGCCGCAAGCAGCGGCTGGCCGTCACCGACGACCCGGTCGCCGACCTGCGCGCGGGCTGGGACGACCACACGGACTTCGCGCTGTCCAACCGGGCGCTGTACCGGCTGATGTTCTCGCCGGTGCTGCCCGAGGTGCCCGAACCCGCCGCCCGGATCTTCGAGTTGCTGAAGCGGACCCTGGAGCGGTGCGCGGCGGCCGGCGCGCTGCGGATCCCCGTCGAGGAGGCCGCGCAGGCGATCCTGGCGGCCAACGTCGGCGTCACCCTCAGTCTGCTCTCCCAGCCGGAGCGGTTCTCCGATCCCGCGCTGCCCACCCGCGTCCGGGACGCGGTCTTCGCCGCCTGCCTGGACGAGTCGGCCGCCGCGCCCGCCGCCGAGGAGGACCGACTCGCCGGAGCCGCCCGCCAGTTGGAGGCCCAGCTGCGGCAGCGCGGCACACCGCTGGGCGAGGCGGAGACCGCGCTGCTGCTGGTGTGGCTGCGCACGCTGCAGCAGCCGTAGCCCGGCCCCGGTTTCCTGTCGGCCGGTCAGACGCCCTGCCTGGAGCGGGCTTCCGGCGTCACCGGCGTGAAGAAGTTGACCAGGGTGCCGTCCGGGTCGCGGAGCAGCAGCGACCGGTTGCCCCACGGCAGGGTGGCCGGCCCGCTGACGAACTCCGCGCCGCTGTCGGCGAGTCGGCGGTGCAGCAGGTCGACGTCCTCGACCAGGAACTCGACGATCGCGCTGCGGTTCGCGGCCGGCTCGGCCGAACCCGGCGCGAACAGCGGCACGGTGCGGACGCTGCCGATCGCCAACGTACCGGCCGGGGTTCGGAGTTCGGCGAAGTCCGGAGTGGCCCGGACGGCGCTCAGGCCGGTGGCGCGCTCGTAGAACGCGACCAGGCGGTCGACGTCGGCGGTGATCAGGCGGACGGAGACGAGGTTCACGCGGGGCTCCCGTGCGGTGTTCCGGCGCGACGTCCGGTGGGTGTTCCGGGGTCGCGTTCCGGGGCGGTCGGTCCGACGCTAGAGGTGATACCGGACGGAATCCGCCCGGTACCGGGAGGAGGATCAGCGGTATGACCCGACCCGTGGCCCGTGTCCTCACCCTGCTGGAGCTGCTGCAGTCCGGCGGCGTCCGCACCGTCGCGGAGCTGGCCGAACGGCTGGAGGTGGACGAGCGCACCGTCCGCCGGTACGTCGCCCAGCTGGTCGACCTCGACCTGCCGGTGGAGTCGGTGCGCGGCCGCTACGGCGGCTACCGGCTCGCGCCGGGGCACCGGATGCCGCCGCTGATGCTCACCGAGGAGGAGGCGCTGGCCGTCCTGTTCGGCCTGGCCGCCGCCGAGCGGGCCGGGATGGCCGCCACCTCCGCCACCGCGAGCGGGACGGCCGCCGCGAAGCTCCGCCGGGTCCTGCCCCGCCGGGTCGTCCACCGCCTGGACGCCCTGTGGGAGGCGCTGGCCTTCACGGCCGGGCCCGCGCCCGGCGCTCCGGGGGCCGCACCGCCCGCGCCCGACCCGGAGTCGCTGCTGACCGTCGCCGACGCGGTGCGCCACCGCCGTCCGCTCGCCTTCCGCTACACCTCCGCGGACGGCCGCAGCGGTGAACGGGACGTCCAGCCGTACGGGTTGGTGCTGCACGCGGGCCGCTGGTACCTGACCGGGCTGGACACCGGCGCCCGCGCCGAGCGCCTGTTCCGCCTCGACCGGCTGGCCGCGCCCCGCCCGCTGCCGGGCACCTTCGCCGCCCCGGCCGGTCCGGATCCCGCCGAGCGCGTCCTGCGCGCCCTGGCCACCGCCCCGCACCGCCACCACGTCCGACTGCGGATCCGGGCGGAGGCCGCCCGGATCCGCGCGCACCTCCCGGCGGGCCTGGCCCTGGTCGAAGGACCGGACGCCGACGGCTGGTCCGACGTCGAGCTGCGGGTCGCCGAACTCGACTGGGTACCGGGCGCGTTGGCGGCCCTGGACCGACCGTTCACGATCGAGCACCCCGCCGAACTGCGGGGAATGGTCGCGGCGTTGGCCGAACGGCTCGCCGAATCGGCCCGCAGCGAAGGGAGTTGACCGGACCGGCCGGCCGCCCCCGGCCCCCTCAGCCCTTGCGGGCCGCCGCCGCGATCTTCGCCGTGGTGTGGAAGAAGCGCGAAGTCGCCTGCCCCCGGTACGACTTGGGGAACGCGGTGGCCGGGTTGCCGTTCAGCCGGCCGTTGCGCACGTGCATCACCACGAACGCCGCGTCCGCGGTGGCACCGATCATCTCCCAGTCGCCCTTCGGCGAGGCGACCGGCAGCGCCGCCGTGACCTCCGGCGGCAGCGGCTCGGACAGGAACAGCACGCACAGCCGCTTGTCCTCGGCGGGCTCCACCACCGCGAACGGGTCGAGCGCGAGCAGCGCCTCGACCTCCTCGACCGTGCGGAGCATCACCGGCACCCGGTACCCGAGCCCCGCCTCCAGGCCCGCCTCGATCCGGGCGGCCAGCGCCGCCCGGTCGGTCTCGGCGGTGCGGAAGAAGACGTTCCCGCTCTGGATGTACGTCCGCACGCCCTCCAGGCCCAGCCCCGTGAACAGCTCCCGCAACCGGTCCATCTTCACGGTGCGGCCGCCGACGTTGACCGCCCGCAGGAAGGCGATGTAGGTCTCCATGCGGCCGAGTGTAGGCGGCGGGTGCGACGGCTCCCGGCCTCGCCGGTCTCACGACACCGCCGGCGGCCCCCGCCCGGAGGCGGGGGCCGTCGGCGCCGCCCGGACGCCGCGCCGGCGTCAGCCGTGGGGCAGGATCACCGCCCGGCCGTTGATCTTGCCCGCGTGCAGCCGCTCGTAGGCGAGCGGCGCCTCGTCGATGCCGTACGTCTCGACGTGCACGTCGACCGCGCCGACCCGGGCCAGGTCGAGGACCTCGATCAGCTCGGAGCGGCTGCCCCAGTAGGGGGAGGAGACGGAGACCTCGTAGGGCAGGACCCCGAAGCCGACCTCCAGGGTGCCGCCGCCGATGCCGACGATGGTGACGTCGCCCTCCACGGCGGCCAGCCGGCCGGCCAGGGCCGTGGTGGGCGGGGCGCCGACGAAGTCGAAGACGGCCTGCGCGCCCAGCCCGGCGGTGAGTTCGCGCACCTTGCCGGCCGCCGCGTCGTTCGAGAGCACCGCCTCGTGCGCGCCGACGGTGCGGGCCAGCGCGAGCTTCTCCTCGGTGACGTCGAGCGCGATCACCCGGGCCGCGGTCATCGCCCGCAGCAGCTGGATCGCGACGTGCCCGAGGCCGCCGGTGCCGATCACCACCGCCGTGGAGCCGGGGGCGAGCTTGGGCAGCGAGCGCTTGATCGCGTGGTACGGCGTCAGCCCGGCGTCGGTGAGCGGAACGGTGCGCACCGGGTCGAGGTCGCCGAGCGGGACGAGGTGCCGCGGGTCGTCGACCACCATGTACTCGGCCATCGCGCCGGGCGCGCCCAGTCCGGGCGGCATGATGCCGAGGTCGCCCGCGCGCAGGCAGTAGTTCTCCTTGCCCTCGGCGCACTTGGCGCAGCTGCCGCAGCCCCACGGACCGTACACGGCGACCGATTCGCCTTCGGTGAAGCCGGCCACGCCGGCGCCGAGCGCGGCGATGGTGCCGACGCCCTCGTGGCCGAGGGTCAGCGGCAGCGGGAAGGGCAGCTGCTCGGCCGGCCAGCTCATCACCGCGATGTCGGAGTGGCAGACGCCCGCGGCGGTGACCTTCAGCAGGACCTGCCCGGGGCCGGGTTCGGGGTCGGGGACGGTGACCACCTCGGGGTGGCCGCCGACGGTGCGGTACTGGACTGCCTTCATGTTCGACGCTCCTTCGCGCGCGGACCCCCCGGGGAAACAGGCCCCCCTGCCGGTGGATCAGCGGGCGGCGTAGCCGCCGTCGACCAGGTGGTAGCTGCCGGTGACGAAGGACGCCCGGTCGGACAGCAGGAAGGCGGTCAGCTCGGCGACCTCCTCGGCGCGGCCGAGCCGTCCGGCGGGGTGCAGCGAGATCAGCAGGTCGCGACCGGCCGGGTCGGTGTCCTTGAGCAGCGGGGTGTCGATGAAGCCGGGGCCCACCGCGTTGACCCGCACGCCCTGCGGGGCGTACTCGATCGCGGCGGTCTTGGTGAGGCCGACGACGCCGTGCTTGGCGGCGACGTACGCGGGCGAGCCGGCGAAGCCGTTGGTGCCGAGGATGGAGGCCATGTTGACGACCGAGCCGCCGCCGGCCGCCAGGATCTCCGGCAGTTCGTAGCGCAGCGAGTAGAAGACGCCGTCCAGGTTGGTGGCCAGCACCCGGCGCCACGCCTCCAGGTCGTACTCGCCGGTGGGGGCGGCCGGGCCGCCGATGCCCGCGTTGTTGACGGCGAGGCTGAGCGGGCCGAGGCCCTCGACGGCGGCCCGGACGGCGGCCTCGACCGAGTCCGGGTCGGTGACGTCGAGCCGCACGGCCAGCGCCTTCGCGCCGGTGGCCTCGATGGCGGCGACGGCCGCGCGGGCGCCGTCCAGGTCGTAGTCGGCGACGGCGACGTTCGCGCCGCGCTCGGCGAGCAGGGTGGCGGTCGCCAGTCCGATGCCGGAGGCGCCTCCGGTGACGAGGGCGGTGCGGCCGGCGAACTCCTGGGTGGTCATGGGTGGTTCCTCTCGTACTCCGCGCGAAGGGGTGGGCGCGGTGGTGCTTGTTCGTACCGCGGGCCGACGGTCGGTCAGCTCGGGGGATCGGTCGCGGCCGGTGCCGCGTCGGGCGGCCTGCGCCCGTCGGGGAGCGGCTCCCCCGGCCCTCCTCGGGACGGGGGGAGCCGCGGCGGGGCGAAGGCCGCCTGCTGCGGCACCAGGTCGAAGGCGCGGTCGAGCAGGGTGGGCAGGTCGCCCGCGGGGTCGCGCACCCAGGTGCGGGTGGCGGCGTGCAGGGCGGCCACGCCGAGGCCGACGGCGACGGCGGGGCGCAGGTCGGTCTCCGGGTGCAGGCCGAGCCGGGCGGCGACCAGCCGGATCGAGCGCTCCTCCTCGGCGACCGAGATCCGCCGGAACGCGGCGGTCAGCGCGGGTTCCTCGTCGATCAGCACGAACAGGTCGCGCATGCCGGGGCGGCGGTGCCAGGCGGGGTGCTCGGGGTCGGGGTCGTGCAGCCAGGTGGTGACGGCGGCCCGGTACGCGGCGACCGGCGGTTCGGCGGCGGGCCGGGCGGCCAGCGCCTCGTTGATCCGGGCGAAGTCGGCGCGCAGGCAGTCCAGCACGGCGTCCTCGCGGGAGGCGAAGTGCCGGCTGAAGGTGCGCCGGGAGACGTCGGCGGCGTCCGCGACGTCCTCGACGGCGAGGGCGGCGAGGCCGTGCGCCAGGGTGAGGCGCAGTGCGGCGGCGGCCATCGCCTCGCGGGTGCGGCGGGCCTTGCGGTCGCGCCGCCCGGCCTCGCCCGCGGCGGAACCGCCCTGCCCGGGGACGCCCGGGCCGGTCGCGGCCCCGGCGCCCGCGCCGGTCGCGGCCTGCGGTGCGTCCGGCGGCGCCGGCTGGTCGGTGCTCATGGCCCCCACCGTACTACCGGAAATGTCCCGGCGGGACATCAGTCCCGCCGGGACATTCGGCCCGGGTCGTGCTGCTCACGCCCCGGGCGGCTCCGGGGCGGCGCTCACTGCCCGGCCGGCCCCCACAGCCGGTCGGTGCAGCGGGCGTAGGTGTCGCGCCAGTGCGGCCAGTGCCGCACCGTCTCGTCGTCGCAGTCGGCGAGCAGCCGGTCGATCTGCGCCGGGTCGACGCCCTCCAGCAGCCACACCAGGGCGTCGGACGCGGACGGGCCGTCGGCGAAGCGCAGCAGGTCGAGCAGTTCGGGCAGGGTGCCGATCCGGGAGCCGGGCTGGAAGACGCCCTCCATCCGGGGCAGCAGCTGGCGCTCCTCGATCCGCAGGTGGGTCTCCACCCGGGCGGCCAGCTCCTCGACCGCGTACGAGACCGACCAGGCGCTGGCCGGGTCACGGGTGGCGATGCCGACCAGGGTGGTGGTGCGGGTGAAGCACTGGTCGAGGTTGTGGTGGTCGGACTCCAGCCAGTTGAGCAGCAGCCGCAGCTCGGGCGCGAAGCGGCGCAGCACCGGCCACAGCCGGGTGTCCTGCTGCTCGTGGTGGCAGGTGATCATGGCGGTGACGAAGTCCCAGTGCCGCTTGAGCGCCCCGGCCGACTCGCGGTCCTCGGGCTGGAGCAGGCGCAGCGCCTGCGGGATGCGGGCGAGGTCGCGCCGGACGGCGGCGTGCACCAGGCGCAGTCCGGCGAACGGCAGGAGTTCGGCCGCCGGGGCGGCGGGCGCCCCGCCCTGCCGGACGGCAGGGCCGTTCCCACGCTGGGCGGGGGTGGTCGCGGGGCCGACGGGCAGCAGGTGACGGGACATGGCGCTCTCTTCACGACGGTCTGGGGCTGGCCGGAGCGGGGGCCGCGGTGCGGCGCCCCGGTCCAGTTCTCCGGTCCACGGCTCCAGGGTGGCCACACTCCATCAGGGGCGAATGAACGACCGATTGATGTGCAGGTCAGGGCGTTTTCCAGGCGTCCCGTGGCGGTTCTCGACGAGGCTTCGCCTTCGTCCGCGGGCGGTGGTCCGGGCTCAGTCGGACTCCGGCCCGGCGGTGTTGGCGGTCAGCCACTCCAGCGCGTTCGGGATCATCTTCTTGAAGTCCGAGGTGAGGTGCTTGCCGCCGGGCTGCTCGTAGTACTCGACCGTGGTGGGGGCCTTGGCCTTGGCCACCCAGTTCTTCACCAGCTTGGTCTCGTACGCGTTGGCGCCGCCCGCGGTGGCCAGCATCCGCACGTCCGCGGTGCCGGCGCCGATCAGCTGGTCGGGGCTGTTGGCCAGGCGCTCCTGCTCGTGGCCCTTCCACAGCGGCGAGTCCGGGTTCCAGTAGCCGTCGATCGGCACCGCCGCCTTGAACACGTCGGGGTGCTGGAGGGCCAGCTTGGCGCTGCAGAACGCGCCGGTGGAGGCGCCCATCACGGACCAGCCGTCGCGGCCCTTGACGGTGCGGAAGTTGGCGCGCACGAAGTCCGGGATGTCCTCGGCCATCCAGGTGCCGATCTTCGGCTGGCCGGGGATGTCGGCGCACTCCAGCGCCTTGGCCTCGTTGGAGTCCAGGTTCTGCACCGGCATGATCATGATGAACGGGTGGGCCCTGCCCTGCTCGACCAGCTGCTGGTCGACCTCCTGGATCGGCAGCTGGTTGTCGGTCCAGGTGTTGTAGCCGGCGCTCTGCCCGCCCGCGTACAGGGTCAGCACCGGGAAACCGGTCTTCGCGTACTTCGGGTCGTCGTACTGCGGGGGCAGCCAGATCCAGACCTTCCCGCTGACCCCGGACTTGGCGCCGTGCAGGGTGGTCATCATGATCGGGCCGGCCTCGGTGTCGCGGACCTTGGAGAACTGGGCGGCCGGGCCGGTCGGCATCAGCACCTTGGACGGCTTCGGCGGCGGCGCGCTGCTCGCCGGGGCGGAGGCCGCCGCGGGGCCGCGGTCGGTGGAGATCGCCGCCCGGGCGTCGCCCGCGCCGCCGGAACCGCCACAGGCGGTGAGCGGGACGGCGAGGGCGAGCAGGGCGGCGGCGGCCCACGGGCGACGGACGGCGGAGCGGGGCTGCGGCAGCACTGTGGTGTCTCTCCGGGCGGGGGGCCGGCCCGGCAGCCGGGTACAGGCCCTGGTCAGTGAGTGTCGGGACGGCCGCGACACTTCCACCGGCACACCCCGGGTGCGGCCCCGGCCGGGCGCGCTGCGCCGGTCCGGACCTCCCGTGATCCTATGACGTGCCGTCCCCCGGACCGGTTGCGGCAGGGCCCACGACCCGCCGGTCGGCGGGGGTGGTTCCGGCCGGTCGGCGGGGGTCGGCGGCGCCCCGGGGCCGTGACTCGCGGCGGTGGATTGGACGTTCCTCCTGCTGACGCGGCGCCCCGGCCCGGCGATCATGGGGGCTCCGGACCCGGAAATCACCCCGAGGAGTGTGCGCGTGTCCCAGCAGGTTGCCGTGATCACCGGCGCGGGCAGCGGCGTCGGCCGCGCCGTCGCCCGCGAACTCGCCTCGGCCGGCTGGCGGCTGGTGCTGGCCGGCCGCCGGGCCGCCCCGCTGGCGGAGACCGCCGCCGGGCTCGGGCCGGACCGGGTGCTGGCGGTGCCCGCCGACGTCACCGACGAGGCGCAGGTGGAGGCGCTGTTCGACGCCGCGGCCGGGCACTTCGGCCGGATCGACCTGCTGTTCAACAACGCCGGGACGTTCGGCCGCCCGGCCCCGGTGGAGGAGGTGACGGCGGCCGACTGGCGGGCCGTGGTCAACCTCAACCTGACCGGCGCGTTCCTGTGCGCGCGGGCCGCCTTCCGCCGGATGAAGGAGCAGGAGCCGCGGGGCGGACGGATCGTCAACAACGGCTCGGTCTCGGCCCACGTCCCGCGCCCGCACGCGGTCGCCTACACCGCGACCAAGCACGCCGTCACCGGCCTGACCCGCGCCCTGTCGCTGGAGGGCCGCCCGTACCGGATCGCCTGCGGGCAGATCGACATCGGCAACGCGGCCACCGACATGACGGCGGCGATGGGCGCGGGAGTGCGGCAGGCGGACGGCCGGACCGCGCCCGAGCCGACCATGGACGTCGCGGACGTGGCCCGGACGGTGCGGCACATGGCGGAGCTGCCGCTGGAGGCGAACGTGCAGTTCGCGACCGTGATGGCCACCGCGATGCCGTACATCGGCCGGGGGTGAGCGGCGGGGCCCGGACCGGTCACTCGTCGTGCGAGTGGCGGTAGCACGGCCGCGGCCCGTCCAGGTCGAAGCGGTACACGCTGGTGGTCGGCCACTGCCCGCCGCGCGCCGGGCCGGGGGGGTTCGGCGCGCAGCACCGTCCGCAACGACGGCGGCGGCGCGCCGGAGCGGACCCGCTTGAGGTGTCCGTCCCAGCGGCCGCCGCAGAGTTCGACGTCCAGGAGGGGGGTGGGGGCTGGGGGCTGGAGCTGTCTCTTATACACATCTGACG
>NZ_JNWZ01000078.1 GCF_000716545.1 Kitasatospora phosalacinea
ACCCCGCCCACCCCGGAAACCCTCGCCCCCCTGCTCCGCCACACCCTCCCCGGCGTCCCGCACGAGGTCCGCCCCGGCGGAGAACTCACCTTCTGAGGCCCCGTCAGGGGCTCGGGGAACGGCGAGTCCGAGCTGCTGACGGCCGGAGCCCATCGGAGGTCCGGGCTGCTTCGGGCCGCAGTAACAGAACCCGAAGCAGTCCCGAGCCCGCCGCTCCCCGGGCCCCTGATGGGGCTACCCCTACGCGCCCTTCAACGCCAGCCGCGCGTACGCCCGCACGTCCGCGTCGCCGTCCGCCAGCCGTTCCCGCAGGGCCGCGTCGACGCCCGGCACGGCGGCTCCCGCCGCCATCGCCCGGACGGCGGCCTTGCGGACGTCCGCGTTCCCGTCCGCCGCCAGCCCGGCCAGCGCGTCCCACCGCCCGGCCGCGCCCAGCAGGCCCGCGGCGGCCTTCCGGACCTGCCAGGCCGGGTCCGGGCGCTCCGCCAGGTCCGCCAGCTCCGCGAGGGCCCCGTCGAGGCCCGCCGCGCCGGTGAACGCCCCGGCCCGGACCAGCGGGTCCGGGTCCTCGGCCAGCACCGCCAGCACCGCCGCCGAGGAGGCGTCGCCGATCACGCCCAGCCCTTCGCCGACCGCGACGCGCACCTCCCGCGCGGTGTCGGCCGCGCCGGCGGCCAGCGCGTCCGCCGCGTCCAGCGAGACCAGGCCCCGGACGGCCTGCAGGCGCACCGCCGTCTCCGCGTCCCGCAGTCCGGCCGCGAACAGCGCCACCGACCCGCCGCGCAGAACCCGGGCGAGTTCCAGGACGCCCGCCCGCACCACCGGGTCGGGGGAGCCGGCCGCGCCGGCCAGGGCGGCACCCAGCGCCGGGTCGAGCACCTCCACCAGCTCCCGCAGGCCGGCGACGGCCGCGCCGCGGACCCGCCCGTCGCCGTCGCCGAGCGCGGCGACCAGCGCGCGGCCGGTGCCGTCGGGGGCCTGCTCGGTGAGTGCGGTGACGGCGGCCAGCCGGACGTCCGGGTCGCGGTCGGTGAGGTAGTCGATGACCGCCCGGCCCTCCGCCCGCAGCACCTCCAGTACCCGCCCCTGCGGTTTCGCCGCCGCGGCGGCCGCCGTCCGGCCCGTCACCGAGGCGCTCACCCCGGTGCGGCCGACGACCATCGCCTCGACCGCGCCGAGCAGTTCGACCTCCCCGGCGGGCGGTTCCAGCCCGTCGACGGGGACGAGGTAGGGCGCGACCGGCCGGGTCAGGAACTCCATCGCGCCGTCGGCCCGCTTGCGCAGGTTGAGGTGCCGGAACCAGCGGGTGTCGTCCTGGGCGGGCCGGTCCAGGCGCTGGTGGTAGAGGCCCCAGCGGGACTCCTCCCGGGCCAGCGAGGCGCGCGCCGCCATCTCCGCGCAGTCCCGGATGAAGTCGACCTCCACGGCCCGCATCAGCTCGTGCGGGGTGCGGGCGCCGATTGAGGCGACCTCGCCGCGCATCCGCTCGAAGTGGTCGAGCGCGACGGAGAGCCGGGCGCCGGTCTTCGGCGGGGCGATGTAGTCGTTGACGAAGCGCCGCAGCTTGTACTCGACCTGCTGCTGCGGCGGCCCGTCGGGGTGCTCCAGCGCCCGGTAGACCAGCCGGTGCGCCTCGGCGACCTGGTCGGCGGGCAGCCCGGCGCGCACCTGCGGGAGCTGCCCGGCCGCGTGGGTGCCCGCCAGCTCGCCGAAGACGAACGCCCCGATCATGTAGTTGTGCGGGACGCAGGCCAGGTCCCCGGCGGCGTACAGCCCGGGCACCGTGGTCGCGGCGTTCTCGTCGACCCAGACGCCGCTGGCGCTGTGCCCGCCGCACAGGCCGATCTCGGAGATGTGCATCTCCACGTCGTGGGTGCGGTAGTCGTGGCCGCGCCCGGCGTGGAAGGTGCCCCGGCTGGGGCGTTCGGTGGTGTGCAGGATGGACTCCAGCGCCTGCACGGTCTCCTCCGGCAGGTGGGTGGTGCGCAGGTACACCGGGCCGCGGTCGGAGGCGAGTTCGACCGCGAACTCGGCCATCATCTGCCCGGACCAGTAGTCGGAGTCGACGAACCGCTCGCCGTGCCGGTTGACCTGGTACCCGCCGAACGGGTTGGCGACGTACGCGCAGGCGGGGCCGTTGTAGTCCTTGATCAGCGGGTTGATCTGGAAGCACTCGATGCCGGAGAGCTCCGCCCCCGCGTGGTACGCCATCGCGTAGCCGTCGCCCGCGTTGGTCGGGTTCTCGTAGGTGCCGTACAGGTAGCCGCTGGCGGGCAGCCCGAGCCGCCCGCACGGCCCGGTGGCCAGCACCACCGCCCCGGCCGAGACCAGCACGAACTCGCCGCTGCGGGTGTCGAACCCGGCCGCGCCGACCGCCCGGCCGCCCTCGGTGAGCACCCGCACCGGCATCACCCGGTTCTCGATGGTGACCTTCTCGCGCATCCGGCGCTCCCGCAGGACGCGGTACAGCACCTTCTTGACGTCCTTGCCCTCGGGCATCGGCAGCACGTACGACCCGGAGCGGTGCACCTGCCGCACCGCGTACTCGCCGTGCTCGTCCTTCTCGAACTTGACGCCGTAGCGCTCCAGCCGCTGCACCATGGCGAAGCCGCGCCGGGCGGTCTGCCGGACGGTGGCCTGGTTGACGATGCCGTCGTTGGCGCGGGTGATCTCGGCGACGTACGCGTCCGGGTCGGCCCGGTCGGGGACGATCGCGTTGTTGACGCCGTCCATGCCCATCGCGAGCGCCCCGGAGTGGCGCACGTGCGCCTTCTCCAGCAGCAGGACGCGCGCCCCGGCCTCGGCGGCGGCGATCGCGGCCATCGACCCGGCGGTGCCGCCGCCGACCACCAGGACGTCGCACTCCAGCCGGCGCGCCTCGCTGATCTCGGGTGTGCGCATCTGCCGTGCCTCTCAGGTGGGTTCATCAGGTGTACTGGGTGAGGAGCAGCGCCCGCAGCGCGCTCCGGTCGGCCGCCGGGTCGCGCGGCCCGGGCACCTCGTGCAGGGCGGCCAGGGTGCCGCCGGCGAGCACGGCGACCCGGTCGCCGAGCAGCAGCGCCTCGTCCACGTCGTGGGTGACGAAGACGACCGTGCAGCGCTCCTTCTCCCAGACGGCGAGCAGGAGCCGCTGCATCGCGGCGCGGGTCTGCGGGTCGAGCGCGCCGAACGGCTCGTCCATCAGCACGGCCCGCGGCGCGCCGGCCAGCGCCCGGGCCAGCTGGACGCGTTGGCGCTGTCCGCCGGACAACTCCCTTGGCAGCCGTTCGCCGTGGCCGTCCAGGCCGACCCGCCCCAGCCAGTCGGCGACCGGGGCCCGCCGCTCGGCGCGCTTCAACCCGGCGATGGCCAGCGGCAGTTCGACGTTGCGGCGGACGGTGCGCCAGGGCAGCAGCCCGTCCTCCTGGAACACCAGCGCCCGGTCGGCGCCCGGGCCGGTCAACGGCCTTCCGCCGGCCAGCAGTTCGCCCCCGGTCGGCGGCAGCAACCCGGCCAGCGCCCGCAGCAGGGTGGACTTGCCGCAGCCGGACGGGCCGAGCACGGTCAGCACCTCGCCCGGGGCGACGTCCAACTCGACGTCGCGCAGCACCGGTCGGCCCGGGTGGCCGACGCTCAGGCCGCGCGCGGTCAGTCGCAGGCTCACGCCCCCACCCCCGCCGGAACCGGAGCGGGCAGCCAGCGGGTCAGCCGCCGGCCGAGCAGTTCGACCGCGCCGGAGGTGGCCCAGCCGAGCAGTCCGATGGTGGCCATCCCGACGAACACCCCCGGGTAGTCCAGCACGGTGTACGCGGACCAGGTGCGGTAGCCGACGCCGTACTGGCCGGAGACCATCTCGGCGGAGATCACGCAGATCCAGGAGACGCCCAGGCCGACCGAGAGCCCGCCGACCACCCCGGGCAGCGCGCCCGGCAGCACCACGCCGAACAGCACCCGGCCCGTCCCGCCGCCCATCGTGCGCACCGCCTCCTCCCAGCGGGGCGGCACCGCCCGCACCGCGTGCCGGGTGGCCACGGTGATCGGGAAGAACGCGGCGGCGCAGGTGATGAAGACGATGCCCTGCTCGTTCTCCGGGAACAGCATGATCGCCACCGGGACGAGCGCGATCGCCGGGATCGGCCGGATCAGCTCCAGCACCGGCCCGATCAGGTCGGCGGCGGTGCGCGAGCGGGCGGTGAGCACCCCGGCGCCGACGCCGAGCAGCGCGGCCAGCGCGAAGCCGGTGCAGATCCGCCGCAGGCTCTCGGCCAGGTCCTGCCAGTACACGGCGGTGCCGAGCTGCGTCCGCAGCGCGTCGGCGACCTGGAGCACCGTCGGCAGGTGGTCGAAGCGCACCCAGGCCTCCACCTTCAGCGCGGTGAGCAGCTGCCACAGCCCGAGGAAGCCGAGCAGCGCCGCCGCCCGCAGCAGCCTGCGCCGCGCGGTCACGAGGCGTCCAGCGCTTGCCGGTAGGTCAGCGCGGTCGCGGCCGGGTGGGCGGCCAGGTACGCCTTCGCGCCGTCCTCGGTGGTGAAGGGCTTGAACGCGTCGCCGTCGCGCACCCACCAGTCCTGGTCGGCGAACCAGCGGGTGCCGGTGGCCGTGTCGGGCACGTACGCGGCCCGCAGCCTGCCGGTACCCGCTTTCACAGCCTTGAGCAGGCAGGTCGGGTCGGCGGCCGGACGGGTGGTCTGCTCGCCCTCGTACCAGAGCTCGCCGGCCAGCGCGGGGTCGGTGACCGGACGGGCGCAGACCGGGTCGGTGCCGGTGATCCGGGCGGGCTCGCCGTCGGTGACGCCGGAGTCCCCCAGGTAGGACGGGTCGGTGAAGCGGTCCAGGTCGAGCGCCTTGAGCACGCCGACCGAGGTCAGGAACGGGACGTCGGTGCGCAGCGTCTCCAGCAGCCGCGGGTCGAGGGCGGTGGCGAAGGTGGCGATGCCGTTGGGGCCGTTGTACAGGTACACCACCTCGGGCGGCAGGCCGGTGGCCTCGGCGACGGTCTGCGCGGCGGCCAGCGGGTGCTGGTTGAGGTCGCGGGTGGCGGCGTCCTGGGCGCGCAGGAAGGCCCGGACGACGTCGGGGTGCGCGGTGCCGAACTTCTGCCGCACCACCACGCCGTGCAGGGTGGGCCGGCCGAGCGCCGAGCCGTCGTACAGCAGCCGCCCGTCCCCGGCGAACACCACCGCGGCCGGCCAGGCCACGAACTGGGCCAGCGCGTCCACGCTGTGCGCCTTCAGCGCGGAGGCGCCGACGGCGGGCTGCTGGTTCTGCTTCTGGATGTCGGCCTCGGCGACCCCGGCCCGGGCGAGGGCCTGCACCAGGGTGCCGTCGGAGGCCGAGCCGACCGAGCTGGAGACCTTCTTGCCCTTCAGGTCGGCCAGCGTGTGCGCGGGCGAGTCCTTCGGCACCACCACGGAGTTGAGCCCGCCGAGCAGGTTGTACCCGGTCACCGAGACCAGCCGGGTGCCGGGCCCGCCGGCCGCCTGGGCGCGGGAGCCGTTGATCAGCAGCGGGTAGTCGCCCATCGAGCCGATGTCGATCTTGTCGGCGAGCATCTGCGCGGTGATCGGCGCGCCCGCGTCGTAGTCCTGCCAGACCACCCGGTAGTGCCGGCCGTCCTGCCCGCCCAGGTCGGCGAGCTGCTGCTCGAAGTAGCCGCGGGCGCGCAGCAGCGTCCCGGCGGTGACGGTGTTGATGGTCTTCGACTGGTAGCCGACCACCACCTCGACGGTCTTCGAGTCGCCGCCCGAGGAGCACCCGGCGGCCCCCGCGAGCAGTGCGCCCACCGCCGCGAGCACGCCCAACTTCCTTGCTCTGTAAGCCATCTGACGCTTCCTCAACGAATCAGGTAGGGCATGTTGACGGTGACCGCCCCGGTGGGGCAGCGGGCGGCGCAGGGGCCGCAGTACCAGCACTCGTCCACGTGCATGTACGCGGTGCCGCTCTGTTCGTCGATCGCCAGCGAGTCCAGCGGGCACATGTCGACGCACAGGGTGCAGCCGGCGATGCACAGCGAGGCGTCGATGGTCACGGGCACGTCGGTGCGGTGCTCGGCGAGCGCCATCGTCCAACTCCAGGGTGAGGAAGGTCGGTTCAGGTGAGGTCGCGCAGCAGCCGGCCGCGCATGGCCAGCCGGTCGCCGCGGAAGCGCACGTACTCCAGGTCCACCGGCCGTCCGTCGGCCAGCGTGGTGAGCCGCTCCAGCATCAACAGGGCGGCCCCGCGCGGTACTTCGAGCACCGCGGCGGAGTGCGCGTCGGCGTTGACGGCCTCCAGGGTGATGTCGGCGGAGCCCAGCGGCTGCCCGGCGGCCTCCTCGATCAGCCGGAACACGTCCCGGTGGGCGAGGTCGGCCGGCTCCAGCAGCGCGCCGATGTCCGGCGTCAGGTAGGTCAGGTCCAGCGACAGCGGCAGCCCGTTGAGCCGGCGCAGCCGCTCCACGTACACCACGTCCGCGCCGTCCGGCAGGCCGAACCGGCGGGCCACCGCCCCCGGTGCCCGGACCGGCCCGAACGAGCGGACCTCGTTGACCACCTCGCCGTGCTCGTGCAGGGTCTCGGCCAGGCCCTCCAGCCGGTTCAGCCCGTGCGGCACCTTCTCGGCCGCCACCAGCGTCCCCGACCCCGGCACCCGGCGCACCAGGCCCTCCCCGCGCAGCAGGTCCAGCGCCTGCCGCACGGTGTTCCGGGAGGCCCCGAACTCCTGCGCCAGCGCGTCCTCGTGCGGCAGCGGCCCGGTCCCGAACGCCTCGCTCAGCACCTGCTGCCGCAGCACGTCCGCGACCTGCCGGGCCCGGTCGGCCCGCGGCCGCCTGGCCGCGCCGGTGCTGCGGCTGCGAACGGTGTTCTCGCTGGTCATCGGGTCTGCTCCGGCCCTCGGCTGCGCTGTCGGCGGCAACCCTAGGGCCGGGGCGCCCCGGTTTTCGTTGCCGCACCATTACGCCACCTGACGGCCCGTCGGTACCGCCGCCCACCTGCGCGAACGCCCCTCCCGCCGGATGAACCGCCACCCGTCGCGCCGGTGCGTCATGCTGGAGGAGGAGAGCCACCGCGAGCGGAACGGGGAGCACGATGATCGGCACACTGCAGTGCGTGGTGCTGGACTGCCACTACCCGGCGGGTCTGGCCCAGTTCTACGCCGCCCTGCTCGGCGGCGAGGTCGACCGCCCCGACCCGCGCTGGACGCTGGACGAGGGCTGGTCCACCGTCCACCTGCCCGACGGCCGGGTGCTCGGCCTCCAGCGGGTCGAGGACTACCGCCCGCCGATCTGGCCCGACCCGGCCCACCCGCAGCAGCTCCACCTGGACGTCGAGGTCGCCGACCTCGCCGCCGCCGAGACCGGGGCGGTCGCCCTCGGCGCCGAGGTCAAGGCCCGCGACGAGGGCTGGACGGTGCTCACCGACCCGGCCGGCCACCCGTTCTGCCTGGTCCCGCACCGGGCCGGCTGATCACACCAGCGACAGCGCGTCCCCGACCCGCAGCCGCCCCGGCCGCGCCACCGTCGCCAGCGCGGCCAGCTCGCCGTCCCGCTCGTGCACGATGGTCTTCAGGATCTCCGGCGCGTGCGGCAGCCCCGGCTGCGCCGCCCCCGCCATCGCGCACCGGGCGCTGGCCCGGACGAACGCCAGCCGCGCCCCGCCCCGCACCCGGCCCTCCCGGCCGAACCAGCCGTCCTCGGCGAACGGCGGCGTCCCCGGCGGGGTGCGCAGCAGCACGTTCGGCCGGAACCGGCGCTCGTCCACCACCGCGGACGGCACCGCGCGCGCCACCCAGTCCAGCGTCGCCGTGGTCAGCACGCTCACCGGCAGCTCGTCGAAGTGCGACACCGAGTCCTCGCGGGCCAGGGCGACGTCCTCCTGCTCCAGGTAGGCGCGCAGGAAGGGGCCCGGGTCCGGCACCGGCATCCCCAGCGGGTCGAACAGCTCCGGGCCGTCGATCCGCGCGCCCAGCCGGGCGCTCAGCCGCAGCAGGCCGTCCATCCGGCGGAAGCGCCGGGTGCTCTTGCCCGACCCCAGCTTCCCGGCCCCGTCGCGCACCGCGTACAGGCGGTCGCCGGCCAGGCCGCGCTCCTCGACCTCGACGGAGTCGAGCAACTCGCCGCCCGCGGACTTCACGGGGTAGCGCCACAAGCGCTCGACCACACCGACGATCTCAGGCATGGCGGGAGCCTAGCGGTGCGCTCCCGGGATGGTCTAGACCAAGTCCCCGGAGCGGGGGGCCCGTCGGCCGCCCCCCGCCCGGCCGGCCCCGCCCGCCCGGCCGGCCCGCTCAGCCGATCCGCGCCACCGCCCGCACCGGAGCCCCGTCCGCCGCCGTCAACCGCAACGGGAACAGCGAGACCTCCACCGGCACCCCCGCCTCCTGCGCCGCCAGCAGCGCCGACAGGTCGGTCAGGTTCTCCGCGATCACCCCGCCGCCCTCGGGGCCCAGCAGCACCCGGTGCGCCACCAGCGTCGCCTGCTCCGGCTCCGGATCGTGCTCGTCCGCCAACTCGGCCAGCAGGCTCGCCACTTCGGGATCGGACGGTCCCGGATCCGGCGTCGGGTCCACCGACAGCGCGTCGATCCCCACCGTCCGGACCCCCGCCGCGACGACGGCTTCCGCCGCGGCCCCGGTCAGGTACGGGTGCGCGAAGTACCGGTCCGTCCCCCAGTACCGCGGCCACCCCGTCGCCAGCAGCAGCACCGTCCCGGGCCCGGAGAGCGCCAGCGCGTCCGCGAGGTGCTCCGGCGTGATCTCCCCGCGGGCCGGCAGCCCCCGCAGGTCCACCACCACCGCCGGCCCGGTGAACAGCTCCAGCGGCAGCCCGTCCAGCGTCGGCCACCGCACGTCCAGGTGGTACGGCGCGTCCACGTGCGTCCCCGTCTGCGACCCCAGGTGCACCGCCAGCACGTTCACCCCCTCGCCCTCCACCGTGAGCGCCGCCCGCAACTCCACCCCCGGATCCCCCGGGTACACCGGCATCCCGGACACCACCGGATGCGTCAGATCCACCAACTCGGCTGCCATGCCCCCATTGTGAGCCCCCCGCACCGGAGCAACGCGGGAGCGCCCCCGGACGTGCTCCCCCCTCCCCGACAATGGACCCATGAGCACCACCCGCACCCCCTGGATCGTCGGCGTCTCCGGCGCCAGCGGCACCCCCTACGCCGCCTCGGTGATCCGCGCGCTGCTGGCCGCCGGGGAGTCCGTCGACCTGATCGTCAGCCGGGCCGCGCGGCTGACCATCCTGGACGAGACGGGCATCGCCTTCCGCGACGCCCACTGGCGCGCCGACCTGGCCGCCTGGCTCGGCACCGACGAGGACGCGCTGCACGACGTCCGCCACTGGCCCGCCGGGGACTTCGCCGCCGGCCCGTCCTCCGGCTCGTACCCCGCCAGGGGCATGCTGGTCGTCCCGGCGACCACCGGCGCCGCGGCCGGCATCGCGCTGGGCCTGTCCAAGGACCTGCTGCAGCGCACCGCCTCGGTCACGCTCAAGGAGCGCCGCCCGCTGGTCCTGTGCCTGCGCGAGACCCCGCTGACCGGCACCACGCTGCGCCACCTGGTGGCCCTCGACGAGCAGGGTGCGGTGGTCCTCCCGGCGTCCCCCGGGTTCTACGCCGGCGGCTCGACCGCCCGCGAACTGGTGGACTTCGTGGCCGGCCGCGTCCTGGACGCCGTCGCCGTCCCGCACACGCTGTACCGCCGCTGGTCCGGCGCCCTCGGCGAGGCCGCGAGCACCCCGGAGAACCACCCGCGAAGCGGGCCGCGCCGGGGCGAGTGAGCGGGCAGGTTACGGGAGAGTATGTTCTCTGGGATACCCGGGTTGGTCGGCGCGCGGCGCCTTGGATTCCGGATAATGATCTGTGGTTCTGGTGAGGTTCGGAAGGACGCGGCAGGCAATGGACTCTGTGGACAGACAGCTCATCCAGGCACTCAGGGAGAACGGCCGGGCCTCGTACGCCGAGCTGGGCCGCCTGGTGGGCCTGTCCGGGCCGAGCGTGACGGACCGGATCAACCGCCTGGAGCAGGCGGGCGTGATCACCGGTTACCGGGCGACGGTCAACCCGGCGGCGCTCGGCTACGGCGTGACGGCGCTGATCGGCCTGCAGCTCACCGACGCGGCCGACCACGACGACGTCTCGCACCGGCTGAAGGACCTCCCGGAGGTGGAGGACTGCTGGTTCATCGCGGGCGACGACTCGTACATGCTGAAGGTCCGGGTGCCGGACGTGGAGGGCCTGGAGTCGGTGGTCAAGCGGCTGTCCGGCACCAAGGGGGTGGCGCGCACCCGTACTACGGTGGTGCTGTCCACCAAGTGGGAGAACCGGGTCAGCGAACTCCCGCTCCACCTCGCCGAGTAGCGCCCCTCCCGGAGGAAGCCCCGCCATGCCCCTGGTCGACCTGGAAGACCTGCGCGCCGCCCAGCACCGGATCGCCGGCACGGCGGTGCGCACCCCGCTGCTGCCCTGCCCGTGGGCGGCCGACGGCGGGCGGCGGCTCTGGCTGAAGCCGGAGAGCCTCCAGCCGACCGGGGCCTTCAAGATCCGCGGGGCGATGAACCGGCTGGCCGCGCTCACCGACGAGGAGCGGGCCAGGGGCGTGGTGGCCCAGTCCAGCGGCAACCACGCCCAGGCGGTGGCGTACGCGGCGCAGCGGCTCGGCATCAAGGCGGTGATCGTGATGCCCGACACCTCGCCCGCCGTGAAGATCGAGAACACCCGCTCGTTCGGCGCCGAGGTGGTGATCGTCACCGCCGAGGAGCGCGACACCGTCCCGGCCGAGCTGGCCGCCGCGCACGGCTACGTCTGGGTGCCGCCGTACGACGACCCGTACATCGTGGCGGGCCAGGGCACGGTCGGCCTGGAGATCGCCGAGGACGCCCCGGACGAGCTGGACACCGTGCTGGTGCCGGTCTCCGGCGGCGGCCTGATCTCCGGGACGGCCGCCGCGCTCAAGCTGGCCTGCCCGGGCGTCCGGGTGGTCGGCGTGGAGCCGGAGCTCGCGGCGGACGCGCGGCAGAGCCTGCGCTCGGGCGTGCGCACCGCCTGGCCGGTCGCCGACACCTACCGGACGATCGCCGACGGCCTGCGCACCCCGTCCGTGGGCGTCCTGCCGTTCGAGCACATCACCGCCTACGTGGACGACATCGTCACCGTCTCCGAGGACGAGATCCGGGCCACCGTCGCCCTGCTGGCCCGCCGCGGCCGCCTGGTCGCCGAGCCCTCCGGCGCGGTCGCCCCCGCGGCGTACTTCCACCGGGCCGGGGAGCTGGGCGGGAGGGTGTTCGCGGCGGTCGTCAGCGGCGGCAACCTCGATCCCGCCCTGCTGGCCGAGCTGCTGGCAGCCTAGGCGTAGTCTCGGTCCCGGCAACGAATCGAAGTCGCAAGGAGGCGGAGCGCCGCATGGACGCAGGGCTCAAGCGCGAACTGGAGGCGAAGGTCCACGCCGGTGAGCGGCTGACCCGCGAGGACGGGATCGCGCTCTACGCGAGCGACGACCTGGCCTGGCTGGGCGGGCTGGCGCACCACGTGCGGACGCGGAAGAACGGCGACGTCGTCCACTTCAACGTCAACCGCCACCTGAACATGACCAACGTGTGCAGCGCCTCCTGCGCGTACTGCTCGTTCCAGCGCAAGCCGGGCGAGAAGGACGCGTACACGATGCGGATCGAGGAGGCCGTCCGGCTCGCCAAGGCGATGGAGTCGGAGTCGCTGACCGAGCTGCACATCGTCAACGGCCTGCACCCGACCCTGCCGTGGCGCTACTACCCGCGCTCGCTCAAGGAGCTGAAGGCCGCCCTGCCGAACGTCTCGCTGAAGGCGTTCACCGCCACCGAGATCCACTGGTTCGAGCGGATCAGCGGCCTGAGCGCGAGCGAGATCCTGGACGAGCTGATCGACGCCGGCCTGGAGTCGCTGACCGGCGGCGGCGCGGAGATCTTCGACTGGGAGGTCCGCCAGCACATCGTCGACCACGACACCCACTGGGAGGACTGGTCGCGGATCCACCGCCTGGCGCACGAGAAGGGCCTCAAGACCCCGGCCACCATGCTGTACGGCCACATCGAGGAGCCCCGCCACCGGGTCGACCACGTGCTGCGGCTGCGCGAGCTGCAGGACGAGACCGGCGGCTTCCAGGTCTTCATCCCGCTGCGCTACCAGCACGACTTCCACGACTCCAAGGACGGCAAGGTCCGCAACCGCCTGATGGAGCGCACCGAGATGGCCACCGGCGCCGAGGCGCTGAAGACCTTCGCGGTGTCCCGCCTGCTGTTCGACAACGTCCCGCACGTCAAGGTCTTCTGGGTGATGCACGGCGTCACCACCGCGCAGCTGGCGCTCAGCCACGGCGCGGACGACATGGACGGCTCGGTGGTCGAGTACAAGATCACCCACGACGCGGACAACTTCGGCACCCCGAACAAGCTGGGCCGCGACGACCTGCTCCAGCTGATCCGGGACGCCGGCTTCCGCCCGGTCGAGCGCAACACCCGCTACGAGATCATCCGCGAGTACGACGGGCCGGACCTCGCCCGCCGGGAGACCCCGCAGGCGATGCGCCTCTGACCCCCCGTCGAGCGGCACGCGCCCGGTGACCGGTTCCGGCCACCGGGCGCGGTGCGTTTTCCGGGGGGCGCGTGGGATGAAGACGCACCACCGGGGCAGCCGGGAGCGCGAAGAAACGTTTCCCGAGCGCGTATGCTCACAGGCTCATCACAAGGCCCGGGTTCCACCTCGTCCCCGTGGTCTGGGAGGATCGTTCGCATGTCCGGTTCCCATCGCGTCTCCCCGCACCGCCGCCCGGCCTCCGCGCCGACCGACCGGAGCGAGGCCGAGCAGCCCCAGGGCCGAGCCGCCACCCGCCGCAGCCGCCGCAAGCCGAAGCCGCGCCGGGCCCGCAAGTTCACCGTCGGCACCGCCACCCTGCTGGCCCTCGCGACCGGCTGGTTCACCGTCGGCCCGGGCCGGACCCTCCAGGGCGACACCGCCAGCGCCGCCGCCGACCGCGAGCCCGAAGTGGCCCCGATGCAGGCCGCCGACGCCGGGCAGCACACCGAGGCCCCCGCCGCCGACCGCTCCGACCGGGACCGGATCACCGCCATCCCGGGCATCGGCGCCGACTGGATGGCCAAGGTCCCGGCCGAGACCCGCCAGCTGCTGGTCGCCAGCGGCCAGGGCAAGGACTCCTCGGACAACACCGTCACGCTGTGGACCCGCGGCGAGGACGGCGGCTGGCAGGCCGGCCAGGCCTGGCCCGCCCACAACGCCTACAAGGGCTGGACCACCGACCACCACTCCGGCGACCTGCGCAGCCCGATCGGCCTGTACTCGCTCACCGACGCCGGCGGCCGCAAGGCCGACCCCGGCTCCAAGCTGCCGTACGACCGGAACAACAACTTCGTGATGTCCGGGCGCGGGTTCAACAACGAGCCGCTGGCCGGCTCCTTCGACTACGTGATCGCGATCAACTACAACCGGGTCGAGAGCAGGTCCCCGCTCGACACCGCCTACCCGGAGGGCGCGGCCAAGGGCGGCGGCATCTGGCTGCACCTCGACCACGGCGGCCCCACCCACGGCTGCGTCTCGCTGACCGAGGACCACATGGTCGAGCTGATCAAGACCCTGGACCCGGCGCTGCACCCGATGATCATGATGGGCGACGCCCAGTCCCTGGCCACCTGAGCACCCGGCGGTTGTGAGGGACCTACAGCTTCGGGCACCCGATCCTGTGTCGGGCCGTCACCTCCCGACTCACCGGTAACCCGGTTGAGTGGGTGGTATGACCGCCTCCCGCATCGTGGCGCTGGGCCACCACCAGCCGCCGAAGATCCTGAGCAACGACGATCTCTCGGCGATGGTCGACACCGACGACGAGTGGATCCGCTCCAGGGTCGGCATCCGCACCCGCCACATCGCGGAGGACGAGACCCTGGTCGACCTCGCGGTGGGCGCCGCCGAGAAGGCGCTCGCCCACGCGGGCATGACGCCCGACCAGGTCGACCTGGTCGCCGTCGCCACCTGCACCGCCGTCGAGCGCAGCCCCAACACCGCCGCCGCCGTCGCCGCCCGCCTCGGCATCCCCGCCCCCGCCGCGTACGAGCTGAACACCGCCTGCTCGGGCTTCTCGTACGCGCTGGCCACCGCCGACCACGCGATCCGGGCCGGCGCCGCCACCCGGGCGCTGGTGGTCGGCGTGGAGCGGATGTCCGACATCATCGACTGGACCGACCGCACCACCTGCGTGATCTTCGGCGACGGCGCGGGGGCCGCCGTGCTGGAGGCCGTGCCCGACGAGCGGGCCGGCGTCGGTCCGGTGGTGTGGGGCTCCGAGCCGGAGAAGGGCGCCGCGGTCGCGATCAGCGGCTGGAAGCCGGTCATCAGCCAGCAGGGCCAGACCGTCTTCCGCTGGGCCACCACCCAGGTCGCCCCGCTGGCCCGCAAGGCCTGCGAGAAGGCCGGGATCGACCCGTCCGAGCTACGCGGATTCGTCGCCCACCAGGCCAACCTGCGGATCATCGACGCCATCGCCGGCAAGCTCGGCCTGGCCGGGGACGCGGTGATCGCCCGCGACGTGGTCGACTCGGGCAACACCTCCGCCGCCTCCATCCCGCTCGCGCTGTCCAAGCTGGTCGAGCGCGGCGAGCTGGGCAGCGGGGACCCGGTGCTGCTGTTCGGCTTCGGCGGCGGCCTGGCCTACGCCGGGCAGGTCGTGCGCTGCCCCTGAGCGGCCGCGGACGGATACGAGAGGGGCGGCCGGGAGGAGAATTTCCTCCCGGCCGCCCCTTCGTCCGTTGAAGGACGGCGCTCCGCGGTACGTCGGCGAACCTCCCCCGAGGCACGGCCGCATCCGACACACCCGGACAGGAACCGGGGCCGAGCGCCGATGGGCTCGATTCTTACTTCGGCGGCTTCTTTCCGGTGACTCCCAGGTACACCTGGAGCGCCAGGTTGGGCTTGAGGTCCTTGACCTTCACGCCCCACGAGGTGAACGCCTTGCCGTGCTCGGCCGCCGCGGCGAGCAACGACACCAGGGCGCCGGCGACCGCCGACGGTTCGACCGACTTGTCGGTCTTGCCCTGGTTGTTGCGGACCGCTTCGGCCAGCGGGGCCGCCACCGAGTTGAGGACCTTCATGCGGATCTTGAAGAACCGCTTGTCCCCTTCGGCGGCGCCGAGTGTGATCACTCGGAGAATGGCGTCATTCTTGCGCCAGAAGGCGAGGAATCCGTCCACCAGTTCTTCGGAAGTGGTGAAGCCGGTCTTTCCCGCCCAGGACTTTCCATCGACGAGCTCTTTGAGCCCGCCGCTGTCCTCGGCCATTTCCTCGGCGATCTCAAGGACTGCGCCCTCGACATCCGGGAAGTACTGGTAGAAGGTCGCGGGGGAGGTACCCGCCATACGGGCGACGTCGATGACCTTGACGTCCCGGTACGGCGACGTGCTGAGCATCTCGCGGAGGCAGTCGAGCAGCTTCTGCCGCGTCTCCTGTCCGCGCCGCCCGGCGACGCGACCGTCGACGGTGCGAACTTGTCCTGTCATGTCGTCAGCTTACAGTGGCACGATCTTGGCGCTAATCGGTAGTGCGACTATTAGTCCGGGCGAGGGGGAAACGGCGCCATTTCCGTGCGGAGTTGTTGCCCCCCCGTGTGCTGATGACCCCACAGCGTGACGACAAGTCAGCTCGGACCGTCCGGCGGCCCCCCGCGGGGGCGTCCGGAGCCGGTGGCTCCGGTACCCGGAGGCGTGTCACTGGCGGGGGAGATTGGCTCCCGGGCGGCGGGCATTGGAGAATCGGGGGGCGCCGCCGCCGGGGGGCGCTGGCGGAAGGGGAGGTGGCTGCGGAGTGGACCAGCTGACGGCGCACGATCCGAGGCGGATCGGGCCCTTCGAAGTGCTGGCCCGGCTCGGCGCGGGCGGCATGGGCCTGGTGTACCTGGCCCGGTCGGCCTCGGGTCGGCGGGTGGCCATCAAGACCGTGCGCAGCGAGCTGGCCGAGGACAACCTGTTCCGGGTCCGCTTCGCCCGCGAGATCGCGGCCGCCAAGACGGTCGGCGGCTTCTACACCGCCGCCGTGGTGGACGCCGACGCCGACGCCGCCGTCCCCTGGCTGGCCACCGCGTACGTGCCCGCGCCCTCGCTGGAGGACCTGGTCGACGACTGCGGGCCGCTGCCCGCCGAAGCGGTGCGCTGGCTCACCGCCGGCATCGCCGAGGCGCTGCAGTCCATCCACGCGGCCGGCCTGGTGCACCGGGACCTCAAGCCGTCCAACGTGCTGGTGGTCGAGGACGGCCCCCGGGTGATCGACTTCGGCATCGCCGCCGGGGTCTCCAGCACCCGGCTCACCATGACCAACGTCGCGGTCGGCACCCCCGCCTACATGTCGCCCGAGCAGGCCCGCGACAGCCGCAGCGTCACCGGCGCCAGCGACGTGTTCTCGCTCGGCTCGCTGGTGGTCTTCTGCGCCACCGGGCACCCGCCGTACCGCGGCTCCAACCCGGTCGAGACGGTGTTCCAGCTGCTGCGCGACCAGCCGGACCTGTCCGGCCTGCCGGCCGAGCTGGTCGACCTGGTGCGGGCCTGCATGCGGCCCACCCCCGAGCACCGGCCGACGCCCGCCCAGATCCAGGCCGAGCTGGCCCCGCACCTGTTCTCCCGGGCCGACGCCTCCGGCGAGGCCGGGGACTGGCTGCCGCCCGCCGCGCTCGACCTGATCGAGGCCAAGCGCAGCAGCAGACGTCCCGTCAGCGCCCAGCAGCCCCCGGTCCGGCCGCAGCCGCCGGTGGTGCTGCCCGCCCAGCCGGCCGCGCCGCCGCCCCTTCCGGCCCCGGCCCCGGTCGGTCCGGCCGGCCCGGTGTCCGAGGCCGAGGTGGTCACCGAGCGGGTGCGCCCGCACCGGCGGCCGGTGATCGGCGGCCCGGGCGAGGGCGAGATCCGGCTGCCCGGCGCGCACGTGCCGATAGGGCCCGGGCCGCGGGCGGAGCCGGCCGCGCCCGCCGCCGCCCCGGCCGGCACCGACTGGGTGCGCCGCAGCTCCGCGCCGTCCGCCGCCCCGCCGCAGCCCGCGGCGCGCTGGCGGCCCTGGCGGTTCCGGATGTCCAACGACGTGTGGGGCACCCCGGTGGTCGCCGACGGCACGCTGTACGCCTCCAGCTTCGAGGTGCACGCGCTGGACATCGGCTCCGGCGAGCGCCGCTGGAAGACCCGGGACGTCGCCTGGGCGCTGGCCGTGGACGGCGGCCGGGTGCACGCCGCCGACGGCCCGCACCTGTACACGGTGGACGCCGCGGACGGCACCGAGCGCTGGCGGCACTCGCTGGACGGCTGGGTGTACTCGCTGGACGCCGCCGACGGCGTGCTGTGCTGCGGCGTGCGCGGCGGCGGCGTGCAGCTGCGCGCGGCGGCCACCGGCGCCGAGCTGTGGCGGGCCGACGACGCCCAGCAGGAGTACGAGAACCCGCAGTCCGGCCCGGCGCTGATCGCCGGTGCGGCCTACTACCAGGGCGGCGGCCGGCTGCACTGCGTGGACCCGCTGGGCGCCGGGGTGCGCTGGGCGGTGCCGCTGGGCGGCGAGGTCCCCTCCCGCCCGGTCGAGCACGCCGGGGTGCTGTACGTGACGTCCGGTCAGCGGGTGCACGCGCTGGACGCCGCCACCGGCGCCGAGCGCTGGCGGTTCGACGCGCCGGTGGTGCTGTTCACCCCGCCCGCGGTGGACGGCCGGGCGGTGTACGTCGCCGACTACCTCGGCACCCTGTACGCGCTGGACGCCGCGACCGGGCACGGCCTGTGGCGGGCCGCCACCGCCGCCCGCCAGGGCGCCGAGCCGGCCGTGGTCGCCGACGGGACGGTGCTGCTGGGCTCCGGCGACACCCTGTTCGCGTTCGAGGCGGCCGGCGGCCGGGAGCGCTGGCGCTACAGCACCCGGGGCGACCTGGTGGGCTCCCCGGCGGTCGCCGAGGGCCTGGTGCACCTGGGCAGCCGCGACCACTCGCTGCACACCCTGGAGCTGGCCACCGGCCGGCTGCGCTGGGAGCTGGGCACCAAGGGCGAGCTGACCGGCTCCCCGGTGGCGGTCGGCGGCCGGGTGTTCGTCGGCTCCAAGGACCGCTGCGTGTACGCGCTGGACTCCTTCTACGGCACGGCGGTGCCCCAGTAGCCGTAGCCGAGCGGATGCGGGGCCCGGGCCGGCCTACGGGTGGCGGTGCTGCCAGCCCGCCCAGGCCGAGGCGACCATCGAGCGGACGTCGTGCCGGGCGCTCCAGCCCAGCTCGCGGCGGATCAGCTCGGCGGAGGCCACCACCCGGGCCGGGTCGCCGGGGCGGCGGGGGGCCATCTCGGGGGCGATCCGGACGCCGGTGACCTCGGCGATCTCGGCGATCATCTCGCGGACCGAGGCGCCGCGGCCGGTGCCGATGTTGAGCGTCAGCCCGATCCGCTCGTCCGGCCCGGCCGCCTCCAGCCGGCGGACGGCGGCGACGTGCGCCGAGGCGACGTCCGAGACGTGGACGTAGTCGCGGACGCAGGTGCCGTCCGGGGTCGGGTAGTCGTCGCCGAAGACCAGCGGCGGCAGCCCGGCCGTCAGCCGCTGGAGGACCAGCGGGACCAGGTTGGCCGCGCCCGGGTCGGACAGTTCGGGGGCGGCGGCGCCCGCCACGTTGAAGTAGCGCAGGGAGACCGCGCAGAGGCCGTGCGCGGCGGCGCAGGCGTTCAGCAGCCACTCGCCGGCCAGCTTGGTCTCGCCGTACGGGTTGATCGGCAGGCAGGGGGTGGACTCGTCGACCAGGTCGACGTCCGGCATGCCGTAGACGGCGGCGGAGGAGGACAGCACCACCCGGCGCACGCCCGCGTCGACCGCGGCGGCCAGCACGGTGCGCAGGCCCTCCACGTTCTCGTGGTAGTAGTACAGCGGCCGCTCGACCGACTCGCCGACCTGCTTGCGGGCGGCCAGGTGCAGCACGCCGGTGACGCCGTGCCCGGCCAGGACGCGGTCCAGCAGCGGCCGGTCCAGCGTGGAGCCGGTCACCAGCGGGACGCCGGGCGGCAGGTGGGCGGCCGAGCCGCTGCTCAGGTCGTCCAGGACGACGGTGGGCACGCCGGCCGCGGCCAGCTCCCGGACGACGTGGCCGCCGATGTAGCCGGCCCCTCCCGTGATCAACCAGGTCATGGCCCTGATCCTAGAGGGCGCTTTTCGGCGCGCCCCGTGGTGTGTCGCTCAAGCATTCGGACATTCCGGTGAAATGCTGACAAAGCTCTGTCCAGCGACCGGAGGTGCCCGCCGTGCGCCCGAAGAAGGAACCGACCCGTCCGATCCCGGCCGGCCCCCGGCCCACGGGGCCCAAGCTGTGGCCGGGACCGGCGGCGGTGCTCGCTTCGGTCGGGCTGCTGGTGACCGGCTGTTCCAGCTCCGACGCCGGGTCCAGCTCCACCGCGGCGGCCGACAGCTCCTCGTCGGCGCCCGCCCCGTCCAGCAGCAACCAGCTGCAGCAGGACTACCAGCAGGTGATCTCCCAGGTGCTGCCCTCGGTGGTGCAGATCACCGCGGGGAACGGCCTCGGCTCCGGGATCGTCTTCGACGACAAGGGCGACATCGTCACCAACGCGCACGTGGTCGGCACCGCCACCACCTTCACCGTGACGCTGGCCAACAGCACCAAGCCGCTGGACGCCACCCTGGTCGGCAGCTACCCGGAGTCCGACCTCGCGGTGATCAAGCTGTCCGACGTGCCCGGCGGCCTCAGGCCGGCGGCCTTCGCGGACAGCTCCAAGGTCGCGGTCGGGCAGATCACGCTGGCCATGGGCAGCCCGCTCGGCCTGTCCAGCAGCGTCACCCAGGGCATCGTCTCGGCGGTCGGCCGGACGGTCAGCGAGCCGCAGTCGGCCGGCTCGCCCGGCGCCACCATCGGCAACATGGTGCAGACCTCGGCCGCGATCAACCCCGGCAACAGCGGCGGCGCGCTGGTCAACCTCTCCAGCCAGGTGATCGGGATCAACACGCTGACCGCCGTCGACCCCGAGCTGAACGGCTCGGCCGCGCCCGGCATCGGCTTCGCCATCCCGGCGGCCACCGTGACGAGCATCGCCAACCAGCTGATCAAGGACGGCAAGGTCACCAACTCCGGCCGGGCCGCGCTCGGGGTGACCGTCCGCCCGTACTTCGACTCCGACTTCCAGCCGGCCGGCGCGGCGGTGGTCACGGTGGTCGACAACGGACCGGCCGCCTCCGCCGGGCTGCAGGCCGGCGACGTGATCACCAAGGTCAACGACACCGCGATCAACGGCCCCTCCGCGCTGACCACCGCGCTGGCCTCGCTCAGCCCCGGCGACAAGGTCACCGTCGGCTACCAGCGGGACGGGCAGGGCAAGACCGCGGAGGTCACCCTCGGAACGCTCTAGCGTCCGACCGGCCCGGGCCCGGAGTGCCGTACCGCGCAAGGGAGGCGGCACTCCGGGCCCGTCCACGCCCGGGCCCCGGGCTCAGCCCTCCCGGCCGGCGCGGGTGCGCCAGGGCAGCTCGACCGTCACCGAGGTCGGGCCGTCCACCGGGCTCTCGACCACGAACACGCCGTCCACCGCCTCGGCGCGCTCGACCAGGCCGGCCAGCCCGCCGCCCGGGTGCACCCGGGCCCCGCCGCGGCCGTCGTCGCGGACCGTCAGCATCAGCCGGCCGTCCTGGCGCCAGACGTCCACCGAGGCGGTGCGGGCGCCGGAGTGCTTGGAGGCGTTGGTCAGCAGCTCGCTGACGGTGAAGTAGGCGATGCCCTCGACCGCGGAGTCCGGCCGCTCGCCGCCCAGCTCCACGTGCACCCGGACGCCGCCGGGCAGCGGGCAGCGGGCCGCGACCGAGGAGAGCGCCGCGTCCAGCCCCCGGTCGGTGAGCACCGCGGGGTGGATGCCGCGGGCCAGGTCGCGCAGCTCCCGCAGGGCCAGCTTGACCTCGCCGTGCGCCGCGTCGACCATCTGCCGCGCGGCCACCGGATCCTCCGTCAGCTTCTCCTTGGCCAGGCCCAGGTCCATCGCCAGGGCCACCAGCCGGGCCTGCGCGCCGTCGTGCAGGTCGCGCTCGATGCGGCGCAGGTCGGCCGCGGCGGTGTCGACCACCACGGCCCGGTCGTCCTCCAGCTCGCGGACCCGCTCGGCCAGCATGCCCGGCGCCAGCAGCGACTCCACCAGCAGCCGGGAGACCCAGCTGATCGCCCGCATCGCCCAGGGCAGCACCGGCCAGCCGACCACCAGCAGCACCAGCGTCAGCACGAAGCTGAGGACGCCCCAGATCAGCAGCGCCACGCAGTACAGCGCGGAGCGCCAGTTCAGCCCGTCGCCCAGGGCGGCCGTCACCCGGCCGGCCAGCCCGGCCCGGGACGGGCGCACCGGCTCCGGCTCGGGGACGGCGCTGCCCAGTTCGGCCCGGGCCCGGACCCGGGCCAACCGGCCGAACCAGCGGCAGCAGCCCAGCCCGAAGGCCAGCAGCGGCAGCCCGATCACCGTCACCGCCAGGCCGAGACCCGCGGTCAGCAGCACCGCCGTCACGGCGAACCCGGCCACTCCGACCGGGAGGTTCAGCAGTGCGTTGCGCACCTCCCGCCACAGCCGTGCCCCGTACAACGACGGGCGCTTCGCCTCGTCCTCCATGGTCGGCGCCCTCTCCTGGTGATCTCGCCGGTGCTCTGTCGATCACCAGCATCCCGGTCGGCGACCCCCTCCCGCCATGGTGCTGCACTCCCTCTCCTTCCGGGGGTTATCCCCACCCCCCGCCCCGCGCCCCGGTCCCGGACCGTCCGCGGGCGGAATTCCCCCGGTGTCCGGCGGAAGTCCACCGGCCGTCTTGCAGGACGGGCAGGTGGCGGGGTAAACGAGCGGTGCACATAGACTCCCGCGATAGCGATGGTTATGGACGGGCAAAGAAGAAGGGCGCAACCCATGGAGTGGCAGCCGCTCGCTGCCGATCCCGCCGCCGGCAGCGGCTACTTCGACGCCTACGCGGCGGTCGGCCTGCTGGCGGTCATCGGTGTCCTCTTCGTCACGGTGTCCTTCACCGCGAACCGGCTGCTGCGACCGGTGGTCGACACCCCCGAGAAGCTGCTCGCCTACGAGTGCGGGGTCGACCCGGTCGGCGAGGGCTGGGCGCACACCCAGGTCCGGTACTACGTCTACGCGTTCCTGTACGTGATCTTCGCGGTCGACGCGATCTACCTGTTCCCGTGGGCCACGGTGTTCTCCGCCGCCGGCTTCGGGGCGGCCACGCTGGTGGAGATGTTCGTCTTCATCGGCTTCCTCGCGGTCGGACTGCTCTACGCCTGGAAGAAGGGCGTCCTGGAATGGACGTGACGCACTCGCACGGGACGCCCGGCAACGGCCCCGTCCCGCTCGGCATCCCCGACCCGGCCCGCCCCGGCGGCGCCGTCGAGCGGCGCCGCCTCGGCCCGCTGGCCCGGCTCGCCCCGGACCCGGTCAAGGTGGTGCTCAACTGGGGCCGCCGTTACAGCCTCTGGTGCTTCAACTTCGGACTGGCCTGCTGCGCGATCGAGTTCATCGCCGCGTCGATGGCCAAGCACGACTTCATCCGGATGGGTGTCATCCCGTTCGCGCCCGGCCCCCGCCAGGCCGACCTGATGATCGTCTCGGGCACGGTCACCGACAAGATGGCCCCCGCGGTCAAGCGCCTGTACGAGCAGATGCCCGAGCCGAAGTACGTCATCTCCTTCGGGGCCTGCGCCAACTCCGGCGGCCCCTACTGGGACTCGTACTCCGTCACCAAGGGCGTCGACCAGATCATCCCGGTCGACGTCTACGTGCCCGGCTGCCCGCCCCGGCCCGAGGCGCTGCTCCAGGGCATCCTCAAGCTGCAGGAGAAGATCGCCGCCGAGGACGTCCCGCAGCGCTACGCCGCGCCCGCCGACGCGCTGCGCCGCCCGCTGCGGCCCGCGCCCGGGGAGGGGCAGCAGTGACCGACACTCCCGGCACCCCCGGCACGCCCGAGACGCCCGGCACCCCCGAGGCTCCCGAGCCGGCCGCCGCGCCCACGCCCGCCGCCGAGCCCACGCCCGCCGAGCGCACCGCCGCGGCCGTGGGGCCCTGGGCGACCGCCGCCGAGGCGTACGGCCTGCTCACCGTCGACGTGCCCGCCGAGCACTGGATCGAGGCGCTCACCGCCGCCCGCGACGTCCTCGGCCTGGCCTTCCTGGACTGGCTGAGCGCCGTCGACGACCTCGACCGGGGCTTCGCCGTCTGCGCGCACCTGGCCGCCGTCGGCGAGCCCGGCGTCGTGCGCCGGCTGCTGCTGCGCACCCGGGTGCCGCGGGAGGGGGCCGCGCTGCCGACCGCAGTCGGGGTGTACGCCGGTGCCGCCTGGCACGAGCGGGAGACCCTGGAGATGTTCGGCATCGAGTTCCCGGGCCACCCGCACCCCGTCACCCTGCTGCTGCCGGACGGCTTCGAGGGACACCCGCTGCGCAAGGACTTCGTGCTGGCCGCCCGGGTCGCCAAGGACTGGCCCGGCGCCAAGGAGCCCGGCGAGGCCGCCGACCACGGCGGCCCGGCCCGGCGCAAGATGCAGCCCGCCGGCGTCCCCGACCCGAACGAGTGGGGCCCGCTCAAAGGCACCCTCCCGCCGGTCGCCGAACGCCCCGCCCGCGGCGCGCGGGCCGGCGCGGCCGCCGGGGCCGACCGCCCGCGCCGCGCCCGCAGCGCGGAGGCCGGCTCCGCGAGCCAGGCCGCCCCGGCCGCCGGGGCCGCGCCCGACGCCGCCCCGCCGGTCCGCGCCGACCGGCCGCGCCGCACCCGCAGCGTCGGCGAGGGATCGGTCAGCCAGGCGGCCGGGACGCCCCCGGCCGAGCAGCCCGAGACCCCGCGCCGTACCGCGCGCACCCGGTCGTCCGACGCCCCGTGGCACGCGCCCGTCCCGGCGCACGACGAGCAGCCGGAGCCCGAGCGGTCCGACCGGCCCGAGCGACCCGGCCAGTCCGAGCAAGCGAAGCCCGAGCAACCGAAGCCCGAGCAAGCGAAGCCCGAACAGCCCACCGAGCAGCAGGACGGAGACGGCGCGTGAACCTCCTCGACACGCTGCTGCGCTGCGTCGGCACGCTGGTGGCGTTCCTGGTGCTGCCGCTGGTGGTCGGCCAGGCCGAGCACAAGGTGATGGCGCACATGCAGGGCCGGCTCGGCCCGATGTACGCGGGCGGGTTCCACGGCTGGGCGCAACTGGTCGCCGACGGCGTGAAGTTCGTCCAGAAGGAGAACATCGTCCCGGCCGGCGCCGACCGCAAGGTGTTCCAGCTCGCCCCGGCCGTCGCGCTGCTGCCGTACCTGCTGGTGCTGCTGGTGATCCCGGTCGGGCCGGACGGGATGGTCGGCCAGGTGGTCGACGCGGGCATCTTCTTCGTGCTGGCCGTGATGGGCGTCGGCGTGCTGGGCGCGCTGATGGCGGGCTGGGCGTCGGCCAACAAGTTCTCGCTGCTGGGCGCGCTGCGCACGGCCGCGCAGCTGATGTCGTACGAGCTGCCGATGCTGCTGGCCGCGGCCTCGGTGGCGATGGCGGCGGGCACGGTCTCGCTGCCCGGCATCGTGGACGCCTTCCACTGGTGGTGGGTGCCGTGGCAGCTGATCGGCGCGTTCGTGTTCTTCACGGCCGGCCTGGCCGAGCTGCAGCGCCCGCCGTTCGACATGCCGGTGGCCGACTCGGAGATCATCTTCGGCGCGTACACCGAGTACACCGGCCTGCGCTTCGCACTGTTCCTGCTCTCCGAGTACGCGGGCATCGTGGTGCTCTGCGGCCTGACCTCGGTGCTGTTCCTGGGCGGCTGGCACGGCCCGCTCGAAGACGACCTCGGCTGGCTGTGGACGCTGGTGAAGACCTTCGCGCTGGCCTTCGTGGTGCTCTGGCTGCGGGTCACCTACCCGCGCTTGCGCGAGGACCAGCTGATGCGCTTCGCGTGGACGGTGCTGATCCCGCTGGCGCTGGCCCAGCTCGCCCTGACCGGCATCATCAAGGTGGCGATCTCGTAATGGGAATTCCCGGCTCCGGCCTGGCCAAGGGCCTGGCCGTCACCATGCGCACGATGATGCGGAAGACCGTCACCGCGCAGTACCCCGACGTGCAGCCCGACCTGCCGCCGCGCACCCGCGGCGTGATCGCGCTGCTGGAGGAGAACTGCACGGTCTGCATGCTGTGCGCCCGCGAGTGCCCGGACTGGTGCATCTACATCGACTCCCACAAGGAGACGCTGCCCGCCGCAGACCCGAACGCCCGCGCCCGCACCCGCAACGTGCTGGACCGCTTCGCGATCGACTTCTCGCTCTGCATGTACTGCGGGATCTGCGTCGAGGTGTGCCCGTTCGACGCGCTGTTCTGGTCCCCGGAGTTCGAGTACGCCGAGACCGACATCCGCGAACTCACCCACGAGCGCGAGCGGCTGCGCGAGTGGATGTGGACCGTCCCGCCGCCGCCCGCGCACGACGCCGCGGCGGAGGAGCCCAAGGAGATCGCCATGGCCCGCAAGGCCGCCGACAAGCTGGCGGCCGCCGAGGCCGCTGCCGCCGCCGAAGCCGAGGAGAGTGGGGAGAGTTGAGCACCCTGCTGGCCGCGGCGGGCCCGCTGGAGCCCGCCGCGCGCTCGTACCTCTCGCCGACCGGGCAGGAGGTCGTCTTCCTGCTGGTCGGCGTGCTCGTGCTCGGCGCGGCCGTCGTCTCGGTGACGACCCGCCGGCTGGTGCACGCCGCGCTGTGGCTGGTGGTCGCGCTGGGCGGGCTCGCGGTCGAGTTCCTGCTGCTGACGGCCGAGTTCGTGGCCTGGGTGCAGGTGCTGGTGTACCTGGGCTCGGTGATCGTGCTGGTGCTGTTCGGCCTGATGCTGACCCGCGCCCCGATCGGCCGCTCCCCGGACGCCGACTCCGGCAACCGCCCGGCCGCGCTCGCGGTCGGCCTCGCCTCCGCCGCGACCCTGGTCACCCTGGTGGTCGACGCGTTCCGCTCGTCCTGGATCGACCTGTCCGGCGCGGCCGGCACCACCAGGGTGACCGGCGAGTACCTGTTCTCGCACTGGGTGCTGCCGTTCGAGGCGCTGTCGGTGCTGCTGCTGGCCGCCCTGATCGGCGCGATCGTGCTGTCCCGCACCCAGGGCGGCCGCGCCAGGCCCCGGGCCGGGAAGCTGCGCACCGCCCCGACGAAGCCGAAGGAGCGCTGAGGTGCACCTCGCCTACCCCGCCGTCCTCGCCGTGCTGCTGTTCAGCGTCGGCGTGTACGGCGTGCTCGCCCGGCGCAACGTCATCCTGGTGCTGATGTCGGTCGAGCTGATGCTCAACGCGGTCAACCTCAACCTGGTCGCCTTCGACGTCTGGCTGCGCGACACCCTGCACGCCGGACAGGCGCTGACCCTGTTCACCATCACCATCGCCGCCGCCGAGATCGGCCTCGGCCTGGCCATCGTGCTGCTGGTCTACCGCACCCGCCGCACCGCCGCCGTCGACGAGGTCACCGCGCTCGGCGACCGCCACGAGGCGGACGGCCAAGGGGCGGACGACCAGGGCGCGGACGACCACGAGGCAGCCGACGCTGCGAAGGAGCAGGCCGCCGCATGAACCTCGCGCTGCCGATCCTCGTCCCCGTGCTGCCCGCGCTCGGCGCGGCCGCCGGCCTGGCCACCGGCCGCCGGTACCCCGGTCTGGCCCGCCCGCTGGCGGTGCTGCCGGTCGCGGTCTCCGCCGTGCTGGCCCTGGTCACCGCCCTGCAACTGGGCACCGGCGCCACCCTGGACGCCGGCACCCGGCTCGCCCCCACCGGCGGCCCCGACCTCTCGCTCGCCCTGCACCTGGACGGCTTCTCCTCGGTGATCTCGGTGCTGGTCGGCCTGGTCGCCACCTGCGTGCAGGTCTACTCGACGGCGTACCTGAAGGACGACCCGCGCTACCCCTCGTACGCGGCCCTGGTCTCGCTGTTCACCGCCGCGATGTTCCTGGTCGTCTACTCCGGCGACCTGATCGTGCTGCTGGTCGGCTGGGAGGTGATGGGCATCTGCTCGTACTTCCTGATCGGCCACGACTGGGAGGGCGCCGACGCCCGCACCGCCTCGCTGAAGGCCTTCCTGGTCACCAAGCTCGGCGACGTGCCGTTCCTGTTCGGCCTGTTCCTGCTCGGCGCGGACGCCGGCAGCTTCCGGATCACCGAGGTGCTGCGCACCGCCGCCGACGGCGGGCTGCACCACCCCACCCTGATCGCCCTGCTGCTGCTCGCGGGCGTCGCCGGCAAGAGCGCCCAGTTCCCGCTGCACACCTGGCTCCCGGACGCGATGGCCGGCCCGACGCCGGTGTCCGCGCTGATCCACGCCGCCACCATGGTCGCGGCCGGCGTCTACCTGGTCGCCCGGCTGCTGCCGGTCTTCCTGCTGTCCTCCGCCGCGCTGCTGGTGCTGGCCGCGATGGCCGCCGTCACCATGGTCGGCTCCGCGCTGTGCGCCCTCGCCCAGGACGACCTCAAGCGCGTGCTGGCCTACTCGACGGTCGGCCAGCTCGGCTACATGACCGGCGCGCTGGCCTCCGGCGACCGGCAGGCCGCGGTGTTCCACCTGGTCGCGCACGGCGCGTTCAAGGCGTTGCTGTTCCTCACCGCCGGCGTGGTCATCCACGCCGCGCACACCAACTCGATCAGTGCCATGTCACGGATCGACGGCCTGCGCCGCCGCGTCCCCGACGCCTACTGGACGATGGGACTCGGCCTGGCCGCCCTGATCGGCCTGCCGCCGTTCGCGGGCTTCTTCTCCAAGGAGTCCGTGCTCACCGCGGCCGAGCACGCCGCCCGGGGCGAGGCGCTCACCGGCCACCTCGGCCCGGCCTCGGCCGTCCCCGCCGCCGCGGGCTGGACGGTCCTGGTGGCCGGCCTGCTCACCGCGCTGCTCACCGCCGCCTACGCCACCCGGCTCTGGCTGGTCGCCTTCCACGCCCGGCCGGTCGCGGCCGCCCCCGCCGACGCCCCGTACTCCCCGGAGCCCGACGAGGCCGACCCGGCGCACGCCGAACCCGGCGCGATGCGCTGGCCGCTGTGGGTGCTGGCCGTGCCCACCCTGGGCTTCGGCCTGCTCGGGCTGCGCACCGACTGGCTGCCCGCCCTGCTCGACGGCGAGCCGCTGCGCCCCGCCGTCGCCACCGTGGCGCTCGGCCTCGGCGCCGCGCTGGCCGGCATCCTGATCGCCTACGCCGCCTGGCGCCGGGCCGGTGCCCGCACCGCCGCCGGACAGCCCGCCGCCGACCCGGGACGCCTGCTGCTCGGCCCGGCGTACGGGCCCGCCCAGCACGGCTTCGGCGTCGACCGGCTCTACAGCGCCCTGTTCGTCCGGCCCACCGGGGCCGCCGCCCGGCTGGTCCGCTTCCTGGACCGCGCCGTGGTCGAGACGTACGTGCGCGGCGCCGGCGCGGCCCCCGGCTGGCTCGGCCGCGCCGTGCGCTTCGCCCAGACCGGCAACGCCCAGGGCTACCTGAGCGCGCTGCTGGCCGGGGCCGTCCTGCTCGCCGTCCTGGTGGCGGTCGGCTCATGACACGTCATCCCGTGGCGCGGCACCTCGTGACGCGTCACCGTCTCCCCGTCCCGGCACGCCCTTGGAGCCCCCGATGAACGCGGTCCTCATCGCACTCCTGGCCCTGCCGCTGCTCGGCGCCGCCCTGATGCTCGCCCCGATCGGCGACGAGCGGGCACTGCGCCTCGGCACCGCCGTCACCGGCGGCACCCTGCTGCTGTCGATCGCGCTCGCCGCGGGCTTCGACCACGACGACCCCGGCCGGATGCAGGCCGTCACCGACGTCTCCTGGATCCCCGCGCTGGACGTCCGCCTGCACCTGGGCACCGACGGCATCTCGCTGCCGCTGCTGGTGCTCACCGCCCTGCTGACCTTCCTGTGCGCGCTCTACTCGGTGAGGAAGCTCCCCGCCGGGCCGGGCGGCCGCGCCTTCACCGGCCTGCTGCTCCTGCTGGAGACCGGCATGCTGGCCACCTTCGCGGTGCTCGACCTGGTGCTGTTCTTCCTGGCCTTCGAGATCGTGCTGATCCCGATGTACTTCCTGATCGCGCGCTGGGGCAGCGGGCGGAAGGTCGCGGCCGCCAACCGGTTCATCCTGTACACCCTGCTCGGCTCCGCCGTGATGCTGCTCGGCTTCCTGCTGATCGGCGTCGAGGCCGGCACCTTCGACATGGTGAAGCTCGCCGACGCGCACGGCGGCGGCCTGTCCCACACCACCCAGCTGATCGCCGCGCTCGCCGTCCTGGTCGGCCTCGCCGTGAAGGCCCCCGCCTGGCCGCTGCACTCCTGGCTGCCCGACGCGCACACCGCCGCCCCCACCGCCGGATCGGTCCTGCTGGCCGGCGTGATGCTCAAGATGGGCACCTACGGCCTGGTCCGCGTCCTGCTGCCGATCGTCCCCGACGGCACCGCGACCTTCGCCCCCTACCTGGGCGCGTTCGCCGCCGTCGGCATCGTCTACGGCTCGCTCGCCTGCCTGGCCCTGGCCCGGCCCGGCGCCAAGGGCGACCTGAAGCGGCTGATCGCGTACTCCTCGGTCGGCCACATGGGCTTCGTGCTGCTCGGCATCGCCTCGCTCACCCCGGCCGGCCTGAACGGCGCGCTGTTCGCCAACATCGCGCACGGCCTGATCACCGGCCTGCTGTTCTTCGTGGTCGGCGCCGTCAAGGACCGCTACGGCACCGCCGACCTCGACACCCTCTCCGGGGCCACCGGCGCCGCCCTCTACGGCCGCACCCCCCGGATCGGCGCCCTGCTCGCCTTCGCCGCCGTCGCCAGCCTCGGCCTGCCCGGACTGGCCGGCTTCTGGGGCGAACTGCTCGCCATGTACGGCGCGTTCGACCCGGCCGCCGGGCTCTCCCGGCCCGCGTTCGTCACCTACATGGCGCTGGCCGGCCTCGGCACCCTGCTCACCGCCGCCTACCTGCTGGTCGTGGTCAAGCGCGTCTGCATGGGCGACCCGAAGCAGCCCGCCCCGGTCGGCGACCTGCCCGACCTCCAGGGCCACGAGGCCGCCAGCTGGACGCCGCTCGCCGCGCTCACCCTGCTCGCGGGCCTGTGGCCGGCCCTGCTCCTCAGCCTCTCCGACCCGGCCGTCAAGAACCTCCTCGGAGGCGGCTGATGACCACCGCTCACGACCTGGGGCAGCCCTTCATGACTCCGCTCGCCGTCGCCGACCCGGGCGGCCTGATCCAGTCCGTCGACTGGGTGGCCGTCGCCCCGCCGCTGATCGCCGCGCTCGCCGCCCTCGCCGTCCTGGTCGCCGACCTGTTCCTGCCCGAGGCTCGCAAGCGCCTGCTGGGGTGGCTGAGCGCGGCCGGACTGCTCGCCGCGCTGGCCGCGCTGATCCCGCTGGTCGGCGACGCCCGCTCCACCTTCTGCTTCACGGGCCCCGCCGGCGGCTGCTCCTACACCGCCGACCACTTCGCGCTCGCCTTCCAGCTGCTCGCCCTCGGCGGCGCGCTGCTGACCGTGCTGCTCTCCCTGCACACCGTCGACGGGGCCGCACCGAACAGCGGCTCCGCCGCGGGGCTCCCCGGCGGCGAGTACTGGTTCCTGCTGCTCTCCTCCGCCTGCGGCGCCGCCCTGCTGCCCGCCGCCCGCGACCTCGCCACCCTGGTGATCGCCCTGGAGGTCGCCACCCTGCCCGGGTTCGCCCTGGTCGGCCTGCGCCGGGACGGCCGGGGCGCGGAGAGCGCGCTCAAGTTCTTCCTCTCCTCGGTCACCGCGACCGCCGTGATGCTGCTCGGCGTCAGCTTCGTCTACGCCGCCGCCGGGACGGTCCAGCTCCAGGGCATCGCCGACGGACTGGCCCACGCCCCCGGCCAGTTGAAGCCGCTCGCGGAGGCCGGCGCGGTGCTCACCCTGGTCGGCTTCGCGTTCAAGACCGCCGCCGTCCCGTTCCACTTCTGGGTCCCCGACACGTACGTCGGCGCCCCGCTCCCGGTGGCCGGCTACCTCTCGGTGGTCGGGAAGGCGGCCGGCCTGTCCGGCCTCGCCCTGGTCACCACGCTGGCCTTCCGCCCGTACGGCCACACCTGGGGCCTGGTGCTGGCGGTGCTCGCCGCGCTCACCATGACGGCCGGCAACACGGCCGCGCTGCGCCAGCGCGCCGACACCCCGCACGGGGCGGTCCGGCTGCTGGCCTGGTCCTCGGTCGGCCAGGCCGGCTACCTGCTGGTGCCGCTGGCCGCCGCCGGGTACGCCGACTCGGCCGAGCCGCTGGGCGCGACCGTGGCGTACGCGCTGATCTACGGCCTGGTGAACCTGGGCGCGTTCGGCGTGGTCGCGCTGGTCGGCGGCTCCGGCCGGCTGGACGGCTTCCGCGGCCTGGCCGGGCGCAACCGGTGGGCGGCGTTCGCGCTGGCGTTCTTCCTGCTCTGCCTGGCCGGCCTGCCGCCGGGCGTGGTCGGCCTGTTCGGCAAGGTCGTGGTCTTCCGCTCGGCGGTGGACGCGGGCCTGGGCTGGCTGGCCGTGGTGATGGCGGTGAACGTGGTGATCGCGCTCGCCTACTACCTGAAGTGGACCGCCCTGCTGTTCGCCCCGTCCGCCGGGGAGGCCGGGGAGGCCGGAGAGGCCGGGGAGCCGGCCGCGACGCGCCGGACCCCGGCCGGGCTGGGGGCCGCGCTGGGCCTGGCGGCGGCCGGTGCGGCGGTGCTCTCGGTGGCTCCGCAACTGGTGCTGCGGGTGGTGTCGGGCAGCCTGTTCTGAACCGTGGTCGAATGCCGGGGGGAACGAACCGCCGGGCGCGGCGCGTTGATCCCGGCAGAGGGAAGCGGCTCCGCGGCTTCCACCCGCACCACAGGAGGGCCCCGCAGTGCACAGCCACCACAACGGATTGCGGACGGCCGTCCTGCTGGGCGGCCTCTCCGCGCTGATCCTGGTGATCGGCGGTTTCTTCGGCCGCACCGGCCTGCTGGTGGCCCTGCTGATCGCGGTCGGCACCAACGCCTACGCGTACTGGAACAGCGACAAGCTGGCGCTGCGCGCGATGCGGGCCCGCCCGGTCAGCGAGATCGAGGCACCGCAGCTGTACCGGATCGTCCGCGAGCTCTCCACCTCGGCCCGCCAGCCGATGCCCCGGCTGTACATCTCGCCCACGCCCGCGCCGAACGCCTTCGCCACCGGCCGCAACCCGCGCAACGCGGCGGTCTGCTGCACCGACGGCATCCTGCAACTGCTGGACGAGCGCGAGCTGCGCGGCGTCCTGGGCCACGAGCTGAGCCACGTCTACAACCGGGACATCCTGATCTCCTCGGTGGCCGGGGCGCTCGCCTCGGTGGTGATGTTCCTGGTCAACTTCGCCTGGCTGATCCCGATCGGGCGCTCGGACGACGACGACGGCCCGGGCCTGGTCGGCATGCTGGCGATCATGATCCTGGGGCCGGTCGCCGCCGGTCTGATCCAGCTGGCCGTCAGCCGCTCCCGCGAGTACCAGGCCGACGCCGACGGCGCCCGGATCACCGGGGACCCGCTCGCCCTGGCCAGTGCCCTGCGCAAGCTGGACGCCGGCACCCAGCGGCTGCCGCTGCCGCCCGAGCCGCAGCTCCGGACCGCCAGCCACATGATGATCGCCAGCCCGTTCCGGGCCGGTGAGCGCGGCACGAAGTTCTTCTCCACCCACCCGCCGATGCACGAGCGGATCGCCCGGCTGGAGCGGATGGCCGGGCACTGACCGGCCGGCGTGACCGGCTGACCCCTTCGGGCGACCGCCCGGCGAGCGTCCGCCGACCGCACCCGCACCGCTGGTAGGGCTGAACGCACTGACCAGTCCTAGGCCGGAGGTGCGGTGCGGTGACCATGCTGCCGAGCGATGCCGAACTGGAGCCGTCCGGTCCGCCAGTACCGCAGCCGCCGCCGCGCCGCCGCTTCGGCCGGGCCTCCCGCCCGCGCCGGGGCCGGGCGCTGGTGGTGTGGCTGACCACCACCGACCACAAGCAGATCGGCACCCTCTACCTGGCGACCTCGTTCGCGTTCTTCCTGCTCGGCGGGGTGCTGGCGCTGGTGATGCGGGCCGAGCTGGCCCGTCCGGGGACGCAGATCCTCTCCAACGAGCAGTTCAACCAGGCGTTCACCATGCACGGCACGATCATGCTGCTGATGTTCGCCGCTGAACGACGCGGTGCACTCGCCGGGCGTCGGCGCCGACATGTGGATCATGGGGCTGGCCTTCTCCGGGTTCGGCACGATCCTCGGCTCGGTCAACTTCATCACCACCGTGGTCTGCCTGCGGGCGCCCGGCATGACGATGTTCCGGATGTCGATCTTCACCTGGAACGTGGTGCTGACCTCGGTCCTGGTGCTGATGGCCTTCCCGGTGCTCGCGGCCGCGCTGCTCTGCCTGGAGGCGGACCGGAAGTTCGGCGCGCACGTCTTCGACCCGGCCAACGGCGGGCCGATCCTGTGGCAGCACCTGTTCTGGTTCTTCGGCCACCCCGAGGTGTACATCATCGCGCTGCCGTTCTTCGGCATCGTCACCGAGATCCTGCCGGTGTTCTCCCGCAAGCCGGTGTTCGGCTACTCGGGCCTGATCGCCGCCACCATCGCCATCGCGGGCCTGTCGGTCACCGTCTGGGCGCACCACATGTTCGTCACCGGGCAGGTGCTGCTGCCGTTCTTCTCGTTCATGACCTTCCTG
>NZ_JNWZ01000079.1 GCF_000716545.1 Kitasatospora phosalacinea
GCGGAAGAGCGCGCCGAAGGCGTCGGTGGAGAGCCGGCCGAGGAAGCGGGTGGGGGTGCCGAGCCGGGCCAGCGCCACGGCGGTGTTGGCCGGTCCGCCACCCGGCAGGACGCGCAGGGCGAGCTCGCCGGGACGGGGCTGGAGGGCGTCGGCGAAGGCGTCGGCAACGCATTCGCCCAGGACGGCGATCGGGAGCGGGGCCATCGTTGCGCCTTTCGGGGCTGGGGAGTTGGGGTGGGACCGGACGCGCCCGGGTCCGGGCCGCCGACCGCGCGGGCTTTCGTGCCGGTCGGCGCGGGTGATTGCGGCCGCGTTACCCAGTCGTTACGCGGACGGGGCTTGTGGCCCGGGTTGCGCAGACTTCATCATCTCTCCCAAGCCGATGTCAACGATGACATAAGTCAACGATGACATTCCCGTGACGCCGATCCCCACTCTGTCCCTCCTCTCCGCCGCCCCTGGGCAAGCAGCGATCGTGCTCATCTGCCACCCGTGGCCCCAAGGAGCTCGCCATGTCTGTGTCCCGACACCTGCCCTGCGCTGCTCGGCGAGTGAGTGGGATCGGCGCGGGGGTCGGGCGGGGAGAGCCGGCCGCTGCCGGGCCGCACGGTCCGGCGCCCGGTGGGATCGTCGCCGGACGCGCCCGCCTTGCCGCTCGCATCCGGCGTGGACCGTTGCGCGTCACGGATGCTCGCGCCGTACCGTCGCCGGGCTGACCTGGGGCTTCCCGCCGAGTCCGGCCGAACATCACATCCGGGTCACACTGCGTTTCATGCCTTGACGGTCATATCTGGCCGACCGCATACTCGTTAACAGCAAGTTAATCGATTAAACACGTCGGTTAAATGGCCGGAAAGGGATCTTCGATGGCACGGGTGCGCATGGCGGACGTCGCTCTGGCGGCGGGGGTGTCGACTGCCACCGTTTCCATGGTGCTGAGCGATGACCCGGGCACGCGCACGCGCATATCGTCGGAGACGCAGGCGCGGGTGCGCGAGGCCGCCGAGCGCATCGGCTACGCTCCCAACTCCGTTGCGCGCAGCCTGCGGACGCAGCGCAGTCGCACGGTCGGGCTCATCTCCGACACCATCGTGACCACGCCGTTCGCGGGGCGAATGCTGGCAGGGGTGAACGACCTTGCTCGTGAGCACGGCTACTTGGTCGTCCTGGTGGACACCGATGACGACGTCGAGCGCGAACGGCAGGCGATCTCGGCCCTCGTGGGCCAGCAGGTGGAGGCGATGATCTACGCCCGGATGTGGCACCGGACGGTGGCCGCACCGGCCGGGTTGCCCGGCTCCACGGTCTTTCTCGACTGCCGCCCCGTAGGCGACAGTCGACCCGCGACGGTCCCGGACGAACAGGCTGGCGGTGCGGCCGCGACGCAGGAGCTGATCGCGGCCGGCCACCGGCGGATCGCCTACGTCGATGCGCTCCAGGACGCCGACCTCGTCGCCTCCGGCCTGCGTCACCAGGGCTACCTCTCGGCGCTCGCCCGGGCGGGCATCGCCGCCGACCCGTTGCTGCACGTACGGGGCAGCAGTGACGCGAGCGGCGGCCGGGCCGCGACCGAGGAGTTGCTCGCCCTGCCGGTCGAGCGCCGACCCACCGCGATTTTCTGCTTCAACGACCGTATGGCGATGGGTGCTTACTCCGCCGCACGGCGCGCGGGGCTGGACATCCCGACGGACCTGTCGGTGGTGGGCTACGACGATCAGCAACTGGTCGCCGCCGAACTGGACCCTCCGCTCACCACAGTGGCGCTGCCGCACTACGAGATGGGGAGGTGGGCGATGGAGGTGGCCCTGGGCCTACGCGAGGCCGAGCCCGGCGTCGCGTTCCTCATGCCGTGCCCGATCATTCGTCGGGACTCCGTGGGCCCGCCGTCGGAGCCAGCTTTCACCTGAGACCGACGGCGGACTCACCTCTACCGGTTGGCAGTTGCAGCTGCCACCAGCACCGGGGCCGACGTAGGGCGTCGACCCTAGAAAGGGACATAATCGTGCGTCAATCCCTCGCGATTGTAGCAGCAGTAGGCGTTCTCGCCTCGGTCTCGCTGACCGGTTGCGCCAAGGCCAGCCATGACGGGTCCGCGTCGGGTGGCGGCCCGGTCCAGATCACCATGTGGACCCACTCGGCCGGCAACCCCGGCGAGCTGGCGGTCTACAAGAAGATCATCGCCGACTTCAACGCCTCGCAGAACAAGTACCAGGTCGTCCAGCAGAACTTCCCGCAGGGCTCCTACAACGACGCGATCACCTCGGCCGCCGCCGCGCACAAGCTGCCCTGTCTGATGGACATGGACGGCCCGATCATGCCGAACTGGGCCTGGGCCGGCTACCTGCAGCCGCTGAACCTGCCCTCCTCGCTCACCGACAGCCTGGCGCCGACCACCGTGGGCCGGTACAAGGACAAGATCTACTCCGCCGGGTACTGGGACGCCGCGATGGCGATCTTCGCCCGCAAGTCCGTGCTGACCCAGGCCGGGGTCCGCATCCCGACGGTGGACCAGCCCTGGACCCTGGACGAGTTCAACGAGGCCAACGCCAAGCTCAAGGCGTCCGGCTACAACACCCCGCTCGACCTCGGCGCCGCCGACAAGGGCGAGTGGTGGTCCTACGCCTACTCCCCGATGCTGCAGAGCACCGGCGGTGACCTGATCGACCGCACCACGACGAAGTCCGCCGACGGCAAGCTCAACGGCCCCGACGCGGTGAGCTTCTTCACCTGGTTCCAGCAGGTCTTCAAGAAGGGCTGGGCCAACAACAACGGCCCCGTCGGCAACCAGAACTTCATCGACAACAAGGTGGCGCTCAGCTACACCGGTGTCTGGAACGCCCAGGACGCGCTGGACAAGGTCGGATCCGATCTGCTGATCCTGCCCCCGGTCGACTTCGGCCACGGCGCGAAGATCGGCGGCGGCTCCTGGCAGTGGGGCATCTCGACCGCCTGCGGCAAGCAGCAGAGCGAGGGCGCCCGCGCCTACCTGGAGTACAGCTTCCAGGACAAGTACCTGACCGACTTCGCCGACAGCCAGGTCGTCATCCCCTCCACTGCCACCGCCGCTGCCGCTTCGAAGTACTTCGGCCCGAACGGCTCCCTCCACGAGTTCGCCGTCCTGTCGCAGAAGTTCGCACTGGCCCGCCCGGCCACCCCCGGCTACCCGGTGGTCTCGACGACCTTCGAGAAGGCGGCCAAGGACATCATGAACGGCGCTGACGTGAAGTCGACGCTGGACACAGCCGTACGGGCGATCGACAGCGACATCTCGTCGAACAACAACTACGGCAGCTGACGGGGCGGCCCCTCCAGGGCCCCCGACCCGGCCGCCGACCGCGACCGCCGCGCGCGGACCGGGCGGCGGCCGGCGGCCAGAGCGCCGATCGCTCCGGAAAGGCATCCCCTCATGACGGCGACCCATCGGCTGGACGGCACCTCCGCCGCTTCCGATCCCCACGACGTCCCCCCCGACAAAGACTCTCCCGCCACCACGCTGCGCACCGGCCGCCGGGCCCCCGGACGGGCCCGCCGGGCCGAGGCGCGAGCCGGTATCGCCATGGCCGCTCCCGCGGTCCTGCTCCTGCTCGGCTTCCTGATCGTGCCGGTGCTGCTGGGCTTCGGGCTCGCCTTCACCAATGCGCGACTCATCTCACCGGAGCCCACCCGGTTCGTGGGCTGGGACAACTTCGTCCGGGCCTTCACCATCGACCCGAGCTTCTTCCACTCGGCGATCAACACCTTCGTCTTCGCCGCCGTGGTGGTACCGGTCCAAGCCGGCTTCGGGCTCTTCCTGGCCGTCCTGGTCAACCAGAAGATCCGGGGCGTGACCGCATTCCGGGTGATCTTCTTCATCCCCGTCGTCACCTCGATCGTCGTGGTGTCGATCCTGTGGAAGTTCATGTACCAGGGCAACGGACTGGTGAACTCGTTCATCAACTCGATCACCTTCGGTGCCTGGCAGGGCACGGCCTGGCTGAACAATCCGAGCACCGCGCTCGGCGCGATCATCGTCCTCTCGATCTGGCAGGCCGTCGGCTTCCACATGCTGATCTGGCTCTCCGGGCTGCAGACCATCCCCGGGGAGCTCTACGAGGCGGCGCGCATGGACGGCGCCGGGGCTTGGCAGCAGTTCAGGAACGTCACCTGGCCCTGCCTGCGGCCGACCAGAGTCTTCGTTCTGATCACCATCACGATCGCCGCCCTGGGCCTGTTCGTGCAGATCGACGTCATGACGCAGGGCGGCCCCGTCGACTCGACCACCACCCTGGTCTACCACGCAGTGCAGATGGGATACCGCCAGCAGCAGATCGGCTACGGAAGCGCGCTCTCGCTGATCTTCTTCGTCATCGTGCTGATCATCGCGCTGGTGCAGCGCTTCCTCACCCGCGACAAGGACTGAACCATGGCCCGATCCCACGACGTCCCGCACGCGGAACGGCAGTTGCGTCGCCGCCGCCGCGTCTGGTCCTACCTGGTACTGACCGGCCTGGCCGTCTTCTTCCTCTTCCCGCTGGTCTTCATGTTCGTCTCCAGCCTCAAGCCGGACGGGCAGATCCTCTCCGACACCCGGAGCTGGCGCGCTTTCCTGCCGGCCGGCCACATCAGCCTCGACAACTACAAGGGCGTCTTCGCCCGCGTTCCGGTCGGCCGCTTCCTGTTCAACTCGATCCTGGTCACCGTGCTCATCGTCGGCCTGGGCCTGGTCGTCAACTCGATGGCGGGCTTCGCGCTCTCCCGGCTGCGCTGGAAGGGCCGCTCACTGGTCCTGAGCCTGGTCATCGCCACGCTCATCGTCCCGTTCGAGACGATCGCCGTGCCGATGGTCTACTGGGTCGCGCACCTGCCCACCCTGCTCTTCCAGGACGGCAGCCTGGTCTACGACATCGGCTGGCTCGACAGCTACAAGGTGCAGATCATCCCGTTCGTGGCCAACGGCTTCTCCGTCTTCCTGTTCGCCCAGTACTTCTCGACCATCCCCACCTCACTGGACGAGGCCGCCAGAATCGACGGCGCCGGCTGGTTCACCATCTACCGCCGCATCATCGTCCCCCTGTCGGGCCCCGCCTTCGCGACGGTCGCGATCCTGACCTTCCTGCCGGCCTGGAACCAGTACCTGTGGCCGTCCATGGTGGTCCAGGACGAGAAGCTGCGCCCGGTCATGGTCGGCATGCAGTACTTCTTCCAGGACACCACCGCCTGGGGCGAGGTCATGGCGTACGCCTCGATGATCACCATCCCGGTGCTGGTGGTCTTCCTCGCCTTCCAGCGCGCCTTCGTCAGCAGCGTCGCCGCGAGCGGCGTCAAGGGCTGACCCGCCCCTGGGGCCGATCCGCCCGCCGCACCGCCCGCTCTTCCACTCCGCCCGTGCCCGCCGTCGCCCGGCCGCCCCTGCGCCGCGGCCGGCCCGGCCGCACCGGCATGCCCCGAAAGGCCTCCTGCCGCCATGTTCGCTCTGCCCGACTCCTGGGTCTGGGACTTCTGGTTCGCCGACGACGGGGAGCAGTACCACCTGTTCTTCCTCTACGCCTCCCGTGCCCTGCACGACCCCGAAGCACGGCACTACCGCGCCTCCATCGGCCACGCCGTCTCGACCGACCTCACCCACTGGACCCGCGTCCAGGACGCCCTGGTCCGCGCGGACGCCCCGGCCTTCGACGACCTCGCCACCTGGACCGGCTCCGTGGTCCGCCACCCCGACGGCACCTGGTTCCTGTTCTACACCGGCTCCACCCGCGCGCCGGGCGGCAAGAACATCCAGCGCATCGGCTACGCCACCAGCCACGACCTCATGACCTGGCACAAGTCCGACACCCCTCCGCTGGGCGCCGACCCGCGCTGGTACGAGACGCTGCAACAGCAGCAGTGGCACGACGAGGCGTTCCGCGACCCGTGGGTCTTCGCCGACCCGGCCGGCGACGGCTGGCACATGCTCATCACCGCCCGAGCCCCCCACGGCCCGGCCTTCGAGCGCGGAGTCGTGGGCCACGCCGTCTCCGCCGACCTGCGTCACTGGGAGGTCCGCCCGCCCCTGTCGGCCCCGGTTGCCCGGGGCTTCGGGCAACTGGAGGTGACGCAGACCGAGATCGTCGACGGCCGGCCGGTGCTGCTCTTCTCCTGTCTCGCCGAGCACGCCTCCGACAGCCGCCGCGCCACCGGCACCCGCGGCGGCATCTGGGCCGCCCCGGCGCAGAGCCTGCTCGGCCCGTTCGACATCGACGCCGCCGAGCAGGTGACCGACGACCGCTTCTACAGCGGCAAGCTGATCCGCCGCCGCTCCGACGACCGCTGGATCCTGATGGCCTTCCACCACACCGGCCCCGACGACGGCTTCGTCGGCAGCATCAGCGACCCGATGCCGGTGGCCTGGGACGGCCGCCGACTGACCATCGACACCCCCACGCCGATCCCCGTCCTGCCCGCCGACTGCGCCCCGGCGCCCACCGGCGCCTGACACCCGCACCATCCGCCGGGGCCCTGGGACAGGGCCCCGGCGGACATCCCCCACCCATCAAGAAGGCCCGGAGGCCGACGTGTTCTCCCGCTCTTCGCACCACCCCCACCACCCTCACCGTCTGCACGCTCCCACCCCGCAGGCGCGCAGGCCCAAGACCACCGGCAGAACCGCCCTGCGACTGGGGCTGGTCGTTCTGTTCGCGCTCGCCGCGACGGTCCTCTGCCCGACCGCCCCGCCGAAGGCCCGGGCCGCCGACACCTACCGGGACGTCTACCACTTCACCGTCCCCGACCACTGGAAGAACGACCCGCAGCGGCCCCTCTACGTCAACGGCGCCTTCCAGTACTACTACCTCTACAACGCCGACTACAACCAGTCGGTCGGCACCGCCTGGCGCATGGCGACCACCACCGACAACGTGGTCTTCCACGACCAGGGCGTCGCCGCCCCCAAGAAGACCAACGCCAACTACGACCTGTGGTCCGGGTCCACCGTCGTCGACACGAACAACACGGCCGGCTTCGGCGCCGGTGCGATCGTCATGCTGGTGACCCAGATGGACCATCCGACCGCCGGCCAGATCGCCAACGGCTCCGGCCCACAGGCCCAATTCCTGTGGTTCTCCACGGACGGCGGCCGCAACTTCCGCCCCTACGGCGACACACCCGTCATCCCCAACGGCGGCCGCACCGACTTCCGCGACCCCAAAGTGCTCTGGGACGCCGGGCACCAGCGCTGGGTGCTACTCGCCACCGAGGGCGACCGGATCGGCTTCTTCACCTCCCCCGACCTGAAGAACTGGACCTGGGTCTCCGACTCCGTCCACACCGGCCTCGGCTCCCTGGAATGCCCCGACCTCTTCCAACTGCGCGCCGACGACGGCACCGTGCACTGGGTACTCGGCATGAGCGCCAACGGCTACCTGACCGGGGCCCCCAACACCTACGCCTACTGGACCGGCACCTTCGACGGCACCACCTTCACCCCCGACGGCAGCGCACCGCAGTGGCTCGACCACGGGTTCGACTGGTACGGCGGTGCCACCTGGGAGGACCCCGCCGCCCCGCTCGACCACCGCTTCGCGCTGGCCTGGATGAACAACTGGGCCTACCCCCACACCACCCCCACCTGGACCAACGACGGCTTCAACGGCACCGACTCGATCACCCGCCAGATCAGCCTCAAGCACTACCCGGACGGCTACGCGCTGGCCTCACAGCCCGTCGCGGCCCTCGCCTCCCACGCCACCCGGACCACCAGCCTCGGCACCGTCACCGTGAACGGCTCCACCCCGCTCAGCTACCACGGCACCGCCTACGAACTGGACGCCGACGTCAGCTGGACCTCGCTCGACAACGTCGGCGTGCAGCTGCGCGTCTCCGCGGACGGCACCCGCCACGCCGACGCCGGGATCTACCACGACTACAGCTACCTGAACCGGGCTCAGACGGGCAACCCGGACAGCACAGGGCAGCACGAGGAGAGCCACGCGCCCTGGGACCGCACCAAGACCTCCGCCCACCTGAAGATCCTCGTCGACCGCACCACCATCGAGTACTTCCTCGACGACGGCCGCTACGTGCACTCGAGCGAGGTCTTCGCCGACCCGGCCGACGGCGGCATCAACCTCTTCGCCAGCGGCGGCACCGCGACCTTCGCCAACCTGAAGATCACCGAATTCGCGAACGTCGCCCAGCGACCGGCCGAACTGCTCGCCGACTTCGAAGGCGCCTCCTACGGGGCCGGCTGGACCACCAACGGCAGTTTCGCCACCACGGCACCGACCGCCGAGACCCTGCCCGGCTCGGTCGGCCAGAAGGTCCTGGACACCTTCGCGGGCGGCGACGCCAGCACCGGCGCCATCACCTCCCCCGGCTTCACCATCGACCGCAACTCCCTGCACTTCCTGATCGCCGGCGGCAACCATCCCCTCGGCCAGCCCGGCGCCACCAGCGTCAACCTGCTCGTCAACGGACAGCCCGTGCGCACCGCGACCGGAGACGACACCGGCGTGCTCAAACCGATCAGCTGGGACCTCTCCGCCCTGCAGGGACAGACCGCGCAGATCCAGATCCTCGACGACGCCACCGGGGGTTGGGGACACCTCATCGCCGACCAGTTCGTCCTCAGCGACTGACCGCCGGTCGATCCACGGGGCGGGGGAGCCACCAGCCAGGGGAACCCCGCCCCCACCTCACCGCGCCACCCCATCCCGCACCAACCCGTCCCGCATCACCCGACGAAGCGCTCCACCCGCCACAGCAGGAGGCCTTTCTGATGCACCGACCCTTCTTCCGCCGCCGCTCGCTGGCCGTGGCGCTGGCTACCGGGCTCGCGCTGCCCGCGCTCACCGCGGCCGGCAGCCCGGCGGCGACCGCCTACGACGAGCCCTACCGGCCCCAGGTCCACTTCACCCTCCCCAACAGCTGGATCGGAGACCCGAACGGCCTCGTCTACCGGAACGGGCGCTACTACCTCTACAGCTACGGGACGTGGGAGGGCGCAGTCAGCTCGGACCTGGTCCACTGGGAGAACATCCCCGTGACCGGCCCGCAGCGCGACCCCGGCAGCAGCGCCTTCTACTCCGGAAGCGCCGTCGTGGACAAGGACAACACCACCGGGTTCGGAACCCCCGGACACCCGGCCATGGTCGCCTTCTTCACCAGCCAGATGGCCGACGGGAACCAGACGCAGTCCCTCGCCTACAGCACCGACGACGGCCGGACCTGGACCCGCTACGCCGGCAACCCCGTCCTGGACCTGCACTCCCAGAACTTCCGCGACCCCAAGGTGTTCTGGGACGCGCCGACCCACAGCTGGCTCATGGTCATCGCGCTGTCCGACCAGCACAAGGTCTCCTTCTACCGCTCACCGGACCTCAAGCAGTGGACCCACCTGAGCGACTTCGGACCCGCGGGCTCCACCAGCGGCGTCTGGGAGATGCCCGACCTCTACGAGCTGCCCGTCGACGGGAACCCCCGGAACACGAAGTGGGTCCTGAGCGTGAGCGTCGGCAGCACCGGCGTGCAGTACATCACCGGCGAATTCGACGGGACGAACTTCACCTCCGACGAGCCCGCCACCTACACCCCGCCCTCCGGCGACCCCCTCGACGGCTTCGAGTCCGGCAGCTACGGAAACTGGACCACCACCGGCACCGCCTTCGGTGCCGCACCGGCGGCCGGCGCCCTCCCCGACCAGCAGCCCGTCACCGGAAACCCGGGCAGCCACCTCGCCAACAGCTACAACGGCGGGGACAGCTCCACCGGCACCCTCACCTCGCCCGCGTTCACGGTCACCAAGCCGCACCTGAACTTCCTCGTCGGCGGCGGAAACAACCCCTACACCCCCGACACGGCGACCTACGGCACCCTGCCCCCGGGAACCGTCTTCAACGACTTCTCCGGCCCCACCTACGGCCCCGGATGGACCGGCACGGGATCGTTCGCCGACTCCGGTCCCTCCATCGAGAGCCTGCCGGGCCAGATCGGCCCCCAGGCGCTCGACACCTTCGCTCCCGACGGCGATCCGGGCACCGGCGCCGTCACCTCCCCGACCTTCACGGTCAACAGCCCCTACATCGACCTCCAGATCGCCGGCGGCAACCACCCCTGGGGGCAGGCCGACCCGACCGCAGTCAACCTGGTCGTCGACGGCGAGGTCGTCGCCACCGCCACGGGCAACAACACTCCCAACCTGACCTGGACCAACTGGGACGTGAGCCAGTACCAGGGCAAGCAGGCCCAGATCCAGATCGTCGACCAGAGCGACGGATCCACCGGCTGGGGACACCTCATGGTGGGCGACATCCTCTTCGCCGACGCCCCGGCCAAGCCCTGGGACACGCAGACCTCAGTGAACCTGCTCGTCAACGGCCAGGTCGTCCGTTCCGCCACCGGCGCCAACAGCGAGAACCTGGACTGGACCTCGTGGGATCTGAGCGACCTGCTCGGAAAGCAGGCCCAGATCCAGATCGTCGACCACAGCACCGGGGGCTGGGGCCACGTCCTGGCCGATGACTTCAGCCTCAGCGACGCACCTGCACTGGACACCAACCAGCGCGCCCACTGGGTCGACCACGGCGCCGACTTCTACGCCGCCACCACCTGGAACGACACCCCCAGCGGCCAGCGCATCAGCACTGCCTGGATGAACAACTGGGACTACGCCGGCCAGATCCCCACCACGCCCTGGAAGGGTGCCGAAACCTTCCCCCGTACGCTCTCCCTGCGCACCATCGACGGGAAGGTGCAGCTCGTTCAGAAGCCTGTCAGCGGCCTCAACGAACTCCGCACCGGGACCGCCTTCAACACCAAAAACCTGACCGTATCCAACACGACCACGCCCTTGAAGGCCAACGGGAAGACCCTGGACCTCACGGCCCGCCTCACCGCGGGCACCGCCGACAAGTTCGGGCTCAACATCCGCACCGGGGCCGGAGGGCAGTACACCCAGATCGGCTACGACACCCACACCGGAAAGCTCTACCTCGACCGCACCCATTCCGGTAACACCGGCTTCAGCCCGGCCTTCCCCAACGTGAAGACCGCCCCCCTCGCCCTCGACCACGGAGCTGTGACCCTCCACATCCTCATCGACGCCTCCTCCGTCGAGGTCTTCGCCGACCAGGGCCAGGTCACCCTCACCGACCAGATCTTCCCGGACCCCACCAGCACGGGCGTCAGCGCCTTCGCCGACAACGGCACCGCCACCCTCGACACCCTCCAGGCGTGGCAGCTCAAGTCGATCTGGAAGTGAACAACCCCGCTGCCCGGCACGGCTCTCACGCCCGTGCCGGGCAGCGGCTCGGGCACCTTCCAGCGTCCCACTGCAAGCCGCGCCGCCCGCCACCGCCGCGGCCAACGCCGAGCCGCGCCGCGCCGCCTCGTCGGCTTCCGCAAGGTCCAGCTCGCCAAGGGCGCCGGCACCCGGGCCCCCTTCACCGTCACCGCCCAGGACCTCTCCACCTGGCAGTCCGGCACCTGGTTACCTCACCCCGGGCCCGTACGCCCTCTCCGCCGGCCAGTCCTCCCGCGACCTGCCCGTCCAGCGCACGGTCACCCTCGGCTGACCGTGCCAGCAGCCTGCGAGGTGCGCTGATGCCCGACGGGGGCGGCGACGCGAAGTGCGCGCAACGCCTTCAGACGGTGTCGCCCAGCTGCCAGTCGGGCGGGACCTTGGACAGGCCGATCAGGGCGCCGATGCCGAGGTGTTCGAGGAGCAGGGCCTTCAGGTTGCGGCCGTCGATCAGGCCCAGACGCTGGCCGTTGCGGTGCGCGGTCTCCCAACTCGTCTTGCCGTACCGGGAGGTGGTGACGAGGACGCGCGGGCGGCCTGCTTGTCCTGGAGGGTGCCGAGCAGGGCCCGGACGGCCTCCGGGCTGACGACGTTCTTCGTGCGCTTGGCCTGGACGGCGATCACGGTGACGCCCGCCATGCTCACCACGTATGGGCGGACGGCCCGCCCGGTGGCGGGGTCGGTCGTGGCCACGCGCCCGTTGAGGACGCCGTGCCCACCACCCCCGTCGGCGTCACCGAGAACGCCTCGTCCAGCGCCCGCAGGGCCAGCCGCGCCGGCAGCCGCCGGTGGGTCTCCTGGAGGTCGGCCTCCTCGACCGGCAGCGGGACGACCTCCCCGCGCGGGGTGACGAACCGGCACCCGTCCACGGCCGGCACCGCGTCCTGCGCGGGTAGCGCCACCTCGACGAGCAACTGCCCGGCCTCCGGCACGTACCCGACAGCGGCGCCCTCCCTGCCCCGGCCGCCAGACGGCGGTACCCGCCCTGGGCCTGATCCGGTGCTCCTGCGCATGTTCTTCGGGCGGTGTTCCCGGAACAACGGGTGACACGGTCTCATCCCCCAGGCGTAGCACCCCCAATAGGATCTTTTGGCGAGTCTCCTCCTCCTGGCCGTCGGCGCCGCGGTCGTCATCGTCGGATTCCAGATCAAGCCCGCCGACTGCGGCGTTCGTCATCGGGGGACGACTCGTGATGCTCGGCAGCGTCCGGTCCGGCGTCGGGGCCCTCGGGCGGACGGGCGGTACCGTGCCCCGCAGTGGAGCACTCGAAGGGGGTGGACACCGGGCCCGCGCCGATCGACCGGTGGGGCTCGGTCGTTGTGCGTGATGCCGCCGCGGTCGCCCGGTCGTCGGTGGCCGCCCGAACCGGCCCAGGTCTTCGCCCGGGAACTCGCCAGCCGCGTGTCAACTTCCTTTCGGACGCGAGATCGCCCCGGCCGCCGCTTCGCTCACAGGTGCCGGGTCAGTGCCTCGTGCACCCGCCGCCAGGCGTCGGCGGTGGCCCCGGCGTCGTGGTCCGCCGGCCGGTCGGCCGCGAAACCGTGACGGGCGCCCGGGTAGGTGATCAACTCGTGTCCGACCCCGGCGGCGGTGAGCCGGCGTTCGGCCTCCTGCCACTCCTCCGGGGGGAGGATGTGGTCCAGTTCGCCGCAGAAGCCCAGCAGGTGCACCCCGTTGGCGGCGATGCGTTCGGCCGTCTCCAGCGGGGGCACCGGACCGACCAGCGGGAAGCCGGAGTTGAGCAGCCAGCCCGGGTAGAACACCACCGCCAGTTCGAAGCGCAGCTCGGTGGCCGCGCGCACCGCGATGTGCCCGCCCATGCTCGTCCCGAGGAACGCCACCCCGCCCCCGCCGGCCAGCTCGCGGGCCCTGGCCAGGGCCTCGGCCGCGTCGGAGACCAGTTCGTCGCGGTCCAGGGCCTTCATCAGCACCAGGCCCGCCTCGCGCTCCTCGGCCTCGTACCCCAGCTCGGTGCGGCGTGCGGTGCGCCAGTAGAAGTCCGGCGCCACCGCCGCGTACCCGCGCTCCGCCAACTCGGCGCACACGCCCCGCAGGTAGGCGTTGACCCCGTACAGCTCGGAGCAGACCACCACCGCCCCGCGCACCTCGCCCGCCGGGAGGTGCACATAGGCCTCCACCCCGCCGGGAGTGCCCAGTTCCTGCCATTGACCTGCCATCGGATCCCCCGTCGAATCGATCGGAAACCAGCCGTTGCGCAGCGTAGTGCACGTCACCGGCTCGGCCGACCGGTTCCCGTGCGGGCACCGGTCCCGCTGTCCGGGGGTGCGGTGAAGCCCGCACAGAGCAGGCGGACGCTCCGGACGAACTTCTCGTCCTGGTCCAGCCGCTCCATCAACGGTCCCATCAGCAGCGGGAATCGGGCGCACAGGTCGGCGTACCGCTCGACGGTGACCGCCGGCGGTGCGCCGACAGGTCCGTCCGCCGGCCGGCCGAACCGCCTGAGCCGAACGCCGCGTCCGCGGGCCACTTCGGGCACCTCCACGCCCCGGCCGCTGACGAGGGCCTTTCCGCAGGTCGTCCGCCCCGGAGGCGATCCCTCCGCCCCTGCCGCCGCCCTCGGCTTCCGCCGCCGGGACGGGCACGTGGAGATCAAGCGCAAGACTCCCGGCGCGGGCGGGGACAGCACCGACCAGGGCGACTACCAGACCCTGGCCGAAGGCCGGCACTCCGCTTCCTACGGGCAGTGGCACACCGTCTCCGGCAGCGCGCGCAACACCGCCGACGGCAAGGTCCACCTCACCCTCGCCATCGACGGCAGAACTGTCCTGGACACCGTCGACAACGACCCGCAGCAGCTCTCCGCCCCCGGTGGAGCCGGCCTGCGTGCCGACAACACCGCCCTGGAATTCCGCGAGTTCACCATCGCCCCGGCCTGGCCCGGCACGCGGGAACGCGACGGCGGCGTCGGGGCTCCCCGCGGGCGGCGCCCGCCGGCACGGCGGCGGTGGCCCGGGCCGCGGTTGCGGTCCGGGCCACCGCGGGTTCACGAGCGTCGGCCCCAGACGGCGGTCGGACGGTCCTCGCGCAGCAGGTCGTCCTGGTGGTCGCCGCCGTGGTCGACCATGATCACCCGGTAGTCGTCCTGGTGGAACACCCAGTACCAGTGCTGGCCGCCGCCGGGTTCGTCCCGGCCGGGGACGGGGAGGAAGGCGTCCACCCGGGTGACGCCCTCCAGCGAGCGCCACTGGACGAGTTGGCGGTCGTCCCGCTGGAGCCGGTCGGGGTGGGCCCGGCCGGAGCGGCTGATGGAGATCAGGCGGTAGCGCTGGCCCACCGGGGTGTTGTGGAACAGCCAGTACCAGTACGAGCCGTCGCCGGCCGGCCGCATGTCCGGCACGGGCAGGAAGGCGTCGACCTGGGTGACGGGAGTGCCACCGCCGAACGACGACCACCCGTTGATCGGCCGGTCCTCCGCCTCCACCCGGTTGTCGTACGGCTCGGCGGCGTCGATGGTGACGTAGCGGTAGACCTGGCTGCCGCCCACGGTGTGGAACACCCAGTACGCGTGCTTTCCGTTCGCGCCCTGCTCGTCGGGGACGGGCAGGACGGCGTCGAGCCGGGTGACGCCCCTCAGGGCCGGCCAGGACGAGTACGGGCCCACCTCCTCGACGACGACCCCGGTGCGGTCGTCGACGGTTCCGGTGGTGAGCCTGCGGGTCTCGGTCGCGCCGAGGTCGATCCGCCGGATCGTGCCCTGCTGGAACGTCCAGTAGCGCCCGGTCGTGCCGGGAAGCGGCAGGACGCAGTCCACCGGCAGGTTCCGGACCGCCGGCTGTCCGTCCTGCTGGCCTTGCTGCCCGCCCTGCTCGGCCTGTTCGCCGGTGAGGCGGCCCCGGGCGAGCCGGCGCAGGGTGCTGAGCGAGGGGGTGAAGCAGTAGAGCGCGCCGCGGGTCTGGACGAACGGCCGGAAGTCCAGGGTGGTGGTCTGCGGATCGCCCGCCGGGGACTTGCCCTCCCAGCTGACCCGGCCGTCGTTGACGGTGGCGAGCTGGCCGCCGACCAGCGGGTCGGGGCCGGGCTTGGCCTTGCGGCCGGGCGGGAAGTCGGGGTCGTTGATCCAGTTGGCCTGGATGAACTCGAACTGGCCGACCAGGTCGGACTGGTAGCAGACGAAGAGCAGGCCGCGCTCGGCGTCGGGGCCGTTCTCGGGGAGGTCGCTGATCGGGTCGAAGGGCTGTCCGTAGGGCGCGCCACGACGGATGATCCGGCGGGCGTCGATGAACCGCTCGGCGACCTCGCCCTCGGCGTCGAGCCCGGCCCGCGGGTTGGTCTTGCGCAGGTGCGAGAAGAGCGGGGTGATCAGGCCGTCGGGGTCGTCCGGGTCGCCCTTGTACTTGAAGTCGTTGTCCGATCCGGCGGCCGCACCGCCGGCCCGGTCGGGGTGCTTGCACACCGGGGAGCCGTCGCGCCAGCGGCCCACCAGCCGGGCGGCGAACCAGTCCCGCCCGGCGTCCTGCGGGACGGCCTTGAGGTCCTTCAGCCGCCGCAGCTGGGACTCGACCTGGGCCCACCAGCCCGGCACGTCCTGCTCCAGGCGGCGGACCACCTGGAACGAGCCGTTGTGCATCCAGGCGGGCACGGTGTCCTTCGCAGCGGTGCCCGGGTCGTGCTCGGGGGCCAGCGGCTTGCCGACCACGAACTCGCCGGCCGGGACGAGACGCGTCCCGGGGTGCTTGGCGGAGTAGTGGACGGTGCGTCCCTCCGGTCCGCCGGGGAGGTCCTCCAGTACTTCGGTCCTGGTCGGGTCCGGCTCGTCGAAGCCCTCGACCTCCGGTTCGCTGATCCCGTCCTTGAAACCGAAGTGCTCCTTGCCCTTGCGCTTGCCCGGGAGGTGCCTGCCCTCCTGCTCGTAGACGACGACCGCGCCGGCCTGGGTGGCGGCCAGCTTCTGCTCCTTGACGGCGCCGTCGAGGCCTTCGGCGGTGTCGGAGGCGACGGTGAGCACCGCGTGCACGGAGGGCTTGTCGGCGCAGCCGAACACCCAGTGCTTGGGGTCGTTGTCGTCGGTGTCGCCGAGTGCGATCGACCGGGACGGGTCGCCCGGACCCTGGATGAAGGCTTCCAGGGTGTCGCCGGTCCGGGCCTCGGCGCGCAGCAGGTCGGGTTGCCCGGTGAGGAACTGCAGGCCGGGGTAGGTGAAGCTGAGGCCCAGCCAGGTGGCCCTCTGCGCGGTCGGGTCATCGCCGCCGTTGGCCTGGCGGGCCTGGCTGAACTCCTGGTTGAACGCGGCGACCCGCTCGGTGGTGGCGATCAGTGGGGTGGTCTTCTCCAGCCAGCTCCGGGCCGCGGGGGCGTCGGTGAACTGGAGGAGCAGCAGGATCATGTGGTCTTTCTTGAAGCCGGCCAGGATGTCGCCCTGGATCTCGGTGTCTTGCCGCAGGCTCAGGTCCGCCATGGTCGATCCGTTCTTCGCTCCGTCGGGGGTGGGGGGTCAGGCGTTCGGGCTCAGCTGGATCCACTTGGCGACGCTGGGCACGCCGGCGTCGTTGAGCAGGAAGAGCATGTACCAGCCGGGCGGGGCGTCCGCGGCCGTTTCCGGGCTCTGGAGGACGAGTTGGCTGCCGGCCCGGCTGACCAGCTTGAGTTCGAGGCGGCGCTGGCTGGTGTCCACCGAGTGGGTGGAGGTGATGGGCGCGAGCAGCACGGCGCGGGCGGCCTGGGTCGGCGAGTTGGTGTTGATCCGGAACGCGGTGTTGTAGGCGACCGGGTCGGTCGGCGCGGTCCGGATGTCGGGGCGGGGGCCGCCCTTGTGCAGGTACGGCGGCTCGTAGATCTCGATGGTGCCGTTGTTGCCGGCCTTGATGTCCGGGTTGTTGGCGATCTGCTGGAGCTCGTCCCCGGTGACCATGATCCGGCCGTCGGGCAGGATCACCGCGTTGGAGTGGTAGCCGCGCGGCAGCCGCTGCTTCGGGCCGAGGGTCCAGTTGCCGTCGGCGTCCCGCAGTTCGACCTGGCGGAACCGGTCGTCGGGGACGTTCGGGTTGTAGTCCCCGTTGCCGTAGTCGCGGATGCCGACCGCGCCGTTGACGGTGAACAGGTTGCCGTCGGGGAAGACCAGCGTGTCGTCCTGGGCGCGGCCGAGGTTCCTGGGCTTCTGTTTGGTCCACCGGCCGCCGGCGAACTCGAACGTGTCGGGGTCCTTGTAGTTGCCGCCCAGGACGAGCACCGAGTCCGGGCCGCTGGTGCCGTTGGGCAGGGCGACGGCGGAGCCGTACAGGCGCGGGAAGTTGTCGGGCCTGCTGGGGAGTTGGCCGCGGGTCTCGTTCGCCGGGTCGAAGACGAACTGCTGGTCGGAGCTGCGGCCGAACCCGTAGATCCTGCCGTCCCGGAGCGAGAACAGGTGCGGGTAGTCCATCCGGTAGGGGGCGTCCGCCTTCCAGCGGTCAAGTGCGACGCCGTCGGGAGGCTGGGCCTTGCCGTAGGAGACGTCGACTCCCTTGGCGGGGAAGCGTTCGATCACCGGGCTCGGGGTGCCGAAGCCCAGCTCGGACTGGCCGGACATGATGGTCTGCCGGCCGTCCGCCCCGGTGACCACGCTCGGGTACCAGCGGCCGACCGACATGTCCTGCTGCTGGTGCCAGGTCTCGGTCCACGGGTCGAAGACCAGGGCGAGCTTGGCGCCGGTGCCGCCGTTGCCGCCGAGGTTGCCGCCGAACACGCCGACCATGCCGTTGGGCAGGTAGGAGTGGCCGGCGCAGAAGAACGGCGCGGGGCGCGGCTCGTCCAGGCCGTCCGGCACGTTGACGACCGGCGGCGGGACGGCCTTGAACGTGCCCGGGTCGGTGTCGTTCGCGGGCGGCGTCCAGAGGTAGGCGCGGCCGGCGTTCTGCCTGCCGATGACGTCGGTGGGCGCGGTCTCCTTCTGCGGGTTGTCCTCGACGGACTCGAAGGAGAACAGCAGCACCTTGCCGGTGGGCAGCAGGGCGACGTGGTCCCCGAACTCGGGGGAGGGGATGTACTGCTTGAACTGCCCGAACCGCGCGGGGTCGAAGTTCGCGTTGGCCTCCGCCTGAGTGGCGGTCAGCATGTTGAACCGGTTGGTGCGGGTGGTCTGCGGGTAGCCGGTCTGGACGGCGCGCAGGCCGATCCGGTCCCGGGCCAGGTCCTCGGCGGCCGGGCGGCCGAGCGCGGCCACCTCGTCCGCCCGGACTTCGGCCCGCAGTTGGTCGTCGGTGATGCGCAGTCCGCGGTCCCCGGCGAGGGAGCCGGCCGGGACGGGGGAGGCCGGGGCGGGAGCGGCCAGGACGGTGGTGCTCGACAGGACGGCGGCGGCGGCACCGGCCGCCAGCACGGCCTTCAGTCTGCGTGGCATGGGAATCCTCGTGGCGCGTCGGTCAGGGCTGCGGAGCAGCCGCACGGGAGACAGCGATTCGAGGCCAGTAGAGCACTCTGCGTAGTCGTTCGTAGGCAGACACTCCAGTGTCGCCATGATCGACTGTTGACACGCCGTGACCGCGCGCAGCTCCCTGACGACTCGTCAGCCGCGTGCTGGAATGTCCGCACATCCCGCCCCGACACCCCAGGAGTGACACGTGCCCGGCAAGACCAGGATCGCCATGGCCCTCGCGGCCGGATTCGCCGTCCTAGCCGCCGCCGGCGGCGGCGCGGCGGCCACCACGACCTACCACTCGCCGCAGGCGGTGACCGGCCCCACCATCCAGGGCGGCGCCGACGGCCTGCCGCACGAGCTGCTCTGCCCGCCCGACGAGAGCGTCTACAGCGGCGGATTCAGCGTGACCCCCGGCGAGAACCGGACGCTCGACCGGCAGCCGACCGACGTCCTGGAGAACCGCCCCAACGAGGACGCCACCGGCTGGATCGTCGCCGTGCGCAGGGACGACTGCCCGCCGGCCAAGGGCGCGGACGGCGAGCACCGCCATGCGAACCTCACGCTCCACGTGGTGTGCACCGACGGCCAGAACAACACCAGCCTCGGCGGCTGACGCGTCGTGATCGGCCGGTGGTGAGACGGGGAGGGCGGCACGCGGCCCGGAAGGCCACGGCGCGCGGCCGGGGGTGGGCGTCTCCACGCCGCCCCGGGTGGCGCGCCGTCGTCGTTCCGGGCGGGCCGCCGGCACCTTCCGGGAGCCCGGGGCGGGGACGGGCGGCGGTCTGACCGGTGGACGGCGGGCGGACGACGGACGGTCCGGAGACATTGCCTTCCCATTACCCGGGCGGGGGCGCGGCTCCGGCGGCCTGGCGGCGCCGGGCCGGGCCCCGCGCGGGCGCGTGGCCGCGGGCCCCGGCCGGTGCCGCGGTGACCTGGGAACATTACCGAGGCATTGCCATATTGCGGGGAAATGCTGGGGTGGCCGCGCGAGGGGGCCCGGCGGGGGCGGCCGCGCGGTTTTCGGTCCGTCCGACCGCCCGCTGGCTGCGGATATTACCTTTCCATTGTCGAAATGGGAGGCAACTTTGGCGATAGGCCCGGCGGGGGCCGCCGGCAAGATCCATCAGGGGTGGTGGAATTCGTTGGCAGGCGACCATTTCGGGATATCGGTCAATCGGCCACGAGGTGGCGGACGATCGATGTTGTGCACCTGCCAATAATCCTCGGATTCCCGGGAGGGGGCCCTCGGGAATCCGGCATTCGATCAGTATCGGGGCGGGTCGTTCCGGTGCGATGGAATTTCCCGCCGCCGTCGCGCCGGGGGGTGCGCCCGCCCGTCAAGCGGAATCCCGGAACCCTCCGTTCCGCTGTTGCGACCAGTGGAAACGCGGGCGCAACGAGATAACCGGGGGTGATCACTTGTGATCTAAATCACCCGCAATCCGTCCTTGCCGATCGTCTGTTCGGGCGCCTAGCCTGACTCTGCGTCGAGCAGCCCATGCTTCAAGTAACTGCGTCGTTGGCAGTCGTTGGTAATTGATTCCGGGGGGCGGGGTTCGGGCATGTCGTCATATGGCTACAGTGCGGGGCCATCGAAAACTGCGATGGCACTCGGAGAACTGCGGGAACGCACCGGGGCCGCCTTACGGGCGGGTTCGGAGCGGGCCGTCCTGAAGCACCGGGCGGCGGGGAAAATGAGTGCGCGTGAGCGGGTCCTGTGGCTGTTGGACACGGACTCGTTACTGGAGACCGACCAGCTGGCCAGGCACGGAGCGGCGGACGCTCCGGGGCCGTACGGGGACGGTGTGATCACCGGGACCGGCACGATCGACGGCCGACCGGTCTGCGTCTTCTCGCAGGACTTCACGGTGCTCGGCGGCAGCATGGGCGAGACCCACGGGCGGAAGATCCTCAAGACCATGGACACCGCGGTGCGCCTGGGCTGTCCGGTGATCAGCATCAACGAGTCCGGCGGCGCCCGGATCCAGGAGGGCGTGGTCTCGCTCGCCTACTACGCCGAACTCGGCCGCCGCAACGTGCGGGCCTCCGGCCTGGTGCCGCAGATCGCCCTGATCGCCGGGCCCTGCGCCGGCGGGGCGGTGTACTCGCCGGCGCTGATGGACGTCGTGGTGATGGTCGACCGCTCCTCCTACATGTTCGTCACCGGTCCGGACGTGCTGCGCTCGGTCACCGGCGAGGACGTCACGGTGGACGAGCTCGGCGGGGCGCGGGCCAACGCGGCGGTGTCCGGGAACTGCCACCACGTGGCCCGCGACGAGGCCGAGGCCCTGGAGTGGATCCAGGAGCTGCTGTCCTACCTCCCGTCCAACGCGATGGAGCTGCCGCCCGCCGTCCCGTTCACGCCCGTCCCGGGACGGACCGCGCGGGACCTCGCGCTCGACACCCTCGTGCCCGACGCCGACAACCAGGGCTACGACGTGCGCGAGGTGATCTCCGCCGTCGTCGACGACGCCGAACTCCTGGAGATCCACGCCCAGTTCGCGCCCAACATCGTCTGCGGGCTGGCCCGGGTCGAGGGGCGGCCGGTCGGCGTGGTGGCCAACCAGCCGCTGCACCGGGCCGGGGCTCTCGACATCGACGCCACCGAGAAGGCGGCGCGCTTCGTCCGGTTCTGCGACGCGTTCAACCTGCCCGTGCTCACCTTCGTGGACGTGCCCGGCTACCTGCCCGGCGTCGCCCAGGAACGCGACGGGATCATCCGCCGGGGCGCGAAACTGCTGCACGCCTACGCCGAGGCGACCGTGCCGAAGGTGACGGTGGTGCTGCGCAAGGCGTACGGCGGCGCCTACGCCGTGATGGGGTCCAAGCACCTCGGAGCCGACTGCAACCTCGCCTGGCCCACCGCCCAGATCGCCGTGATGGGCGGCGAGGCCGCCGTCGAGGTGCTCCACCGGCGGCGGCTCGCCGAAGCCGGCGAGGACGCCCCGGCCGTGCGCGAGGCCCTCGTCGAGGAGTACCGGCGCACCCTGATGACCCCGTACGCGGCGGCCGAACGCGGCTACGTCGACGCGGTGATCGAACCCAGCAGCACCCGCGCCCAGGTGGGGGCGGCGCTGCGGGCGCTGAGCACCAAACGGGAGGCCGCCGTCGGCCGCAAGCACGGCAACATCCCGCTCTGATCCCGCCCCGGCCCCGGCCGCCCGGCCGCGGTCCGCACCACGCTCCGACCTCACGACGCGCACTCGCCCCCCGACGCCGCAGGGCCCCGCACCGCACCAGGAGGCCATATGAGCACGCCCACGCACCCGCCGCGGTCCGGCGCACCCGCGCACTGGACCGGCGGAACGGCGTCCTTCGACAGCGCCGGCCTCGCCGCCGCGACCCGCCGCACCCGCGAGCACCTGCACGTCGTCGGCGCCGACGGCGGCCCGCTGGGGGTCGCCACCGGCGGCCTGGTCCGGCACGACGGCGGCACCGACGGCCTGCACTGGCACGGCACCCTCCCGCCGCTGTACCCCGAGTGGCTCGGCGACCGCGGGTTCGGTGAGACGCACGGCACCCGGTACCCGTACATCGCGGGCGAGATGGCCCGGGGCATCTCCTCGGTGGAGCTGGTGACGGCCATGGCCGAGGCCGGACTCCTCTCGCTGTACGGTGCCGGCGGGCTCGCCCCCGCCACCGTCGAGCAGGCCGTCGACCGGCTGTCCGGAACGCTCCGGCAGCGGCCCAACTGGGGCGTCAACCTGCTGCACTCGCCCCTCGAACCGGCGGCCGAGGAGCGCACCGCCGCGCTGCTGGTGGCCCGTCGCGTGCCCTGCGTCTCGCTCTCCGCGTACCTGCGCCTCACCCCGGCCGCCGTCCGGGTGGCGGCGGCCGGACTGCGCCGGGACGGCTCCGGGCGGGTGGTCCGCGCCCGGCGGGTGATCGCCAAGCTGTCCCGCCCGGAGGTCGCCCGGGAGTTCCTGTCGCCCGCCCCGCCCGCGCTGCTGCGGGCCCTGCTGGAGCGCGGGGAACTCACCGCGGAGGAAGCCGAGTTGGCGTCCCTGGTGCCGATCGCGGAGGACCTCACGGTGGAGTCCGACAGCGGCGGGCACACCGACAACCGGCCGCTCGGCGCGATCCTGCCGGTGGTGCGGGCGCTGCGCGACCGGCTGGTCGCCGAGCACGGCTACGACCGGCCGGTCCGGGTCGGCGCGGCGGGCGGCCTGGGCAGCCCGGAGGCCGTCGCGGCGGCGTTCGCGGCCGGCGCCGACTACGTGGTCACCGGAACCGTCAACCAGCTGGCCGCCGAGGCGGGCACCTCCGACCGGGCCCGCCGGCTGCTCGCCGGCGCTGGGGTCGCCGACGTCGCGATGGCACCGGCCGCCGACATGTTCGAGATGGGCGTGCGGGTCCAGGTCCTCAGCCGCGGCACCCTGTTCGCCGCCCGCGCCGACCTGCTGTACCGCCTCTGGCGCGAGCACGACGGCCTGGAACGCCTGCCCGCGGCGGCCCGCCGCCAACTGGAGACCGAGGTGTTCGGCGAACCGCTGGAGACGGTGTGGGAGCGGACCCGGACGTTCTGGGCCGACCGCGACCCGGCCGAACTCGACCGCGCCGAGGCCGACCCCAAGCACCGGATGGCCCTGGTGTTCCGCTCCTACCTGGGCCAGTCCAGCGGATGGGCCACCGGCGGCGTCCCCGGCCGGGACGCCGACTACCAGATCTGGTGCGGCCCCGCCGTGGGCGCGTTCAACGACTGGCGGGCCGGATCCGTCCTGGACGGCGAACGCCCCCCGGCGGTGCAGATCGCCCTCAACCTGCTGGAGGGCGCCACCGTCGTCACCCGTGCCCAGCAACTGCGCAGCTTCGGCGTGCCGGTACCGCCGGCCGCGTTCCGGTACGTACCGCGGCAGCTGGGCTGAGGGGGGCGACATGACCGACCCGACGAACCCGACGAACCCGACGGACGCGACGAACCCGGCCGACCCGCCGATCGCCGTGGTGGGCCTGGGCGCGCTCCTCCCCGGCGCCGTGGACGTCCCCTCCTTCTGGACGTCCGTGCTGGCCCGCACCGACCTGATCACCGACGTGCCCGAGGACCGCTGGCGGCTCGCCGACCACCACGACCCCGACCCGAAGGCCCCCGACCGGACCTACGCGCGACGCGGCGCCTTCCTGCCGGACGTCGACTTCGACCCGCTGCAGTGGGGCATCCCGCCGCACGCCCTGAGCGCCATCGACACCACCCAGCTGCTCGCCCTGCTGGTCGCCGACCAGACCTTCGCCGACCACGGCCGCGACAAGCTCACCGACGCCGTCCGGGAACGCACCGCCGTACTGCTGGGCTGCGGCTCCCTGGAGCTGATGAACCACATGGCGGGCCGGATGCAGCGCCCGCTGTGGGAGCACGCCCTGCGCGCGGCCGGCCTCGACGAACCGACCGTCGCCCGGGCGTGCGAGGCCATCTCCGCGCAGTACGTCCCCTGGCAGGAGGACACCTTCCCCGGCCTGCTCAGCAACGTGGTGGCCGGCCGCATCGCCAACCGCTTCGACCTGCACGGCACCAACATGACGGTGGACGCCGCCTGCGCCAGCTCGCTCGCCGCGCTGAACGCCGCCGTCGGCGAACTCCACACCGGCCGGGCCGACCTGGTGCTCACCGGCGGGGTCGACACCATGAACGACCCGACGATGTTCCTCTGCTTCTCGAAGACGCCGGCCCTGTCCCGCACCAGCGACTGCCGCCCGTTCGCCGCCGACGGCGACGGCACCGTGCTCGGCGAGGGCCTGGCGATGCTGCTCCTCAAGCGGCTCGCCGACGCCGAACGCGACGGCGACCGGATCTACGCCCTGGTCCGCGGCGTCGGCAGCGCCTCCGACGGCCGCGGCTCCGCGATCTACGCCCCCCGCGCCGAGGGCCAGACCAGGGCCCTGCGCCGGGCCTACGAACGGGCCGGCTACGGACCGGACACCGTCGAGCTGGTCGAGGCCCACGGCACCGGCACCAGGGCCGGCGACGCCGTCGAGTACGGCGCCCTGCGCGAGGTGTTCGAGGCGTCCGGCCGCACCGACCGGCAGTGGTGCGCCCTCGGCTCGGTGAAGTCGCAGCTCGGGCACACCAAGTACGCGGCCGGCGCGGTCAGCCTGGTCAAGACCGTGATGGCGCTGCACCACCGGGTGCTGCCGCCCACCCTGAAGGCCGACACCGCCAACCCGGCCCTCGACCTGGCCGCCTCACCGTTCCACCTCAACACCGAGCCCCGGCCGTGGGTCGCCCGCACCGGTCGCCCGCGCCGCGCCGCGGTCTCCGGATTCGGCTTCGGCGGCAGCAACTTCCACGTGACGCTGGAGGAGTACGGCCCCGAAGCCGCCGACCGCCGACTGCCCCACCGGCTCGCCCTGTACAGCGCGCCCACCGGGCACGACCTGGCGCGCGTCCTCCGCGCGGGCGGAGCACCGGCCTTCGACCCCGCGCACCCCGCCCGGCTCGCCCTCGTCCACGACGGCCACCCCGAACCGCAGCTGCGCGCCGCCGCCGAACGGATCGCCGCCGCCCCCGAGACGCCCTTCGCCCTCCCCGGAGGCTGCCGGTACGCGTACGGGCCGGCCGAGCCCGGCCGGATCGCCTTCCTGTTCCCCGGGCAGGGCGCCCAGTACCCCGGCATGGGCGCCGACCTGGCCTGCTGGTTCCCCGCCGCCCGCCACCCGTGGGACCTGGCCGCCGGCCTGCCGCTCGGGGACGCCCCCCTGCACACCGTCGCGTTCCCGCCCGGTCCCGTGGACGAAGCGCGCCGCGCCCGGCTCGACGCCACCGAGTGGGCCCAGCCCGCGCTGGCCGCCCACAGCCTGTCGCTGCTCGCCGTCCTGGACGGGCTCGGCCTGCGCGCCGACTGCTACGCCGGCCACAGCTTCGGCGAACTGGTGGCCCTGCACGCCGCCGGCGCGTACGGCGCCGCGGACCTGCTGCGGCTGGCCCGGCGGCGCGGCGAGCTGATGCGCGACGCGGCCGGGTCGCCCGCCGGAATGATCGCGGTGCGGGCCGGCCGGGACGAGGCCGCCGCCGTGCTCGCCGAAGCCGGCGCCGGCGTGTGGCTGGTCAACGACAACGCGCCCGAACAGGTGGTCGTCGCGGGCGGGACCGCCCCGCTGGAACGCGCCGCCGACCTGTTCGCCCGCCGCGGCCGCACGGTCACCCGGCTGCGGGTCTCCACCGCCTTCCACAGCCCGCTGGTCGCCCCGGCCGCCGACGGGCTGCGCGCCGCCCTGCACGCGACCGTCACCGCCGCGCCCGCCCGCCCGGTCTACGGCAACACCCACGCGGCGCCCTACCCCGCCGACGCCGCGGCGACCGCCGAGCTCGCCGCCCGGCACTTGGCCTCGCCCGTGCGGTTCCGCGAGATGGTCGCCGCCATGCGCGCCGACGGCGTCCGCACCTTCGTCGAGGTCGGCGCGGGCGGACGGCTGTCCGGCCTGGTCCGGGCGGTCTGCCCGGACGTCGAGGCCGTCCCGCTCGACCGGCCCGCCGTGCCCGGCGTCCGCGCCCTGCTCGACGGCCTGGCCCGCCTGGCCCTCCTCGGAGTGCCCTTCCACGCCGGAGCCCTGGCCGGGCCGCCGCCCGCCGCAACCCGACCCCCTCAGGAGACCACCGTGCGGATCAACGGCAGGAACCACGGCCAGCCCTACCCGACGGCCCTCTCACCAGCGCTCCCGGTGGCGCCGGTCGAGCCGGTCGAGCCGGTGGCGTCGGCAGCGGCAACGGTGCCGGTGCCGGTGGCGGCGGTGCCCGCGGCCGACACGCAGGGCGTCGGGCCGGTGCCGGGATGGGGGGCCGGGGCACCCGTCGCGGAGGCCGAACTGCTGCGCACCGTCGAGGAGCTGCAGCGGCAGACCGCCGAAGCGCACACCGCGTTCCACCAGCAGATGGCGGCGGCGCACGCCGAGTTCCTGCGGACGGCGGAGACCTCCCTGGCCGCCCTGCTGGGCATGCCGGCCGTGACCGCCCCGCCGGCGGCCGCCGCGCCGCTGCCCCTCGACCCGCCCGCGTTCACCACTCCCGCGTCCATCGCTCCCGCGTTCACCGCTCCCGCGTTCACCGCTCCCGAGACACCGGCCGCCGCCGTCCAGGAGGCGCCGGCCGCCCCGGTCGCGCCCGTGGTCGCTGAGCTTCCGCCGGCGGGGTCGGGCGGTGGCACCGCGCTCGACGTGGTGCGGGACGCGGTGGCCGAGCGGACCGGCTTCCCGGCCGAGGTGATCCGGCCCGGGATGGAGTTGGAGACCGACCTGGGGATCGATTCGATCAAGCGGGTGGAGATCCTGGCCGCGATCGGCGAGCGCCTCGGAGCCATGCCCGGCGACACCCCGGGGTACCGGCTGCGCACGATCGAGGACGTGGTCCGGGCGTACGACCCGCCGGCCGGGGAGCCCGCCGGACCGACTGCCCCCGTCGCCGGGCCGGTGGCCCCCGCCGAGCCCGCCGGACGGGACGGGCTGACCCGCAGCCGGTTGCTGGCCGAGCCGGTGCCGGCGCCCGGGCTGAGCGTGGACGGGCTGCGGGACGGCCCGGTCGCGGTGGTGGGGGACAGCCCGGCCACCGGGCGGGCGCTGGTCGCGGCGCTGGCCGCCGCCGGGGTGCGGGCGGTGCACGGCGGGCGGATCCCGGCGGACGCGGTCGGCGTGGTGCTGCTCGGCCTGGAGCAGCCGGGAACCCCCGAGGCGGCGGTGGACCTGTCGGTGTCCGCGCTGGCCACCGCCCGCGAACTGGCCGGCCCGCACGCCCGGCTGTTCGTGACCGTCCAGGACACCGGTGGCGACTTCGGTCTGACCGGGGCCGCCCCCGAACGGGCACTGACCGGCCAACTGGCCGCTCTGGTCCGCACGGTGGCCCACGAGTGGCCGCAGATCGCGGTGAAGGCCGTGGACGTGGACGCGGCCGGCCGGGAGCCCGCCGAGGTCGCCGACCGGATCGCGGCGGAACTGCTGCACGGCGGCAGCCACCCGGAGGTCGGGCTGCGGGGCGACGGGGCCCGCCTGGTGCTCAGGGTCGCCCCCGCCGAACGCGAACCCGTCCCGCCCCGGCTGGGCCCGGACTCCTTCCTCGTCGTCACCGGCGGCGCGCGGGGCGTGACCGCCGCCGCCGTGCGGGCCCTGGCCGAGGAGTACCGGCCGCGGATCCTGCTCCTGGGCCGGACCGTCCTGGCGGACGAACCCGCCGGGCTGCCCGCCGCCGCCGACCGCGCCGCGCTGGTCCGGGCCCTCGCCGAGCGCGGCGACCCCGACCCGATCGGCCGGGCCGCCCGGGTGCTGGCGGCGCGCGAGGTGCGGGCCACCCTGGAGGCCGTCCGGGCGGCCGGGGCGCAGGTGCGGTACGCCGACGTCGACGTCCGCGACGCGTCCGCCGTCGCCGCCGAGGTGGCGCGGGCCCGGACCGCCTGGGGGCCGGTGACGGCCGTGCTGCACGGCGCCGGGGTCCTGGCGGACGCGAAGATCTCCGACAAGACGGAGGCCCAGATCCGGGCGGTGGCGGGCCCGAAGGTCCTGGGGCTGGCCGCGCTGCTCGCGGCCTGCGCCGACGACCCGCTGGACGTGGTGCTGGCCTTCTCGTCGGCGGCCGGGGTGTTCGGCAACGCGGGCCAGAGCGACTACGCCATGGCGAACACCGTGGTCGACCACCTGCTGGGCGCCGAACAGGCCCGGCGGCCCGGCGCGCTGGTCCGCTCGGTGGCGTGGGGACCGTGGGCCGGCGGCATGGTCACCCCCGAGCTCGCCGAGCGGTTCGGCCGGGCCGGCATCGACACCATCGCGCTGTCGACCGGCGCCCGGGCGGTCGTCCAGGAGGTCCGCTCCGCCGGACCGGTCGGCGTGGTGCTGGAAGCCGGCCGGGGCCTCGGCGCCACCGTCGACCGGACCTGGGCGGCCCTCGTCCAGGTGGACTCCGCCCACCAGCCGCACCTGCTCGACCACGCCGTGGGCGGTCGCCCGGTGCTCCCGCTGGCGCTGGCCGCGGAATGGCTGCTCCGGGCCACCGGGGCGGACGCCCTCGCCGGGCTGCGGGTGCTCAGGGCGCTGCCGCTGCCCGACCTGGAGGGCCGCGGGCACGTCGTCCGCGTCGTCGCCACCGAGGACGGCGTGGAACTGCGCTGCGGCGACGGCATCCACGTCCGCGCGGGTGCGGCGGACACCGCCGCGCCCGGCCACTGGACGGAGCCCGGGGGCGTCGCCACGCCGCTGCGCTACGACGGCCGGCCGCTGTTCCACGGCCCGATGTTCCGGGCCCTGGACGGCGCCGCCACCGTCACCGCGGACGGCGCGGCCGCGACGGTGCGGGGCCTGCGCGAACTCGGCTGGCCCGGCCGGCACTGGCGCACCGACCCCGCCGCCCTGGACGGCTGCCTCCAGCTGGCCCTGCTGTGGGCCCGCGAGGTGCTCGGCGAGGACGTCCTGCCGATGGCCGTCGGCCGCCTGACCGTGCACCGCCCCGGCCCGCTGGACGGCCCCGGCCGCTGCGTGCTGCGCCCCGGCCGGGTCGCCGCCCCGGTCGCCGGATGCGACGTGGCGGTGCTGGACGCGTCCGGCCGGGTCGTCGCGGAACTGCTCGGGGTCGAACTCGTCGTCCGGCCCAGCTGACCACGCGCACGAGAGGAAGGAGGGAATCCATGACCGCGTCGAGCGCGGCCCCCGTCGCGATCGTCGGGCACGCCTGCCTGCTGCCGGGCGCCGCCGACCCGGCCGCCCTGTGGGACCTGGTGCTCGCCGGCCGCAGCGCCATCGGCCCCGTCCGGGAGCGGCGCTGGCGGCTGGCCGGCGCCGAGGATCCCGCGTCCGTGCAGAGCGCGCCGGGGCCCCGGGTGGCCGGACACGTCGACCACGCCGTCCCCGGCGGCGGGTCCGACCCGCTGACCGACTGGGCGCGGTACGTGGTCGAGCAGGCCCTGCACGAGGCGGGCCTCGACGGCCCGCACCCGGCCGGCGGCCTGGTCCTCGGCACCCTCGCCTACCCGACCGAGACCGCGCAGCGCCTGCTCGAACGCCGCTGGGCCACCGGCGGGACGGACCGCGACGACCGCGACGACCTGCGGTTCGCCACCCGTCCGGCGGCGGTCACCGCCCGGCGGTGCGGCCTCGGACTCGGCGGGTTCGCGCTGGACAGCGCCTGCGCGTCCGGGCTGGTCGCCGTCAAGCTCGCCGCCGACCGGCTCCGCGACGGCAGCGCCGACCTGATGGTCGCCGCCGCCGTCAACCGGGCCGACAACCTGCTGGTGCACAACGCGTTCCACGCGCTGTCGGCGCTCAGCCCGACCGGTGCCAGCCGGCCGATGGACCGGTCCGCCGACGGCCTGGTCCCGGCCGAGGGCGCCGCGGCCGTCGCACTGATGCGGCTCCCGGACGCGCTCCGGCGCGGAGTCCCGGTGCTGGCCGTGGTCCGCGGCATCGGCCTGTCCAACGACGGCCGCAGCGGCGGGCCGCTCGCCCCCTCCGAAACCGGACAGCTGCGCGCCATGCGGGCCGCCTACGCGCAGGCCGGCGTCGCGCCGGAGACCGTCTCCCTGCTGGAGTGCCACGCGACCGGCACGCCCGTCGGCGACCTGGTCGAGGCCCGCAGCGCGGCCCGGCTGTTCGCCGACGCCGCGGACCTGCCGCTCGGATCGGTGAAGTCCAACCTCGGCCACCCGCTGGCGGTCGGCGGACTGGCCGGCCTGGTCAAGGTGGTCGGGGCGCTGCGGGCCGGGACCAGGCCGCCGACCCTCGGCGTGGAGCGCCCGCTGGCCGTGCTGGACGGCACCCCGCTGCGCCCGCTCACGGCCGCCGAGGAGTGGCACGGGCTGCGGCGCGCCGCCGTGAGCGCGTTCGGCTTCGGCGGTTCCAACGCGCACCTGGTGGTGGACGCCTGGACGGGCGATCCGGCCACCGGACCCGCCGCCCCGGCGCCCGTCCCGGCGCCGCACCCGGAGCGGGGAGCGCGGCGGGCGGCGGAGCCGGAGCCGATCGTGGTGGTCGGCCGGGGGGCCTGCCGCGGGGACGCCGCCGAACTGGAGCTCACGGGCCTCGGCACCGCCCCGCGCGACCTGGAGCGGGCCGCCACCGGGCAGTTGCGGGTGCTGGCCGCGGCCCGGGCGGCCCTGCGCGGCCTGGACCTGCCCGCCGACCGGACCCTCGTCGTGGTGGCCGGCCGCGACGACACCGAAGTGGCGCGGTACGGCCTGCGCTGGCGGCGGCCCGGCGCGCTCGGCCCCGACGTGCCCGAGGACGTGCGCGACCTCGCCCGGGAGGCCAGCGCCCCGCCGTTCGACCTGGCCGCCGTCCTCGGCACCATGCCGAACATGTCGGCCCACCGGGTCAACGGCGCGGCCGACCTGCGCGGCCCCGGCCTGGTGGTCTACGCCGACGGCGAGAGCGGCCGGGTCGCCGTCGACCTGGCCCGGCGCGCGCTGCGCGACGGCGAGGCGGACGCCGCCGTGGTCGCGGACGCCGAGGGGGCCGCCGTGGTGCTCCGCCGTGCGTCCGACGCCGGGGCCGACGGCAGCCACCCGGCCCCCGTGCCCGACGGCGCGGGACCGGCCGAACTGGTCGGCCCGCTGACCGGCACCCCGGTCGAGGTGTACACCGGCGGCGACCGGGCGGCCGTCCGCGCGGCACTGGCCGCCGGACGGGCCCGGCCGCCCGCCGACGCGGCCGGGACGGCCGCCGCCCGGCTGGTCCTGGTCGGAGCCGACCGGGCCGCGGCCGCCGCCTGGCTGGCCGGCGAGGGACGGCGCCCCGCGGGAGCCGCCTACCGGGACGAACCGCTGACCGGTGAGACCGGGTTCGTCTTCACCAACGGCTCCGCCGCCTACCCCGGGATGGGCGCCGAACTGCTCGCCGCGGTGCCGGCCGCCGGTCCGGCCCCGGCGCCGGCGGACGACGTCCTCGGACGGATCCACGGCGTCACCGCACTGGCCTCCGCGCACGTCCGGATCACCCGCGACCTGCTCGGCCTGCGGCCCGCCGCCGCGCTCGGCTACTCCTCCGGCGAGGTGAGCGCGCTGGCCGCGCTCGGCGTCTGGGCGGACCCCGGGGCGCTGGTCGCGCGGTCCCGGGCCGCGGCGCTCTTCCGGGACGGCCTCACCGGGCCGCACCGCGTCCTCGGCGCGGCCTGGGGCGGCGCCGGGCGGTGGAAGGCCTGCCTCGTCCCGGCCGACGCCGACGACGTGCGCGGCGCGCTGGAGCCCCGGGCGCACCTGATGGCCCGCAACGCGCCGGGGGTGAGCGTCATCGGCGGCGACCCGCAGGCCGTCGAGCGGACGGTGGCGCGACTCGGCGTCACCGGCGTGCCGCTGGACTACGACATCGCCGCCCACGTGCCCGAACTGGAGTCCGTGCGCGGAGAGCTGGAGGACGTCCACACGCTGCCCACCGTGCCGGTGCCCGGTGTCCGGTTCTACCGGTGCACCGACGGCGGCAGCACCCTCTCGCCCGACAGCGCGGCCGCCGCGCGGGCCGTGGCGGGCCAGGCCGTCGGCAGCCTGGACTGGATCCGCACGGTGCGGAACGCGTGGGACGACGGCGTCCGGATCTTCGTCGAGCACGGGCCGCAGGGGCTGTGCACCGGCTGGACCGCCCGGATCCTCGCCGGACGTCCGCACCTCGCCGTGGCCCTGGACTCCCCGGTCGACCCGCTCGGACAGTTCCGCACCGCCGTCGCCGAACTCCTGGCCGCCGGGCTGCCGTTGCGCACCGAGCAGCTGTTCGGCCGGGCGGCCGCCGGGCCGCTCGCCCGCTTCGCCCTCGCCGACGAACCGCCGCGACTCCCCGACCTCCTGCCCCGACCCGCCCGGATGGCCCCCGCCCCGCCGCTCCCCAGGCTGACCCGCCCGGAGGTCCCGCACCCGGAACCGGCCCACCCGGAGCCGGCGCACCCGGAACCGGCCCACCCGGAGCGCGCGGCCCAGGCCGGGCCCGGGGACGGTCGGTGGGGTGGTCGGGTCGCTGCAGCCGCCGCGCACCGGGCACGGGTCGCGACGGCGCACGGCGAGTTCCTCCGCACCCAGGCCGAGGCGCACCGGCGCTTCCTGGCCGGTCGGGCCGCCGTCGTGCCCGCCGTGCTCGGTGCCCGCCGCGCCCCGTTCCCGCCCGCCCCGTTCCCGCC
>NZ_JNWZ01000080.1 GCF_000716545.1 Kitasatospora phosalacinea
ACGCCCTCCCGATCCGTGGTGGCGTCCTCCGCGAAGCGACGGTCACCGGTCGCGTCGGGCACGTACTTCACACAGACAACGATCCTCAAGCTCACGGCCACCTTGTCCTTTCACGCGGGAGGGAACTGAGTTCCCCCACTAGACCACACTCCGTGCCACAGATCCACTCTCGCGGGGGTGTGAGGGGGGACTCAGTTCCCAGGGCGCGGGCCGGTGCGGGCCTCAGGCGGCGCGGCGCAGGCGCAGGGTGGAGTCGCGGTGCGGGCGGGCGTCCGGGTCGGTGACGGGGTGCCCGGGGTGGTCGTGGCGGGCGTGCTCCTCGGCGAGCTCCACGGTCCAGACGGACGGGTCGAGCCGCAGGGAGGCCAGCATCTCCCCGGGGGTGGGGAAGTTCATCTCGGGGTGCGGGTGGTCGTGCTTGACGGGGGGCGCGGCGTGGCTGGTGATCAGCAGCGTGCCGCCGGGGGCGACCGCCGCGGCGGCCCGGCGCAGCACCCGGTCGCGCGGGAACTCGGCGGGCGAGTGGAGGAACTGCGCCGAGACCAGGTCGTACGAGCCGGCCGGGAAGGCGTGCGCCAGGTCGACGCGCTGCCAGTCGATCCGGTCGGCGACGTTCTCGACGGCGGCCCGGGCGGCGGCCCGCTCCAGCGCGACCTGCGAGATGTCGACGGCGGTGACCCGCCAGCCCTGCCCGGCCAGCCAGATCGCGTCCCCGCCCTCGCCGCAGCCCACGTCCAGCGCGTGGCCGGGCTCCAGGCCGGCGGCCTGCACGGTCAGCGAGGCGTTCGGGCGGCCGCTCCAGATCTGCTCGCTCTCGCCGTACCGCTTCTCCCAGAACTCGACCGCCTCGACGGCCAGCCGGGTCTCCTCGGCGACCAGGTCGGCGTTGATCGCGGCGGCCGCGCGCAGCCCGTCGGCGGCGGCGATCGCGACCTGCCCGGCCGGGTCGGTCAGGTTGCCCGCCGCCCAGACGCCGGGGACGCCGGTGGCGCCCACCGGGTCGGTGGTGGCCAGCCGGGTCGCGAACCGGACGCCCTCACGGACCAGGTCGGTGGCCTCCAGGCCCAGATCGGCCAGGAACGGCGCGGTCGCCGCCATCTCGGTGCCCACGGCCAGTGCCTCGCACGCCACCACGGTGCCGTCGGCCAGCCGCACGCCGGTCAGCCCGGCGCCGCCGTTCTCGTCCTTGTCCTCGCTCTCGTTCTCGTTCTCGGGCAGCAGCGCGACCACCTCGCCGGGCACCACGCTCACCCCGCGGGCGGCCAGTTCGCGCCGCTGCCGCTCGTCGAAGGACCCGCCGGTGTGCGCCAGCAGCGTGACGTCCGCGCTCCACTGCCGCCACAGCAGCGCCTGGTGGACGGCGATCGCCGGGTCGGTGGCCAGCACGGCGATCTTCCGGTCGCGGACCTCCCAGCCGTGGCAGTACGGGCAGTGCACCACCTGGCGCCCCCAGCGCTCGGCCAGGCCGGGCACCTCGGGCAGCAGGTCGGTGGTGCCGGTGGTCAGCAGCAGCCGGCGGGCGTGCACGGCGCCGCCGTCCGACAGTTCGGCCCGGAAGCCGCCGTCCGCCTCGCGGCTGACGGACCGCACTTCCGCGTCGTGGAACTCGCCGCCGTACGAGGCGACTTCGGCCCGGCCGAGGGCGACCAGTTCGGCGGGTGGCAGGCCCTCGCGGCCGAGCAGGCCGTGGATGCCCTCGGCGGGCGCGTTGCGCGGCCGGCCGGAGTCGACGACCAGGACCGAGCGGCGGGCCCGGGCCAGGGTCAGGGCGCCGCTGAGTCCGGCGGCGCCGCCGCCGACGATCAGGACGTCGTGGTGGCGGACGGGGTGCGGGTGCTGGTTCGGGTGCTCGTGCTGGTGCGTCGTGGTCATGGTCCGATGGTGCGCCGCGTTCGCCGGATTGACAAACAATGTTGCTGAGGTGGCAAATGGAGGGGTGGAGAGGAGCGAGACGATGGGCGAGGACTTCGAAGCGGTGCTGACGGGCGTCGGCCCCCGGCTGCGGGCGATCCGGCAGCAGCACGGCACCACGCTGGCACAGCTGAGCGAACAGACCGGCATCTCGGTCAGCACGCTGTCCCGGCTGGAGTCCGGCGGGCGGCGGCCGACCCTGGAACTGCTGCTGCCGCTGGCCCGCGCGCACGGCGTGGCCTTGGACGAACTGGTCGACGCCCCGCCCACCGGCGACCCCCGGGTGCGGCTGCGCCCGTTCGTCCGGCACGGCTGGACGTACCTGTCGCTGGCCCGCAACCTCGGCGGCATGCAGGCGTACAAGATGGTCGTCCCGCCCGGCAACAGCCGGGAGAACTGCGAGCAGCGCACCCACGAGGGCCACGAGTGGCTGTACGTGCTCTCCGGGGAGCTGCTGCTGAAGCTGGGCGATCACGAGGTGGTGCTGAAGGCGGGCGAGGCGGCGGAGTTCGACACCCGGACGCCGCACCTGTTCACCAACGCCGGGCGGACGCCGGTGGAGTTCCTGAGCCTGTTCGGACCGCAGGGGGAGCGGGTGCACGTGCGGGCGCGGACCGCCAACAAGGCTGAGAGGGAAGGCGGCTGACGGAGCGTCAAGCGTGGGACGCCGCGCCCGCGAGGCGGGCGCGGCGTCCGGACGGGCTGCGGTGGATCGTCAGTTGACGAAGACCGTGCCACCGAGGGTGGTGTCGGTCACCGGGCCGTAGGCGGCCGAGAAGCTGATGCTGGCGAAACAGATGCTCGGGCCGGACAACTTGGTGAAGCCCTGGTTGGCCATGGTGATCTGCGCGGGGGAGTTGGTGGCGTTGCCGTGGAGGGCGCCGCCGGTCGAGGAGTAGGTGCACAGGGCGTTGCCGGCCAGGGTCTTGAGGTTGACGACGGCCTGGATCGAGCCGCTGAGGGTGACCGGGAACCCGGCGGAGTCGGAGATGCTCAGGGTGTAGGGCAGGTTGCTCATGGTCAGGCTGTTCACGCCGCTGACACCGACCACGTTGGAGGTGCAGCCGGAGAAGGTCAGGGTGCCGACCGGGCCGGACGCGGTGGCGGAGCCGGTGGCGAGCGGGTTGGCGCTCACGCTGCCGCCGATGGTGGAGGCGGTGCACTTGACGCCGGTGGTGGTGCCCGGGTTGTACATGGTTGCCAGGGTGCCGCTGACCAGGTTCGCGGACAGGGTGTCGCCGACCCCGACGGGGGTGGCGGTCCCGGCGATGGTCAGCACCGGGGTGCTGCCGGCCGCGTCGGCCGAGGCGGCCGGCAGCACGGCGAGGGCGCCGACGGCGACGAGGGCGGCGGCGCCGGCCAGGGTGCGGTTGCGCATGAGGGTTCCTTCCGGTGGGTGGGGCGGATCGGACGGAGCTGCTCCGGCGCGCTCGCCGGAGCGCGTGCCGGCCCCGTGCTGGGGACGGGACGGCACGGGCAGGTGGGGGATTCGAGCGGTGGACTCCGCCGGCGGCGGCGGGGGTTCGTCGAGCGGCTGGGGGAGTCGCGGCGGGTCAGTGCGCGGCGCTGTCGTTCAGCGCGGCGGTGAGGTCGGCGATGTCGGTGTCCAGCACGAAGGTCGCGTTGGTCTGCTGGAAGCTCACCGAGTCCTTGCCGGGAGCGGCGGGCAGCCCCATGGTCCAGTTGATGATCTGGTTCAGCGAGCCGAGCAGGCCGCACCCGTTGGCGCCGGGCACCGCGAAGGTGTTGTCGACCAGTGAGGCGTTGGTCTCCGAGATCGCCAGCGCGTTGTGCCCGTTGGGGTCCGCGTCGTAGCTCAGGGTGCCCGGGTCGCCGGTCATCGGCGGGGTGGAGCCGACCGGGGTGGTCGAGCCGGTGGTGGGCTTGAGCAGCAGCGGCGCGGAGTCCGAGCCGACGTAGCAGTGCCCGCCGAACAGCGCGTTGTACAGGTGCAGTTTGATCGGCAGCTGGAACACCGGGTACGGCTCGCCGGTCGCCAGCGGAGTGAACTTGGTGACCGGGCCCGCGAGTTCGACCTGCGCGAAGACGCTGGTGATGCCGGGCAGGTAGTTCTGGATGCCCGGGATGTTGATCTGCACCATCGGCGCGCTGAGCAGCGGGGCGCCGGTCGGCGGCACCACGGTGTACTGGTTGGCGGTGCTGCCGTCCGGGAACGACACCTCGGGCGCGGACTTGTCCCAGTAGAAGCCGAACTGCAGCGTGATCGGAGAGTTGAACGGCACCACGGTGTTGCCGAGGGTGAACTTCCCGGCGTTGGTCACCGACACCAGGCAGCCGACCTGGAGGTTCGCCGGGTCGTGCATGGCCGGTGCGGCGAGCGGACAGTTGCCCATGCCGGTGTACGGCGCGCCGGGCGCGGCGGCGCCGGTGGTGGCCGAGGCCGGGGCGACGCCGGCCAGCAGCGCGGCGGAGGCGAGGGCGGCGGCGGTCGGCAGCAGGCGGCGGAGCCGGCGCCGGGGCGCGGCGGACGGGGCGGCAGCTGCCGGGTCGGGGAAGGCTGAGGACGCGGGGGAGGTGTGCATGGCGGGGCGCTCCTGACGGCATGGGGATGGGGGAGCGGGGCGGGGAACCAGTGCGCTCGACGCCACGAGCGACCGGGCCGAGGCGCACGACTGCCACCGTCGCGCCGGTGCGGTCCGTCGTACCGGGAAACGCTCCGTCGTACCGGGAGCCGCGGCGCCCCCGTACGGGGACCGCGCCGGGCCGGAGCGGGAACGACCCGGTGGGCACGGTGGGGACACCGTGGTTACCGCCGGGTACCCGCCAAGTTCTAGGCGCCGCTCGGCCCCAACGTCAAGGCAGTGCGCGGAAGTTGGAAGGGAGATGAGCGGAGTTGGAGCGGCTTTGGGCTCCAATTGCCCCACCAGTAACAGGAGTTGACTGTGGTTCCGGAATTCCCGGGCGGTGCGCGAAGTATTGACCGGCCATGTACCCCGGGGTAACTTCCAGTCAGCCCGCCGGTTGTGAGAAAGATCGTCAACTGCACTGCCAGCCACCACAGTTGGCGATCCCGGTCCACGCCAGGCCCACCCGCACCCGACGGAGCCGCGGATCCCCCACCCGACCCTCTGGAGCTGTCCATGGCACCCTCCGCAGAACAACCCGCCGCCACCTCGACCGGGCGCGGCCGGGTCCGGCTGCGCCGCGCCGCACTGATGGCGGTACCGGCCTGCGTGGCCGCGGGCGTCCTGGTGACCCTGACCGCGCAGAACGTCCTCGCCACCCAGTTCGCCATCTCCGGCATGGCCTTCCAGGTCACCGCCGACAGGCTGGACGGCACCGGGTTCGAGCAGTTCGGCACCCTCGACAACATGATCGAGAACAGCCCCAACGCCGGCGACACCGGCGGCCAGCTGTTCCTCATCCAGACCGTGGTCAAGAACGCCTCCCTCACCAAGCTCTGCCAGAGCGTCAACCTGGGCGGCATCAACCTGCTGATCACCGCCGGCGACAAGGGCACCCCCGTCACCGCCGAGAACCTCACCACCGACTCCGACCTGATGAGCGGCGAGGCCGAGTTCAAGGGCCTCGAAGTCGGCCGCGACGCCAGCACCTTCGACAAGGGCGGCGTGGCCGGCCCGCCCGGCATGTTCGGCCAGCAGGGCGACACCGTGGCCGTCGACCACTTCCGGCAGCAGAACTACGCCACCACCGCCGGCGTCTTCCGGCTGCCCAACATGCACCTCAGCTTCAGCACCGATGGCTGCTGAACCCGGACCGGCACCGGACCGGGCGGCCGACACCACGGCCGCCCGGCCCGCCGACAGCGACGGGACCGCGGCCACCGCCGGGGCTGCCGCGGCCGCCCCGACGCCGCCCGCCCCGCACGGCTTCGCCGGCTGGCGCGGACGCCGACCGTTCTGGGGCGGCCTGCTGGTCGTCCTGGCCGGTGCGGAGATCCTGTTCACCGAGAAGGCCCCGATGCGCATGGTCATCCGCATCGGCGCGCTCGGCCTGGCCGGCTACATCGTCCCCGCGATCATGGTGCTCTGCGGGCTGCTGCTGATCTTCCACCCCGTCCAGCGGGTCTTCTACTCGCTGCTCGCCGTCCTCGCCACCCTCGGCAGCTGGGTCACCTCCAACCTCGGCGGATTCTTCATCGGCCTGCTGCTCGGCCTGACCGGCAGCAGCCTCGCCTTCGGCTGGCTCCCCGACCAGCCCCGGCGCCGCCGGCTGCTGCGCCGCCGACCCGAACCCGGTCCCGGAACGGGACCCGGAGCCGGAACGGGACCCGAGCGCGGAACGGGGCGCGGCACGGGACGCGAAGCCACCCCGGCCTGACCGGGGCGGCGTCCGGCGGAGGAGCGTGGCCGCCGCCGGACGCCCCGGCCGCGGCCCCCGCGCACCGAGCGGGCGGGGACCGCGGCCGGGCCCCGGCGCCCGACCGGCGCCGCTTGGTACCTTGGGCGGCTGACGGCCCGTGACGGGACGCGACGGCGCGGCCGGAGGCGGCGGACGGAAACGAGGGGTGCGCGGTGCGGGTACTGCGGTGCGGCAGCGACGCCGTCCTGATCGAGGCCGAGGACGCCGAACAGGCGCAACGGCTGCACACCGCCCTGCGCGACGCCCCGCCCGTCGGCACCGGCGAGCTCGTCCCCGCCGCCCGCACCGTCCTGGTCCGCTACGACCCGTCCGCGACCGACTGGCAGCGGCTGCGCGCCGCCGTCACCGCACTGCCGCTGCACGAGGTGCCGCCGGCCGAAGCCGCCGAGACCGTGCGGATCCCGGTCCGCTACGACGGCCCCGACCTCGCCGAGGTCGCCCGCCTGGCCGGACTGACGCCCCGGCAGGTCGTCGAACGCCACACCGCCGCCCGCTACCGCGTCGCGTTCTGCGGCTTCGCCCCCGGCTTCGCCTACCTCACCGGCCTCGACCCGCGCCTGCGGGTGCCCCGCCGGGCCGAACCGCGCACCCGCGTCCCCGCCGGGGCGGTCGCCGTCGCCGACGAGTACACCGGCGTCTACCCCCGCACCTCACCCGGCGGCTGGCAGCTGCTCGGCACCACCGACCTCCCGCTGTGGGACCAGACCGCCGACCCGCCCACCAGGCTGCGCCCCGGCACCGCGGTGCGCTTCGTCGCGATCGGCGAGCCCGGGCGGCCGGCGGAGAGCGGGGGGACCGGCGAGGACGGGGAGGCGGTGCGGCCGTGAACGGGGAGCCGGGAGACGCCGTACCGGAGCGGTGCGGGGCATCGGCGGCGCCGGACGCCGCCGACGGGCGCTCCGCGCTGCTGGTGGTGCGCCCCGGGTACGGGGCCACCGTGCAGGACCTGGGACGCCCCGGGCTGGCCGCGCTCGGAGTCGGACGTTCCGGGGCCGCCGACCGGGGCGCGCTGCGGCTCGCCAACCGCCTGGTGGGCAACCCCGAGGACGCCGCCGGGCTCGAAATGCCCCTCGGCGGCGTCGAGTTGGAGTTCCGCCGGGCCGCCACCTGCGCGCTCGCCGGAGCCGACTGCCCGGCCTGGGTGAACGGCCGCCCGGTCGGCACCCGCACCCCGCTGGCGGTACCGGCCGGGGCCCGGCTGCGGCTCGGCACACCGGTGCGCGGCCTGCGCGTCTACCTCGCCGTCCGCGGCGGCCTGGACGTCCCCGCCGTCCTGGGCTCCCGCGCCACCGACACCCTCGCCGGACTCGGCCCCGAACGGCTGACCGCCGGCCTGCTGCTGCCCGTCGGCACCGCCGCCACCGGCTGGCCCGCCGCCGAACACGCCCCGCGCCGCGACCGGACCGGGCCCGTCGTGCTGCGGGTCGTCCCGGGCCCGCGCGACGACTGGTTCACCGCCGCCGCGCTGCGCGCCCTGTGCGGCGAGCCGTACACCGTCACCGCCGACAGCGACCGGATCGGCATGCGGCTGGACGGCCCCGCGCTGGAACGGGCCAGGGGCGGCGAACTGCCCTCCGAGGGCATGGTGGCCGGCGCGCTCCAGGTGCCGCCGTCCGGCCGGCCGATCCTGTTCCTCGCCGACCACCCCGTCACCGGCGGGTACCCGGTGATCGCGGTGGTCCGCCGCGCCGACCTGGACGCGGCCGCGCAGGCCCGCCCCGGCGACCCGCTGCGCTTCCGGCTGGAGGACGCCGGGCGCTGACGGGCGGGGCGCCGGGGGACGGGCGCCGACGGGCGGCCGGCCGGTTCAGCCGAGGGTGACGACCTTCGCCCAGGACGGCGGGTCGTCCGGGACGTAGGCCGGGTCGTCCTCGTCCACGACCCGGCGGCGCGGGAACAGGCCGACGACCGTGCGGCACGGCGGCGGGGCGCTCGGCCACGGGGTCTGGCCGTCGGTCAGCACGACCACCACGTCCGGGGCCGGGCGCCGCCGCAGGGCGGCCGCGAAACCGGCGCGCAGGTCGGTGCCGCCACCGCCGACGAGTGCCAGCCCGCCCGCGTCGGCCACCTGCTGGACGGCCCGGGCCGCCGCGTCGCAGGAGAGCACCGAGACCAGCTCGCGCCGCCCGCCCACCGCGCGCAGGATCGCCGCGGTCTCCAGCAGCGCGGTGCCCAACTCGGCGTCGCTGACCGACCCGGAGGTGTCGACGACCACCGCCACCCGGGGCGGGCGGTGGCGCAGCGAAGGCAGCACCACCCCGGGCAGACTGGTCGAACGGCGGGCCGGCCGACCGTAGCTGTAGTCCGCGCCCGCGCCCGCCGCCGCGACCACCGAGCGGATCGCCGCACCGAGCAACCGCCGCCAGGGCTGCGGCGGGTGGAACACCTCGTCGGCCCAGCGCCGCCAGCCCGCCGGGGTGTCACCGGGCCGGGCCAGGATGCCCTGGGCGACCCGGAAGCGGACCAGGTCGCGCTCGTGGTCGGCCAGGCCGCGCGCGCCGTCCGGGCCGAGCTCCCACTCGCGCTCCAGGCCGTCCGCGCCGCTGCCGCACTCCAGCCACACCAGGCGCTGGTACTTCGTGTCGATGGTGAACTGCCGCAGGTAGTCCTCCATCAGCCCGTCCCCGGCCAGGCCGAGGGTGGCCGGGTAGACCGCGTCGGCGGGCCGGACCAGGCCGTCGCCGAACGCGTCGTCGTTGATCTCGCAGTCCGCGGCCAGGTTGACCCGCAGCCGGTCGGCGGGCCCGTCCAGGTCCAGCGCGCGCATCGCCAGGTCGCCGCGCCGGGCGTGGTCGCGCAGCAGGTGCGAGACCTCGTGGACCCAGACCGAGGCCAACTCCTCCTCCGGGGTGCGGTCGACGAAACCGGGCGAGACGTAGCACCGCCAGTACCGGTCCACCGCCATGGTCGGCACCCGGCGCGACTCCACCACGTGCATCGCGAACAGCGCGGTCGCCAGGTACGGGCGGGCCCGCACCGCGTGCAGCCGGGCCGCGAACAGCTTCCCGGTGTCCAGCCGCAACGGCGTCCGGACGGCCGCCGGTCCGGCGCCGGGCGCGCTCATCGGCGGCCCGCCCCGGTGCGGACGCGGGCCGCCGAACGCTCGGCCCGGCGGACGACCTCCAGCGCGCCCGCGAAGCGGTGGATCAACTCCGGCACCTCCCACGAGTCCTGGCGCAGCGAGGCGAGCGTGGTCACCGGCACCACCAGCACGTCGGGCGGGCAGCTCTCCAACGCCCGGGCCATCAACGCCCAGGCGGACTCCCAGCGTTCACGGGTCGGACGGGAGCGGACGGCGGCCACCACGCCGTCCAGCACGGCCTGCCGCAGGTCGCCCCGCTCGGGCAGCACGGCGGCGGCCGGATCGGCGAGCAGGTCCTCGGGCGCGGGCAGGTCCATCCGGTCGACGGCGGCCAGGAGTTCGAGCCCCGGCCCGTCGCCGACGGTGCCGCGCACCAGCAGCGACAGCACCTCGCGGGAGGAGCCGGCCGCCGAACCGAACGCCAGCAGCCGCACCGTCATCTCCCAACTGCGCGGCGACGGCCAGGCCTTGCCACGGCGGGTCTCGGCGGACGGCAGCCGGTGGGTCAGCTCGGGCCGGACGGTGAGCAGCCCGCACACCGCACGGCGGGCGAACTCGACGGCCGTGGACAGCCGTTCGGGATCGAGCCGGGGCAACTCGGCCCGCGGCCACACCCCGCCGAGACCGCGCACCACCACCTGCGCGTCGTGCACCCAGTCCAGGTGGACGAAGCGGTTGGCCAGCGGCGGACTCAGCTCCCAGCCGTCGGCGGCCGAGGCGCGCGGGTTCGCCGCCGCCACGATCCGCACCCCCGGCGGGAGCCGGAGGGACCCGATCCGCCGTTCCAGGACCAGCCGGAGCAACGCGGCCTGCACGGCGGGCGGGGCGGTGGACAACTCGTCGAGGAACAGCAGCCCGCGGCCCTGCCGGACCAGCCGCACCGCCCAGTCCGGCGGCGCCAGCGGCACGCCCTGCGCGGCCGGGTCGTCACCGATCACCGGCAGACCGGAGAAGTCGGACGGCTCGTGGACGCTGGCGATCACCGTGGTGAGCGGCAGGTCGAGTTCGGCGGCGAGCCGGGTCAGCGCCGCGGTCTTGCCGATGCCGGGCTCGCCCCACAGCAGAACCGGCAGGTCGGCGGCGACGGCGAGGGTCAGCGCCTCGGTCTGGAGGTCCTGGCGGGGCTCGGTGCTGGACTCCTTCAGGAGGTCCAGCAGCCGTTCGGCGACGGCGAGTCGGGGCGGGAGGAGAGGAGCGGCCCGGGGAACGGCCCGGGGAACGGGCCGGGGATCGGACTGGGAATCGGACTGGGGACCGGACTGGGGCATGACGGAAGAAGGCACGGGTGATCCACCTGGGGTCGGGGAACGGGTGACGGGAGGTTCGAGGGCACGGCGGCGGGGCAGGGCGAGGAGCTGTCAGCCCTACCGGCCGTTCCAGTGCTTCCGGGAGCGGGTGGGCGCGCGGTGCGGCCGGCCGTGCGGGCGCGGGTCGCCCGGCGCGTGGACGGGAGCGGTGTCGTAGCGGCTGCGCCCGGGTTCCAGGCCGGCCGCGTGCAGGCTGTGGACCAGGCGCCGCCAGACGTCGTCCTCCAGCGCCTCGGCCAGCGGCCCGGCGCGCAGGACGGCCTCCGCGCCGACGAGCCGGCGCACGGCGGCCAGCGCCCCGTCGCGGTCGCCGTGCAGCAGCCGCTGCCGGATGGCGTCCAGGTCCTCCGGCTGCCGGTGCGCGCGGTCGATCGCCCGCAGGCACGGCAGCGGGGGCCCGCCGAACGCCGCCAGCACCTCCTCGCGCCGCAGCTGCTCCGGGTCGTGGTCGAGCGGGACGAGCACCCCGTCGACCACCGCGATCCGGTGCGTCGCGCCACGGCACTCCACCGTCAACGGCCCGTCCCCGTCCGAGCGCCGGGTGCGGTCGGGAACGGCCGGCCGGTGGCCCGGCACGAGCGCGGCGGCCACCAGCGGATGCAGCGCGTCCGGCCCGATCAGCCCGGCGCGGAGCAGCAGCAGGTCGGGCGGCGTCCACGTCGCCGCGTCCGGCAGGACGGCGAGGCCGCGCGCCCGGTGCCGGGTCGCCGTCCAGGCGGACGGCGGTGGGTGCGGCGGCCCGGCCGGTGGCGCGTTCCGGGGTGCGGCCGGTGGACCGCCGAGCAGCAGGTGCCGCCGGTGGGCGAGCCGCACCGAGACGGGGGCGTCGTCCGGCAGGCCGTCCGCCGCGCGCACCAGTCGGGCTTCGAACTCCCAGGCCGCGTAGGCGAGGTGACCATCGGTCAGTTCCGCCGTGCGGGCGGCGAGTTCGAGGGCTCGACGGGCGTCCCAGAGGTGCCGGTGCAGGTCCAGGCGGAAGCGCGGGTCGGGGCGCGGCCCGGGGGGTCCGTCCGGGCGCCCGTCGGCGTCCCACAGCGCCAGCGTGACGCGTTGGCCCGCCGCCGCGCAGCCGGGTGCGGTGCGGGCCACCAGGTGCAGCGGCGCCCCGTCCCCGTCGCGCGGGTAGCGGGCCAGGGTCAGCGTCAGCCCGGGCCGCAGCACCCCGTCCGGGGCGATCCGCGGCAGGTGCCAACGCAGCAGGTCGGGGGCCAGGTGCCGCAGGTCGGCGCGGAGCCGCCCGGTCAGTTCCGACCCGTACGTGCGGGTGACGGCGCGCGGTTCGAAATCCGGATCGCATCCGGCCGCCGCGCAGGCTCCGCCCCAATCACCCAGCGCACGGCGGGCGGTGGCGGTCTCGATCATGGTCGGGGGGACGGCGAAACGCCGGACGCGCGACCAGAAGCTGTTGCGGGTGTCCTCGTCCAGGAGGGAAGTGGCGTCCATCAGCACGCACTTCGGAAGGACGGGACCTCCAATCCGTGAGTAGTCATCGCCGGTGATCGTAGCCGCAGATCGGCGAACTGTCAGCCCTGTTGCGCCGACCCGGCCCGCTTCCCCGCCGCCGCCCAGGCCCGCCTGCCCGCGTGCCGCCCCGACGTAAGGTGGGCGGCAAGGGGCCGCAGCGGCCCGGGGCGGACCGGAACGGCGGTGGAGGATGTCGGACGGGCGGATCGCGGACAGGCGGATCGCGGCGGGCGCGGAACGGCCGGGACGGCCGGGACGGCCACGGCCGGTGGAGGCGCTGCGGCTGCGGCTGCTGCGGGAGGTCAACTCCACCGTGCACGGTGCCGACCTGCACCTGGAGCGCTACGACCGCCCGCCCGGCGACCCCGGGCTGTTCGGCCCGGACAGCGTGGTGTGGCAGGTGCACGGACACCCCGCCGGCATGCTGGTCGGCGGGTTCGCGGCGCTGATGCTCCAGGCGCTGCACCCGGTGGCGATGCGCGCCGTCGCCGAGCACTCCGACTACCGCACCGACCCGGTCGGCCGACTGCACCGCACCGCCCGGTTCGTCTCCACCACCACGCTCGGCTCCTCCGCCGCCGCCGAGGCCGCGATCTCCGACGTCCGCCGAATCCACGGCCACGTCCGCGGCCGCGACACCGGGGGCCGCCCGTACCGGGCCGACGACCCCGACCTGCTGTGCTGGGTGCACACCGCCGAGACGGCCTGCTTCCTGGCGGGACACCAAGTCTTCGCGGGCGCGGGAAGGTTGAGCCCGGCGCAGTGCGACGACTACCTCGCCGAGGTCGCGCAGATCGGCCAACTCCTGGGCGCGGACGGCGTACCCGTCTCGCGCGCCGGACTCGTCCGCTACCTGGTCGGGGCGCGCGGCGCCCTGCGGGCCACCCCCGAGGCGCTGGAGGCCGTCGCCCTGCTGCGCGGCTTCGGCCGCACCCGGCGCGAACGCCTCGCCGTCCGGGTGCTCACCAACGCGGCGACCGGCCTGCTGCCCCACTGGGCCCGCCGCGCGCTCGGCATCCGCCGCCCCTGGGCCGTGCGCCGCCTCTGGGACCGGCCGCTGGCCCGGCTGCTGGGCGCGGTCATGGTCTGGGCGTGCGGCCTGTCCCCGATCCGCGCCGCCGCGACCGCCCGGGCCCGGGCGCGGCCGGCCGTCCCGGCGGGCGGCGGCGGGACGCGCTGACCGCCCGCGCGGGCGCACCACGGGCGTAGGGGGGCCGGGCACGGCGGAGCGGCCGCCGTACCGGGGCTGGGTTCCGGTACGACGGCCGCTCCGTCGTCGTCAGCGGTCAGCGGTGGGTGCGGGGCGCACGGACGTCAGCACTGGGGCCGACGGCGGTGGTTCGCTCCGCGCCTCGCGCGGGCCTTCTTCTTGCGACGGCGCTTCGACGACATGGCCTCTCCTCTCACGGCGGTGCACGACGACCCCCCGTCCACCGTGCCCCGTACGGCCCGAACCCGCCAGCCGAGCCCCGGAAGCCGGATGACGCCCGAGACCGAGAACGGCCGGAACCGGCCGGGCGGGAGGCCGGGAGGCCGGGAGCACGACATCGAGGGGCTTCGGGCGGCGGATCCCGGTTAGACGGCAAGGAACATCAGTCCGGCCGCTCATCAGAACGTCCGTCCGGCCGTTGATCCGACCAACCGACGGAAGGAGCACCCGATGACCGTGATCTCCCGCCTGCCCGGCGCCCTCGAGGAGGAGTGGGACTGGCAGCTCAGCGGTGCCTGCCGCGCCGCCGACTCCCAGCTGTTCTTCCACCCCGCCGGGGAGCGCGGCCAGGCCCACGACGACCGCGACCGCGCCGCCAAGGCCGTCTGCGCCCGCTGCCCCGTCCGCGAACACTGCCTCCGGCACGCCCTGGCCACCCACGAGCGCTACGGCGTCTGGGGCGGCTGCACCGAGGAGGAGCGGCGCGGGATACTGCGCCGCCGACGCAACCGCAACCGCACGCGCAGCCGCTCCCGCACCCGCTGAACCGGCGGCGGGCGCGCGGCCCGCGGCGCGGGCCGCGCACGGTCACGCACGAAGAGGCGGTCCCCGGAGCGGGGACCGCCTCTCGCTGTGTCTCTGACGCGCCCGTGCGCCCGTGTGTCGTCCTTCCGGGGCGGTGCGACGCCGGACCGGTCCCGTACGGGCGGTCAGGCGAGCAGTCGGGTGGCGTCGATCTCCGCCCAGATCGACTTGCCCTGGGAGTGCCGGTCCGCGCCCCAGCGGTCGGCGGTGCGCTGCACGATGTACAGCCCGTGCCCGCCGGGCACGCCCGGCTGGTGCGGGGTGCGCAGCGTCGGCAGCACGTCGGACGCGTCGGACACCTCGATGCGAAGCCGGGCGGGCGTCGCGTCGAGGACCAGCTCCAGCGGGCCGCCGGCGTGCAGCATCGCGTTGCCGACCAGTTCGGCGACCAGCAGCACGACGTCCTCGGCGAGGTCCGGATCGGGTGGTGCGGACCACGACCAGTCGCCGAGCGCCTCCGCGGTGAACGCCCGGGCACGGGCCACCGGGCGGGGCACGCCCACCAGTCGCAGGCGGCGACGCTGCCCGCCGGGGGGCAGCGCGGCCCCGGCGCCCGGACGGTCGCCGTCCAGGGTTCCCCGGCTCGGTGTCACGTACGGGTTCCCTTCGTTCTCGACGGCGCTATCACAGGCTCACGGGCCGTTCTCACAGGTCGGTTTCCCGACCGCACCAGGATTATGCCCAGTGCGGCCGACAGTACGGATACGGGCGGGGGACCGGCATGCGGGCGGGCTGGTCACCCGCTCGCCGCGACGGCCGCGTCCACTGTGTCGTGGACGGTGAACACGGCCATCGCGCCGGTCAGTTCGAGCAAGTGCTGGACCGGCCCGGAGAGCGCCGCCAGCTGGAAGGAAATCCCTCCGTCGGCGGCTGCCATCCGGGTCTGGAGCAGCAGGTTGAGCCCCGACGAGTCGCAGAAGTCGACCTGTCCCAGGTCGACGACCAACGTCCGGGGGCGCTCGGCGACCAGCAGGTCGAGCGCCTCCCTGGCCGGCGCCAGGGTCTCGATATCCAGGTCGCCCGACAGTACGCACACCGCCACTCGGGACGGCGTGCGCCGGACGTCGACCGCCAGGGGGGCCACGGGCATGTTCTCGGCTGGCATCCTCGTCCTGTTCCTTCGACCGATCTGCCTCGACCTTACGCACCAGTGGGCGTGGCGGTCGAGACGGGGTGCCCGGTGCGGTCGGTTCGGACGGCGGGGGCCGTCCCTACCTGGGGAGTCGATCCACTCGCATCAGTCGGTCGCGTCCAGCCCGGTGCGCAGCTTGGCCAGCGTCCGGGACAGCAGTCGGGAGACGTGCATCTGGGACAGGCCGAGGCGCGCGCCGATCTGCGACTGGGTGAGGTCCTCGCAGAACCGCATGGCCAGGATCTGCCGCTCCCGCTCCGGGAGCTTCGCGATCAGCGGCTTCAGCGCCACCAGGTTCTCCACCAGCGCGAACCGGCCGTCCACCCGGCCGAGCCGCTCGGCGGGCTGCTGCCCGTCGCCCTCGCCCGGGGAGGTCAGGTCGAGCGAACCCGCGGTGTGCGCGTTCGCGGCGGCGAGGCCCTCGACCACCTCCTCCTCGGTGATCGAGAGGTACTCGGCGAGGTCGGCGACGGTCGGCTCGCGGTCCAGCGTCTGGGCCAGGGCGTCCTGCGCCTTCGCCAGGTCCAGGCGCAGCTCCTGGAGCCGACGCGGCACGTGCACGGACCAGGTGGTGTCCCGGAAGTGGCGGCGTATCTCGCCGACGATGGTGGGCACCGCGTAGGTGGTGAACTCGACGCCGAGGTCCGGGTCGAACCGGTCGATCGCCTTGATCAGGCCGACCGAGCCGACCTGCATCAGGTCCTCGTACGGCTCCTTGCTGTGGCCGAAGCGGCGGATGGCGAACCGGACCAGGGTCAGGTTCAGTTCGATCAGGGTGGTGCGCACGTAGCTGAACTCGCGGGTGCCCTCCTCCAGGCCGGCCAGTCGGCGCAGCAGCACCCTGGTCATCGCCCGGGCGTCGGCCGGGGTGGCGTTCACCGGGTCGGCGAGCACGTCCGGGTCCAACTCCGGAACGGTCGCGGCCGAGGCCGCGAGGGTGGTCATCGAGATGGCCTCGCCTACCGGGTCGGTCCCGCGTGCAGCTGCGGCGGGCGATCCGATCTGGTCGGAGGACACCTCAATGGGGGCGGTCAGGAGAAGTTCATCAGTGGGCACGGGCATGCCAGTCCTTTCCTCGTCTCCGGCCGGTCCGTCCCCGGGTACCCGGGGCTCCCTCGATCATGCCAAAGTCTTCTGTGTAGGTTCTGTGAAGGAAATGTCCAGGTGTTCGACCCGACTGAACGCGCATGCGTGGTGACGGGCGGGGCAGGCGGCCCACCGACGCGGACCGCACCCGGCGGCCGCACCCCGGCGGAGGAGGGAAACCCATGGGCCGGATCGAGGAATCCATCGAGATCGAGGCGCCGATCGACGCCGTCTACCGCGAGTGGACCGCCTACTCGTCGCTGCCCTCGTGCATGCGCGGCGGGGCCGGGCGCGGCGCCACCGCGACCGAAGTGCTGCCGCTCGACCGGATCGCCTGGAGCGGCGGCCCCGAACTGCCGGGACACTCCGGAGTCGTCACGTTCCACCGGGTCACCGACCGCTCCACCCGGCTGATGCTCCAGCTCGACACCCAGCCCCACGGTCTGTGGGACCACCTGGTCGAGGGCCTCGGCTTCACCGACCGCCGGGTCATCGACGAACTGGCCGGCTTCAAGGCCCACGTCGAGGACCACCGGCAGCACCTGGCCGCCTGACCCGGCCGTCCGTCGGCCCGATCGGCCCGGACTTCCCGCCGGCCCCCGCCGCACCCGTCCCGGCCGACCGCCCCGTTCTCACCACGCCCGCCTGCGAGAAACGGAAGGGAGCACCGCCATGGGCCCCGTCACCGAGCGGATCACCCTGCACCTGCTGGCCCCCGACGGCACCGCCGTCCACCTCGACACCGACTGGCGCTACCGGCCCGACGACCCGTACGCGGTGAGCCTCGACTTCGGCCCGCGCGCCGCCGGGGCCGGCTGGGTGCTCTCCCGGGAGATGCTGCTCGCCGCGCTGCACGGTCCGGTGGGCGAGGGCGACATCCGCTTCACCCCCCTCGACGACGGCTCGCTGTGCCTGGTGCTCGGCGGCGCGGGCGGCCCGGTGGCGCTCACCGTCGACTGCGCCCCGCTCGCCAAGTTCCTCACCGCCACCCTCGAACTGGTGCCGCTGGGCGGCGAGTTCGAGCGGATCGACTGGGACGGGGGACTGGCCGGGCTGCTGTCGGCCTGAGCCCCGCGGGCCGGGCCGCCGGTCCGGTCGGGCTCAGCGGCGGGCCAGGCGCCGTTCGCCGCTCGCGCCGGTGACGTAGTCGAGGTGGTAGTGGGCGAAGACCTCGGGCTCCTGTTCGGCGGCGAGCACGTCGTCGACCCCGATGGACGGCGCGTTCTTCACCTCGTTGCGGTTGAACGGCACCCGCAGGTAGTCGGGGCCGGCCACCGCGTCCGCGATCGGCACGAACGCCAGGCGGTGCCGGCCGAGCATGCCGACCGTCACGGTGGCGAAGAACGGCTGGTCGGTGGCGGTGTCGACGTAGACGTTCTCCAGGCTGCCGATCTTCTTGCCGTCCTGGTCGACCACGTCGTGGCTGCGCCACTCCCGGATGTCGGCGATCTGAATCATTCACGGCCTCCCTCGGCTGGACCCGCCTCCGCGTGTTCCCTCCGTTCCATGCTCACCGACGGCGGCGGAGCCCGCTTCCCGGCGACGCGCCGTTGCCCTGATCAGCGGTGTGCCCGGGCCGGGGCCGGGCCTCAGGAGGCGGGCGGATCGGGGAGGGCTTCCGGGGCCGGTCCTGCGGCCGGATTCGGGGTCGGAGTCGCGGGCCCGGGCGCGGCCGGGCCGGGGAGCAGCAGGGCGGCGAGCTCGTCGAGCAGCTCGGCGGCCCGCCGGGCCTGGGCTGGGTCGGCGATCGCCCGGGCGAGCAGCGGTTCGGCGGGCCGAGCGGCCCGGGCGCGGACGTAGCCGCGGGCGAGCGCGGAGACCGACAGCAGGGTGCGGCGCCCGTCGGCGGGGTCGGGCGAGGCGTCCAGCAGCCCGCGCTCGCGCAGCCGCGCGACGGAGGTGGAGACGTGGCTCTGGGCGAAGCCGGTGCGGACCCGGATGTCCTGCACCGAGCTGCCGGGGTGCTGGTAGACGTCGGAGACCACCGCGATCTCGCCCGGGGTGAGGGCCGCCGAGGCGTGGTCGGTGACCATCGCCCGGCCCAGTTCGGTGAGCCGTTTGCCCAGTCGCAGAAGCCGTACGCCGTCCATGGCGGACAGGCTACCGTGCCGCCCGGCCACTGCATCGGCTCTGATGCATCACTGAAGATGCATCTTCACAGATGTATCTTCCGAGATGTAGTTTGGCGGGCATGACGACGAACGAGCCCACGGGCCCCGCCCCGGACCGCGCCTCCACCCCCGGCCGGCACCGGGCCGCGCAGCTGAGCCCCGTCTCCCGCACCGCCCTCGCGGTGGCCCGGGTCCGTGCCTACGAGAGCAGCCGGCCGGAGCCGCTGTTCACCGATCCCTACGCGCTGGCGTTCATCGAGGCTTCCGGTGCTCCGCTGCCGACGGAGGGGCCGGCCGGGCCGTTGGCCCGGTTGCTGGTGGCGAGGGGGATCATGCGCACCCGGTTCTACGACGACCGGCTGTCGGCGGTCGGCGCCCGGCAGGTGGTGCTGCTGGCGGCGGGGCTCGACACCCGGGCGTACCGGCTGGACTGGCCGTCGGGCACCAGGGTGTTCGAGGTCGACCTGCCGGCGGTCCTCGACTTCAAGCAGGAGGTGCTGGACGAGCGGGGGGCCGAGGCGGCCTGCGAGCGGGTCGCGCTGCCCGCCGACCTGGCCGATCCGGGGTGGACGGATCGGCTGCTCGCGGCGGGGTTCGACCCGGGGCGGCCCACCGTCTGGCTGGCCGAGGGCTTGCTGGTGTACCTGGAGGTGGAGCAGGCGGCCGCGCTGCTCACCGCCGTCGGCGGGCTGTCGGCGCCCGGGAGCCGGCTGCTGACCGAGCAGGGGCGTGACGTGTCCCGGGTGTCCGCCGACGCGGGGCTGGCCGAGATGACCGCGCTGTGGCGCGGCGGCCTCGGGGCCGGCACCGCCGACTGGCTGGACGCGCACGGCTGGCGGACCGGGTTCACCGCCATCGACGCGTTCGCCGCTTCCCTCGGACGCGAACTCCCGCCGGTCGGCGGCTTCGACGGCGCCGGCTTCCTGGAGGCCGTCCGAACGGACTGAACCGGCGCCGCGCACGGGCACGTTCACCGCCGACCGGATGAACCGGCCGACGGTGAACGGGTGTTGCGGTGCGGGTCGTGCGGGGCGGTCAGGAGGTCGCGGTGCACACCGCCGTCACGGTGGCCGAGGCCGAGGCGTCGGTCCGGGTCGCCTGGACGCCGAACGAGGTGGACGCCGCCGGGGCCAGCGCCCCGTTGTAGGCCAGGCTCGTCGCGGTGACGGTCTGCCCGCTGCGCGTCACGTTCGCGCTCCAACTACCGCTGATCTGCACGCTGGTGGGCCACGTCCAGGCCACCTGCCAGCTCTTGGTGGGCGCGGTGCCGGTGTTGGTGACGGTGACCGTCGCGGTCAGACCGTTGCCCCAGTCGTTCAGGCTGACCGCCGCCGAGCACCCGGCGTTCGTCCCGCCGCCGCCGGTCGAGGTGGTCGCCGTCACCGCCGCCGAAGCGGCCGACACGTTGCCCGCCGCGTCCTTCGCCCGGACGGTGTAGCTGTACGCCGTGGCCGCGCTCAACCCGCTGTCCGTGTACGAGGTCGAGGTCGCCGAGCCGACCTTCGTCCCGTTGCGGTACACGTCGTAACCCGTGACCGCGGTGTTGTCGGTGGACGCCGTCCAGGACAGCGAGACGCTGCCGGCCGTGGTGCCGGAGACGGTCAACCCGCCCGGCACGGAAGGCGCCTGGACGTCGCCGTTGCCGGTGCCGCCGCCGGGGGAGCCGAAGCCCGGGGCCTTGACCGAGGCCAGGTAGTTGTCCTTGACCGTGTTGACCGTCGTCCAGTCGTCGTTCAGGATGCCGCCGGTGTCACCGGAGTTGGGGTTCCAGGACCAGAACGTCCACTGGAAGGAGTCCGCCCCGGCCGTCGCGGTCGGACGCAGGTACTGCACCAGCGCCTTCAACCAGGCCTGGTCGACCGTGGACTGGAGCGTGGTGCCGAACTCGCCGACCCACACCGGCGCGATGTTCTGGTTGAACAGGTAGCCCCAGTTCTTGTCCCAGACGCCCGGCATGTTCGACGGGAAGCTCGGGTCGGAGAACCAGGTCTGCTGCGCCACGCTGGTCGCGTAGTCGTGCGCCGAGTACACCACCCGGTTGGGGACGCTCAGTTGGACCGGGTACTGCCCCGCGCCCTGCAGGTTGCCGCCCCACCAGTACGAGCTGCCGTTGAAGCTCTGCACGCCCTCGACGAAGATCAGCAGCTTCGGGTTGGCCGACAGCACCGCCTCGCCGCCGCGCTGGGCGGCCAGCCGCCAGTCGGTGGCGAGGTCGCCGCAGCCCCAGCAGGCCGGGTCGTGCGGCTCGTTGTGCAGGTCGACGCCGATCACGGCGGGGTTGTTCACGTACCGGGCGGCGATCGACTTGAGGTTCGCCAGCCAGGTCGACTCCGGCACCGAGGAGGTGTACCAGAGCGCCGACTGCCCGGCGGAGTCCGGACGGTGGCGGTCCAGGATGACCTTCATGCCGATGCTGCCCGCGTAGTTGACCAGCTTGTCCATCACGCCGAGCGAGTTCAGGCCGGCCAGGTCGGCGTTCATCCCGCTGGAGGTGTTGATGCTGGAGGGGGCGGTGCCCTTGAAGATGTCGTCGCTGTACGGCAGGCGGATGGTGTTGTAGCCCAGCGACTTCATCTGGTCGATCATCGACTTGTAGTCGCGGCTCCACAGGCCGTGGGGCACGTAGTTGGAGGTCTCGAAGCCGAACCAGTTGATGCCGGCGATCCGCACCGGGGTTCCGGCCTCGTCCAGGATCTGCCGGCCGCTGGTGTGCCAGTAGCCGGCCCCCGCGGTGGTGGAGGCGGCGGCGGTCGCGGTGCTGCCGGTGGCGGCATGGGCCGCCGGGACGGCCGGGGCGGTCAGCGTGGTGACGAGCGCGGCGGCCAGGGCCGCGGCGCAGCCCGCCAGCCGGCGCGTCAGGCGTCGGCGCAGTCGTAGGCGCATGGGTCTCGTTCCTCTCTGGACGCGGGTGGGGGCGTCCGGTGGGGGTGGGGTGGTCCGAGACGTTCGTGGTAGTGGGGGTCGGGTCGTGCGGGTTCTGCGGGTTCTGCGGGTTCTGCGGGTGATCCGGGCGGTCAGGGTGGTCCGGGTGGTCCGGCTGATTCGGGAGCGAAGGGGAGCGGCCCGGTCGTGGTGGGGGAATGATCGGGAGCGCTCCCACTCGTAGCCCTTGCGGGCTCGCCATATGAAGCCAGATCTCCCTTGGGGTCGTCAAGAGTCTTGGGAGCGCTCCCATTTGATGAAGGCCGTCCGGCGCGGCGCGCTGAAACGTACATCGGGCCGGCCCGGCACGGCGCGGTGACCCGGGTGACGGCGTGCGCGTTGACTGCGGACGGGCAGCGGTGATGGAGTCCGGACCTCAGGATGTGCGTTCGCCCTGTGGGGAGGCTGGTTTCGATGACGGGTCGGCAGATCACCGTGGTCGGGGAGTGCGTCGCCGACGCCTTCGCCGAACGCGACGGGGCCAGGCCGGGTGAGCTCGCGCTGCGGGTGCTGCCCGGCGGCGGCCCGGCGAACACCGCGGTCGCGCTGGCCCGGCTGGGCACGCCCACCCGGTTCGTCGGCCGGATCTCGGCCGACCCGTTCGGCGAGCTCTTCCGCGGCCGCCTGAGCGGCTCCGGCGTCGACCTGGCGGGCACCGTCGCGGCCGCCGAGCCGAGCACCCTGGCGCTGGCCGCGCTCGACGGCGAGGGCCACGCCCAGTACTCCTTCCACGCGGAGGGCACCGCCGACTGGCAGTGGACCGGCGAGGAACTGGCCGCCGCCCGCGACGACGGATCGGTGTGCCTGCACACCGGCTCGCTCGCCCTGGTGCGCGAACCCGGCGGCCCCCGGATCGAGCACCTGCTCGCCGAGGCCCGCCCGCACGCCACCGTGTCGATCGACCCCAACGTCCGCACCCTGCTGGTCGATCCCGACACCTACCGGCGGCGGATCGGACGCTGGTGCGAACTGGCCGACCTGCTGCGCCTGAGCGAGGACGACCTGCACGTCCTGCTGCCCGGCACCGCCCCCGAGGACGCCTGCGACCACTGGCACGCGGCGGGGGCCCGGCTGGTCGTCGTGACGCTCGCCGAACGCGGTGCGCTCGCCTCGCTGGACGGCCGGCGGGTCCGGGTGGCCGCGCCCGCGACGCCGGTGGCCGACACCGTCGGCGCGGGCGACTCCTTCACCGCGGGGCTGCTGCACTCCCTCGCCGCCCGGGGCCACCTCGGCGGCCGGCTCGACTCCCTCACCCCCGAGGACCTGGAGCGCGCCTGCGCCTTCGCCGCCCGCGTCGCCGCCCGGACGGTCGCGGTTCCCGGCGCCGACCCGCCCTGGGCGGAGGACCTCTGACGGAACGCCGGCCGGGCGGGGCGGGTGGGGGCGGGCTCGGGCAGACCGTCATCGCGACGAGCCCGCCCCGGGGCGTCAGCTGAGCGGCGAGGACTTCCAGACGCCGTTGACCCGCACGTACAGGCGCTGGTTGGCGGTGTCGACGGCCATGGTGCCGTTGGCGGGGGCGCGTTGGAACGAGGCGTCCGAGACCGGGCCGGAGACCTGCCGCAGCGGCAGGTTCGGCGAGTGGGTGACCGGGACGGCGCCGCTGCTCTGGGTGCCCTTGTTGCCGTAGCTGTTCTCCACCCGGAAGTCACCGGCGGAGGTCAGCTCGTAGTACAGGTGCGCGCCGGCCGGCGCCGTCCCGTACAGGCCGATCACGTTGCGCAGCACCGCGGTGTTGTTGGGGCCCGCGTACACGGTGACGCCCGAATTGACCGTCGACGCCGAACCGTTGGCGATCAGCACGTTCTCCAGGGTGGAGGCGATCGGGGCCCAGACGATGATGTTCTGGGCCTTCTGCTGGTCGGTGGGGAGGCCGGGCGCGAAGTTGCCCGCGTAGCAGTAGAGGTTGCCGGCGTGGACGTGCTTGCTGGAGGAGTCGACCTTGAAGTGCGGGCCGCCCTGCATCTGCGAGGTCTCGAACTTGCAGTCCGTGACGTAGATGCCGTTGGGGTTGTTGGTCGAGCCGGTGCCCGCGGTGATCCACAGCGCGCCGGTGCCGAACGCCTCGAACCGGCAGCCGGTCACGTGCACCTGGTTGGTGTTGTCGGTGCTGGAGCCCCAGCCGGAGGCGGCGGAGGCGTTGCGCAGCCACATGTTGGGCGTGTCGTTGCTGTTGAGCGGGCCGGTGCTGGACTCCACCACCAGGTTCTGGAAGCGCGAGTCCCACAGCTCCACGCCGTCGATGCACAGGTCCGGGTTGCTGGTGACGTAGACGTCCCGGACGACGGTGTTGTCGTTGTAGTACAGCTCCAGGACCAGGCCGGTCCTGCCGTTGCCGTTGAAGCCGAGGTCCTCCACCGAGCAGTACCGCCGGTGGGTCGCGCCGGTGGCGTCCGGGCCCGCGCCGGAGATCCGCAGCAGCGGCCCGTTGCCGCCCTTGACCAGCATCGACGCCTTGCTGCCCGCGCCGGTCAGCCGCACGCCGTTGCCGCCCACGGCCAGGGCGGGCGTGCCGGTGGCCGGCGGCGTCACCAGGTACCTGCCGGCCGGGAAGTAGACCGTGCCGCCCCGCACGGCCGCCGCGTCGATCGCCTGCTGGACCTTCGCGGTGTCGTCCGTCGTGCCGTCACCGGTCGCGCCGTAGTCCTTGACGTCGAACCAGTCCGCCACCCCGCTCGCGGTGCCGACCGCCGCCGACGCCGACCGGGCGTTCGCCGCCACCGCGATGCCCGCGACGCCCGCCGCCGCACCCGTCAGCAGCGCCCGCCGGCGGAACGCGTCGTCGTTCCGCGCGGAATCGTCCTTGCCCATCCGAGCCCCCCTCTGCGAGGCCGGGGCTCCTCCCCGGCCGCAGGGCAAGATCGCACGGACCCGGAAGGCCGGTCAAACGATTACGCCCAGTCACGAATCGCCGGGCGGAAGGCGGTCGCGGGCGCTGCGGACGGCGCTTCGAGCGCGGATCCGACACGCTGGGTGACGTCCGGTCGGTCGTCCCGGCGGGCGTTTCCGGGGCGTCCCCCGGAAACCTCTCGGCGTCGCTCCCGAGTCCGCCCCCCGGCCGGGCCCGGTCGGGGGGCTACTGGTCGGCGGTGAGCTTGCCGGCCTTGCCCCAGTTCTCGGCCGGGTACTCCTGGATCCAGACCAGGACGCTCTCGGCCGGGCAGTCCAGGGCTGCCACGAAGGCCTCGGTGACCCGGGCGACCAGTTCGCGCTTCTGCTCCACCCCGCGCGGGCCCTGCTGAATGGTGACGATCGGCATCTTCGACTCCTGGTGTCCGTCCTGCGGGCCGGTCCTTCCGGCCGACACCAGTCCACCGGATCCGGCCGCCCGCACCCAGACCCGATCCGCTCTCGCAGCGATCACGGATCCTGATCGTCGCCGGTCGGGGAGGGGGCGGGCGTCCGGCGGCAGGCCTCCAGGAGCAGCCGGGGCGGCGGGGCGGAGCGCCGGACGGCGAGCGACACCGGCAGCGCCAGCGGGGTGCGGCAGGGGCGGAAGGCGACCCGGCGGGCGTGCGTCATCCGGGCGTTGGCCGCGTACACCACCGTCCACATCGGGGCGCCGGCGCCGATCGTGGCGAGGGTGTTCTGCAGGGTGCTGTGCGGCGGCCCGAACAGCGGTCGGAAGCCGGACCGCTCGCAGGCGTCCGTCACCAGGTCGACCAGGGCCGGGTGGTTGCGCCGCTCGGTCAGCAGCAGTGGCAGCCCGGCGAGTTCGGCGAGGTCGATCGCGGGCCGCTCGGCCAGCGGGTGCCCGGCGGGCAGTGCGATCACCAACTCGTCCTGCCAGAGCGGCAGGTAGCGCAGGTCGTCGTCGCCGGGGACCGCGCCGCGGACGAAGGCGGCGTCGAGCCGGCCGTCCGCGAGGCGGGCCAGCCGCTCCCGGACGGGCTCGGAGTGGAGCTCGACGCGCACGGCCGGGGCCCGGCGGCGGTAGGCGTCCAGGATGTCGTCCAAACGCTCCCCGAGCCCGCCGACGGTGCCCAGCCGGAGCACGGTCGGCGCGGCCAGGTCGGCGGCGAGGGCGCGGGCCGCGTCCTCGGCCGCCAGTACGTTCCGGGCCGCGGGCAGGAAGCGCTCGCCCGCCGGCGTCAGGCGCACGTGCCGGGGCGAGCGGTCGAACAGCTCGACCCGCAACTCGCGCTCCAACCGCCGTACTTGCTGGCTCACGGCGGGCTGTCCGAGCAGCAGCCGCTCGGCGGCCCGGCCGAAGTGCAACTCCTCCGCGACGGCGACGAAACAGCGCAACTGCCGCAGTTCCACCCGCTTCCCCCTCTGCTCGGCGTTCCGGCCCCGCCGGTGACGCGGACCATGATCGCAGCCGGGAAGGGGCGGGGAGCGGAGGGTGTCAGGCGCCGAGGTGCGCGGCCGGGTCGGCGTCCGTCTGCGGTGTCGGCGGGGTCGATGCCGAAGGCGTCGCACAGGAGGGAGAGTTCGGCCGGATCCGGCTGTTCGGGGTTCACGGGCACAGGCGCGGGCACGGGCATGGGCACGGGGAGGGCGGGCGGCTCGGGCGGGCAGCGGGAGGAGGGGTGGGAGGGTCTTGCGGGGGGTAAATTGAACGGGTTCAGTTTTCGGTATACGTTCTCTCCCGTGAAGTACGTGATCCCCGGTGGGACCGGGCAGGTCGGCACGATGCTGGAGCGTGCGCTGCGCGCCGACGGGCACCAGGTGGTGATCCTGACCAGGACGCCCACCGCTCCGCACCACGTGGCCTGGGACGGCCGGACCCTCGGCCGCTGGGCCGAGCAGCTGGACGGCGCCGACGCGGTGGTCAACCTGGCCGGTCGGACGGTGAGTTGCCGCTACACGCCGGAGAACCTCCGGCAGATGATGGACTCCCGGGTGGACTCGGCGCGGGTGGTCGGCGAGGCGATCGCCGCCGCCGCGCGCCCGCCCCGGGTCTGGCTGCAGATGAGCACCGCCACGGTGTACGCGCACCGGTACGACGCCCCGAACGACGAGGCGACCGGCGTCATCGGCGGCGCCGAGCCGGGCGTCCCGAACTACTGGGAGTACAGCGTCCGGATCGCCCGGAACTGGGAGGCCGCGCAGGACGGGGCCCGGACGCCCGGCACCCGCAAGGTGGCGCTGCGGGCCGCGATGGTGCTCAGCCCGAACCGGGGCGGCGTCTTCGACGTGCTGTCCCGGCTGGCCCGGCTCGGCCTGGGCGGACCGGTCGCGGGCGGGCGGCAGTACGTCTCCTGGATCCACGAGCGGGACTTCGTCCGGGCGGTGCGCTTCCTGGTCGAGCGGGAGGAACTGTCCGGGCCGGTCAACCTGGCCGCACCGAACCCGCTGCCGCACCGGGAGCTGATGCGGGAGGTGCGGCGCGCCAACGGCGTGCCGGTGGGCCTGCCCGCCACCCGCTGGATGGCCGAACTCGGGGCGTTCGCACTCCGGACGGACACCGAGCTGCTGCTGAAGAGCCGTCGGGTGGTCCCCGGCCGCCTGCTGGACGCCGGTTTCGCCTTCGACTTCCCGCACTGCGCGGACGCCGCACGCGAGTTGGTCGCCCGCCGCACGTCGCTCCGCCGCCCCGGGGCGCCCTCCCCGGTCCGGACCGGCGCCGCCTGAACCGGCGGGGCGGGGCGGGGTGGAGCAGGGGCGGGCCCGGATGTCCGGGGGTGCTGCCAGGATGAGGACGTGGATGCTGATCAGCGGGAGGGCGCGGCCGTCTCCGCGGAGCTCGCGGAGTTCCTGCGCGAGGCCGCCGAGTACCGGCCGGTGCTGCTCGCCGGGTGCGTGTGCGAGGGGTGCGGCGGGCGGGCGTTCACCGTCCGGGTGGACGACACCGAGGGGTGCGCCGGGCGGGAGTGCGTCCGCTGCGAGGAGCGGGCGTTCCTCGCGGACAGCGCGGAAGTGTGGGTGGAAGCCGAGCCCGAGGTGGCCGAATGCCCGTGCGGGGGAGACGAGTTCGAGGCGGCGGTGGCGTTCTCGCTGAGGACCGACGGTTCGGTGCGGTGGGTGACGGTGGGGCTGCGCTGCCTGCGGGACGGCGCGCCGGGGGTCTACGTCGACTGGAAGATCGACTACGCCCCGACGGACCACCTGCTGCGCGCCGTCTGAACCGGACGGACGGGCGGTCGGAGGGCGGTCGGGCGGTCGGCTCGGTGGGGCGGCAGAGTTGGAAGCGGAACCGGGCGAAGGGTCGGACGCGGTGGGGCGGGAGAACCGAGGGGCAGTGGTGGCGATGCCGAACGGGCGGGCCGGGAGCGCGGGTCCGGGCAGCGGAGTCCGTCCTCCGCAAGGGTGCGAGCAGGTCGAGGAAGCGGTGCGCCGCGGCGATTGGGACACCGCCATCGGGCTGGTGAGTGCCCGGGCCGAGTGTTACTCCACCGACTACCGCGCCCACGACGACCACCTCCGACACATGGACCTGCTCGTCGACGCGGGACGTCTGGAGGAGCTGGAGCGGCTCGCCCGGACGGACGTCCACGCGGGGCGCAGGCTCAACCGGACGCTGCGGGAACGGGGGATGGCGCCGGAGTTGCGCGCCCGGGCCGCCGACGGCGACCGTGGCGCGCTGTACGCCCTGGTCCGGCTGCTCGGCGAGACGGGCCGGGCGGGGGAGGCCCGGCAGGCCGTCCGGGAGCTCGACCCGGAGAACCGGTACGCGCACGGGCTCCTGGCCGGACCCCGGCCGCCGGACGGCGTCGACGAAGGCGCGCAGTAGGGAAGGCGGCGTACGGTCAGCCGCCGATCGGGCCGGACGCGTACGCGAGCGGGGGTGCGATGGCCTGGGCGTCCGCGCCGGTGCCGACCCACAGGCCGATGAAGAGGGCGGCGGTGGCCTCCAGCAGGCCGGCCCGGTCGAGGCCGCCGGTGGGGAACGGGGTGCAGCCCAGGTCGCTCACCAGCTCGGATGCCCGGGTCAGCGCGGTGGCGTCGTCGCCGCACAGCGGGACGGCGAGCGGGCGGCCGTCGAAGACCGGCGGGCGCATCCGCCAGACGTCCTCGTGGCAGAGGTTGAACGCCTTGACCACGTGGGAGCGGGGTGCGGCGGACGCCAACTGCTCGGCGGCGGACGGTCCGTGGCTGGTCAGCAGCCGGAAGCCGGGGCCGACCGGGTTGGCGCAGTCGAGCAGGGTCCGCCCCGCGAGCGGCTCGGCGAGCGCCCGGACCACCTCCGCGCCGGCCCCGAACGGCAGGGCGACGAGCACCACGTCGGCGTCCGCCGCCGCCCGCAGGTCGCCGGGCCGCGCCCCGTGCCCGATCCGCTCGGCCAGGCGTCCGGCCTTCGCCAGGTCGCGGCCGCCGACGGTGAGCCGGTGTCCGGCCCGCGCCCAGTGGGTGCCCAGCGCGTCCGCCATGTTGCCCGTCCCCAGAATGCCGATCCTCATCAACTGTCTCCCGTTCCAAGAGCTTCCGACCTCGGACACGAGCCTAGGGAGACGGTCGGGCACCATTCGGTACGTGACCACTGACCGACTGCTCGCCGACTGCCGCGCCCGCCTCGCCTTCGACCTGCTCTCCAACACCTGGAACGCCGTGCTGCTCTGGGCCCTGCGGGACGGCCCGTACCGACCCGCCGAACTGCGCGGCCGGATCGGCGGCATCAGCTCCAAGGTCCTCACCGAGACGCTGCGCCGCCTGCAGTACAACGGCCTGGTCGAGCGCCACCCGCCGCGCCCCGGGAGCACCGGCGTGACCTACGAACTCACCGCGCTGGGACGGACCCTGCTGCCCGCCATCGACGCCTTCGGCGCCTGGGCCTTCGCGTACGGTGACCAGGTGATGGCCGCCCAGGACGCGGCGGACGCGGTGGGCGCGCAGGAGGCGACGGAGCCGGCGGAGTCGTTGGCATCGGCGGAAGCGGAGGAGGCGTGACGGAGGACGGGACCGGGCGGCGGCTCGCCGAGGTCGCGGACGGCACCGCGGACCGGGACGCCGTCGACCGCTGGGCCGGCCGGAGGCTGTCGGACGACGCGCGGGAGCGGGACGAGACCTCCCGCTGGGCGCTGGAACTGCTCCACGGCATCGACCTGCGGCACGGCCCCGGCGAGCCGTACCTGCACGACGAGCAGCAGGTGCGCGGCCGGCCGGCGGAGTACCGGCGGCGGCGCCGCGCCGAGCGGTGACGGCGGCGCTCCGACGGCGGACGCGTCGGTAGCATGCGGGCAGGGCGGGCAAGGGTGGTGACCGCTCGCCCGTCCAGCCGTCCAGCCGTCCGCCCGTTCGGAGAGGGGTCACCGTGTCGTTGAATGCCGAGGAGTGCGCCCGTACTGCCGCCGAGTTGCGGGCCAACCTGGAGCTGACCGGGGGCGACGCGGGCCGGGCCGGGGCGGAACTCGGCTTCGACGAGCAGCGGTTGGCGCAGGCGCTGGACGTCGCCGGGGCGGACCCGGAGGACGTGTGGCTGCTGCGCGACCACCTGGAGGACCTGGTGCGCGCGGCGGGCCGCGAGCCCGTCCCGTACACCGTACTCACCGAGGAGGCGCGGGCGGCGGCCGAACGCTGGTTCCCGCTGCGAAAGGCCCCGCGCCGGGCCTGATCCGCCACCGCTGGGCGCCCTTTGACGTCCCACCGGGTGACGTCCCATCGAATGGCGCACCCGCGACGACCGACCGTTCGCCTGCGATCCGGAGGTCGCGGAGGATGGGGCGGGGGGCCGTCCACGGGTTCGGTGCCCGTTCGGACGGCTCGGGTACGGGGGTCGTCGACGAGTGAGGAGCACGTCCGTGGTTGGTTCCGCATGCCCGCGAACGGCGCGAACGGCGCGAACGGTGCGAACGGTGCGAACGGCCAGGTGGATAAGCAGGTGCGCCGCGCTGGCGCCGGGGGCCGCGCTGACCGGGCTGGCGGTCCTGGGCGGCCTGGTGCCGCTCGCCGCACCGGTCGCGCCGGCCGCGGCCGCCGAGGCGACCGGGACGGCTGAGGCGGCCGGATCCGCCGGGCCCGCGCCGCTGCCGCCGATGCCGGTGGCCGAGGCGTACGACGGTGACACCAAGCTGGCCTCGCCCGAGGAGGTGGCCGCGCAGTGCGACCAGCCGGGCACCTGCACCTTCCGGGCGACGGACCGGGTGATCGGGCTGTTCGGCAGCGCCGTCGCCTCGATCGGGAACGCCGCGATCAACTGCACCGGCGAGCCGATGGAGGTCGACCGCACCCTGACGGTGGCCAGCAGCAGCACCGACAACATCGGCGGCTCGATCTCCGGCAAGGCCACGGTCACCGGCAGCATCGACACCACCGTGACCGCCTCCGCGCAGGGCAGCCAGGCGAACGGCACCACCAACAGCACCATCGAGTACGGGCCGAACAAGGACAAGGGCCCGACCACCCAGGACAAGTTCCAGAACAACAAGGACAACACCACCACCGTGGCCGGCTCGAACGCCCTCCACCTGGGCGCCAAGGCCAGTTTCGAACTCGCCTTCCAGGCCTCCTACTCCAAGCAGTGGCAGGCCACCGTGCGGGAGACCACCCGGGTGGTGTTCACGGTGTCGTCCAACGACGAGCTCCAGTTCGGGACGCTCACCGCGGTGACGCGGGTGGTCGGCATCCTGTCGGTGAACCACACCGGCCGGTTCGTCAAGAACGTGGTGGTGGACAGCCCGTCCGTCGCCACCAGCAGTTCCATCGTCGCGCAGACCTTCTCCCGCCCGGACGTCTGCCTGGCGCTGCGCCCGCCGGGCCGGGCGGCGGCGGAACCTGGCCCGGTGACGGTGGCGCCGGAGCCGCCGGGGCGGGTGCCGGACGCCGTGTACGTGCGCACCGCCGAGGGCACCTGGAGCAAGCGGTGAAGCGGGGCGCGGCGCTGGCCGTCGCGCTGCTGCTGGTCGGCGGGCCGACGGCCGGGCCCGCGTTCGCGGACGAGTCGGCGCCGCAGCAGGCCGTGGAGGACCTGGTGGCGCGGGCCTTCGACGGCGACACCCCGCTGCCCGACGCGGCCGCCGTGGCGCGCGGCTGCGGGCGCGAGTACGGGTGCGGCTTCCGGTTCCTCCCCGGGCTGGCGGTGGAGCGCACCGCCGCCGTCGTCTCGGTCGGCAACACCGTCATCAACTGCACCAACCAGAAGATCGCGGTGTACCGGACGGTGGTGATGGAGTCGAGCGCGACCGACAACCTGGCCGGTGAGATCTCCGGCTCCGCCACCGTCGAGGGGACGATCGACAACACCACCAACGTGTCCGGCACGGTGGCGAACTCCGACAAGACGGAGACCTCGCACACCGACACCACCGCCCCCAAGGACAAGGGCCCCAACACCGACACCACCACCGGCGGATCGTCCACCACCAGCAGCAGCGCCACCGCCTCCGGCCAGCTCAAGCTCACCGCGACCGCGGCCTTCCAGATGGCGTTCAAGGCCACCTACTCGCACGAGTGGAAGCGCACCAACACCGAGACCACCCAGGTGAAGTTCACGGTGGACACCAACCAGGAGCTCCAGTTCGGCGTGCTCAACGCGATGACCCGGACGGTCGGGGTGCTGTCGGTCGACGGCACCGGCACCACGATCAAGAACATCCTGGTGACCAGCCCGTCCAGCTCCAACATCAGCACCGTCGTCGCCCAGACCTTCAACGCCAAGGACTACTGCCTGACCCTGCAACCGACCCGTTCCCTGACCGGGAGCGGCGTCCACGAGGGGGCCCCGCACCCGGCCGGGGACCGGCCGCAGGCCCGGTACCGCCTGACGGGCGGACAGGAGTGGGTCCGGACCGACTGACCGGCAGCGAGGACGCCGGGCCCGGCGCCGCACGGGAACCATCCGTGCGGGGCCGGGCGCGGCGTCCTCTTGCGAGCGTCTTCGGGCGGTGGTTCAGCCCGGATCCACCGGGTGATCGCTGTCGGGAAGGTCCCGTAGAACGAAGAGATGCCTTGCGACCTGCGATGATGGGAGTTCTCTAGGCTCCACCACGC
>NZ_JNWZ01000081.1 GCF_000716545.1 Kitasatospora phosalacinea
GGGCGGGAGCGGGGGCGGGTGAACTCCCCTCCGGGTGGCGGTTGTTGAGGAGGCCGCGCCCGGGTGCGGGTGGGCCGTTGGCGGTCGGCGGTCGGTGGGTAGGGGTGAAGGAGCGGGCCGGCTGTCTCCGGCCCGCCTCCCGGGTGCGTGTCGAGGTCCGCGCCGACGGCCTGTTGGGAGAGCGCTCTCCCAGGGCGATCCAGGGAAATTGAGATGTCGGCGTCAGGGGCTCTACTTTTCTCTCGCCATGAACTAACCTGATGCGGCGGCGTTTCCTCCAGGTGAAGCCGAGGTTTCAAGTCGTCCCCACGTACGGCTTGACGCCCGGTGTCTCCTGCCCCGACACTCCGCCAGGAGAGCGCTCTCCAGCGTTTCCCACCCCCACCCCACCCCACCCCACTGCTCACAGGAGGAGCCATGCGGCTCGCCCCTCCCCCTTCCGGCGCCCCCATGCGCCGGATGCCTGCCGTACTCGCCGCCGCGGCCCTGGTCGCGGGTGCTGTCATGACGATCCCGGGCACCGCGCAGGCCGCGGACTCGCTGATCTCCCAGGGCAAGACGGTCACCGCCTCGTCCGCCGAGAACGGTGGCACCCCGGCCACCGCCGCCGTCGACGGCGACCTCGGCACCCGCTGGTCCTCGGCGGCCTCCGACCAGCAGTGGCTGCAGGTCGACCTGGGCGCCGTCGCCGGCATCAGCAAGGTCCAGCTGAACTGGGAGGCCGCCTACGGCAAGGCGTACCAGATCCAGACGTCCAACGACGGGACCACCTGGACGACGGTCTACTCCACCACCACCGGCGCCGGCGGCACCGAGGTCCTGACCGTCTCCGGCTCCGGCCGCTACGTCCGGATGAACGGCATCACCCGCGGCACCGGATACGGCTACTCCCTCTGGGAGTTCCAGGTCTTCGGCACCCTGGGCGGCACCCCCACCGGCAACCCGTCCACCCCCTCGGGTTCCACCTGCTCCACCGACAACGCCGCGCAGGGCAAGGCCGCCACCGCGTCCTCCACCGAGAACGGCGGCACCCCGGCGTCCTCCGCCGTGGACGGCAACACCGGTACCCGCTGGGCCTCGGCCGCCGCCGACCCGCAGTGGCTGCAGGTCGACCTCGGCTCGGTGCAGCAGCTGTGCAAGGTCGACCTCAAGTGGGAGGCCGCCTACGGCAAGGCGTACCAGATCCAGGCGTCCAGCGACGGCACCACCTGGGCCACGATCTACTCCACCACCACCGGCGCCGGCGGCACCGAGACGCTCAACGTCTCCGGTTCCGGCCGCTACGTCCGGATGTACGGCACCCAGCGCGCCACCACCTACGGCTACTCGCTGTGGGAGATGGGCGTGCACACCGGTGGCGGCGGCTCCACCACCCCGCCGGTGCAGGGCGGCGGCGACCTCGGCCCGAACGTGCTGGTCTTCGACCCGTCCACGCCGAACATCCAGGCCACCGTCGACTCCGTCTTCGCCAAGCAGGAGTCGAACCAGTTCGGCACCGACCGCTACGCGCTGCTGTTCAAGCCGGGCACGTACAACAACATCAACGCCCAGATCGGCTTCTACACCTCGATCGCGGGCCTGGGCCTGAACCCGGACGACACCACCTTCAACGGCGACGTCACCGTCGACGCGGGCTGGTTCAACGGCAACGCCACCCAGAACTTCTGGCGATCCGCCGAGAACCTGCACCTCAAGCCGGTCAGCGGCACCGACCGCTGGGCCGTCTCGCAGGCCGCGCCGTTCCGCCGGATGCACGTCGAGGGCGGCCTCAACCTCGCCCCGAACGGCTACGGCTGGGCCTCGGGCGGCTACATCGCCGACTCGAAGATCGACGGCCAGGTCGGCAACTACTCGCAGCAGCAGTGGTACACCCGCGACAGCTCCATCGGCGGGTTCTCCAACGGCGTGTGGAACCAGACCTTCTCCGGCGTCCAGGGCGCCCCGGCCCAGGGCTTCCCGAACCCGCCGTACACCACGCTCGACACCACGCCGGTCTCGCAGGAGAAGCCGTTCCTGTACCTGGACGGCAACGACTACAAGGTGTTCGTGCCCGCCAAGCGCACCAACGCCCGCGGCACCTCCTGGGGCAGCGGCACCCCGCAGGGCAGCTCGCTGCCGCTCAGCCAGTTCTACGTGGTCAAGGCCGGCGCCACCGCCGCGAGCATCAACCAGGCGCTCGCGCAGGGCCTCAACCTGCTCTTCACCCCCGGCGTCTACCACGTCGACCAGTCCATCAACATCACCCGCCCGGACACCGTGGTGCTCGGCCTCGGCCTCGCCACCGTCATCCCGGACAACGGGGTGACCGCGGTCAAGGTCGCCGACGTCGACGGCGTCAAGGTCTCCGGCCTGCTGCTGGACGCCGGCACCGTCAACTCCCCGGCCCTGCTGCAGGTCGGCAACGCCACCCCCGGCGCCGGCCACGCGGCCGACCCGATCGTCATCCAGGACGTCTTCGTCCGGGTCGGCGGCGTCACCGCCGGCAAGGCCACCAACGGCATGGTGATCAACAGCAACAACACCGTCGTCGACCACACCTGGATCTGGCGCGCCGACCACGGCGCGGGCGTCGGCTGGGACAGCAACCGTTCCGACTACGGCTTCGTCGTCGGCGGCAACGACGTCCTCGCCACCGGCCTGTTCGTCGAGCACTTCAACAAGTACGACGTGTGGTGGAAGGGCAACGGCGGCCGGACGATCTTCTTCCAGAACGAGAAGGCCTACGACGCCCCCAACCAGGCCGCGATCCAGAACGGCACCACCAAGGGCTACGCCGCCTACAAGGTCGAGAGCAACGTCACCACCCACGAGGGCTGGGGCCTGGGCAGCTACTGCTACTTCAACGTCGACCCGACCATCGTGATGGACCACGGCTTCGAGGTCCCGGACACCGCGGGCGTCAAGCTGCACGACGTCCTGGTCAACTCGCTCGGCGGAAACGGCCAGTTCCTGCACGTGGTCAACAACACCGGCGCCGGCACCTCCGGCACCGGGACCGTCCCCTCCAACCTGGTCTCCTACCCGTAACGGCGGGTAGCCAGGGCAGGACCTGACACGCAGGCGGCCACCGTCCCCGGGCCGGGGGACGGTGGCCGCCGCCGTTTCAGGGCCGGGCGCCCAGCGCCAGCTCCCGGCCCCGCCAGCGGCGGCGCAGCCAGCGGTCGTGCCCCGCCACCACCACCGCCCCCGGGCCGCCCGCGCCGATCGCCTCCTCCAACTCGTCGCACAGCAGCGGCGAGAGGTGGTTGGTCGGCTCGTCCAGCAGCAGGAGCCGGGGCGGGCGCGCCACCAGCAGGGCCAGCGCCAGCCGGCGGCGCTGGCCCACCGACAGGGCGCCGACCGGGCGGTCCAGGTCCGCCGCCGCCAGCAGGCCCAGCGCCACCAGCGGCACCCGCTCCGCCCGCTCCGGGCCCAGCGCCAGCGCGTAGGTGGCGCGGGCGGTGCGGTCCGGGCGCGCGAACACGGTGTCCTGGGCCAGCAGGCCCACCGTCAGGCCGGGCCGCCGGTGCACCACCCCGCCCGCCGCAGGGCGACCGGCCAGCACCGCGAGCAGCGTCGACTTGCCCGTCCCGTTCCCGCCGGTCACCAACAGCCGCTCCCCGTCGGCCAGTTCCAGCGAGACCGGGGGCAGCCGGCCGGGGACGCCGACGCGCCGCAGGGCGAGCAGCGGGCCGGTCTCCCCTTCTTCCGCGCCCGCCACCAGCGCGGGCGGGGCGAAACGCAGCGGGACGGGCGGCTCGGCGACCCGCGCCCGCTCCAGCTCCGCCAGCCGCCGGGACGCGTCGCGCACCCGGCGGGAGACCTGCTGCTGCACCCGGCCCGCCCGGTGCCCGTACCCCATCTTCTCGTTGTCGGTGCGCCCCCGGTCCGGGGCCACCCGGTGCGCGGTCACCCCCGCCGAGTGCCGCAGCCGCTCCGACTCCTGCTGCTCCTCGGCGTACTGGCGCTCCCAGCGGCTCCGGGCGGCCCGCTTCGCGGACAGGTAGGAGAGGTAGCCGCCGCCGAACCGCACCGGCCCGTCCGCCGACGGGTCCAGGTCGACCAGGTCGGTGCAGACCGCCTCCAGGAACGCCCGGTCGTGGCTGGCGAGCACCACCGCGCCCGGCAGCGACGGCAGTTGGGCCTCCAGGAAGGCGGCCGCGGCGTCGTCCAGGTGGTTGGTCGGCTCGTCCAGCAGCACCGCCGACGGCCGGCGCACCAGCAGCGCCGCCAGCGCCAGCCGGCCGCGCTGGCCGCCGGAGAGCGAACCGAGGGTGCGCTCCGGCCCGAGACCGGACAGGCCCAGGCCGTCCAGCACCAGGGCGGCCCGGCGGTCGGCGTCCCAGGAACCGCGCTCCTCGGCCAGCTCCAGCCGCCGCCCGTACTCCTCCAACAGGCCGGGCAGGGCAGGGTGCCGCTCGGGCGAGGCGGCCAGCTCGGCACCCAGGCGCTCCAGTTCGGCGAGGTCCGTACGGGCCTCGCGCAGCGCCTCGTCCAGCACCGAGGAGATCGTCGCGGCGGCGTCGAACGGCAACTCCTGGTGCAGGAAACCGAGATCGGCGGGCCGGGTGACGCTCCCGGCATCGGGCTCGTCGACCCCGGCCAGCACCCGCAGCAGGGTGGACTTGCCGCAGCCGTTCTCGCCGATCAGGCCGATCCGGCGGCCCGGCGCGGCCGTCAGCGACAGGCCGTCCAGCACCCGGCGGCCACCCAGGACGCGGACCACGTCCCGTGCCACCAGCGCCGTCACGCCGCCACCTCCGTCAACCGGCCGTCCGCCAGCAGCAGCCGGCGCCCCACCCCGATGCCCGCCAGGAACCGCTCGTCGTGGCTGACCACCACGAACGCGCCCCGGTACGCGTTCAACGCGCTCTCCAACTGGCCCACACCCACCAGGTCCAGGTTGTTGGTCGGCTCGTCCAGCAGCAGCAACCGCGGCGCGGGCTCCGCGCACAGCACGCACGCCAGCGTCGCCCGCAGGCGCTCGCCGCCCGACAGCACCCGCACCGGCAGGTGCGCCCCCGCGCCCCGGAACAGGAACCGGGCCAGCAGGTTCATCCGCTCCGCCTCCGGCCGCTCCGGCGCGAACCGGGCGAAGTTCTCCGCCACCGACAGGCCGTCGTCCAGCAGGTCCAGGCGCTGCGACAGGTATGCCACCCGGCCCTCGCCGCGCCGCAACTCCCCGCCCAGCGGCGGCAGATCACCACTGACCAGCCGCATCAAGGTGGTCTTCCCGGCGCCGTTCGGCCCGGTCAGCGCGATCCGCTCCGGGCCCCGAACGATCAGGTCCACCCCGTCCGGCCCGAACACCTCCGCACCGCCCAACTCGGCCCGCAGGCCCGCGCCGTGGAACAGCGTCCGCCCCGCCGGCACCTGGGTGTCCGGCAGCTCCAGACTCAGCCGCTGCTCCTCGCGCACCGCCCGACCCGCCTCGTCCAGCCTGGCCCGCGCCTCGTCCACCCGCGCCGCGTGCACCTGGCCGGAGCGGCCCGCGGACTCCTGCGCGCCGCGCTTCATGGTGCCCGCGAAGATCTTCGGCAGGCCGGCGCTCTTCAGGTTCCGCGCCGCGTTGCCCGCCCGCCGCTCGGCCCGCTCCCGGGCCTGCTGCAGCTCCCGCTTCTCCCGCTTCAGGCGCTGCTCGGCACTGCGGACGTTGCGCTCCGCGACCTCCCGCTCGGCCCGCACCGCCTCCTGGTACGCGGTGAAGTCGCCGCCGTACAGCCGCAGTTCACCGCCGTCCAGCTCGGCGATCCGGTCCATCCGGTCCAGCAGCGCGCGGTCGTGGCTGACCAGCAGGAGGGAGCCGCGGAACTCGGTGAGGACGTCGTACAACCGGTGCCGGGCGGCGAGGTCCAGGTTGTTGGTCGGCTCGTCCAGCAGCAACACGCTCGGGCGGCGCAGCAGTTGGGCCGCCAGGCCGAGCGAGACCACCTGGCCGCCGCTGAGCGTGCCCAGCCGGCGGTCCAGCGCCAGGCCGCCCAGGCCCAGCCGGTCGAGCTGGGCGCGGGTGCGCTCCTCGACGTCCCAGTCGTCGCCGATCACCGCGAAGTGCTCCTCCGCGACGTCGCCCGACTCGACGGCGTCCAGCGCCCGGATCACCGCGTCGACGCCCAGCACCCGCGCGACCGTCAGGTCCGCCGCCAGCGGCAGCGTCTGCGGCAGGTACCCGAGCGTGCCGGAGACGGTCAACGACCCGGCGCTGGGCTTGAGTTCACCGGCGATCAGCCGCAGCAGGGTCGACTTGCCGGAGCCGTTCGGCGCGACCAGGCCGGTGCGGCCCGGCGGCACGCTGAACGACAGGTCGTGGAAGACCGGAGTGTCGTCCGGCCAGGAGAAGGACAGGTGGGAGCAGACGACGGCGACGTCGGACACGGTGAGACCTCGAACGGTGCGAGGGCAGCGGGGGAATGGTGAACTGCCGCTGCCCGGAAGGGAAGTGGAAAAGGGGACGACGAAACGGACCACTCCCGCGGCGCTCCTGCGCGCCGACCGGTGGCCGTCAGGACCGGGTCTCACCCGGAGATGTCGTCGTCACCCGCCACAGCTGTCCCTCTTCCGTACCTCGCGTGCGCACCCGCCGGTGCCCCGCGTTGCGCACCCGTTGCGCCGTTTCCGACTGTAACAGGCCGCCCGACACGACCACCGGACGCACCGGCGGGGCGGGTTCGGGCCGAGGGGGCGGGAGCGCGCGAAGGGCCGGGCACCGCGCCCGGTGCAGGGGGAGGGGCGCGGTGCCCGGCGGTGCCCCGCCGGGCCGGGTGGGGGCGCCGGGGCGGCGCCCGGGCCGACGGGGACGGAGGCGGACGGGTGGTGGGGGCCACCCGGCCGCCGGGCTCAGCCGGGGGAGCGGGCGCGACGGCCGGCGGCCGACCCCGTACCGGGACGGCGGCGTCCTCGTGCCATGCTGTGCCTCCTCCTCCCGCTCCCCGGTGGTGCGTGCGTGCGTACCGGAGACCCCGCCGGACGCGCCCGCCAACAGAAATCCCGCCACGGGCCGGAAGTTTCTGTTGGCGGGCACCCCCGCGGACGGTCTCCGTGGACGGAGAACGCCGCCCGCACCCACGTGGAGGAACGCACCCATGCCGCACCCCAGACGCAGCGGACCCGACGCCGGGACGGTGACGGCGGCGCGCGCCGGCGACCGGCGCGCACTGGAAGAGCTGGTGGCCCAGAGCCTGCCGCTGGTCTACAACATCGTCGGCCGGGCCCTGAACGGCCACGCCGACACCGACGACGTCGTACAGGAGACGCTGTTGCGCGCGGTGCGAGGGCTGTCCGACCTGCGGGACCCCACCGCCTTCCGCTCCTGGCTGGTGGCCATCGCCGTCCGGCAGGTCCGCAACCGCCAGCAGGACCGGGCCGCCGCCCTCGACCGCTCCGCCCGCCTGGAGGACGCCGAGGCGATACCCGACCCCGCACTCGACTTCGCCGGCCTGACCATCCTGCGCCTGGGCCTCACCGAACAGCGCCGCGAGACCGCCGAGGCCACCCGCTGGCTCGACCCCGACGACCGCGAACTGCTCGCCCTGTGGTGGCTCAAGGAGACCGGCGAACTCGAACAGGCCGACCTGGTCTCCGCGCTGGGCCTCAGCTCCGGCCACGCCGCCGTCCGCACCGGCCGGATGAAGAAGCAACTCGACCTCTCCCGCCTGGTGGTGCGCGCCCTGGCCGCCGACCCGCGCTGCCCCGCCCTGGACGCCGCCGCGGCCGACTGGGACGGCGTCCCCGCCCCGCTGTGGCGCAAGCGCCTGGCCCGGCACGTGCGCGACTGCGAACGCTGCGCCGACACCCGGCACGGGCTGCTCCCCGCCGAACGGTTGCTGTACGGCCTGCCGCTGCTGGCCGTCCCGCCGAGCCTCGACCCGGCCCGGATCCTCGGCGCGCTCACCGCGGCGGGCCCGGGGGCGGGGCCGGGGCAGGGACCGGTACCGGGGCAGGGACCGGTACCGGGGCAGGGATCGGTACCGGGCGCGGGGCCGGGGCGGGGCGGGCACCGGGTGCGCGGGCGGGCCGGGCACCGGCGTTCGCGCCCCACCCTCCCCAAGCCGGTGCTCGGCGGTGCGGCGGTGGCGCTGGCGGCGGTCGCCGTCCTGGTCGGGGCCGAGCTGACGCCCGGGTGGCACGACACCCCGGCGGCCGCGGGCGCGCCGTCCGCGAGCGCCGCCGCCGTGCTGCCCACCACCGCCGCCGACGCGGCGGCCCCGGCGCTCCCCGAGCAGCCCTCGCCCACGGCCTCCCCGTCGCCGTCGGCGTCGGCGTCGGCTTCGGCGTCCGCGTCCGCCTCGGTCCCTCCCGCGCCGTCCGCCGCCACCTCGGCCAAGCCGGCCGCCGGTACCGCCGCCGCGCCGTCGGCCGGGATCGCCACGTCCGAACGCAAGGGCGTCGGCGTGTGGTCCTTCGACGGCGTCAGCCAGGCGCTGGCCGCCTCCGGGGCCGGCTGGTACTACACCTGGGCGCCCCAGCACCCCGGCATCACCACGCCCGCGTCGGCGTCCTTCGTTCCGATGATCTGGGGCGCGTCCTCCGTCACCGACAGCGCGCTCGCCCAGGCCCGCGCCAACGGCCCCTACCTGCTCGGGTTCAACGAACCCGACATGGCCGCCCAGTCGAACATGACGGTCGACCAGGCGCTGGAGCTGTGGCCGAAGCTGATGCAGGCCGGGCGGACGCTGGGCAGCCCGGCGGTGGCGTACGGGGCCGACACGCCAGGCGGCTGGCTGGACCGCTTCATGTCCGGCGCCGCCGCCAAGGGCTACCGGGTCGACTTCATCGCACTGCACTGGTACGGCGGCGACTTCCGCACCCCGCAGGCCGTCCAGCAGCTGACCTCCTACCTGGAGGCGGTGCACCAGCGCTACCACAAGCCGATCTGGCTCACCGAGTACGCCCTGATCGACTTCTCCCGGGGCACCCGCTTCCCGACCGCCGGCCAGCAGGCCGCCTTCGTCACCGCCTCCACCGGGGCGCTCGACGCGCTGCCCTACCTCCAGCGCTACGCCTGGTTCGGCCTCGGCGCGGACCCGGCGAAGCCCAGCAGCGGCCTGTTCACCGACGGCACCACCGCCACCGCCGCCGGACGCGCCTACCAGGCCGCCCGCTGACCGTCCGTCGGCTGTCCGCCGACCGCCCGCCGACCACCGCCCGCCGACCGTGGGGGTGATCGGCGGGCGGGCCCGTACGGGGTGGGTCAGCGGGGCGCGCGGAAGCCGCCGAGCCGCTCCTCCAGCAGCTCGGCCAGGCGCAGCGGGGTGTGGTCCTCGTACATCGGGCCGATCAGCTGGACGCCGACCGGGAGGCCCTCGGCGGAGAGGCCGGTGGGGACGGCGGTGGCGGGCAGGCCCGGCATGGTGGCCACGCCGGCCCAGGCCAGCTGGTCGAAGTAGGGGAAGGTGGTGCCGTCCACGGTGAACCGGCGGCCCAGCAGGTCGGGGTCCTGCTGGTGCGGGAAGGCGGCGGTGGGGGTGATCGGGGCGACGACGGCGTCGAACTCGGCGAAGAACCCGCGCCAGTCGCGGCGGTGCAGTTCGCGGCGGTGGTCGGCGGCCAGCCACTCGCGGTGGGTGAGCGTGATGCCGCGCAGCCGGGCGGCCGACAGGCTGTGGTCGTCGTCGCTCAACCGCCCCGCGAGTTCCCGCACCTGCTCGTACAGCTCGGCGGGGAAGCCGGCGGCGAGGGCGGAGAACATCAGCAGCGGGTAGATCCGGGCGGCGTCGGCGAGGTCGGGCAGCAGCGGGCTGCGGCGCTCCACCCGGGCGCCGCCGTCGGCGAGCGCGTCGGCGACCCGGGCGATGCCCGCGCGGACGTCGGCGCCGGTCGGGATCAGCGGGTGCTCGTCCAGGACCAGCACCCGGAAGCCGTCCAACCGCTCGTGCCGGGCGGGCGGCAGCGCGGTGGTGTGGGCCAGGCCCAGGGTCAGCGGGTCGGGGCCGGTCATCACGTCGAACAGCAGCGCCAGGTCGCCGGCCGAGCGGGCCATCGGGCCGACCACCGCGAGGTCGATGTCGGCGGGCAGCGCGGGGGCGTTCGGCGGCACCATGCCCCGGGTGGGCAGCAGGTGCAGGGTCGGCTTGTGCGCGTACACGCCGCAGAAGTGGGCGGGGGTGCGCAGCGAGCCGGCGATGTCGGTGCCCAGCGACAGCGGGCCGTACCCGGCGGCCAGCGCGGCGGCCGATCCGCCGGAGGAGCCGCCGCTGGTGCGGCCGTGGTCCCACGGGTTGTTGGTGGTGCCGTGGATCTCGTTGTAGGTCTGGATGTCCCGCAGCCCCAGCGGCACGTTGGTCTTGCCGAGCACGACCGCCCCGGCCGCCCTGACCCGGGCCACCTGCAGCGCGTCCTCGGTCGCCACGTGGTTCCGGAACTGCGGCATGCCCCAGGTGGTGGGCAGCCCGGCCACGTTGTACGACTCCTTGACCGTCAGCGGGATGCCGAGCAGCGGCCGTTCCTCCCCGCGCGCCAACGCCAGGTCGGCCTCCCGCGCGGCCTCCCTGGCCCGCTCGAAGTCCGGCGCGCAGACCGCGTTGACCGCTCTGTCCTCCTGCTCGATCCGGGCGATCGCGCCCTCGGTCAACTCCACCGAGGTGACGTCCCCGGCCCGCAGGGCCGTCGTGAGTTCCCCGGCCGTCGCATAGGTCCATTTCTCCATGGGCAGGACCGTACGCGCCGTTCGGATGGGGCACGAAACACTTTGTCGGGCAAGTGGGTTGACGACCCATCGACCCGCCGCCGACAGCCGCTGGACCACCGTGCTGCGGGAGTTCGGCTTCGAACGGGACGTCAGCCGCCTGGAGCGGATGATGGCGGCCGCCGCCCGGAGCCGACGCCCGTTCCCGCCTGCGGTCGGCGGGGTCACCCGTTCCCGAGTCCCTCGGCGTCGATGTCCGGCAGCAGGCGGGACATCCAGCGCGGGGTCCACCAGGCGGCCGGGCCGAGCAGGGTCATCGCGGAGGGGACCATCAGCAGGCGCACAATGGTGGCGTCGATCAGGACGCTGACGGCCAGGCCCAGGCCCATCATCTTGATCACCACGTTGTCGCTGACGATGAACGCCGCGAACACGCTGACCATGATCAGGGCCGCGCAGCCGATCACCCGGGCGGTGGTCTCCAGGGCGTGCGCGACCGCGCCGCGGCTGTCACCGGTGCGGCGCCAGCGTTCGTGGACGCGGGAGAGCAGGAACACCTCGTAGTCCATGCTCAGGCCGAAGACGATCGCGAACATCATCATCGGGACGTAGCTCTCGATCGGGACCTTGCCCGACACGCCGAGCACCGGCCCGCCCCAGCCCCACTGGAAGACCGCGACCAGCACCCCGTACGAGGCGGCGATCGACACCAGGTTCAGCACGGCGGCCTTCAGCGCGACCAGCGGGGCCCGGAACACCAGCAGGATGATCAGGAAGGCCAGCGCCACCACCACCGCGATGATCAGCAGCAGCCGGCTCGCCACCAGGTCCAGGAAGTCGACCTGGGCGGCGGTGGTGCCGGTGACGTAGGTGGTGGCGGCGGTGCCCTCGACCGCGTCCGGCAGGACGGTGTCGGAGAGGTGGCCGACCAGGTCGGTGGTCTCCTGGTCCTGCGGGGCCTGCGCGGGCGTGACGGTGGTGAACAGGACGTCGCCGTCCGAACTGGTCTGCAGCGGGGGCGTCGTACCGGTCGTGCCCGGCACGCCGGTCAGCGCCCGCTGGACGGCGGAGGCCAGCGCCGGGCGGTCGGCGGCGGGCACCGAGGTCTGGTCGACCACCGCCGTCAACGGGCCGTTGGAGCCCGGGCCGAACGCCGCCGACATCAGGTCGAAGGCCCGCCGGTCGGTGAACGAGGTGGGGTCCGCGCCGTCCCCGATGTGCCCGAGCCGGATCGACGGCAGCGGCACCGCCAGCACCAGCACCGTCACCAGGCCCGCCGCCAGGTACCGCCACGGGCGGTGCTCGACCCGCCGCGCGTACCGGTGCCACAGGCCGTTCGCCGCCTCGTCGGCGGCGCCCTCGGCGACGGGGGTGCGGACGGCGAAGCGGTCCATCCGGCGGCCGATCACGCCCAGCAGCGCGGGCAGCAGCGTCAGCGCGCCGCACACCGCCGTCACCACCGTGACGCCCGCCGCCAGGCCGAGCTTCGCCATGAACGAGATGCCCGACACCGACAGGCCCGCCAGCGCGACCACCACCGTGCAGCCGGAGATCAGCACCGCCCGGCCGCTGGTCGCCACCGCGTGCCCGGCCGCCGCGACCGGGTCGGCGCCGTCCATCAGGTTCTGCCGGTGCCGGGTCAGCAGGAACAGCGCGTAGTCGATGCCCACGCCCAGCCCGATCATCGTCGCCAGCGTCGGCGCGACCGTCGCGAACGTCGTCAGCGCCGCCAGCAGACCCAGCAGCCCCAGACCCGCCACCACCGCCAGCAGCGCGCTGACCAGCGGCAGCCCCGCCGCGATCACGCTGCCGAAGCCGAGCAGCAGCACCACCACCGCGACCCCGAACCCGATCAGCTCGCTCACCCGGTCGCTCGGCGCCGGGCGCGCCAACTCGCCCAGCGGGCCCCCGTACTCGACCTGCACGCCCGCCTGCCGCAGCGGCGCCACCGCCGCGTCCACCTGGCCGAGGTAGTCGTCGCCGAACGTCGCCAGCACGCCGTCGAAGCGCACCGTGACGTACGCCGTCAGCCCGTCCGCGGACAGCGGCCCGCCCGGCTGCGGGGCCTGTCCCTGCGGCGGCAGCGGGTCCTGCGCCGACAGCACGTGCGGCAGGTGCTGCAGGGACGTCACCGCCTGGTCCACCTGCGCCTGGAACTGCGTCAGCGGCTGCCCGTCGTGCAGCACCACCTGCGCGCTCGTCCCGCCGATCGCGGGCTCGTGCGCGGCCAGCACGTCCGCGCCGTCCTGCGCCTGCGAGCCCGGCACCGAGAAGTCGTCCGAGTAGGCGCCGCCCACCGCGTGGTCCGCGACCTGCACCCCCACCAGCACCAGCAGCCAGCCCACGAGCACCACCACCGGGCGCCTGGCGCACCACGTCCCCAGCCGCCACAGCAGGCCACGCCCCCGGCCCGGCGCTGACCCTGACGCGGTGTCGGACGAAGGCATCGACCCTCCCGGGGCGTGGCGTCACCCGCACCCGGTGACCGGACTCCGACGGTAGCCGCGCCCCCGCCGCCCGCCCCGGCCCACTCGCCCGCGACACGGCCGAACCCACTCGAACGCCGCCGCCCGGGCCGGAACGCCGGGCCCGTCGTGCGGCGAGGGCCCGGTCGACCGCCTCGACCGTCGTCATCGAGGTTCCCGTGTCGCCGCGGGGGATCCGCTTCTCGTTGCTCTCGTTGCTCTCGTTGCTCTCGTTGTTCTCGTTGCGGCGTTCACGAGCGAGCGGACCGCCTCACACCGCGGTGAGCACGATCTTCCCCCGGAGGTGTCCGCGGGCGGCTCGTTCGTGCGCCTTCCGGGCGTCCGCGAGCGGGAAGGTGCTGTCGACGGCGACGCGGAGCGCGCCCGTGTCGAGCAGGCGGCCGAGCTCTTCGAGCTGCCGGCCGTTCGAACGCACCTGGGTGCCCGAGGTCGTGACGCCCAGCCGCGCGACCTCCGCCGGGTCGTACGCGGCGAGGAAGACGTTGTACAGCGCGCCGCCGCGCCTGAGCGTCCGCAGGAAGCGACCGCTCCCGGGGCCGCCGACGGTGTCGAGCACCAGGTCGACGTCGCGGACGGCGTCCTCGGGCCGGGTCCTGGTGTAGTCGACGAACTCGTCGGCGCCGAGCTCGCGCAGGAACCGCTCGTGCGCGCCCGAGGCGACCGCGATGACGCGCGCGCCCTTCCACTTGGCGATCTGCAGCCCCAGGTGACCGACACCGCCGGCCGCGCCGTTGACCAGCACCGTCGTCCCGGCGCCCAGCGGCACGGGGCGGTGCTGCGCCCGCTGGAGGGGGTTCGGGTGGTCGTGCCCGAGTTCCACCAGGTGCTGCCAGGCGGTGAGCCCCGACATGGCCACCCCCGCGGCGTGCGCGTGGTCGACGCCGGCGGGCTTGCGCGCGAGGTCGGCGGCGGGCGCCGTCACGTACTCGGCGTACGCGCGGCCGTCGAAGCTCGGGAAGCGGAGCAGGCCGAAGACCTCGTCGCCGACGGAGAAGTCCGCCACGTCCGCCGCGACCGCCGCGACGACGCCCGACACGTCCGACCCCGGAACGGCGGGAAGGCTCACCGGCGGCCTCAGCTCGGGGGGAATGCCGGGCATCCCGTCGCGCAGGTACCAGTCCGGGGGGTTGAGGCCGACGGCGTGGACCCGGACGAGCACCTCGCCCGGCTGCGGCCGGGGGACTGGCACCTCGTCGTAGCGCAGCACCTCGGGGCCGCCGAACTCGTGCAGCCGGATCGCCCTCATCGTGTGGGGGGACATGGAGGTTCTCCCTCTTCCCGCAGGCGGGATAGGCTAGGCGTAGCACCGCTACGTATATCCGTAGCAGTGGTACGAATATACGTAGCACTGCTACGCCTGTCAAAGGAGGGCCCTTGCGAGCCGACGCCAGGAAGAACCGCGACCACCTGCTCGCCGTCGCGCGCGTCGCCGTCGCCGAGCAGGGCGCCGACGCCTCCCTGCGCGACATCGCCCGGAGGGCCGACGTCGCCCTGCCCACGCTCTACCGCCACTTCCCGACCCGGGAGGCGCTGCTCGACGCCCTGCTCCGGGAGGGCTTCGACGCCCTGGCGGCGCGGGCGGGCGAACTCGAAGCGTCGGACTCGCCCGAGGACGCCCTCGTCACGTGGCTGCGCGACTGCGTCACGGTCGCACGCGAGTACCGGGGCGTCACCGAACTGATGGCGGCCGCCATCGAGGACACCGGTTCCGCGCTCCACGCCTCGTGCGTCACCATGCGCGCGGCGGGCACCCGGCTCCTCGTCCGCGCCCAGGCCGGGGGCGCGGCCCGGGCCGATCTCGACGGCACGGAACTGTTCGCCCTCATCGCGGCCCTCGCGTGGCTCGGCGACCAGGGCTCGTTCGCCCCGCTCGCCGACCACCTCTTCACCGTGGTCGCGAGCGCGATCCTGCCCGGACGCGCGGACCGCGACGGCGGCGAGCAGCTCCACTGACGCCGCCGCGGGCGGGTCCGTGAACCGGCGGGCGGTGCGCGGCGCCCGTCGGGCGGTGTCCGGCTCCCGGCGGGCGCTGCTAGCATCGGCGCCGTCGCGACTGGCGAGAGGTGGAGCACCACCGGGGAGCGGCACCGCACAGCACGGGACCGGCACCGTCCGCCTGGGTGTCCTCCGAAGCCGACACGCGACTTCACGGAGGGGGCCACCACCATGGACCTTCGGTACGGAACCAACCCGCAGAACACCCGCGCCCGGATCGAGCCGCCGCCCGGCACCGACCTGCCGCTGCGCCTGCTCAACGGACATCCCTCGTACGTCAACCTGCTGGACGCGCTGAACGCCTGGCAACTCGTCAGCGAGGCCGCCGCCCTGTTCGGACGCCCCGCCGCCGCCTCCTTCAAGCACGTCTCCCCGGCCGGCGCCGCCCTCGCCGGACCGGTCGACCCGGCCACCGCCGAGCCGTACGCCCTCGACCCGGCCGCCGTCGGCCCGCTCGCCTCCGCCTACCTGCGGGCCCGCGACGCCGACCCGAAGTCCTCCTACGGCGACTTCGTCGCCGTCTCGCACGAGGTCGACCTCGAACTCGCCGACCTGCTCGCCCGGGTGGTCTCCGACGGCGTCGTCGCGCCCGGCTACGCACCCGGCGTGCTCGACGTGCTGGCCCGGAAGAAGAACGGCCGCTACCTCGTCCTGGAGGCGGACCCCGGCCACACCCCGCCCACCGTCGAGACCCGCGAGGTGCACGGCCTGCGCCTGGTCCAGGACGTCGACACCACCCCGCTCACCGCCGACCTGCTCACCGACGTCCGGGTCGGCACGCTCACCCCCGCCGCCGCGGACGACCTGCTGCTCGGACTCGTCGTACTGCGCCGCACCCAGTCCAACTCGGTCTGCTACCTGCGCGACGGCGCCGCCCTCGGCATCGGCGCGGGCCAGCAGTCCCGGGTCGACTGCACCCGGCTGGCCGGTGCCAAGACGGACACCTGGTGGCTGCGCCGCCACCCCGCCGTCCGGGCCCTCGACTTCCGCCCCGAGGTCCGCCGCCAGGACCGGATCAACTGGCAGATCCGCTACCTGGAGGGCGACCTGACCCCCGACGAGCGCACCCGCTTCGCCGCCGCCCTGCACGGCGGCGACGTCCCCGACGAACTCGGCGCCGACGAGCGGGCCCGCTGGGCGGCCGGGCTGGACGGCGTCGCGTTCGTCTCCGACGGCTACCTGCCGTTCCGCGACAACGTCGACCACGCCCGCCGCCACGGCGTCACCGCGATCGCCGAACCCGGCGGCTCGCTGCGCTCCGCCGAGGTCGAGGCGGCCTGCGCCGAGCACGGCATCACGCTGGTGCACACCGGGCTGCGGCTGTTCCACCACTGACCCGCCGAGAGGCCCTCCGCACACCGGGATCGACCGGACGGACGGCGCCTGACCTGCGGTCGAGGGCGGTCGTCCCCGTCCCCGGCAGCCGGACGGCGTTGTCTGTGCTCACGCCCATGGCACTCGAATGGGAACAGATCATCGTCGATTCCTCCGACCCCGTCACCCTCGGGCGTTGGTGGGCCGAGGCCCTCGGCTGGGTGGTGGTCGACGAAACCGAGGAGATCATCGAGATCCGGCCCGAACCGGACCGGATGCCGGGGCTGCTCTTCGTGCCCGTCCCCGAGGGCAAGACCGCGAAGAACCGGCTCCACCCCGACTTCCGCCCCGACGACCAGGAGGCCGAGGTCGCCCGGCTGCTCTCCCTCGGTGCCCGGCGGGCCGACACCGGGCAGGACGAGCAGCACTGGGTGACCCTCCTGGACCCGGAGGGCAACGAATTCTGCGTCCTGGGCGAGCGGAACAGCTGAACGGGGCCGGGGGTGCCGGCGCGTCAGGGCGTCCCGCGGGGGGAGCAGGCCGGTCCAGGCGCGCTGTTCGGGAGTGTCCGGTACGGCCAGGCCGCGGGCCCGGGCGATCCGGGCCCAGCTGTCGTCCGGGTCCGCGCCGGAGCGGACCAGGACGGCGGCCGCCAGCAGCGAGGAGCGGCCGATCCCGGCCCGGCAGTGCACCACCAGGTGGTCGCCCGCAGCCAGCCGCCGCGCCAACCCGTCCAGCACCGGCAGGACTTCGGACAGGACGGGGACGTTCAGGCCCGGGCCGTGCTGAGGAAGCGCAGCACGGCCAGGACGCGGCGGTGGCCGCTGTCGGCGACCGGGAGGTCGAGCTTGGCGAAGATGTTGTTGATGTGCTTGGCGACCGCGCTCTCACCGATCGTCAGGGCCTCCGCGATACCGGTGTTGGAGTGCCCCTCGGCCATCAGGGCCAGGACGTCCCGTTCGCGCGGGGTCAGCCGTTCCAGTGGGTCGCTGCTGCGGCGCAGCAGCAGTTGGGCGACGACCTGCGGGTCCAGCGCGGTACCGCCCCCGGCGACCCGGCGGACCGTCTCCACGAACTCCGTGATGTCGGCGACGCGCTGTTTGAGCAGGTAGCCGACGCCGCTGGTGTCGGCGGACAGCAGGTCGGCCGCGTAGCGCTCCTCGACGTACTGGGACAGCAGCACCACCGCCGTCCCCGGCCGTCCGCGGCGGATCTCCAGGGCGGCGCGCACCCCCTCGTCGGTGAAGGCGGGCGGCATCCGGACGTCGACCAGGGCGAGTTCGGGCCGGTGCTGCTCGACCGCCGCCAACAGGGCCGGTGCGTCGCCGACTTCGGCGACGACCTGGAAGCCGCCCATCTCCAGCACCTTGACCAGGCCGACCCGGAGCAGCACCGAGTCCTCGGCGATCACCGCGCGCACGGCAGCTCCGCGGTCACGGTGGTGGGCCCGCCCACGGGGCTGCTGACGTGGAAGGAGCCGTCGACCGAGCCGACCCGTCTGGCCAGCCCGCTCAGCCCCGTCCCGGTGGAGGGGTCGGCGCCGCCGAGCCCGTCGTCCGTGACGTTCACCCGCAGCACCGAACCGACCTGTCTGACCGTCACCTCGGTGCGCGTCGCCCCGGCGTGCTTGGTCACGTTGGCCAGGGCCTCGGAGACCACGAAGTAGGCCACCGACTCCACGCCGGGCGGCACCCGCTCGTCGAGGTCGACCCGCAGACGCACCGGCAGGGGGAGCCGGGCGGCCAGGCCGGACAGTGCCGCGTCCAGCCCGCGGTCCTCCAGCACGGCGGGGTGCAAGCCCCTCACCAGGTCGTTGAGTTCGGCGATGGCGTGCTTGGCCTCCAGGTGTGCTTCGGCGACCGCCGCGCGGGCCCCGTCGGGCAGGTCGGGGTTGGTGGCCAGGACCAGGCCGAGGTTGACGGCGAGCGAGACCAGCCGTTGCTGGGTGCCGTCGTGCAAGTCCCTTTCTATTCGGCGTCGTTCGGCGTCGACCGCCTCGATCAGGCCGGTGCGGCTCTCCGCCAGGTGCTCGACCCGCTGCTGGAGCCGCTGGGAGCGGCTGGGACCGAGCAGGGCCGCGGCCGCGCGCGACTCGCCCCGGGTGGCCGCGCCCGCCACCCAGGGCAGGACGGCCAGCAGGAGCAGCCCGGCCAGCGTGTAGCACGGCAGTTGCGTCGCGTACCCGAGCCAGCCCCGGCGGCCCTGCGTGGGCACCGCCCAGGCCCAGCCGTAGGCGGTGGCGCCGGCCAGGCCCGCGACGGCGGCGGCCAGCACCAGCAGCTCCCCGGCGGCCAGCAACGGGCCGAGCAGCAGGTGGTAGCCGACCCGGCGCCAGGTCTGCGCCGAAGACAGCCGGCGGCACAGCCACCGGGCCGCCACCGCCCACGACCACGGCTCGGGGACGGGCGCCGCGGGCGCCACGTCCACCCCGAGCAGGGCGCGGTGACGGACCCGTTGGACGGCCGTCAGCAGCGGGGCGCCGAGCACGATCAGGACGGCCGCCACCTGGAGGGACGGTTTCCAGTGCCCCGTCCTGGCGGTGGACGTCGCGGCCCAGGACCACACCGGCACCAGGGCCAGGTGCGGCAGGACACCGGCGGCCAGGAAGCCGGCGTCGCGCCGCACCCGCCGGGCTCGGAGTGCCGGGCGCTTCAGCCCGGGGCGAATCATCACGACTCGACGGTAGGACACCGCCGCGAGGGCGCACCATGAAGCCCGCACCCGACTTCGTGGTGAACCCAGCACCACCCTGGTCGAGGAGGCCGGCCGCAGTGGTGGCGGCCGCAGTGGTGGCGGCCGCAGTGGTGGCGGCCGCAGTGGTGGCGGCCCGGTGCGGCGGCGGCCCGGTGGGGTATGGCGTTCTCGACCGCAGTGGTGTCGGAGGGAGCCGGTGATGGTGACGGGGATCGACGTGGAGCGGGTGCGGCGGGAGACCGCGGGGGTCGGGCGGGTGGTGCACCTGAACAACGCGGGGGCCGCGTTGCAGCCCAGGGCGGTGGTCGAGGCGGTGGTGGGGCACCTGCGGCTGGAGGAGGAGATCGGGGGGTACGAGGCGGCGGCGGAGGCGGCCGGGCGGATCGAGGGGGTGTACGACTCGCTGGCCCGGCTGGTGGGGGCCGGGCGGGAGGACATCGCGCTGGTGGAGAACGCCACCAGGGCCTGGGACATGGCGTTCTACGCGCTGCCCTGGGCGGCGGGCGACCGGATCCTGACGGCCCGGGCCGAGTACGCGAGCAACGCGCTGGCCTTCCTGCAGACGGCCCGCCGGCACGGGGTGCGGGTGGAGACCGTCCCCGACGACGCGGACGGGCAGTTGGACGTCGAGGCGCTGCGCGCGATGGTCGACGAGCGGGTCAGGCTGATCGCCGCGCCCCACGTGCCGACCCAGGGCGGGCTGGTCAACCCGGTCGCCGAGATCGGCCGGGTGGCGCGGGAGGCCGGCGCCGTCTACCTGCTGGACGCCTGCCAGTCGGTCGGCCAACTGCCGCTGGACGTCGGCGAGATCGGCTGCGACCTGCTCACCGCGCCCGGCCGCAAGTTCCTGCGCGGTCCGCGCGGCACCGGCTTCCTGTACTGCTCGCCGCGGATCCGCGAGCACCTGGAGCCCCCGTTCGTCGACCTGCACGCCGCCACCTGGACTTCGGCGGACGACTACCGGGTGCGGGCCGACGCCCGCCGGTTCGAGAGCTGGGAGGCCGGCTACGCGGCCCGGATCGGTCTCGGCACCGCCGTCGACTACGCGCTCGCCGTGGGACTCGACGCGATCGGGGAGCGGACGGCCCGGCTGGGCGCCGCCCTGCGCGACCGGCTGCGGGCGCTGCCCGGGGTGCGGGTCCACGACCGGGGCGCGCGGCAGTGCGCCATCGTGACCTTCACCGTCGAGGGGCACGACAGCCGGGACGTCGCCCGCGCCCTGCGCGACAAGGGGATCAACGTCTCGGTCTCCCTCGCCGAGTACGCCCGCTGGGACTTCGACGACCGGGGCCTGGACGCGGTCGTCCGGGCCTCGCCGCACTACTACAACACCGAGGCCGAACTCGACCTGCTGGCCGGGGCGGTGCCCGCGCCCGCACCGGCCGGAGGGTGAACGGCCGGGGGCGAGCACGGCCCGGGGCGTGGGCACGGCCCGGGGGTGAGCGGTCGGGGGCGTGCGGTCAGGGGGCGTGCGGGGGGCGGCCGGCGAGGCCGTGCAGGAGGAGGTCGGCGAGCGTGTCGAGCACCTCGGCGTCCTCGTGCGCGGGCCGTTCGGTGGTGAGCAGGGCGTAGGAGAGCAGGGAGAGCATCGCGCCCATCGCGGGGGCGAGCAGGGCGGGGTCACCGGGCAGCGGGTGGCCCCGCTCGCGCAGGTAGTCGAGGTGGTCGCGCAGGACGTCGGTGTCCGCGGTGAGGCGTTGCCAGGCCCGGCCGGAGCGGGGGCCCGCGGCGACGATCGACTCGAACACGGCGATGGTGACCGGGAGGTGGTCGCGCATCGCCTGCCAGGACGCGCCGAGGTGGGCGCGCAGTTGGGCCCGGTCGCTGAGGTCGTGGTCGCGCGGGTGGACCTCGGCGACGACCTGCTCGCGGGCCTGCGTCCGGACGTCGTCGAGCAGGGCGCGCAGCAGTTCGTCCTTGTCGGCGAAGTGCGCGTAGAACGAGCCGGTGGCCCGGCCGGCGGCCGCGGTGATGTCGGTGATCTTCGTATTGAGGTACCCGCGTTCGACGAACTGCTGCCGGGCGGCCTCCAGGAGCGCCGCCCTGGTCTCCGCCGCCTGCACCTTGCGCACGCCCATCGCGTCCGGCCTCCTCCGCCTCGCCCTGCCCGTTCCGGCCCGTCGCGGTCGGGCCTTGACCCGCCGCTCGTGCGGACATCATACTGACGCCCAGTTCAGTGAATCAGAATTCATTGAACAAGGATTCAGTGAGGGGTGGACACATGGAAGCGGTAGTGATCGGCGGGGGAGTGGCCGGTGCGGCGAGCGCGATCGCGCTGCGCAGGATCGGCGCCCAGGTGACGGTCTACGAGGCGTACCCGGACCCGGCCGGCCCGGTCGGGGCGTTCCTGAGCCTGGCCGTCAACGGCCTGCGGGCGCTGGAGTCGCTGGGCTGCCTGGACGCCGTGCGGGCGGCGGGCTTCGAGGTCGACCGGCAGCTGATGTGGTCGGGGCGCGGCAAGCGGCTGGGCGACGTCCCGCGCGGCCGGACGGCGGACGACCCGCTGCGCAGCGTCACGCTGATGCGGGCCGACCTGGTGGCGGCGCTGCGGGCGGAGGCGGTGCGGCTCGGGGCGCGGATCGTGGTCGGCGAGCGGCTGGCCGAGCCGGGAGGAGCGGGGGCGGGGCCGGCGGACGGGGCGGTGGCCGGGGCCGACCTGGTGATCGGCGCGGACGGGCTGCGCTCGACCGTCCGGCGGATGCTCGACCCGGACGGGCCGCAGCCCTCGTACGCGGGCCTGTACGGAGTCGCCGGCATCGCCCGCGGAGTGCCGGAGGCGGGCCCGGGGCGGACGTTCAACATGACCTTCGGGCGGCGCGGCGCGTTCGCGCACCTGCCCGCGCCGGACGGCACGGTGTGGTGGTCCGCGCAGCTCGCCGCCCCCGTCGCGCCGGACCGGATCAGGCTGGACGCCCAGGAGTTGGCCGAACTGTTCGCGGCCGAGCGGGTGCCCCGGCGGATCCTCGGCGCGACCGAGCGGATCGACGCGGCGACGCTGTTCCACGTCCTGCCGCCGGTACCGCGCCGGCAGGACGGCCGGCACGTGCTGGTCGGCGACGCGGCGCACCCGGTGGGTGCCGGGCAGGGCGCGTCCATGGCGCTCGAGGACGCGGTCGCCCTGGCCCGGGCCCTGCGCGCCGCGTCCGGCCGGGCCGCCGCGCCCGACCTGCCCGCCGCGCTGGCCGCGTTCGACCGGGAGCGTTCCGCCCGGGCCGGGAAGCTCGCCCGCGCGGCGGCCGCCAACCGGGACGCCAAGACCGCCGGGCCGCTGTCCGCCCTGGTCCGGAACGCGGTGATGCCGCTGGTGTTCACCCGGATGTACACCCGGGGCACGGACTGGCTGTACGAGTACCGGCCGGGCGCGCTGCCGGAATGAGCCGGGAGCGGGGCGGGGCCGGGTGAGGCGGGGGCGGGTCGTGCCGGTGCGGCCCGCCCGCGCGGCGGCGACCGGCCCAAAAAGAATGGCGATTCTGCTAGTGTTCCTCACAAGCAGAACCATCATTCTTTTTACGGAGGTGCGATGCCTCGCCTCACCGACGCGCGCAGAGAGCTCCGGCGCGCGCAGATCGCCGACGCCGCCGTCCGCTGCTTCAGCCGCAACGGCCTGGAACGGACCTCGATCGCCGACATCAGCGCCGAGTCCGGCCTCTCGACCGGCTCGATCTACGCGCACTACCGCAACAAGGCCGACCTGGTCCGGGGCGCCGCCCGCGAGATGCTCGTCAGGCGCGCCGACACCATCGGCGAGTACGCCGCGGCAGACGTCCCGCCCGACCCGGACGAGCTGCTCTCCCGGCTGACCGCCGCGATCGACCCCGTCCACGCCCGGGTCGGCGTGCAGACCTGGAGCGAGGCGACCACCGACCCGGCCGTCCGCGACATCGTCACCGACGCGACCGACCGGATGCGCGCGATGCTGCACGACTGCGTCACGGCCTGGCTCGTGAAGGTCGAGCACCACGAGCCGGCCCCCGCCCGGGAGCTGGCCGCCCCGATCGCCCACCGGCTCATGGCGCTCTACCAGGCCGAACTGCTGTACACCGCCCTGCGGACACCGATCGAGGAGACGGCACCGTGACCACCCCGACCGCTTCGCTGGCCGAACGCGCCGTCCACCGGATCGGCTACGGCGCCCTCCAGCTGGAGCGCCTGCACGACCGCCGCGACCGGGCCGTCGCCCTGCTGCGCCGCGCGGTCGAACTGGGCGTCGACCACGTGGACACCGCCCAGTTCTACGGCTCCGGGTTCGCCAACGAGGTGATCCGCGAGGTGCTGCGCCCCGAGGACGACGTCCTGGTCGTCACCAAGGTGGGGGCCGACCCCGCCCCCGGCGGGCGCCTGCCGCTGCGCCTGGCCCAGCGCCCCGAGCAGCTGCGCGCCAGCGTCGAGGACAACCTGCGCGGCCTGGGCACCGACCGGCTCGCGGTGGTCAACCTGCGCCGCCTGGACACCGGCCCCGGCCTGCGCCCCGAGGGGGACCAGGTGGTCGACCTGGACGACCAGCTCGCGGTGATGACCGCCCTGCGAGACGAGGGCAAGATCGGCGCGATCGGCCTGAGCAGCGTCACCCTCGACGGCCTGCGCCGCGCCCTGCCCGCCGGCATCGCCTGCGTCCAGAACGCCTACAGCCTGGTCTCCCGCGCCGACGAGGAGATGCTGCGGCTGTGCACGGCCGAGGGCATCGCCTGGGTGCCGTTCTTCCCGCTCGGCGGGTCCTTCCCCGGCCTGCCCAAGGTGACCGACGAGCCGGTGGTGCGCGCGGTGGCGCGGTCCCTGGGGGTCACGCCCGCCCAGGTCGGCCTCGCCTGGCTGCTGCACCACGCGCCCAACGTGCTGCTCATCCCCGGCACCGCCGACGCCGCCCACCTGGAGGCCAACCTCGCGGTCGGCGGGATCGGCCTGGACGCCGCGACCCTCGCCGTCCTCGACGGCGTCGAGTCCCGTTCCAGCGAGGTCGCCATCGGCTGACCGGGCCCGCCACCGCGCTCGCACCCGTGCCGTGCCCACGCTCGCGCCCGTGAAGTCCCGTTCCAGCAGGTACCGAGGAGGATCATGAAGGCCATCGTCCACCGCGCCAACGGCGCCCCCGACGTGCTCCGGCTCGTCGACCGCGACCGGCCCGAGCCCGGCCCCGGCGAGGTCCGGGTGCGGGTCGCGGTGTCCGGGGTCAACCCGACCGACTGGCAGGCGCGTTCCGGCGCCGGCCACCCCAGGGGCTTCCCCGAGACCACCCCGCACCACGACGGGGCCGGCACGGTCGACGCCGTCGGCGAGGGCGTCGAGCGGAGCCGGATCGGCCAGCGGGTCTGGCTGTTCATGGCCGCCGCCGGGCGGCCCACCGGCACCGCCGCCGAGTTCACCGTCGTACCCGCCGAACAGGCCGTACCGCTGCCCGACGGGGTCGGCTTCGACGTCGGCGCCGCGCTCGGCGTCCCCGCGCTGACCGCGCACCGCGCGCTCACCGTCGCCGAGGACGGCCCGGGGCGGCTGCGGCCCGGCGCGCTCGACGGGAAGGTGGTGCTCGCCGCGGGCGGGGCCGGAGCGGTCGGGCACGCGGTGATCCAGCTCGCCCGGTGGGCCGGAGCCACCGTGGTGGCCACGGTCAGCGGCCCGGAGAAGGCCCGGCTGGCCACCGCCGCCGGCGCCCACCACGTGGTCAACTACCGCGAGGGGGACCCGGCCGCCGGGATCCGCCGGGTCGCCCCGGACGGCGTGGACGTCGTCGCCGAGGTGGCGCTCGGCGCGAACCTCGCCCTGGACCTGGCCGTCCTGCGCCCGCGCGGCACGATCTCGACCTACGCCAACGACGGCGGCGGACCGGTCGAACTGGACGTGCCGCGGCACATGGTGCTCAACGCGCGCCTCCAGTTCCTGATCCTCTACCTGGCCGGTCCGCGGGCCCGCGCCGCGGCCGTCGAGGACGTCGCCGCCGCGGTGCGCGACGGCGCGCTGCCGGTCGGCGAGGAGCACGGACTGCCGCTGATCCGCTTCCCCCTCCACCGCACCGCCGACGCGCACCGCGCGGTCGAGGGGCGCGCGGTCGGCAAGGTGCTGGTGGACGTCACGGCCTGACGGCCGGCCCCCGGGCGGGGGCCGGCCGTCGAGCGGAACGGGCTCCGGTCGGCGGGCTCCGTCGGCGGGAGCCGGCCGGCCGGTCGGCGGGTGCCGGTCAGCGGGCGCCGAGCAGGTGCTCGATGGCCAGCTGGTCGAGGCGCTCGAAGGCCATGCCGCGCTCGGCGGCCGCGGTGACGTCGAACTCCTCGAACGCGGAGCGGTCGGCCAGCAGCGCGGACAGGCCGTCGGCGGCGGTCGGCTGGGCGAGCTGGTCCAGGCGGGCGGCGCGCAGCGCGTCCTGCACCTCGGCGTCGGCGCGGAAGGCCAGCGCGCGCTCCTTGAGCAGCAGGTAGTTGCGCATGTTGCCGGCCGCGGACTCCCACACGCCGTCGAAGTCCTCGGTGCGCGGCGGCTTGAAGTCGAAGTGCCGCGGGCCCTCGTAGTCGGACGACTCCAGCAGGTCGACCAGCCAGAACGCCTGCCGCAGGTCGCCCGCGCCGAAGCGGAAGTCCTGGTCGTACTTGATGCCGGACTGGCCGTTCAGGTCGATGTGGAACAGCTTGCCCGACCACAGCGCCTGGGCGATGCCGTGCGGGAAGTTCAGGCCCGCCATCTGCTCGTGGCCGACCTCCGGGTTGAGGCCGACCAGCTCCGGGCGCTCCAGGCGGTCGATGAACGCCAGCGCGTGGCCGATGGTCGGCAGCAGGATGTCGCCGCGCGGCTCGTTCGGCTTCGGCTCGATCGCGAAGCGCAGGTCGTAGCCCTGCTCCGTGACGTAGTCGCCGAGCAGGTCGAAGGCCTCCTTCAGGCGGTCGAGGGCCACCCGGACGTCCTTGGACGCACCGTGCTCCGCGCCCTCGCGGCCGCCCCAGGCGACGTACACGCTGGCGCCCAGCTCGACCGCGAGGTCGATGTTGCGGATGGTCTTGCGCAGCGCGTAGCGGCGCACGTCCCGGTCGTTGGCGGTGAACGCGCCGTCCTTGAAGACCGGGTGGGTGAACAGGTTGGTGGTGGCCATCGGCACCCGCAGGCCGGTGGACTCCAGGGCGGCCCGGAAGCGCTTGACGATCGCCTCCCGCTCGGCGTCCGAGGAGCCGAACGGCACCAGGTCGTCGTCGTGGAAGGTCACGCCGTACGCGCCGAGGGCGGCCAGCTTCTCCACCGTCTCGACCGGGTCCAGGGCCGGGCGGGTGGCGTCGCCGAACGGGTCGCGGCCCTGCCAGCCGACCGTCCACAGGCCGAAGGTGAACTTGTCGGCGGGGGTGGGGGTGAGCTGGCTCATCGCGTACTCCAAACGCTGTTGATCGACCGGGTGGATCGACCGAGGGATCGACCGGGGCCCGACACGGGTCGGGCTCGGAACCGACGGTAACCCAGATTGGGGGCTATTCGTCAGGCCGGAAGACAAATTAATATGAGCGAGCCCGCGAGGGAAGCCCCCACGCGGAACGCACTTCACCCACCCATCCGGAAAACGCTTCCCGCACGGCCCGGACGACCGCAGACAGGAGCAACGCCCATGGCGCACCCGCAGGTGGTGATCGGCGTCGACAGCTCGACCCAGTCCACCAAGGCACTGGCCGTCGACGCCGAGACCGGCAAGGTCCTCGGCGAGGGCCGCGCCGCCCACCGGGTCGACTCCCGGTACGGCCAGGAGAGCGACCCCGACCAGTGGTGGGACGCCCTCACCGCCGCCGTCGCCGCCACCGGCTGGGCCGACCGCGCCCAGGCCCTGGCCATCGGCGGCCAGCAGCACGGACTGGTCACCCTGGACGCCGACGGACGCCCCGTCCGCCCCGCCCTGCTCTGGAACGACGTCCGCTCCGCGCCCCAGGCCGCCGAGCTGGTGCGGAAGTTCGGCGCCCAGTGGTGGGCCACCGAGCTCGGCAGCGTCCCCGGCGCCTCCTTCACCGCCGCCAAGTGGGCCTGGCTGCGCGCCACCGAACCCGAGCACGCCGAGCGCACCGCCGCCGTCCGCCTCCCGCACGACCACCTCACCGAACGCCTCACCGGCACCGCCACCACCGACCGCGGCGACGCCTCCGGCACCGGCTGGTGGACCCCCGACGGCTACCACGCCACCGTCCTCGACCACATCGGGCTCGACCCCGCCCTGCTCCCCGCCGTCACCCCCGCCGGCACCGCCGCCGGACACGCCCTCCCGGGCGGGCCGCTGCGCCCCGGCACCCCGATCGCCACCGGCACCGGCGACAACATGGCCGCCGCCCTCGGCCTCGGCCTCGCCCCCGGCGTCCCCGTGCTCAGCCTCGGCACCTCCGGCACCGTCTACACCGTCACCCGCAACCGCCCCGCCGACCCCACCGGCACCGTCGCCGGCTTCGCCGACGCCCTCGACGGCTGGCTGCCGCTCGCCTGCACCCTCAACTGCACCCTCGCCGTCGACCGGATCGCCACCCTGCTCGGCCGCGACCGCCAGGACGTCGAACCCGGCGGCACCGCCGTCCTGCTGCCCTACCTCGACGGCGAACGCACCCCCGCCCTCCCGCACGCCAGCGGCCTGCTGCACGGCCTGCGCCACGACACCACCCCCGGCCAGCTCCTCCAGGCCGCCTACGACGGCGCCGCGTACTCGCTGCTCGCCGCCCTCGACGACGTGCTCGCCGTCGACGGCCCCGGCGCCGCCGACCCCGAGCAGCCGATCCTGCTGATCGGCGGCGGCGCGCAGGGCCGCGCCTGGCAGGACACCGTCCGCCGGCTCTCCGGCCGCCCCGTCCAACTGCCCGCCGCCCGCGAACTGGTCGCCCTCGGCGCCGCCGCCCAGGCCGCCGCGCTGCTCACCGGCGAGCGCGCCGACGCCGTCGCCCGCCGCTGGGGCACCGCCGACGGCCCCGTGCTGCCCGCCCTGACCAGGGACGACGCGGCGCTCGAACGGATCGCGACTACCATTTCGCAGACGGCCGCCCTGCAGGGGGACGGCACGCACTGACGCGACGCCGGGCCGCCCGCTCCGAACGGGCGGCCCGGCGCGGTCGGGGCGGGCGGCGCGGTCGGTGCGGACCGACCGGCGCGGCCCGGACACACAGGCGTACGGACGTACACAGGCGGTCGGACGGCGGCGCCCGGACGGCGGCACGGAGGGACGGGGCAGACGTGACAGAGGACGGGCAGCAGCCCGCCGGCGACCTGGCGGCCAGGCGCGGCCCCGCCTCGCAGCAGGACATGCGGCGGCAGAACCTCGCCCTGGTGATGCGCACCGTCGCCGCCGCGCACCCGCTCTCCCGGGCCGACGTGGCCGGCCGCACCGGGCTGACCCGCACCGCCGTCTCCAGCCTGGTCGACGAACTGATCGGCGGCGGACTGCTGTTGGAGGGCGAACTCGAACGCAGCGGCCGGGTCGGCCGCCCCGGCCGGGCCCTGGTCCTGAACGGCAACGGCCCGGCCGGGCTGGGCCTGGAAATCGGCGTCGAGCACCTCAGCGCCTGCGTCATCGACCTGCGCGGCGAGGTCCGGGTCGAACTGCACCGCCCCGCCGCCAACGCCGGCCGCCCCGCCGAGCAGACCCTCGCCGAACTCGCCGAACTCGCCGCCCGGGCCGAGGACGAGGCCGTCGCGCTCGGCCTGCGGGTGGTCGGACGGGTGCTCGCCGTCCCCGGCAGCGTCCCGCTGGGCAGCCCCGGCCGCCGGGTCGAGCACGCCCCCAACCTGGGCTGGCACCAGGTCGACGTCACCGAACTGTGGCCCGGCCCCGGCGCCGCCCCCGCCGTCGAGAACGAGGCCAACCTCGGCGCGCTGGCCGAACTCTGGCAGGGCACCGGCAGCGGCACCTTCGTGCACATCTCGGCCGGCGAGGGCATCGGCGGCGCGCTCGTCCTGGACGGGCGGCTGTTCCACGGCGTCCAGGGCTTCGCGGGCGAACTCGGCCACCTCACCGTCCGCCCCCAGGGCCGCACCTGTTCCTGCGGCGCCCGCGGCTGCCTCGAACCGTACGCGGGACTGGCCGCCGTGCTGCGCTCCGCCGGGATCGTCGACGAACCGGACGGACCCGGCGGGGCGGCGTACCCGGCGCACCGTCAGGAGCCGGACCCGATCGCCGAGTTGGCCCGACGCGCGGAGGAGGGGGACGCCGACGTCCGGCGCGCCCTGGAGCACGCGGGCACCGCGCTCGGCACCGCGCTGGCCGCCGCGGTCAACCTGTTCGACCCCGCCACGCTCGTCCTCGGCGGCGGCTACGCCGACCTCGCGAAGTGGCTGCTGCCCGCGATGCGCGCCGAGCTGGCCGGGCTGATCCGGGTCCGCCCCTGGCCCGAAGAGGCCCTGCGCGCCTCGCCGTTGGGCCGCCGCGGCCCCGTCCTGGGCGCGGCCCTGGTCACCGTCCGCCGCCTGCACTCCGACCCGGCCGGGCTCTGGCTGCCCGAGGCGGTCTGACCGCGGCCGCCGCTGTCCGCGCGGACGCGCGACGGCGGGGCCGACCGGCGCGGGACCGGCCGGGACGTCCCGCCGGACGTGCTCCACGACGCCACGCTGATCGCCGCGGCCGTCGGCGGCACGCCGGTGCGCCGCTGACGCTGCCGTCGGTGTCTCGTCGGCTCGCCGGGGCGCTCCGGCGGTGGTGGGTGGTTCCGCCGGTGGCCGGGCGCGTGGTGCTGGGCGGGTGCGTCCGGCCACCGGGGCCTGGGGGAGGGGGTGCGGGCTGCGGGGCGTCCGTCCGGTCAGTGCCCGGGCAGGACGGTCGAGCGCAGGCCGCGGGTGGTGAGCGCGGCGAGGACCGCGGGCAGCGCGGTGACGGTGTTGCGGTTGCCGTGGTCGTGCAGCAGGACGGTGTCGCCGGGGCGGGCCGCGGCGACGACGGCGACGATCTCGTCGGGCGCGGCGCCGTCCCAGTCCCGGGGGTCGACGTCCCAGAGCGTCTCGGCCAGGCCCGCGTCGGCGGCGACCTGCCGCACCTCGGGGGAGGTGTCGCCGAACGGCGGCCGGAACAGGACCGGCGGGCGGCCGGTGAGCGCCGCCAGGAGGCGGTTGGTGCGGTGGATCTCGTCGTGGACGGCGGACGGCGGCAGGCCCGGCAGGGACGGGTGCGACCAGCTGTGGTTGGCGATCGCCATCCCGGCCCGGTCCAGGGCGCGGACCAGTTCGGGGTGGCGCTCGGCCTGCGCGCCGCACAGGAAGAAGGTGGCGCGGTGGCCGGCTGCGGTCAGGGCGTCGAGCAGCGCGGGCGTGGAATCGGGGTGCGGACCGTCGTCGAAGGTCAGCGCGAGGGTGCCGGCCGGCGCGGGTGACGACGCCGGCAGTGACGGCAGCGGGCTGGTGGCGGACGTGGGCTCGGCCATGGTGCTCCCTTCGATCGATCCGAAAGTTTCGAATACTTGTCGAATGTTACGATCTGACCCGGACGACGGTAGGGGAGCCCGGCGGGGGCGTCAACCGCTCTGCGCGGCCCGGAACGTCCGGACCGCGCAGGAGAGTTGGGGCGTGTCGCTCAGTCCTCGGCCGGCGGCGGGGCGGTGCTGGCCCGGACGACCAGGCTGGTGGCCAGGTCGACCCGGGTGGCGGTGGGTTGCTCGCCCCGGCCGAGCCCGATGGCCAGCCGGGCCGCCGTCTCGGCCATCTCGACCAGCGGCTGGCGGACGGTGGTGAGCGGCGGCCCGACCCAACGGGCCAGCGGCAGGTCGTCGAAGCCGACCACCGACAGGTCCTCCGGCACCCGCAGGCCCAGCTCGCGGGCGGCCTCGTACACGCCGAGGGCCTGCAGGTCGTTGCCCGCGAAGATGGCGGTCGGCCGGTCGGGCCGGGTGAGCAGGGTGCGGGCGGCGGCGTACCCGGCCTCGTGGTGGAAGTTGCCCTCCAGGATCAGTTCCGGGTCGACCGGCAGCCGGGCGGTGCCCAGCGCGGTGCGGTAGCCGTCGACCCGGGCGCGGCTGCACATCATGCCGGACGGGCCGGCGATCATCCCGATCCGGCGGTGGCCCAGGTCGAGCAGGTGCCGGGTGGCGGCCAGGCCGCCCTGCCAGTTGCCGGTGCCGACGGCCGGCACCCCCTCGGCCGGATCGCCGGCCGGGTCGAGCACCACGAACGGGATGTCACGGCTGGTGAGTTGGTCGCGCTGGGCGGCGTCCAGCTCGGACAGCACCAGCACCACGCCGGCCGGCCGGCGGGCCAGCACCCCGTCCACCCAGGTCTGCCCCGGGGTGAGTCGCCCGGCCGACTCGGAGAGCACCACGCTCAGGCCCTCGTCCCGGGCGACGTTCTCCACGCCCCGGATCACCTCCATCGCCCAGGCGCTGTCCAGTTGGTGGAAGACCAGGTCGAGCAGCCGGGACGGCGGCGCGGAGGTGCGGCGGCGCTGGTAGCCGGTGCGGCGCAGGATCTCCTCGACCTTGGCGCGGGTCGCGGGCGCGACGTCGGCCCGGCCGTTCAGCACTTTCGAAACTGTCGGAGCCGAGACGCCGGCCGCCCGGGCGATCTCCGACAGGGTCGGTGCGGGGTCGGGTTCGAGTTCTGCAGCGCTCATGGCTCGGATAGTAGCGCCCCCGGCGGACGCGGGTGGGGCGGGTCGACGGCCTTGACCCGCCCCGGCCGGGCACCGTAGCGTCACCGCAACATTCGCGCACTGTTCGAAATGTTTGCGGTGCTAGGCGGGTTGGAGAGGGGCGAATCGGCCCGCCGGGGGGTCAGGCGGGGGCCGGTGGGGGTCAGGCGGGGGCAGGCAGGGGGGCGGGCGGGGCGGGGGAGGGC
>NZ_JNWZ01000082.1 GCF_000716545.1 Kitasatospora phosalacinea
CACCCCCCACCCCCACCCCTGTGCCCCGAGCCGCCAGCCGCCAGCCGCCAGCCGTCGGCCGTCAGCCGTCGGCCGTCAGCCGTCGGCCGGGGTGCCCTTCCGCCGACTGGAGCCGTCGTGCGCCGTCCTCACCTGCGAACCGTCCTGGCCGGGCCGCTCGCCGCCCTGCTGGTGGCCGGAGCCCTGGCCGCCTTCGGCGGTCCGGCGGCGCGGGCCGCCGACCAGCCGTGGACCAACGCGTCCCAGACCCCCGACCAGCGCGCGGACGAGCTGCTCGCCGCGATGACCCGGGCCGAGAAGCTGACCATGCTGCACGGCGGGCCGTCCTGCGGCTACGCGGGCTGCGTCCCGGCCAACACCCGCCTCGGCATCCCCGCGCTGCACTTCCAGGACGGCCCGGTGGGCGCCGGTGACGGCCTGACCGGCGTGACGCAGCTGGCGGCCCCGGTGGCCGGCGCGGCCAGCTGGGACGTGGACCTGATGCGCGCCTACGGTCAGGTGCTCGGTGCCGAGCAGTGGGGCAAGGGCACGAACGTGGTGCTGGCCCCGACGGTCAACATCGTCCGGGACCCGCGCTGGGGCCGGGCCTTCGAGTCGTTCGGCGAGGACCCGTACCTGGCCGGGCAGATCGGCGCCGCCGACATCGCGGGCATCCAGAGCCAGGGCCCGATGGCGCAGGTCAAGCACTTCGCGGTCTACAACCAGGAGACCGACCGCAACTCGATCGCCGACAACGCGGTGGTCTCCGACCGGGCCGAGCGGGAGATCTACCTGCCGGCGTTCGAGGCCGCCGTCCGGCAGGGCGTCGACTCCGCGATGTGCTCCTACTCGGCGGTCAACGGCGCCTTCGCGTGCGAGAACGGTCCGCTGCTGAACGGCGCGCTCAAGGGCGACCTCGGTTTCAAGGGCTTCGTCACCGCCGACTGGGGCGCCACCCACTCCACCGTCGCGTCCGCGAACAACGGCCTCGACGTGGAGATGCCGGGCAGCGACTACTACGGCACCGCGCTGACCGACGCCGTCAACGCCGGGCAGGTCCCGCAGGCGACGATCGACGACCACGTCCGCCGGGTGCTGGTGTCGATGTTCCGCCGCGGGCTCTTCGACCGCGTGCAGACCGGCAACCGGGACGCGGTCGTCACCACCGCCGCGAACGCCGCCGTCGCGCAGAAGGTCGCGCAGGACGGCAGCGTGCTGCTGAAGAACACCGCCTCGGTGCTGCCCGTGCCGCCGTCGGTCAGGTCGATCGCGGTGATCGGCGACGACGCCGGAGCCGGCGTGATGACCCAGGGCGGCGGCAGCGCCGCCGTCAACGCCCCGCACGTGGTGACGCCCTACCAGGGCATCAAGGCCCGTGCCGGAGCCGGGACCACGGTGACGTACGCCCAGGGCGTCCCGTCCGCCGACGGCTCCCTGCCGCCGGTGCCGTCCGCCGCGCTCAAGCCGTCCAGCGGCACCGGCACCGGCCTGTACGGCGAGTACCACAACAGCACCGACCTGTCCGGGCCGGTCGTGGCGAGCCGGGTCGACGCGGGCATCGACACGGTGTGGGGCGGCCAGCCGCCCGCCACCGGGGTCAACGCCACCAACTGGTCGGTGAAGTGGACCGGCACCCTGACCCCGCCCACCAGCGGCAGCTACCAGTTCTCGCTGAACAGCGACGACGGCAGCCGACTGCTCGTCAACGGCCAGCAGGTCATCAACAACTGGTACGACCAGGGGCCCACCACCCGCACCGGCAGCATCACCCTGACGGCCGGTCAGCCGGCGAACATCGAGGTCGACTACTACCAGGCAGGCGGCGGCAGCAACGCCACGCTCGGCTGGGCCGTGCCCGGACAGAGCGCCCACGACCAGGCCGTCGCCGCCGCCCGCGACTCCGAACTCGCGCTCGTCTTCGTCAGCGACTTCCAGTCCGAGGGCTCCGACCTGCGCGACATCGACCTGTCCGCCGCGCAGAACCAACTCGTCGCCGACGTCGCCGCCGTCAACCCGCACACCGTCGTGGTCGTCAACAGCGGCTCCGCCGTCACCATGCCCTGGGCGGGCTCGGTGCAGGGCATCGTCGAGAACTGGTACCCCGGGCAGGAAGCGGGCACCGCGATCGCCGCGCTCCTCTACGGCGACGTCAACTTCTCCGGCAAGCTGCCGGTGACCTTCCCGAAGTCGCTCGCCGACGTGCCCGCCGCGAGCACCGCGCAGTGGCCCGGCCAGAACGGCAGCGTGCAGTACTCCGAGGGCGTGAACGTCGGCTACCGCTGGTACGACGCCAAGAACAAGGAACCCCTGTACCCCTTCGGCCACGGCCTCTCCTACACCACCTTCGGCTACTCCGGCCTGACCGTCTCCGCCCCCGACGGCGCGGGCAACGTGGCCGTCGGCTTCGACGTCACCAACACCGGCACCCGGGCCGGCTCCGAGGTCGCCCAGGTGTACGTCGGCCAACCGGCCGCCGGCGGCGAGCCGCCGAAGAACCTGCGCGCCTTCCAGAAGGTCGCCCTCGACCCCGGCCGGACCAAGCACGTCACCCTGACCCTGGACGCCCGCAGCTTCCAGTACTGGGCGGGCAGTTGGACCACCGCGACCGGCACCCACACCGTCTCGGTCGGCTCCTCCTCCCGCGACCTGCGCCTGACCGGCCAGACCACCGTCACCGGCGGCGGAAGCACCGGCGGCGGCCTGACCCAGCTGCCGCGCACGGGCTGGACGGCGTCGGCGTCCGCGACCGGTGGGGGCGACGTGGCGGCGAACATGCTGGACGGGGTGGCGGGTTCGCGCTGGTCGTCGGGTGCGCCGATGGCTTCGGGGCAGTCGGTGACGGTGGACACGGGTGCGGTGCGGTCGTTGGCGCGGATCACGATGGACTCCGGTGGCAGTGCCTCCGACTACGCCCGGGGGTACCAGGTGTTCCTGTCCTCGGACGGGGTGTCGTGGGGTTCGGCGGTGGCGTCCGGCGGCGGTACAGGTGCGCTGGTGACGGTGGACTTCCCGGTGCAGAGCGCCCGGTACGTGAAGGTCGTCCAGACCGGGACGTCCACCTCGTGGTGGTCGATCGCCGAGTTCAACGCCTACGGCTGAGCCGGACCGGCCGCGCTCCCGCCCGCGTCCGACGTACGGACGAGGACGGGAGCGCGGGGGCGATGGGGGAGCGGAACGGGTCGGAGATCCGCCTGCGAACGGCTCCGGCGCCAGCGCCGGGCAGATCGTGGCCGCAGCCTGTGGCCTCACGGCGCCGTGCGCGTCAGGAGCGCCCCCCGCGCCCGCGGGGGTTGCTCCGGGGCGGACGGGGTGGGGCCGACCGGGGTGGGGCCGAGGTGGTGGGTGCCGGGGCCGAGGGGGCGGGGCGGGTGGCCGGGGAGGTCGAGGACGGCCGTGCAGCCCGGGGGGACGGTCAGTTCGGCGCTCAGGCCCTCGTCGGTGAGTTGCCAGGAGACGGCGGCGGTGCCGTGGGGGGTGTCGTGGCGGGCCTTCGCCCAGGTGAGGCCGCCGCCGGGGCGGGGGGCGAAGCGGATGGCGCGGTAGCCGGGCTCCTCGGGGGCGAGGCCGGCCACGGTGCGGTGCAGCCAGTCGGCGACCGCGCCGAGCGCGTAGTGGTTGAAGGAGGTCATGCCGCCGGGGTTGAGGGTGCCGTCGGGTCGCAGGCTGTCCCAGCGCTCCCAGATCGTGGTGGCGCCCCGGGTGACGGGGTAGAGCCAGGACGGGCACTCGGTCTGCAGCAGCAGCCGGTAGGCGTCGTCGAGGTGTCCGGCGTCGGTGAGGGCGTCGCAGATCAGCGGGGTGCCGACGAAGCCGGTGGCGATCCGGTGGCCGCCCTCGCGGACGAGTTCGGCCAGCCGGTCGCCGGCCCGGCGGCGGGCGGCGGGGTCGGTGAGCAGGCCGAAGCGCAGGGCGACGGCGTACGCGGTGGGGCTGTCGGAGGTGAGCAGGCCGTCGGGGCCGGTCCAGCGCTGCCGGAACGCGGAGGCGACCTGGTCGGCCAGCAGGCCGTAGCGGTGGGCGTCGGCGTGCTCGCCGATCACCCGGGCGGTGAGGGCCAGGTGCCGGGCGGAGTGGGCGAAGTAGGCGGTGGCGATCAGGTACGGGTCGGTGCGGCCCGCGCCGGGGTCCTCGGGCGGGGCGGCCGGGTCGAGCCAGTCTCCGAGCTGGAAGCCGCTGTCCCAGAGCCGGGTGGGCCCGGCGAGGCGGTCGACCAGGTCGACCCAGCGGCGGCCGGCGGCGTAGTGGCGGCGCAGCAGCTCGGGGTCGTCGAAGCGCTGGTGCAGCAGCCAGGGGGTGAGGGTGGCGACATCGCCCCAGACGGCGCCGGGCCGGATCGGCGTCCAGGCGGGTTCGCCGGGGATGACCGGCACGTACCAGGGGATCGTGCCGTCGGGCAGCTGCTCGACGCCGACGTCGGTGAGCCAGGAGTCGAGCATGCCCGCGCAGTCGTAGAGGAAGGCCGCGGTGGGGGCGAAGACCTGGAGGTCGCCGGTCCAGCCGAGGCGTTCGTCGCGGGCGGGGCAGTCGGTGGGGATGTCGACGAAGTTGCCGCGCATGCTCCACACCACGTTCTCGTGCAGGCGGTTGACCAGCGGGTCGCTGCACTCGAACCAGCCGGTGCGGCGCAGGTCGGTGTGGTGGACGCGGGCGGTGACGTCGGCCGGGTCGAGCTCGCCGGGCCAGCCGGTGATCTCGGCGTAGCGGAAGCCGTGCAGGGTGAAGCGCGGCTCCCAGGTCTGCGGGCCGCCGGCCAGGACCAGGGTGTCCACCGAGCGGGCCTCGCGCAGCGGGCGGACGGCGAGTTCGCCGCCGTCCAGGACTTCGGCGTGCCGCAGGACGACCTCGGTGCCGGCCGGGCCGTCGACGGTGATCCGCAGCCGGCCGACCAGGTTCTGGCCGAAGTCGAGCAGGTGGCGGCCGTCGGGGCGGCGGGTCACCGAGACGGGCGCGACCTCGGCGGTGCAGCGCACCGGCGGGCCCTGCGGGGCGACCAGGGTGCGCGGGTCGCGGGCGTGGACGGCGACCGGGGTCCAGCCGTCGGCGGCGGCCCGCGGGGTGGACCACAGCGGGTCGTCGAGGCGGGAGTCGTGGGTCTCGCCCTCGTACAGGCCGCTGAACAGGATCGGGCCGGGGGCGGCCGTCCAGTCGGGGCCGGTGGCGACGGTGGTGCGGGTGCCGTCGGGGTGGGTGATCTCCAGCTGGGCGATCAGGGACTGGTCGGTGCCGTAGATGTTGCGGGTGCCGCCGTCGAAGCCGTACCGGCCGCGGTACCAGCCGTCGCCGAGCCAGGCGCCGATGGCGTTGTCGCCGGGGGCCAGGTGCGCGGTGACGTCGTGGGTGCGGTAGCGCAGGCGCTCGGGGTAGACCGTCCAGCCGGGGGCGAGCGCCTCGTCGCCGACCCGGCGGCCGTTGATCTCGGCCTCGTACAGGCCGTGCGCGGTGACGTACAGGCGGGCGCGCTCGACGGGCTTGTCGAGGTGGAAGCCGGTGCGGACCCGGGCGGGGCGGCGTTCGGCGTCCGGGTCCTCGGGCCAGGCGGCGCCGACCGGGACGGCGCTCCAGTCGGCGGGGGAGAGCAGGCCGGCCTCGACGGCGGCGGGCGCGCTCCAGGCGGAGGGGCCTTCGCCGTCGGCCCAGACGCGGACGCGGACGGTGGCGCGTTCGCGGGAGGCGAGCGGTGCGGCGGGCCAGGGCACCAGACGGTGGCCGGCGCCGGGCAGCGGGCCGGTGGTGGTGCGGCGGCCGGCGCGTTCGACCTCGATCTCGTAGGCGTCCTGGGCGCGGGTGCCGGCGGGCAGGATCCAGGACAGCCGGGGGGCGGCGGTGCCGGTGCCGAGGCCGTCCGGCAGGTGTTCGAACGTCACCGGGGCGGGCGGGAGGAGCATGGGGACCTTCCGTGGAGGGGCGGTGCGAGCGGCGGGTGCGGGGGCGTCAGCCCTTGACCGCGCCGCCGGTGAGGCCCTTCATGACCTTCTGGTTGAGGAAGAGGTAGACCGCCAGCGTGCCGAAGACGTTCAGGCAGATCGCGGCGAACAGCGGGCCGTACCGGGTGGCGCCGAAGTCGCCGGTGAAGTTCAGCAGGCCGACCTGGACGGTGCGCAGGTCCTGGCTGTTGGTGAAGGTCAGGGCGACCAGCAGGTCGTTCCAGATGAAGAAGAACTGCACCAGGCCGACGGTGAGGATCGCGTTGCGCACCATGGGCAGGCTGATCGTCCAGAACGCGCGCAGGATCCCGGCGCCGTCGATGGCGGCGGCCTCGAAGAGCTCGCGGGGCACCGTCTTGTAGTAGGTGGCCATCATGAAGACGGTCAGCGGCAGGCCGGTGCCGGTGTAGGTGAGGACCAGCGGCCACAGCGTGCCGGACAGGCCGGTGCGGAAGTACACGGTGAACAGCGGCAGCAGGATCAGCTGCGAGGGCACCATGACGCCGGCCAGGAAGACCAGCAGGGTCAGGCTGCGGCCCTTCCACACCATGATCTGCAGCGCGAAGCCCGCAGCCGCGCCGATCAGCAGGACCAGCGCCAGCGAGGGGACGACCGCCAGCAGGCTGTTGCGGACGTACAGGCCGATGTGGCCGGTGGTCCACGCCTCGGCGTAGTTGCCCCACTCCCAGTGGGTGGGCAGGCTCCAGGTGGAGTGGTTGAGGTAGTCGCTGTTGGACTTCACCGAGGTGAGGAACATCCACACCAGCGGGTAGACCTCGACCACCACCAGCAGGGCGATCAGGACCTTGGCCCACAGGCCGCGCAGCGGACGGCGGCGGCGCGCGGCGGCCGGGCGGGCGGCGTGGGCGGGTGCGGTGCGCAGCGGCGCGTCGACGGACATGGCGGCTCAGCCCTTCGTGAGATCGCGCCGCGAGACGCGGAAGACGACCAGCGTCACCAGCAGGCACAGCACCGTCAGCAGGACCGCGATGGTGCTGCCGTAGCCGTAGTCGCCGTAGGTGAAGGACGTCTGGAACATGTAGAGGGTCAGGGGGGTGGTGCCGCTCCCGGGCCCGCCGTTGGTGAGCGCGACGATCGAGTCGAACACCTTGAGGGTGCCGTTGATGCTGAAGATCGCCGAGGACATCAGGACCGGGAACGACAGCGGCAGCACGATGTGGCGGATCAGCCGCAGGCCGGACGCGCCGTCCAGGCGGGCCGATTCGAGGACCTCCTCGGGGATGTCCACCAGGCCGGCGAAGAGCAGCACCGCGTAGAAGCCCATCGAGCGCCAGACGTCCATCAGGACCAGCACCCAGAACGAACCGCCCGCGCTGCCGAACCAGTCGACCGAGTGCAGGCCGACCAGCTCCAGCAGCGAGTTGACCGGGCCGGTCTGCGGGGCGACCTGGAAGAACTTCTGGAACAGCAGGCCGACCGCGACGGTCGGCAGCACCACCGGGAAGAACACCAGGGTGCGCACCAGCGCGGAGGCCCTCTTCAGGTAGAAGGTGTAGAGCAGCGCCAGCGCGTAGCCGGCGGCGACCTGGCCGGCGGTGACGACGACCGCGTACTTGACGGTGAACCAGAGGGCGTCGTGGACCGCCGGGTCGTCGGCGAGGCGCTGGAAGTTGGAGAATCCGGCCCAGCTGAACCCCGTGATGCTGTTGCCCTTGGTGAAGGAGTACCCCAGCGACCAGCCGATGGGGACGAGCATGACGAGGGTGTACACCAGCAGGGCGGGCCCCAGCAGGATCGCGACGGCCCTGCGGTCACCGAGTACGCGGTGCATTGGACGTGTTCCTTCGTTGTCGTGGCGGGAGCTGTCGCGGCGCGGCGGGCGGGGCCGTGCGTCCCCGCCCGCCGGACCGCCGCGGGTGCCTCACTGGGCCAGGGCGTCCTGGACCAGCTGCATGAACTTCTCCGGGCTGGTCGCGCCGGTCACCAGGGAGGCGGCGTTCTGCTGGCTGACGGTGGTGGCCTTGGTGCTGAACAGGGCCTCGAACCAGAGCACGCTCTCCTTGGAGGCGCCGATGGTGTCGCGGATCTGGCCGGTGACCGCGTTGGCGCTCTCCACCGGGGTGTTCACCTTGAAGCCGGAGATGGTGCCCTGGTCCTTGAGCGCGACGCTGCCGTAGTTCCGGGCGACGCACTTCACCCAGTCACCGGTCTTCTGGTCGAAGCCCTTGGCGTTCATCGCCACCGGCAGGCCCACGTTGGAGGGGTACTGGTCGATCGAGCCCTTGCCGCCGGCCACCGCGGGGAACGGCATGAAGCCGACGTTCTCCGCGCCGACGGTGTCCTGCTCGGCGTCGGCGATGTTGGCCAGCGCCCAGCTGCCCATGTAGAACATCGCGGCCTTGCCGCCCAGGAACTGGTTCATCGCGGTGTCGTAGTCGATGGAGCCGACGCCCTGGCCGAAGTAGCCCTTCCTGCCGAGCTCGGCGACCTGCTGGGCGGCCTTGACGTACTCGGGGTCGGTCAGCCTCGCGGTGCCGTTGGCGATCGCGCTCATCGCGCCCGGGCCCAGGCTGCGGTACAGGTAGCCGCTGACCAGGCGGGTGAGGGGCCAGCCCTGCTGGCCGGAGGCGGCGAAGGGCTGCACGCCCGCGCCCTGGAACTTGGCGGCCGCGGCGACCAGTTCGTCCCAGGTCTTGGGGACGGAGACGCCGTTGGCCTCGAAGACCTTCTTGTTGTAGAAGATGCCCTCGATGTTGTACTCGTACGGCAGCACGGCGAGCTTGTTCTGGTACAGCGCCTTGATGGTGGACACCGCGGCGGGCTGCAGCTGGTCGAAGGCGCCGAGCTTGGTGAGTTCGTCCTCCAGGTTGGCGACGTTGCCCGCGGTGAAGAGCTGGGTGGTCAGCGCCGGGGCGTTGCCGGCCGCGAACTGGACCGGCAGGGCGTTCTGGCCCGCCAGCAGTTGCAGCTTCTGGTCGAGGCCGGACTGCGGGACGGTGTCGACCTTCAGCGGCAGCGCCTTGTTCTGGTCGGCGCAGGAGGTCGTCGACAGCGTGGTCAGGGTCTTCTTGATCGTGGTGTTCTCGGTGACCGACAGGTAGTCGAAGTTCTTCGGGGAGGCGCTCGCGCCCGTCCCGCCGCTGCCGCACGCCGAGGCGAGCAGCACGACGGCTGCGGCAGCGGCGGTGTAGCCGGCGAGACGGGTTCTGCCGGTGCGGGTGGGGTTGTTGGTCACGGCTGTGCTCCCTGGCGTCATTGAGCGGAGGCAGGAGGAGGGGCTCACGGGGAACGCGGGGCTCGCACCAGAAAGGGGCCCGACTTTGTAGAACGTTCTCCGTGGCGGGGTCAACAGTGCCGCCGCAGGGCGCTATCGTCAAGACACGAGGACGTAACGGCACGGTCACCTGGGCGATTCGGATGGTCCTGACCAGGGAAGATCGTGTAGAACGTTGTGCAGCAGTGACTTCGAGAGGGCGGGACCATGGAATCGGCGAAACGCACCGGACGCATCACCATCACCGATGTGGCCCGCCACGCCGGTGTCTCGACCGCGGCCGTTTCCAAGGTGCTCCGCAACGCCTACGGCGTCAGCCCCGCCATGCAGGAGCGGGTGCGCGCCGCGATGGCCGAACTGAACTACCGGCCGCACGCCGCGGCGCGCGGGATGCGGGGCCGCACCTACACGGTGGGGGTGCTGCTCGACAGCCTCCGCAACACCTTCTTCGCCGACGTCCTCGACGGCGTCCAGGAGCAACTGCGCGGCAGCGACTACACGGTGCTGATCGGCGCGGCGGGCTTCGGCGCGGCGGAACAGTCGCGCACCGTCCAGTCGATGGTGGACCGTCAGATGGACGGCCTGATCCTGGTCGCCCCGGGCACCGGCCGCGCCGAGGTGCTCACGACCGCGGAGACCACGCCGACGGTGGTGATCGGGCACCACGACGCCGCCGCCGTCCACGACTCGGTCGTCGACGCCGACGACCAGGGCGCGGCGCTGGTCGTCGACCACCTGGTGGAGCTCGGCCACCGGCGGATCGCCCTGCTCGCCGCCCCCGGCCTTAAGGGCAGCGGGTGGCGGCTCACCCCCGAGGTGGTGCTCGCCAAGGGCTACACCGCCGCGATGGAGCGGCACGGCCTGGAGGCGCACGCCCGGGTCCTGGCCGTCCCCTACTCGGAGGAGGGCGGGTACGAGGCCGGCAGGCGCCTGCTGAACGCCGTCGACCGCCCCACCGCCATCATGGCCGGCGCGGACGTCGCCGCCCTCGGCGTCTACCGGGCCGCGTACGAACTCGGCCTGGACATCCCCCGGGACCTCTCGCTGGTCGGCTACAACGACACCGCGATCGCCGCGCTCGCGCCGATCCGGCTCACCAGCGTCGATCAGGCGGGCAGCACCATGGGCGCCACCGCGGCGCGGATGCTCCTCGAACGGGTGGAGGGCCGCCGCGCCCAGGCGATGCGGACCACCATGACGCCGCGCCTGGTCGTGCGCTCCAGCACCGCGGCGCCGCAGGGGGTCTGAGGGGCTTCCGGGCCCGTCTTCGAACCCGGCGGCCTGCCCCGTGACGCCCGGGACGCCGAGAGCGCCCACCGGGCGCCGCGGGGCCGCGACGGGGGTTTGAAAGGATTCAAGGCGCCCGGGTGGGCCGGTGGGGCGGCGAGCCGCTCGGGCGCGGCGCCACCCCTCCCGCGCGCTACGCGGGCCGCGCCCCGGGCAGGGTCGACCGCCGGACCACCAGTTCGGGTTCGAAGACCACCTGCCGGTGCCGGTGCGCCCCGCCACCGGTCTCCTCCGCCAGCAGCTCCGCCGCCGTGCGGCCCATCGCCTCGGCGGGCTGGCGCACCGAGGTCAGCGGCACCGCGGCCGCCGCGGCGAACTCGATGTCGTCGTAGCCGACGATCGCCAGGTCCTCCGGCACCCGCAGGCCCGCCGCGAACACGGCCTGCAACACCCCGAGCGCCAGCAGGTCGTTGGCGCAGAACACGGCGGTCGGCCGCGGCAGCACGCCCAGCAGGCGGGCGCCCGCGTCGCGGCCCGCCGCCACGTCCAGGCCGTCGACCTCCAGGTCGAGCAGTTCGGCGTCGGTGCCGTCCAGTGCCGCCAGCGCGCCGGCCCGGCGGTCGGCGACCTGCTGGAGGCGGTGGCGCCCGCCCGCGAACGCGATCCGCCGGTGGCCGGTGGCCAGCAGGTGGGCGGTGGCCAGCGCGCCGCCCTTGACGTCGTCCACCGACACCGAGCAGGCGTCGATCCCCGGGGCCAGGCGGTCGACCAGGACGAACGGGACGCCGTTGCGGCGCAGGGTGCTCGCGCCGGACCCGGCCGCGTCGGCCGGGGTGAGCAGCACGCCGCGCACCCGCTGCTCGGTGAACAGCGCCAGGTAGTCCGCCTCGTCGGCGAGCCGCTGCGCGCTGTTGCAGACCATCACGCCCAGGCCCTCCGCCCGGGCGGCCTGCTCGGCGCCCCGGGCCACCGAGACGAAGAACGGGTTGCCCAGGTCGAGGACCAGCAGGCCGATGATCCGGCTGCTGCCGGAGCGCAGCTGGCGCGCCGACTCGCTGCGCACGTAGCCGAGTTGCTCGATCGCGGCCTGGACCCTGGCCCTGGTCTCCTCGCCGACCACCTCGGGCCGGTTGATCACGTTCGAGACGGTGCCCACCGACACGCCGGCCAGCCGGGCCACGTCCTTGATTCCCGCCGTACCGCCCATGCCCGAGCCCTCTCCCCGCTCCTGGTTGAAAAGTTTCACCCGGGCGACCGCCGGGTCGGGAACCAGATTACGGCAGCGGCTTGACGGTTTCGCGCGGCTCGGCCTACGGTCACCTTGAAACGATTCAAGTTGTTGAGAGGTGCTCCGGTGACCGACCGATCTGCCGTCAAGGACGTCCTGCGGGCCCAGCGCATCGAGACGCCCTCGTGGGGTTACGGGAACTCGGGCACCCGCTTCAAGGTCTTCGCCCAGGCGGGCGTGCCGCGCGACCCGTTCGAAAAACTGTCCGATGCCGCGCAGGTGCACGCCGCCACCGGAGCGGCCCCGAAGGTCTCGCTGCACATCCCGTGGGACGGGGTCGAGGACTACTCCGCCCTCTGCGCCCACGCCCGGGGCCTCGGGCTGGAGATCGGCGCGATCAACGCCAACGTCTTCCAGGACGACGACTACAGGCTCGGCTCCGTCACCAACCCGGATGCGCGGGTGCGCCGCAAGGCCGTCGACCACCTGCTGGAGTGCGTCGACATCATGGACGCCACCGGCTCGACGGATCTGAAGCTGTGGTTCTCCGACGGCACCAACTACCCGGGCCAGGACGACACTTCGGCCCGGCAGGGCCGGCTGGCCGAGGCGCTGGCGGAGGTGTACGAGCGGCTCGGCGACGGGCAGCGGATCCTGCTGGAGTACAAGCTGTTCGAGCCCGCCTTCTACACCATGGACGTCCCCGACTGGGGCACCGCGTACGCGCACTGCCTGCGGCTGGGCCCGAAGGCGACGGTGGTGGTCGACACCGGCCACCACGCGCCCGGCACCAACATCGAGTTCATCGTCGCGTTCCTGCTGCGCGAGGGGAAGCTCGGCGGCTTCGACTTCAACTCCCGCTTCTACGCGGACGACGACCTGATGGCCGGCGCGGCCGACCCGTTCCAGCTGTTCCGGATCATGCACGAGGTGGTGAAGAACGGCGGCCTCGCGCCGGAGACCGGGGTGGCGTTCATGCTCGACCAGTGCCACAACATCGAGGCGAAGATCCCGGCCGTGATCCGCTCGGTGATGAACGTCCAGGAGGCCACCGCCAAGGCCCTGCTGGTCGACGCCGCTGCCCTGAGGGCCGCCCAGGACGCGGGCGACGTGCTCGCCGCCAACGAGGTGCTGATGGACGCGTACGCCACCGACGTCCGCCCGCTGCTGGCCGAGGTCCGCGCCGAGGCCGGACTCGACCCGAACCCGCTGGCGGCCTACCGCGCCACCGGCTGGGCCGACAAGATCGCCGCCGACCGCGTCGGCGGCCACCAGGCCGGCTGGGGCGCCTGACCCACCGGTAGCGCGGGCCGGTCCGCATCGGCGCACCCACGGACCGGCCCGCACCCCCCCGTGAGCGCCACCGCCCCCTCCGCCCAGACGTAAGGAAACCCCTCCCGCCATGGCCCTGCACCCCGAAGTCGCCGCCCTCCTCGCCCGCTCCAACCGGCTCGGCGCCGACCCGCGCAACACCAACTACGCCGGCGGCAACACCTCCGCCAAGGGCACCGGCACCGACCCCGCCACCGGCCGCGACGTCGAACTGGTCTGGGTCAAGGGCTCCGGCGGCGACCTGGGCACCCTGACCGCCTCCGGCCTGGCGGCGCTGCGCCTGGACCGGCTGCGCTCCCTCGTCGACGTCTACCCGGGCGTGGAGCGCGAGGACGAGATGGTCGCCGCGTTCGACTACTGCCTGCACGGGCGCGGCGGCGCCGCCCCGTCCATCGACACCGCCATGCACGGCCTGGTCGACGCCGCGCACGTCGACCACCTGCACCCCGACTCCGGCATCGCGCTGGCCTGCGCCGCCGACGGCGAGCAGCTCACCGCCGAGTGCTTCGGCGAGAGCGTGGTGTGGGTGCCCTGGCGCCGCCCCGGCTTCCAGCTCGGCCTGGACATCGCCGCCGTCAAGGAAGCCAACCCGCAGGCGATCGGCTGCGTCCTGGGCGGCCACGGCATCACCGCCTGGGGCGAGAGCAGCGAGCAGTGCGAGGCCAACGCGCTGCACATCATCCGCACCGCCGAGCAGTTCCTCGCCGAGCACGGCAAGCCCGAGCCGTTCGGCCCGCTCCTGGACGGCTACCAGGCCCTGCCCGAGGCGGAGCGCCGCGAGCGGGCCGCCGCGCTCGCCCCGCTGCTCCGCGGCCTGGCCTCCACCGACCACCCGCAGGTCGGCCACTTCACCGACAGCACCGAGGTGTTGGACTTCCTGGCCCGCGCCGAGCACCCGCGCCTGGCCGCGCTCGGCACCTCCTGCCCCGACCACTTCCTGCGCACCAAGGTCGCCCCGCTGGTCCTCGACCTGCCCGCCGACGCGCCCCTCGACGAGGCGATCACCCGGCTGCGCGAGCTGCACCAGCAGTACCGCACGGACTACCGCGCCTACTACGACCGGCACGCCACCGCCGACTCCCCGGCGATCCGCGGCGCCGACCCGGCGATCGTCCTCGTCCCCGGCGTGGGCATGTTCTCCTTCGGCAAGGACAAGCAGACCGCCCGCGTGGCCGGCGAGTTCTACCTCAACGCGATCAACGTGATGCGCGGCGCCGAGGCCGTCTCCACCTACGCCCCCATCGAGGAGGCGGAGAAGTTCCGGATCGAGTACTGGGCGCTGGAGGAGGCCAAGCTCCAGCGGATGCCCGCTCCGAAGCCGCTGGCCACCCGCATCGCCCTGGTCACCGGCGCCGGCTCCGGCATCGGCCGGGCGATCGCCGAGCGGCTGGTCGCCGAGGGCGCCTGCGTCGTGGTCGCGGACCTGAACACCGAGAACGCCGCGGCCGTCGCCGAGGAGCTCGGCGGCCCCGACAAGGCGGTGGCGGTGACGGTCGACGTCACCGACGAGGAGCAGATCGTCCAGGCGTTCCGGGCCGCGGCGCTCGCCTTCGGCGGCGTCGACCTGGTGGTCAACAACGCGGGCATCTCCATCTCCAAGCCGCTGCTGGAGACCACCGCCCGCGACTGGGACCTGCAGCACGACATCATGGCCCGCGGCTCCTTCCTCGTCTCCCGCGAGGCCGCCCGCACCATGATCGAGCAGGGCCTGGGCGGCGACATCGTCTACATCGCCTCCAAGAACGCCGTCTTCGCCGGACCGAACAACATCGCCTACTCCGCGACCAAGGCCGACCAGGCCCACCAGGTCCGCCTGCTGGCCGCCGAACTCGGCGAGCACGGCATCCGGGTCAACGGCGTCAACCCGGACGGCGTCGTGCGCGGCTCCGGCATCTTCGCGGGCGGCTGGGGCGCGCAGCGCGCCGCCACCTACGGCATCGAGGAGGACAAGCTCGGCGAGTTCTACGCCCAGCGCACCATCCTCAAGCGCGAGGTGCTGCCCGAGCACGTCGCGGGCGCGGTCTTCGCCCTCACCGGCGGCGACCTCACCCACACCACCGGCCTGCACGTCCCCGTCGACGCCGGTGTCGCCGCCGCCTTCCTGCGCTGACCCGCCCCCAGCCGCGGTGCGGGCCGCGCACTCCTCTTCGCGGCCCGCACCGCACCACCCCCGCCAACCCCGCCACCCCTGCCGCACCACCGAGGACGCCTGCCGTGAAACCCCCCACCCCCCGCACCCCGACCGCCTTCGCGGCGGCGGACCTCGGTGCCACCAGCGGACGGGTCGTCGTCGGCCGCGTCGGCCGGGACAGCCTGGACCTCACCGAGACCCACCGCTTCGACAACACCCCCGCCCAACTCCCCGACGGGCTCCACTGGAACGCCCTGGGCCTGTACCAGGGCGTCCTCGACGGGCTGCGCGAAGCCGCCGCCCGCTGGGAGATCGCCTCCGTCGGCATCGACAGCTGGGCCGTCGACTACGGGCTCCTCGACGCCGACGGCGCCCTGATCGGCAACCCCTTCCACTACCGCGACCCGCGCGGCGCCGCCGTCGTCGAAGAGGTCTGGCGCCGCGTCCCCGCCCGCGACCTGCACCGGATCACCGGCCTCCAGCACCTGCCGTTCAACACGATCTTCCAACTCGCCGCCGAGAAGGACCTCGACCGGGCCCGCACCCTGCTGCTGATCCCCGACCTGCTCACCCACTGGCTCACCGGCAGCACCGGCACCGAGGCCACCAACGCCTCCACCACCGGCCTGTACGACGCGCGCACCGGCACCTGGTCCACCCCGATCCTCGCCGCCCTCGGCCTCGACCCCGCCCTGCTGCCCCCGCTGCGCCGTCCCGGCGACCACGCCGGCACCCTCCTGCCGCACGTCGCCGCCGCCACCGGCCTGCGCCCCGGCACCCCGGTCACCGCCGTCGCCTCCCACGACACCGCCTCCGCCGTCGCCGCCGTCCCGGCCACCACCGCCGACTTCGCCTACATCTCCTGCGGGACCTGGTCGCTGGCCGGACTCGAACTCGACGCCCCCGTCCTCACCGACGCCTCCCGCGCCGCCAACTTCACCAACGAACTCGGCATCGACCACACCGTCCGCTACCTGCGCAACGTCATGGGCCTGTGGCTGCTCAGCGAGAGCCAGCGCACCTGGCGCGCCCAGGGCCGCGGCCACCACCTGCCGGAACTGCTCGGACGCGCCGCCGCCGCCCGCCCGTTCGCCGCGTTGGTCGACCCCGACGCCCCCGAGTTCCTCGCCCCCGGCGACCTGCCCGCCCGCCTCGCCGAGCACTGCGCCCGCACCGGCCAGCACCTGCCCGACGACCAGGGCGCCGTCGTCCGCTGCATCCTGGAGAGCCTCGCCCTCGCCCACCGCCACACCCTGCGCCAGGCCGCCCGGCTCACCGGCCGGTCCGTCCGCACGATCCACCTGGTCGGCGGTGGCAGCCGCAACGAACTGCTCTGCCAGTTCACCGCCGACGCCACCGGCCTGCCCGTGGTGGCCGGGCCCGCCGAGGCCACCGCCATCGGCAACGTCCTGGTCCAGGCCCGCGCCCACGGCCTGGTCGCCGACCGCCGCGCCATGCGCCGCCTCGTCGCCCGCACCCAGCACCTGAAGCGCTACGAGCCCAGCGGCGACACCCGGGCCTGGGACTCCGCCGCCGCCCGGGTCGGCCTGAGCTGAACCGGCCGGGCCGCCGCCGCGAACTCGTCGCGCCGGGCCCCGCGGAAGCCGAGCCAGCCGACCGCCAGGCCGGCGGCCGACACGGCGGCGAGGCCGGCGTACAGCAGGGACGGGTCGAGCCGCAGCAGGGCCGGGGTGACCAGGGCGAACGCGGCGGCGAGGTAGCGGGCGGCGGCGATGACCGTGCCCTGGGCGGTGGCCCGCAGCAGGGTGGGGAAGGACTCCTGGGCCCAGGTCTTCATGATCCCCTCGAAGGCGAACGCGCCGCCGACCGCGTTGACCGCCGCGGAGAGGGCGAGCGTGGCCAGGGAGAAGCCGAACAGCGGCGGGACCAGGTAGGCGCCCGTCAGGCAGGCGCCGCCGGAGGCGAAGTACGCCATCCGGCGCGGCGTCCCGGCGATCCGCATGAACCACAGGCCGGCCGCGACGGTGACCGGCAGCACCAGCAGCGACAGGCGCGAGCCGACGTCCACCGGCAGGCCGGCGACGTTGACCGCGACGTAGGCGCCGAACTGGCCGCTGGTGTTCGCGGCCAGGTTGGTCAGGGCGTAGAAGCCGAGCAGCGCGGCGAACGGGCGCAGGTGGCGGCCCCGGAGCAGGAGGCGGGCCGGAGCCGGGCTCCGCTCGCGCCGGGCGGTCAGCCAGACCGGGGACTCCGGCAGGGAGAGCCGGGCCAGGACCAGCAGCAGCGCGATCGCGCCGACGTGCCCGTAGAGGAGTTGGCCGCCGGCTCTGCCCCAGCCGCCGACGACGGCGGCGACCACGCCGGCGGCCGCGGCGCCCACGCCCCACAGGACGTTGGAGAAGCCGAGCAGCGCGGCCCTGGTCCGGTCGGTCGCCGACTCGGAGACCATCGCGAGCGCCACGGGCAGGTCGGCCCCGGAGCCGAGGCCGAGCACCAGGGTGCCGAGCAGCAGCGGTGCGAACCCGGTGGACAGGACCATCAGCGCGCATCCGACGACGACCATCGCCATGGTGGCCGTGAACACGCGGCGGCGCCCGAAGCGGTCGCCGAGGCGCCCGCCCAGCAGGGCGCCGGTGGCGATGGCGGCGGTCAGCGTGCCGGACAGGGCGCCGACCTGCCCGGCGGACAGGTGCAGCGGCCCCTGGTAGATCACCAGGGCGGTGCCGGTGGAGACGATCGCCGCGGCGTCCACGTACGAGGCCATGCCCGCCACCACGCCCGCGCGCCAGGAGCGGCGGTGCTGCACGGGGACTCGGTCGTTCACGGTGGCTCCTGGGGGTTCACGCCGATCGACCGGGCGCGGCGGCCGGGGTCGAGCGGCGTCGACGTCACCGCGGCCCGTCGGGGTCCGCGCTCCCATGGTGCGGGAGCGGGGCCGGTCCTCGGGCACCGGACGGTGTGAGGTGCGCCGCTCCGCCTCCGGCGGTCAGCCGGCGTCGTCGACGCAGGCGATCTTCCGCAGCAGGTCGACCGCGACGGGCCGCTCGCCGTCCCGGAGGGAGGCGAGCAGCAGTTCGTTGACGTGTTCGGCGGGCGGGATGAGGTCGTGCAGCAGCCGTTCGCCCTCGGCGGTGAGCTCCAGCAGGGTGCGGCGGCGGTCGGCGTCGTCGCGGACCTGGCTGACGTAGCCCTGGTCGGTGAGGCGGCGGACGATGTGGTTGATGGTGGAGCGGTCCAGCGAGGTCGCCGCGGCCGCGGTGCGCTGGTCGCTGCCGGGCCGGCGGGCGAGCGCGTTGAGGACGGCGAACTGCTGGGAGGTGACCTCGCGCGAGACGTGGGCGGCCCAGAGCGAGGTGTGGACCTGTTCCGCGCGGCGGATGAGGTGTCCGACGTAGTGGTCCAGTTCCAGTGAGCGTGTCACGGTGTCGTCGTTTCCTTCGCCGGGGCCGGAGGCCGGGGGTGCCGCTGGTGCGCGTGGGTGCGACCGGTCGTCGAGTCTACGAGCGGGCGGCACCGCCCCGGCGCGGCGCAGGCCCCGGGTCAGCCGCCGGTGCGGGCGCGGCGGCCGGGCCGCTCGGCGTACGGGGTGGCGCGGCTACCGTCGACGCCGACCTCCAGGCGGCCGATCCGCTCGATGTCGACGGTGATCCGGTCGCCGTGCCGGATCGGGCCGACCCCGGCGGGGGTGCCGGTGGCGATCACGTCGCCGGGGTGCAGGGTCATCACGGAGCTGGTGTAGGCGACCAGTTCGGCGACGCCGAAGATCAGGTCGGCGGTGCTGGTGTGCTGCCGCTGCTCGCCCGCCACCGTGCAGCGCAGGTCGAGCGCGTCGGGGTCGGGGACCTCGTCGGCGGTGGTGATCCACGGGCCGAGGGGGGTGAAGGTGTCGAAGGACTTGCGGGTGGAGCGGTCCTCGGTGGAGCGGACGGTGATGTCCAGCAGGCAGGTGTAGCCGAAGACGTGCGAGAGGGCGTCGGCGACCGGGACGCGGCTCGCGGTGCGCCCGATGACGACGGCGAGTTCGCCCTCCTGGTCGGTGCGCAGGTCGCTGTAGGGCAGCAGGACGTCCCGGCCCGGGCCGATCACGGAGGAGGTGGCCTTGAGGAAGACGCCCAGCTCGGCGATCGAGGTCGGGTACGCCATCTCGGCCTTGTGGTCGAGGTAGTTGACGGGCGCGCCGACGATCTTCCCGGGGCGGGGGAGCGGCGCTTCGAGCTCCGCCTCCGCCAGCGGGGTGCGCGGCAGGCCGCGCAGGTCGTGCGGATCGGGGACGGTGCCGCGCTCGATGTGGCGCTGCAGGGGCCCGGCCGGGCCGTACGGGCCGGGACCGGCGAGGAGTTCGGTGACGTCGACGAGGTGGTCGCCGTCGACCAGGCCGATCCGGTCCTGGTCGAAGAGTGCGAGACGCATGGGAGGTCCTTGCTGGGGAGGGGGTGGATCAGGCGCCGGGGTCGCCCGGTTCGGTGCGGTACAGGCCCAGCGAGCGCATCACCGGCTCGTCGCTGTAGGAGAACAGCACCGCGTCCCGGGAGGCGGAGGCGTTGACGTGCCGGTAGGTGGCCCAGCCGGGGATCGCGATGGTGTCGTGCTCGGACCACTCCAGGCGGACGCCGTCGACGACGGTGGCGCCCTCGCCGCGGACCACGTTGATGACGGTGGAGGCGGTGTGGCGGCGGCCGGCGCCGTCGAAGCCGGGGCGCAGGCGGTGGATCCGGCAGCCGATGGTGGGCATGACCGGGCCGCCGGTGAACGGGTCGGTGTACTCCAGCGCGATGCCGTCCACCTCGCTGCCGGTGGCGTCCTCGGCGATGGCGTCGAGCGCGCGGGCCGTCTCCTGCCAGGTGTAGCGGGTGACGGGGGAGTTGCCGGTGCCGTCCGGGGTGAGCCAGGTGGGGTTGAGGCGGCCGTGCAGGAACTGGCGGCTGCCGAGGTCGGCGCCGCGGGTGAGCGGCTGGAGCCTCTCGGGGTACTGCTCGTAGAAACCGGCTTCGAGCGCGTTGACCAGCGGGTAGTCGAGCGCGTCGAGCCAGATCATCGGCGCGTCGCCCTGATGGGTGTGGTCGTGCCAGTGCCAGCCGGGCGTGAGCAGCAGGTCGCCGGGTGCCATCCGGACGGGTTCGCCGTTGACGGTGGTGTACGCGCCCTCGCCCTCCAGGACGAAGCGGAAGGCGTTGGAGGTGTGCCGGTGGGCCTGGGCGGTCTCGCCGGGCAGGATGATCTGCAGGCCCGCGTACAGGGTGGTGACGGTGGCGGGCGGGTCGGTGAGGCCGGGGTTGACCAGCATCAGCACCCGCCGCTCGGCCTCGTGCAGGGACAGCGTCTTCGAGAAGTGCAGCAGGTGCGGGCGCAGGTCCTGCCAACTCCACCGGTAGGGCAGGGCGCGGCTTCGGGGCTGGGCGGGGAAGAGGTTGCCGTAGAAGCGCCATAGCGGCGCGGCGCCGAGCTGCTCCAGGGCCGCGTAGGCGTCGTCGGTCATGCGGGGGCTCCGATCGAAGCGGCGGTCGCGGGCGCGGTCGCGGGCGCGGCGACGGTACCGGGGGCGGGCGTCCACACCCAGGCGATGTCGTCGAAGTCGGCGGGGGAGCGGTGGGCCAGGGCGAGGTTGCGCATGGTGGCGCCCATGCCGTCGAGGTGGCAGAGGTCGCCGAACAGGTGCGCGCCCCTCTGGACGCGCCCGGCCCGTTCGGTGCGGCGCCCGGCGTAGGCGGTGAACGCGTCGGCGGCGTCGGCCTGTTCGCGCAGCGCCCGGCCGAGCGCGGTGGCGTCCTCCAGGGCCTGGCAGGCGCCCTGGGCGAGGTACTGCAGCATCGGGTGGGCCGCGTCGCCGAGCAGGGCGATCCGGCCGTACGCCCACCGCCCCAGCGGCGGACGGTCGTACAGCGGCCAGCGGCGGTCGCGGGCGACCAGCGGCAGCGCGTCGCGGACGGCCTCGCAGGCGGTGGCGAAGCGCTCCTCCAGCTCGGCCTCGGTGCCCCAGGTGTCCGAGTCGGGGGTGTAGCCGTCGCTGCGGAACACGGCGACCTGGTTGTACAGCTCGCCGCGCCGCACCGGGTACTGGACCAGGTGCATGGCGGGGCCGGCCCAGACCACGACGGCCGCGTCGGCCGCGGCCTGCGACATCCGGCCGGTCATCCGCCCGGTGGGGATCGCGCCGCGGTAGGCGACGTACCGGGAGCAGACCGGGTCGCCCTCGCCGGTCAGCGCGCGGCGCAGCCGGGAGTGCAGGCCGTCGGCGGCGATCACCGCGTCGGCGTCCAGCCGCTCGTCCCGCTCCGCGAAGGACAGCCGGACGCGGTCGGCGTCCTGCTCGGCGCGGGTCACGGTGAGCCCGGTGCGCAGGGTGACCAGCGGCTCGGCCCGGCAGGCGGCGAGCAGCGCCGCGTGCAGGTCGGTGCGGTGGGTGACCAGGTACGGGTGGGCGAAGCGCTCGGTGTAGGCGCGGCCGCGCAGGTCGAGCGAGGTCACCTCGGTGCCGGTGACGGCGTCCATCATGACCAGCCGGGGCGGCGTGACGGCGCTGCGCCGGACCTCGGCCAGGATGCCGAGCTCGTCCAGGGCGAGCGAGGCGTTGGGGGCCAGTTGCAGGCCGGCACCGATCTCGCCGAACCGCGCGGCGCGTTCGACGAGCGTGACGGTGCGGCCCGCGCGGGCGGCGGCGAGCGCCGCGGCGAGACCGCCGATTCCGCCGCCGACGACGGCGAGCGGGAGGGGGGATGGCACGCGGCCTCCTCAAGATATGATCAGTACATCAATCATTGATGGGCAGACGATATGCGGCGAGATCCGCCCCGTCAACGGATGCGACGGCAGAACGTTCTACGTTTTTCCGAATCGCCCAACTGGTTGACCGCCCGGTCCGGCGCGCCTAGATTTCCGCCAGCTGTAGAACGATGCACAGCGCAGCTCCCGCCCGGGGCGGTCCGGTCCATCGCCGCGCCCCGCACACCCCACCCCCACCCCCACCCCGGCGCCGGTGCGCGCGTCCCCACCAGCCGCGCCCGACCGCCGCCACACCCCCAGGAGAGCCGCATGAGACGCCGCGCGTTCCTCACCACCGCCGTCCTGACCGCCCTGGCCACCACCGTCCCCCCGGTGGCCGCGGCACCCGCCGCCCGCGCCGCCACGGCCGACGGCACCCCGCAGGCCCGGGCCGACCGGCTCCTCGCCGCCATGACGCCCGCCCAGAAGGAAGCGCTGATCCGGTGCGACTTCGGCGCGCTCGCCGGCCTGGGCATCCCGGCGCTGTCCATCGCCGACGCCTCGGCCGGCCTGCGCGGCGAGAGCGGCGTGACGGCCTTTCCCGTCCCGATCGCCCAGGCCGCCACCTTCGACGCCGACCGCACCGGCGCGCTCGGCGCCGCCATCGGCGCGGAGGGCCGCGCCAAGGGCTACAACAACCTCCTCGCCCCCACCGTCGACATCGCCCGGCACTGGCACTCGGGCCGCCAGGCCGAAGGCATGGGCGAGGACCCCTACCTCACCGGCACCCTCGCCGCGACCTTCACCGCTTCGATGCAGCAGCAGGGCGTCGTCGCCACCGTCAAGCACTTCGCCGCCTACACCCAGGAGGACAACCGGAGCGCGGTCAACGTCACCGTCTCCGACCGCGCCCTGCACGAGATCTACCAGGCCCCGTTCCGCCGGATCGTCGCCACCACCCCGCTGACCTCCGTGATGATGGCCTACCCCAAGGTCAACGGCGTCTTCGCCGTCCAGAGCCAGGCCCTGTTCGGAGACCTGAAGAACACCATCGGCCTGCAGGGCCACACCGTCCCCGACTTCTGGGCCGGAGACGACCAGGTCGCCGCCGTCCGCGCCGGGATGGACCTCGTCGGACTCGGCCCCGGCGGCGTCCAGGCCCCGGCCGGGAGCATCACCTCGGGCGTCGGTTCCGCCCGACTCGACGACGCCGCCCGCCGCGTCCTGGCCACCATGATCGGCGCCGGACTGTTCGACGAACCGCTCCCGGCGCCCGCCGCGAACGTCAGCACCCGGGCCCACCAGGACCTCGCCCACGACCTCGCCGTCCACGGCACCGTCCTGCTGCAGAACAAGGGCGCACTGCCCCTGGCCAAGCCCGCCCGCATCGCCGTCATCGGCCCGGCCGGCACCGACGCCATCACCGGCGTCTCCGGCTCCAGCTACGTCGACCCCGGCACCTGGACCACCCCGCTGCAGGCCATCCGCGACCGGGCCGGCAGCGCGACCACCGTCACCTTCGCCCAGGGCAGCGCCGGTGACGTCCCGCTCCCCGCCGTCCCCGCAGCCGTCCTGAAGACCGCCGCGGGCGCCACCGGACTGACCGTCAGCTACTACGCCGGCCCGCAGCCCACCGGCACCCCGATCGCCACCCGGACCGTCCCGGCCGTCGACTTCGCGCAGGCCCCGCTCGACGGCCTGCCCCCGGTCTGGTCCGCCCGCTGGACCGGCAAGCTCACCCCCACCGGCACCGGCCTGCACCGCTTCTCGCTGCTGCCCTCCGGAACGGCGAGCCTCGCCCTCGGCGGAGCCACCGTGGTCTCCGGCACCCGCCACATGGCCCGCTTCTTCCTCGGCCCCTACGACTACCCCCTCCAGGGCACCGCCACCCTCACCGCCGGCGCCCCCGTCGACCTCGAGGTCACCTACACCAACGCCAGTGCCCAGTACGGCGCCTGCGGCCTCACCCTCGGCTGGCAGCCCGACTCCCTCATCCCCGCCGCGGTCGCCGCCGCGCGCGCCGCCGACACCGCCGTCGTCTTCGCCAACCGGATGGGCGGCGAGGACATGGACCACACCTCGCTCGACCTCCCCGGCGACCAGAACCAGCTCATCGCGGCCGTCGCCGCCGCCAACCCCCGCACCGTCGTCGTCCTCAACACCGACGGTCCCGTCGCGATGCCCTGGCTGAACTCCGTCAGCGGCGTCGTCCAGGCCTGGTACGGCGGACGCGCCACCGGCACCGCCCTCGCGGCCGTCCTGTTCGGCGACAGCGACCCCGGCGGGCGCCTGCCCGTCACCTTCCCCGCCACCGCGGCCCAGGGCGCCGGTGCCACCCCCGCGACCTACCCCGGCGACGGCACCACCGTCGCCCACAGCGAGGACACCGCCGTCGGCTACCGCTACTACGACCGCTACGGCCAGAACCCCCTCTTCCCCTTCGGCCACGGCCTGTCCTACACCACCTTCGCCGTCGGAGAGTTCACCCTCGCCTGGGACGCCTCCGCCAAGACCCTCACCGCCACCGCGAAGGTCACCAACTCCGGCACCCGCACCGGCTGGAGCGTCGTCCAGCTCTACGCCGCCCTGCCCGCCGCCGCCAACGCCGAACCCCGCCGCCTCGTCGGCTTCCGCAAGGTCCAGCTCGCCAAGGGCGCCGGCACCCGGGTCGCCTTCACCGTCACCGCCCAGGACCTCTCCACCTGGCAGTCCGGCACCTGGTACCTCACCCCGGGCCTGTACACCCTCTCCGCCGGCCAGTCCTCCCACGACCTGCCCGTCCAGCGCACCGTCACCATCGGCTGACCGTCAGGCCCGGGGCGTCCCCGGCTCCGGGGAAGCCGGGGCGCCCCCGGCTCCGGCTCCGGCCGGCCCGGCGTCGATCTCGGCGACGAGGTCCTCGACCAGGGCCTTGACGGCGTCGCGGATCGGGCGGACGGCTTCGACGCCCCGGCCCGCCGGGTCGTCCAGGGTCCAGTCGCGGTAGTGCTTGCCGGGGAAGAAGGGGCAGGCGTCGCCGCAGCCCATGGTGATCACGTAGTCGGAGGACCGGACGGCCTCGGTGGTGAGGATCTTCGGCTCCTGGTCGGAGATGTCGATGCCGACCTCGGCCATCGCGGCGACGGCCGCCGGGTTGACCCGGTGGCCGGGGGCGGAGCCGGCGGAGCGGACCTCGACGCGGTCGCCGGCCAGGTGGGTCAGGAACCCGGCGGCCATCTGGGAGCGGCCGGCGTTGTGGACGCAGACGAAGAGCACGGAGGCGAGCGGCGCGGCGTCGGGCATCGGGGTGTCCTTCCGGGAGGGGGAGTCGGGGGCGGCGGGGCGGTGGTACCGGCCCGGGGCGGTGTGAAATTATCAGTCCATGGTGATGTCAGTCGACACTGAACTGTTGCGGGTGCTGTCCGACCCGCTCAGGCTGCGGATCGTGACCCTGCTGGCCCACGAGACCCTGTGCACCACGCACCTGGTCGCGGAGACCGGCGCCCGCCAGACCAACCTCTCCAACCACCTCAGGGTGCTGCGGGACGCGGGCGTGGTGGAGACCGAGCCGTGCGGGCGCTTCACGTACTACCGGCTGCGGCCGGAGGTGCTGGAGTCGCTGTCCGGGCAGTTCGCCGGCCTCGCCGCCACCGCCCGCGCCAACGCCGACGCGAAGAGGTCCTGCTGATGTCCCGCACCGCGCCCGCCCCGGACGCCGGGCCCGAACCGCCCTCGGTCGCCGGGAAGCTGTCGTTCGTCGACCGCTACCTGGCGGTGTGGATCCTGGTCGCGATGGCCGTCGGCCTCGGCCTGGGACGCCTGGTCCCCGGGCTGGACGACGCGCTGGCGAAGGTCGAGGTCGGCGGGGTCTCGCTGCCGATCGCGCTCGGGCTGCTGGTGATGATGTACCCGGTGCTGGCGAAGGTCCGCTACGACCGCCTCGACACCGTCACCGGCGACCGCCGCCTGATGGCGTCCTCGCTGGTCATCAACTGGATCGTCGGCCCGGCGGTGATGTTCGCCCTGGCCTGGATCTTCCTGGCGGACCTGCCCGAGTACCGCACCGGGCTGATCGTCGTCGGCCTGGCCCGCTGCATCGCCATGGTGATCATCTGGAACGACCTCGCCTGCGGCGACCGCGAGGCCGCCGCCGTCCTGGTCGCCCTGAACTCCGTCTTCCAGGTCGTCATGTTCGGCGTCCTGGGCTGGTTCTACCTCGACCTGCTCCCGGGTTGGCTCGGCCTCGGCGAGGGCGAACACCTCGACATCTCCACGGGGAGGATCGCCCTCAACGTCGTCGTCTTCCTCGGCATCCCGCTGGTCGCCGGCTTCCTCACCCGCCGGATCGGCGAGAAGAGGCTCGGCCGCGAACGCTACGAGGCGAAGGTGCTGCCGAGGATCGGCCCCTGGGCGCTGTACGGCCTGCTGTTCACCATCGTGATCCTGTTCGCCCTCCAGGGGAAGACGATCACCTCGCAGCCGCTGGACGTCGCCCGCATCGCCCTGCCGCTGCTCGCCTACTTCGCCCTCGTGTGGTTCGGCGCCTTCGCCCTCGGCAAGGGTCTCGGCCTCGGCTACGACCGCACCGCCACGCTCGCCTTCACCGCCGCCGGCAACAACTTCGAACTCGCCATCGCGGTCGCCATCGGCACCTTCGGCGTCACCTCCGGCCAGGCCCTCGCCGGCGTCGTCGGCCCGCTGATCGAAGTGCCGGTGCTGATCGCCCTGGTGTACGTCTCCCTCGCCCGGCGCCGGAAGTTCGACCCGGCGACGGTGGCGGCGGCCTGACCGGACGGCGGCGGCCTGGCCGGGCGGCGGCGCGCGAAAGGGGGGCGAGGGGGGCTCAGCGCAGACCCTGTGCGGCGTACAGCAGGCCGACGCCGGCGGCCAGGGCGCCGAGCAGCAGGCGCAGGACCCCGTCCGGCAGGCGCGGTTGCAGGCGGGCGCCGAGGTAGCCGCCGATCAGGCCGCCGGCGCCGCAGGCCAGGCCCAGCGACCAGTGCGGGGCGACGGCTCCCGGGGCGGTCAGCGACAGCAGCGCGTAGGTGGCCGCGCCGACCGTCGAGGTGACGAAGGTGGAGGCCAGCGCCGCCGGGGCGACGGCGGCCACCGGCACGCCGCGGCCCACCAGCACCGGCCCCAGGAGGGAGCCGCCGCCGATCCCGTAGATCCCGCCGACCGTGCCCACCGCCAGCGCCAGCGCGGTGGTGGCCCGGGCGGAGGGCGGCGAGGCGGCGGGGCGCCGGGCGGGGCGCAGGGCCCGGACGCACAGCCAGGTGCCGAGCGGCAGCAGCAGGGCGGCGGCCAGCAGCCGGAAGACCCGTGGGCCCGGGACGGCGAAGACCCTGATCAGCGCGCCCGCCACCACGCCCGGCACGGTGCCGGTGATCAGCAGCCTGGTCAGCGGCCCGCCCAGGCGCCCGGCCCGGCGGTAGCGCAGCAGCGCCCCCGGCCCGGCCACCACGTTGAACAGCAGGTTCGTCGGCGTCACCGCCGGACTGGGCACCCCCAGCGCGCTGACCTGCACCGGCAGGAGGAACACCGCCCCCGACACGCCCACCGGGGTGGTGAACAGCGAGATCAGCAGCCCCGCGCCGAACCCGCCCGACTCCGTCAGCCCCACCGCGCGTTCCTCCCGTCCCGGTCGATGCGGCAGCCTACGGGCCGCCCCGGGTGCGGGGTGCGGCGGCTCCGGTGGCGCGGGTCCGGGTCCGGGCCGGCGGTTCAGGTCAGCGGTTCAGGTCGAGCAGCTGGGCCAGGCCGGCGAGGACGGACGGTTCGACCCGGTAGTACACCCAGGTGCCGCGCCGCTCGGAGGCGAGCAGGCCGGCCTCGCGGAGCTTCTTCAGGTGGTGGGAGACGGTCGGCTGGGAGACGCCGACGTCCTGGATGTCGCAGACGCACGCCTCGCCGCCGGGGTGCGAGGCGACCTTGGAGAACAGCCGCAGCCGCACCGGGTCGCCCAGCGCCTTGAACATCGCCGCCATCCGGGCCGCGTCCGCCTCGGAGAGTTCCGCCGAGGTCAACGGCGGGCAGCACGGCACCACCTCCGGCGCGAGCACCGGCAACTCCACCCGTGAATTCGACATACGTCTATGTTGACATCCATCGATCCAGCGGGCAAGGTCGGAGGCGACAGCATATCGACGTCTGTCGAATCAGGCGGATCGCGGCGGGGCCGCACCGCCCAGCGCGAAGGGGAGCCAACCGCCATGACCTCCGACACCAACGGCCTGCCCGTCCTCGTGATCGGCGCCGGACCGATCGGCCTGGCCGCCGCCGCCCACCTGCTGGAGCGCGGACTCGAACCGCTCGTCCTCGAGGCCGGGCCGTCGGCCGCCACCGCCGTCCGGGGCTGGTCGCACGTACGGCTGTTCTCCCCGTGGGCCGAGGTCGTCGACCCCGCCGCCGAGAAACTGCTCGCCCCCACCGGCTGGACCCGCCCCGACGGCGCCGCGTACCTGACCGGCGGCGACTGGGCGGCGCGGTACCTCCAGCCGCTCGCCGACGCCCTCGGCGACCGCGTCCGCTACGACTCCCGGGTCACCGGCGTCGCCCGCGCCGGGCGGGACCGGATCGTCGACGCCGGGCGCGAGGAGCAGCCCTTCACCGTCCACGTCACCCGCGCCGACGGCCGCGAGGAGCGCCTGCTCGCGCGCGCCGTGGTCGACGCCTCCGGCACCTGGGCCACCCCCGGCCCGCTCGGCGCCGACGGCCTGCCCGCCCTCGGCGAGCGCGCCGCCGCCGACCGCATCTCCTACCGCGTCCCCGACCTGCGCGACCCCGCCGTCCGGGCCCGCTACGCCGGGAAGCGCACCGCCGTCGTCGGTACCGGCGCCTCCGCGTTCACCGCGCTCGCGGCCCTCGCCGACCTGGCCGAGGAGGCGCCCGGCACCCACGCGGTGTGGGTGCTGCGCCGCGGCCTCACCGGCTCCACCTACGGCGGCGGCGCCGCCGACCAGCTGCCCGCCCGGGGAGCGCTGGGCCTCGCCGCCAAGGCCGCCGTCGAGGACGGCCGCGCCACCGCCCTGACCGGCTTCCGCACCGCCGCCGTCGAACGGGCCGCCGACGGCAGGCTGACGCTGGTCGCCGAGGACGGCGCCCGTGCCGAGGGCCTGGACGAGGTCGTCGCCCTGACCGGCCTGCGCCCCGACCTGTCCTTCCTCGCCGAACTGCGCCTCGCCCTGGACGACCGCCTCCAGGCGCCCGTCGAACTCGCTCCGCTGATCGACCCCAACCAGCACTCCTGCGGCACCGTCTACCCGCACGGCGCACGGGAGTTGGCCCACCCGGAGCAGGGCGTCCACCTGGTCGGCATGAAGTCCTACGGCCGCGCCCCGACCTTCCTCGCGCTGACCGGCTACGAGCAGGTCCGCTCGGTGGCCGCCGCCCTCGCGGGCGACCACGAGGCCGCCGCCCGGGTCGAACTCGCCCTCCCCGAGACGGGCGTGTGCGGCGGCGCCGGTCTCTACGACGAACCCGCCGGGGAACGGGACGGCGGCTGCTGCGGCACCCCCGCCGCACCGCGGCTCATCACCCTCGGCGTCCCCCCGGCGGGCGGGTCCTGCTCGTCCGGGGGCGGCTGCTGACCGTCGGCGCGGGCCCCGCCCGCCACGGGCGGGGCCGGGGCCGTGCGGGTCAGGCGGGGACGCTCCCGGCCGCCCGGTGGGGCTGCCCGCGGCGGGAGCGGGTGACGGCCAGGGCGGCGGCGACGGCCAGGGTGGCGGCGCCGAGGAGGGCGACGGCGCCCGCCAGGGTGCCGGTGGGCCCGGCGGCGGCGAGGAGGAGCAGGGGGCAGACGAATTCGCCGAGGAAGAAGGCGGTGTTCCACAGGCCGGTGCCGCGGCCGCGGTTGGCGGGGGTGAGCAGGGCCATGGTGCGGGTGATCAGGGTGGGCAGCAGCAGGCCGGTGCCGAGGCAGTTGACGACGGCGCCGACGACCAGGACGGGGACGCTGTCGGCGAGGGCGATGACGCCGAAGCCGAGGCCGCAGAGGGCGAGGGTCCAGGGGAGCAGGCGTTCGGCGCGGTCGGTGAGCCGGGTGAAGGCGATCGCGCCGGCGACGGTGGCGGCGCTGGCGACGGCGGTGCACAGGCCGATGGTGGCGGGGGCGGTGGTGCCGAGGTCGTCGAGGAGGTAGGAGGTCTCGACGGGGACGGTGTAGAAGACGATCGCGCCGAAGAAGGTCAGCGCGCAGGGCGCCAGCAGGCGGCGCAGCAGCGGGAGGGCGGGGGAGCCCGGGGCCGCGGCGGCGCCGGGCCGGTGGTGGGCCGGGCGCAGCGCGGTGGCCAGCAGGGGCGCGAGCAGCAGGCCGACGGCGTAGGCCCAGAACGGGGCGCGCCAGCCGGCCGAGCCGACGGCGCCGCCGAGGGCGAAGAAGGCGGTGGCGGAGAGGGCCGAGCACATGGCCTGGAGGGCGAGGTACTTCTCGCGCCGCCGGCCGGTCCAGTAGTCGCCGATCAGGGTGGTGCAGCAGGTCATGATCGCGGATTCGGTGACGCCGACCAGGGCCCGGCTGGCGATGATCGCGGGCAGCGAGTCGAGCCAGAGCGGGGCGGTGCCGACGAGCGCGTACAGCACGGTGGCGACCACCAGCAGCCGGCGGCGGCCGAGCCGGTCGATGACGGCGCCCGCGAACGGGGCCATGACGGCGAGGGAGAGCGCGGGGACGGTCAGGGCGACGGGGGCCAGGGCGTCCGCGCCGGGGGTGGCGGCGAAGTGGTCCTGGAGCCGGGGCAGGACGGGGGCGATCAGGACGGCGCCGAGGATCGGCAGGCAGCTGCCCGCCATCAGCAGGGCCGCCGTCAGCCGGGGACGGGCGAGCGCCGGGCCCGGCGCGGGCAGGTCGGCGGGAGGGGAGGCGGGCGCGGGGGCGGGCGGGGCTGCGGGCATGGCGGGTC
>NZ_JNWZ01000083.1 GCF_000716545.1 Kitasatospora phosalacinea
CACGTGAGTTGCACGCGATCGCGGCAGATCGCGACACCGTGACCGCCTGGGCCGGGCGGCGCGTCGCCTCATGCCGGAGGAAGCTGGGCCTGGATCCTGTGCCGCTCGCGATCAGCTGAACAGACCCGCCCAGTAGATACTGACTTCGGCTCGTCAGGGTGAGGTTGGGGTGTCGAGGGTCAGGCCGGTGCCGGCTATGAAGCCGTCGAGGGTGTCGGGTCGGTACTGCAGGCGTTTGAGCCGGTTGCTGCGGTTCCCGCGGTGACACGCCATTGCGGCGCCGGCCCGGGCGGCGCTCCCGGCGTCAGCGGCCCATCGCCGTCTCGCGGTTCATACGTGACAGCTTCTCGGGGTTGCGGACGGCGTAGAGGCCGGTGATGAGGCCGGCGTCCAGGCGGAGGGCCACGATCGTGTCGATCCGGCCGTCGCGGCGGACGATCAGAGCCGGGTGGCCGTTGACCAGGGCCGGTTCCAGCAGGGCGCCGCCGAGCCTGGCCAGGACCTCGGTCACGTCGGCCGCGCCCACCACCGGTTCCACGGCGGCCCGGACGATTCCGCCGCCGTCCGTCAGGAGGACGACGTCCGGGGCGATCATGTTGAGGAGCCGGGTCAAGTCGCCTGTCTCCACTGCTTGTCGGAAGGCGGCGAGCGCGTCGCGGGCCTGGGACGGGGAGACCCTCTCACGAGGGCGGCGCGCGGCTACGTGGGTGCGGGCGCGGTGCGCGATCTGGCGGACGGCGGGCGAGGTCTTGTCCACGGCCTGCGCGATCTCGTCGTAGTCCAGGCCGAAGACGTCCCGCAGCACGAACACGGCACGCTCGGTCGGCGTGAGGGTCTCCAGCACGAGGAGCATCGCCATGGAGACGCTGTCCGCGAGTTCGACGTCCTCGGCCACATCGGGCGCGGTGAGCAGCGGCTCGGGCAGCCACGGGCCGACATAGGACTCCTTGCGGCGGCGGAGCGTGCGAAGACGGGTCAGGCACTGGCGGGTGGCGATGCGCACCAGGAAGGCGCGCGGGTCGCGGACCGCGGTGTGGTCGACGCCCGACCAGCGCAGCCACGTCTCCTGGAGGACGTCCTCGGCGTCGGCCGCCGAGCCCAGCATCTCGTAGGCCACCGTGAACAGCAGGTTGCGGTGGGCGACGAAGCCGTCCGTGGCCGCCCTCGCATCAGTACCGGCATCCCTGTCCGCCATCGTCAGCTCCTGACTTCTGTCGCGCTACGTGTGGTGCGTGTCGTACACGGGACGCCGCCACCCCCGGTTCTGTGACAGCCACACCCTGTGGCCCACATCACGTCCGCCCCGTGTCACAGGAGGGCGGTCCCCGGCACCTCATGGGCATCAGCCGCACGACTCCACGAGTGAGGAAGCTCCGATGGAAACCCGCATGAACCTGTTCGACACCGAGCTCGGCACGAAGGTCGGCAAGCGGATCTACGCCGTCAGCCAGGTCATCCAGGGCTCGCCGCTGCCCAAATCCACCCAGGAGCTGGTACAGCTGCGAGCCAGCCAGATCAACGGCTGCGGCTTCTGCGTCGACGTGCACGGCAAGGACGCCGCCGCGGCAGGCGAGGACCCGGCCCGGCTCGGCCTCGTCGCCGTCTGGCGGCACTCCAGCGTGTTCACCGACGCCGAACGGGCCGCACTGGCCCTCGCCGAGGAGGGCACCCGCATCAGCGACACCAACGGAGGGGTCACCGACGAGACCTGGGCCCGGGTGCGCGAGCACTACGACGAGGAGCAGGCCATCGCTCTCGTCTCCCTCGTCGCCATGATCAACGCGGCCAACCGGATCGGCGTGATCCTCAACAACCAGGGCGGATCGTACGCGCCCGGCAACCTGGCCACCCTCGCCAGCTGACGCACCGAGACCGCCCCGATCGAGGGATCGGGCCGCCGGTGGGGTGTCACCGGCCCGGTGACACCCCACCGGGCCGGGGCGCCGTCAACCCCCGCGCAGATCGCGGCCGGCTTCCGGATCAGCGTCGGCACCGCCCACGCCCACGTCCACCAGGTCACGCCTGCTGCCCGTCGAGCGCGCCCCGCACGTGGAGCCGGACACCGCGGTCGGGCCCGGGGCTGAGGTCGAGGCCGAGGCGTCTCCCGCCCGTAGCCGCCCGGGACGGGGCTACCTTGCCGAGCCGACCTGGCCCCGCCGAGGAGCAGGGCCCCGTCGAAGCCAGGCGGGGCCCTCACGTGTTCTTGCGGCCGCCAGGGCGCCGGAAGCCCGGCGGCGGCCGGTTCAGGCCAGGCGCGCGGTGCGCCCGGCCGTTGGCCGAACGTGGTGCCGAAGTCGAGCCACGCGAAGTACGTTGCCGCGCCGGGTCGGTAGGTGACGCGGTCGCGGTCAGCTGGTCAGCAGGATGTCCTCGCGTTCCAGGCGGGCGCCGTAGCGGTCGCGGTAGAACGCGGCGATCGTCTCCGCGGGCCGCTGGTGGTGCAGGGCGGCGGGTAGACGAGCAAGTGGGTAAGGCGCTCGCGCAGGGCGGTGAGGATCGCCGGGTCGGTGGGCTGGTCCATGCCGGCGTCGGTGAGCGGGATCGTGCCCGGGGGTGCTTCGCGCCAGCGCGCGGAGTAGGGGTTGGCGGTCGGGGAGGTCCGGGTGGCTGTCCCGGTGCTCCTGCGGTTCGGGTCCGGGGCCGGCCGTGTGGTCGGCCCCGGCCCTGGGTCAGCTGGCGCTGTCGAGTTGGGCCATCCACACCTTGCGCCAGGTCATGGCGTCGCGGATGCCGTCGGCGAGGCTGTGGCGGGGCTGCCAGCCCAGCACGGTGCGGGCGGTGTCGCCGGTGGTGTAGCAGCCGATCACGTCGCCGGGGCGCGGTCCGGCTTCGCGCACCTGGATCGGGCCGACGACCTCCTGGAACGCGGTGACGAGTTCGCGCACGGTGGTGCCGGAGCCGGTGCCGATGTTGAAGACGCGGTAGCGGTCCTCGGAGCCGGGGGCGATCGCGTCGTCGAAGTGCGCCAGTGCGGCGACGTGGGCGGCGGCGAGGTCCCAGACGTGGATGTAGTCGCGGATGCCGGAGCCGTCGCGGGTGGCCCAGTCGGTGCCGGTGACGGTGAACGGCCGGCCGCTCTCGTACGCCTCGATGAGCTTGCCCAGGGCGTGGGTCGGATTGAGGCCCTGCAGGCCGCTGCGCATCTGCGGGTCGGCGCCGACCGGGTTGAAGTAGCGCAGCGCGATGACGCGCTGCTCGGCGCCGTCGCCGCGGGTCCAGTCCTGCAGGACCTGCTCCATCATCGCCTTGGTGCGGGCGTAGGGGCTGGAGGCGTCGACGGGGCTGGCCTCGGTGACGCGGGCGTCCGGCGCGGGGGCGTAGATGGAGGCGGAGGAGGAGAACAGGACGCGGGGGCAGCCGTTGCGCTGGAGGGCTTCCAACAGCTCGATGGTCTTGCCGACGTTCTCGCGGTAGTAGTGCAGCGGGGCGGCGACGGAGTCGGGGACGACGATCTTCGCGGCGCAGTGCACGGTGGCGTCGATGTCGGGGTGCTCGGCGAAGACGCGGTCGAGCAGGCGGTGGTCGGCGATGTCGCCCTGGTAGAAGGCGCGGCCGTGCAGGAACTCGCGCCGACCTTTGGACAGGTCGTCCAGGATGACGGGGGTGTGGCCCTCGTCCTGGAGGGCGGAGGCGATGGTGGCTCCGATGTATCCGGCGCCGCCGGTGATCAGGATCTTCACGGGGGTGCTCCTTGTCTGACGGTTCGTCATCACGGTTTGGACAGTTCGGTCATGGCGCGCACGATGAGTTGGCTCTGCCACGAATGACCCGCCGTAGCCACCCGCAGGTTCGGCAGGCGGTCGAACAGGATCGGCGGGGCGACCTCGGCGGGTCCTTGGCGGCGAACGCGCCGGGGCGGCGGTGCGGGCCGTGTCCGAAGGCCAGGTGCGGGTTGCGGTCGCGGGCCACGTCCGGCTCGTCGGGCTCGTCGAAGACGGCCGGGTCCATGTTGGCGCTGATGGTGGACGGCAGCACGATCTCGCCCACCCGCAGGCGGTGGCCGGCGATGGTGACGTCCTCCACGGTGGTGCGCGGGAAGCCGCCGCTGAGAAAGTGTCGGGTAATTGGTCAACTACGCGGGGTGAGGCGCTGGCGGTGATCTTTGCGGTGTTTGGTCCGCGAAGATCACCACCATGTGTGTCTGTGCGTGCAAACCGTCCTACGACTCGTCGTTGACGGATGCTCAGTGAGCCGTGATCGAGCCGCTGCTGCCGCGGCGCGATCCGCGCGGGGCGGGCCGGCCGCTGAAGTTCCCGCGTCGGCTGAGCGTGGACACCGTGCTGTACGCGCTGGTCGGCGGGTGCGCGTGGAGGCTGGTCCCGCACGATCTCGCCCCGTGGGACGCGGCCTACCGGCGGTTTCGCGCCTGGAGTGCCGACGGCACCTGGGGCCGGGTCCACGACGCGCTGCGCGAGAAGGTGCGTGTGGCGGGCGGACGCGATCCGCAGCCCCCGGCGGCGGTGCTGGACTCGCAGTCGGCCCGCAGCCACCAGGGCGGTCAGGCGGTCGGCCACGACGCGGACAAGCGGGTGCGGGGCCGCACACGGCACCTGCTGGTGGACACCTGCGGCCTGGTCCTGCGGGCGGTGGTGCACTCGGCCTCCCTCCAGGACCGAGCGGGCGCGAAGCTGGTCCTCGCCGGGATCCGGGAGCTGTTTCCGCAGGTCGGACCGGTCTGGGTCGACGGCGGGTACGTGAACGCGGACTCGTGGGCTGGGCGGCCTCGCACGAGGACCTGGCGATCGTGGCGGTGCCGCGCAACGCGGATGTGAAAGGCTTCCGGGTGCTGCCCCGCAGGTGGGTGGTGGAGCGGACATTCTCCTGGCTGGGACGGTGCAGACGGTTGGCGAGGGACTACGAGCGCAAGACCGCGCACGCCGAAGCGATGATCAAGGTCGCCATGATCCGGCTCATGGCCGCCCGCCTCGCCGGCGAGGAGATCGAACCACACGGCCCCATCGAGACCGAAGCAGCCCGCCGCCTCGCCGACGACCTCAACAACCAGTAGCCGGCCAATTTCCCCACACTTTCTGAGCCGACGCCTTCTCCGGTGCCGACTCTGCGATGGTTGCACGGAGGCGCGGGCGGTGGCGGAAGACGCGCCGCTCGGCCGCTTCGTCGAGGTTGCGTCAGAGGTGGAACCGGTCGGCGACCTGGGCCGCGGTGGGTGCCCCGATCCTGGCGCCCTCGGCGAAGGACGGGGTGCGGTCGCGGCAGACGACCTCGATCCCCGGATGTTCGGCCGGCCAGGCCGCCACCGTGCCCGCTTCACGATCCGGCAAGTAGGTCCACCGGTCTGCGGGTCTCGACGTCGACCAGCACGGTCCCGTAGGCGCGGCCCTTGCGCATCGCGTACTCGTCGGCGCCAACTACGCGCGGGCCCTCGGTACCCGGACGGGGACGGACCGACATCTCGCACTCCTCGGAAATCTCGCGGCCATCGTGCACCCGCGAGACTGGCGCACCACCGTGATCATCTGCAGCCGAACACGAAGATCCCCGACCGGGTCAAGCCGAGTGGCCGGGGATCTCATTTTCGGCGACGCGCAGGACCGGCCGGTGGGATCAGCGGCACGGAGGGCAGTCGGGTGCCGTGTTCAGGGGACGAGGTCGATGACCCGGACCGGTTGGCCCTTCCATCGGGCGGCGGCGTCGGTGGTGGCAGCGACGGGGTCGTCCGGGCGCTCGGGGGTGGGCGCGGCCGCGTAGCGGGGGTGGGCCTCGGCCCAGGTGGTTTCGGCGGTGAGGGCGAGGGCTGCGGGCAGGTCGAGGACGGTGAGCGCGGGCAGGGAAGCTAGGTGGTCGGCGGGGACGGGGCGCTCGCGTCGGCTTCGACGGGGCGCAGGTGGGGGCGTAGAGGTGCCGGTCGGGTTCGGCGTGGGCGCGGTGAATCAGGCGGGAGGCGAGGAGGTTGCCGTGACCGGCGGCGACCATGGCGGTGTCGTCGAGGATGATGTGCAGTGCGGTCACCGGGCGTCCGCCTGGGCGAGGCGCTTGTCCAGCTCGGCGTCGAGGCGTGGAACGACCGGGCCCTGGGGCATCCGGATGCGGAGGAGTTCGCGTCATTGCCGTTCAGGCTTCACCCGAACAACATACGTGGCTATCGCGGAAAACCGCTGTCGTCGGTTTAAGACTTACTGGTACTAGCTGCCCGGCTGGACTGCCGGCCGGGTGTACCGGGGCTGAGGCCCCTCCTCCTCGAAAGGACAATCCCGCCATGGGTTACGGGCATTCTCTTCCCAAGACCGGTTTCAGTGGACTCGCCTACGTCGGTGTGGCGTTGGTTCTCGGCGTGTCCGGCATGGTCATGAAGTTCTTCGCCCGCCGCTCGGCGGTGCGCTGACCGCCCCGGCCGGTACCGGCATCCCACGCGCGTTGCTGCCTGGGCGCACCCCTTGCAAGGGGTGCGCCCAGGCAGCAGTGCGAGGGGCGCGGAAGCAGGTGCTCGGGGGCGCCCCTCCGGTCAGATCAGGAGGAGGGTGCCGTAGCGGGCTTCCCGGCCTCGAGGCCGGCCCGGGTGGGCGGTGCCGGGAGGGCCACGGGGGCGTCGGCGCGGCCCTTCTCGTACATCACCAGGCCCTTCGAGAGGCGCAGTGGTACCAGGATCAGTTCGACGACCAGGGCCTTCCACTGGTAGCAGAAGTCGACCAGTTTGGTGAGGAAGACATAGGGCAGGTTGCGCAGGACCCGGCGGAGGGGGATTTTGCGTTTGCGGGCGGCGTAGACGAGGGGCAGGCCGATCATGAGGGTGCTGGTGGACAGCCACCACAGGAACCACCAGAGGAAGGCGTCGCCGACGGAGAAGCCGGCGTCCGGCATGAGCAGCGGGAGGATCAGCCAGATCGGTACGGCGATGGTCTCCCATAGTTTCAGCGCGACCCAGAATGCGAGCATCGGCTTCTTGAAGATCATCCGGGGGAGGTGGATGCGGACGTTCTGGAAGTAGCCGGCCGCCCATCGCCAGGTCTGCTTGCGCAGGTAGGTGAGGTCTTCGGGGTCGGCGGCCCAGGCGACGGCCGAGCTGACGTAGACGGCCTTTTTCCCGGCCATCTGCACGGACCAGGTGTAGTCCATGTCCTCGACGATGGTCCGCTCGGGGAAGCCGCCGAAGTCCAGCAGCGGGCGGAGCCGGAAGACCGAGCAGCAGCCGGAGCAGACGACCGGCGAGTTGGCCATGTTCTCGATCGGACGGTTCCAGTGGAACCCGTACAGGTACTCCACGGAGCGGCCGCGTTCGGCCCAGGTCCGTTCGAAGCGGCTCTGCACGCAGCCGGCCGCGATCATCACGTTCTCGTCGTCGAAGGCCGGTTTGATGTTCTCGATGTAGTCGTCGGCCAGCACGGTGTCCGCATCCACGGCGAGGACCAGGTCGGTCGTGCAGAACGGCAGCGCATAGTTCTGCGCCTTGGCCTTGCTGCCGAGGTTCTGCGCAGGGCGCAGCACGGTCACCCCGTACCGTGCGGCGACTTCGCCAGTGCGGTCGGTGGATCCGTCGTCGATGACGACGATCTGTTCAGCCGGCACCGTCTGACGAAGCAGCGCCTCGAGTGTCGCGGGCAGGCCTTGCTCCTCGTTGTGCGAGGGAACGATGACCGTGAGGGTGAGAGGACGGGTGGCAGTACTCATGGCAGATGGCCTCGCAGGGGAACGGAGTGACGCCGGAAACGGGCGTTGAAGTCGAAGGGGCCGTGTGGTTCCAGAGTTGTATTCCGCGGTGCGGTGTCCGGTGCAGGGCGCGCGTGCCGTTCGAGTGAATGAACCCCACCGCACACCCCGCCGCCCTCCGACGGGCGACGCCACCCGAATGCCACGCTGCGCCTGCCCGGGTCCGTGTCCGGTGTTCGGGACACTGGCGGGAACGGACGAGCGGCGTCGCCGGGCGTGGGTCTGACGGCATCTGGCCGGTGCGCGGGCCGCACCTGGTGGGCGCCCTGCGGGAGGACCGGATGGACCGGGACCTGGCGGACACCGTGCGACGGCCCGGCGGCCGGTGGACGAACGCCCTCGGCAATGGGCTGGTGACGGTCGCCTTGGCGGCGATGTTGTTCGCCGTGTATTCGCTGTGGGGGACGGACGTTCTCGCCGACCGGCAGGCCGGGCAGGCCGGTGACCGGCTGCGGCAGAGCTGGGCGACGCCGGGCCCCTCCCGTGCCCCGGTGCCGACGGCCACCGGTGAGGATGTCGGCTTCCTGCACGTGCCCGCGATGGGCGCGGACCCGGTGATGATCAAGATGGGGACCGATCCTGCGGTTCTCGACCAGGGTGTCGCCGGCGTGTACCAGGACCCCCGTGCGGCGATGCCCTGGGATTTGGCCGGCAACTTCGCGCTCGCCGCCCACCGCGACGGCCACGGCGCGAGGTTCCATGACCTCGACGCGGTGGGCGTCGGCGCCCCGATCGTGGTCGAGACCCGCGATCACTGGTACGTCTACCGGGTCGACGGGGTCCTGCCGCAGACCGGGCCCGACAACATCGGCATTGTCGCCCCGGTGCCGGTCGGTTCCCCGTACCGAGCGCCCGGACGGTACATCACCCTGACGACCTGCACCCCTGTCTACACCTCGCTGTACCGGATGGCGGTCTGGGGCAGCCTGGTCCGGATCGACCCAATGGACGCCGCCCGCACCCCGCCCGCCGAACTGCGCAGCCCCACGCAGCCCGCTCCGACGAAGACCTGACCCCGCTGCGCCGCCCCGCTCCGCGGACGCGGCCCGGGGGAGGAGTGCCCGGGAGTGTCTGATCAACGGCTCTGCCCCGTAATCGGGGTGCTGTTGGTGATCTTCACTTGTGAGAGTGAGGTTGCTGGGATCGGTGGTCGCTGAGCGGGTCTTCCTGGTGTCCTGGCCTGGTAGTTCAGGCCGGTCGAAGGGTGGGCTGGGGCGGCGATGGGTTCCTGCTCAGGGCGGGAGGTCCCGGTGCTGACGGCGCGGATGGCGCGGATGGCGCGGGCGAGTAATCCTCGGGGCACGGCGGCGATGTGGGTGCGGGACCACTTGGACGGCCTGTTCACGGACCGCGACTTCGAGGAGTGGTACCCGACCGACGGGCGTCGTGGACTGTCGCCGGCTCGTCTGGCGATGGTGTCGGTGCTGCAGTACGCGGAGAACCTCACCGACCGGCAGGCCGCTGAGGCCGTGCGGTGTCGTCTGGACTGGAAATTACTGTCTGGGACTGGAGTTGGACGATCCGGGCTTCGACTTCTCTGTGCTCAGTGAGTTCCGCGACCGGATGGCCGAGGGTGACCGCGCCGACCGGCTGCTGGCCGTGATGGTGGAGCGTCTGGTCGAAGCGGGGCTGGTCAAGCGGCACGGACGGCAGCGGACCGACTCCACGCACATCCTGGCGGCGGTTCGGCGCCTGGACCGGATTGAGTTGGTGGGTGAGACCCGGCGCGCGGCCTTGGAGGAACTGACCGTCACCGACGAGGAGTGGGTGGCCGCCCGGATCACCGACGAGTGGGCACGGCGCTATGGACGGCCGGTGCGCTATGACCGGTTGCCCAAGGAGACGAAGGAACGCGAGCGGTACGCGCTCACGGTCGGCGAGGACGGTATGCGGCTGTTCCACGCTCTCCTTGCTCCCGACGCCCCGGCCCGACTCCGGCGGTTGCCCAAGGTCGAGGTCCTGCGGCAGGTCTGGATCCAGCAGTACTGGTACGACGAAACCGGCGGTCTGCGCTGGCGCGGGCCGAAGCAGACTCGGGACCGGCTCAGCCGGCGGTCCACCGACCGCCGCTCCGCTTCCGGGGCGACGGCCGGCCGCGGCAGTCCGGACCCCGCCTCGGCCACCGTCCCGTGGTCGCCGGTGGAGATCGTCTCTCCGCACGATCCGCAGGCGCGCTTCAGCCACAAGCCCGGCAAGGCCGAATGGGTCGGCTACAAGGACCACCAGACCGAGACCTGCGACGAGGGTCTGCCCAATGTGATCGTCCATGTCGCCACCACGCCGGCACCCGAGCAGGACATTGACGCCCTGGAGCCGATCCACGCCGACCTCGCGGCACGCGACCTCGCCCCGGCCGAGCACCTCGTCGACGGCGGCTACACCACCCCGGCCGCCATCCACAGGGCCAGGACCGAGTATGGAATCGATCTGGTCGGCCCCGTCCGCGTCGGGCCCGTCTCCCGGTCCCGCCCGGGCTTCAACAAAGAGGACTTCCATCCCAACTGGGCTGAGAAGACGCTGACTTGTCCGAACGGCGCAACCAGTCCGCCCTGGAAGCCGACCCTGGCAGACGGCCAGCCACGCCTGTCCGTGCTCTTTCCCCGCGCCGTCTGCCGGCCCTGCGAGGACCGCCTCAAGTGCACCGGAAACGTCGACGGCAAGGGCCGCCACGTCCTGCTGCTGCCGCAGCCCTTGCAGGAGATCCAGAACCGGGTCCGAAAAGAGCAGCAGACCCGGCCCTGGCACGACCGATATGCCCTCCGGGCCGGCTGCGAGGCCACCGTTTCGGAGACCGTGCACGCCCACGGCCTCCGCCACTGCCGCTACCGCGGCATCGCGAAGACCCACGTCCAGCACGTGCTCACGGCAGCCGGAACCAACATCATCCGCCTCCACCAGCACCAGCCGGACAGCGACCGAACCAGAGACACGACCCGGTTCACGCGCCTCTGCCGGAACCTGAGCGACGGGACTCGAACCCGCACTACTTGAAGATCACCAACAGCATCCGGAAGTTGAGCCAGAACCCGAGATTCGACAGCGTTTGTTCATGACTTCGGACAGCACCCGGTCGCCCCGTGTTCGATTCCTGGGGCCGCTGCGGCGGCACAGCGGTGGGTCGCAGCTCCGCAGAGAGGGCCCGCTCCTCGGCGAGCGGCTCACCGTGGCCACGATCGTCGGCACGGAGCTGATGGTCGTGGCCACCGGCGGCCGCGGTCGCCGAGTCGCGACCGAACGCGAGGAGCTGACCACCGGCGGGGTGACATGGGACGAGGGTGGTGTGCCAGACCATGGTCTGGCACACCACCCTCGTACCGCCGGAAGCCGGTGGACGTCCGGCGCTGCCGCCGACGGGCCTGTGCTCTCAAGGCGCAGGCACGGCACCGATCTGCTGCATCACCCCGAGGAGGTCGGGCTGGCCCCGCTCCTTGATGATCTTTCCGTCGGCCAGGTAGTAGAAGTTCATGGCCTGGACCGAGATGGTCTTTCCGGTGGCCGGGACTCCGAAGAACTCGCCCTGATGCGTTCCGCGCATGGTGAACCGGGCGGCCACCGTGTCGCCCTCGGCGACCGTCTCTTCCAGAGTCCACCGGACATCCGGGAAGCCCGTGCGCATCATCGCGATCAGCTCCAGGTAGCCCTCAGGGCCTCGCAGCGGTTCCGGGTGGCTCGGCGCATGAAACTCGGCATCCGGGGCGATGACCTCACGGGCAAGGCCCTCGTCGGCCGTGTTGATGAACTCGACGAAGCGACTCATCACGGATTCGGTGGATTGCGGCGACATGTCCGTCCGCCTCTCTTCTCGCACTGCCCCTCGCGACGAGCGAGCGGAAGAACCACAGTACATCGATTCGATGTGCGCATCGAACCGATGTAGGTGTGGGACGATAGGGCCATGCTTGACCTAGCGATACTGGGCTTCCTGGCCGAGCGGCCGCTGCCCGGACACGAACTGCGCCGCCGACTCTCGGAGCTGACGGGCTACACCCGGCCGGTGAGCGACGGCAGTCTGTACCCGGCGATCAAGCGTCTCGCCGCGGCGGGCCTGCTGGAACGGCGCGCGGATCCGGCCGCAGGCCCGGCCCGCTACATACTGAGCGTGACCGACGCAGGGCGCACCGACCTGCTGAAGCGGCTGCGCACACCCGCCGACCACGAGATCAGCGACTTCACGCGGTTCTTCACCGTGCTGGCGTTCCTGTCCCTCCTGCCGGACATCGCCGAGCAGCACGCGGTGCTGCGGCGGCGACTGGAGTTCCTGGAGGAGCCGGCGAGCTTCTTCTACGACGGCGACCGGCCGCTGCGTGCCGAGGACATGGCCGACCCCTACCGGCGCGGCATGCTGCTGACCGCCCGCGCCATCAGTAGCGCCGAACGGGCCTGGTTGCGCCAGGTTCTGGACGGTGACGAGCCAGTCACCGCGCGCACCGAGACGGACCCTTCTACGCTCGGACAACCTGTGCGCTGACCAGCCCCGGAGGTAGCCGCCCATGCTTGCGTCCTGGTACGACCGACAGGGCCCCGCCGCCGACGTGCTGCACGTCGGCGAGCTGCCCGACCCCGTCCCCGGTCCGGGCGAGGTCCGCGTCCGCGTCACCGTCTCCGGTGTCAACCCCGGCGACACCAAGAAGCGGCGCGGCTGGCTCGGCTCCTCGATGCCCTACCCGCGGGTGATCCCGCACAGCGACGCCGCCGGAGTCGTCGACGCCGTGGGCGAGAGGGTCGACGGGCGTCGGGTCGGACAGCGGGTGTGGATCTACGGCGCCCAGTCCTACCGGCCCTTCGGCACGGCCGCCCAGTACACCGTCGTACCCGCCGATCTGGCTGTTCCACTTCCCGACCACCTCAGCGACGAACTCGGAGCGGCCCTGGGCATCCCCGGCATCACCGCCCACCGCGCCGTGTTCGCCGACGGACCGGTCGACGGCAAGCTCGTGCTGGTGCACGGCGTTCTGGGCGGGGTCGGCTCCCTGGCCGCGCAGCTCGCCCGCTGGGGCGGGGCCAAGGTGTTCGCCACCGTCCGGCGCGGCGCGGATCTCGCACAGGTCGATCCGGCCGTCGTGTCCCACGCCGTGGCCCTGGACCAGGAGGACCCGGCGGCGGCGATCCGCGCGTACGCGCCCGAGGGCGTGCACCGGATCGTCGAGGTGTCCCTGTCCGACAACGCCGACCTCGACAACGCCGTCGCCGCGAACGGCGCGGTCATCGCCGCCTACGCGACGAGCGCGGACCGGACCGAGATCCCCTTCTGGCCCCTGCTGTTCAACAATGTCATCCTGCGCTTGATCGGCAGCGACGACTTCCCCGAAGAGGCGAAACGCCGGGCAGCACGCGATCTGACCGCCGCGGCCGCCGTGAGCGCCCTGACCGTCGAAGTCGGCGACCGTTACGAGCTGGCGGACATCGCCAAGGCCCACGACCGCGTCGACGCCGGCAGCCGCGGCCGCGTCCTGGTCACCCTCCCCCAGTGACCCCGCCCGTCGTTCACCATGCCCACGGGTGCGTCCCCTGATCAGCCGAGGCAGCAGCCGAGCGGTACCAGGGACGCGCGACGTTCTCAGCCGAGACAAGACCTGAGCGTGCCTCCCGTGACAGAACGTCTGATTCCGCTTTGACCTGCGAGGTCAAGAAGACATCCCAGATCGCGGTCGTCACCGGCACGGTGCTGATGCTCGCCTCCATCGGCGGCCTCGCGGTCGCACAGTCTCGGCTGAACGCGACGGACTGACGACGCGCCGAGACTGGTCAGCCTGGACACCCCGCCTGGTTAGCCAGCCCCATTCGGGCCGGTGACCAAACGGGCCGCAGGGCTGCGCTGTTCGAATTGCCTGACCAAGCCGTGCTGGCGGAAGTCATGAACAAACGCTGTCGAATCTCATGGACAGAGCCACCTGGTGCGCGTCGCAGAAGCCGAGTGGCCCGATACTCCAGCGACGCAGGCCGCTCGACTATGCGCCCGCCTTGCTCGAACGGGCGATCGCCCCTAGGCTCCCCGGACGATCGTCCCCGGGAGCAGTGCTGTGCACATCACCACGTCCTACCAGATCAGCTACGACGACCTGCGCCGAGGCATGGTCCTCGCCCATCGTGGGCGCCGCCGGTTCCTCTGGGTGTGCACCGGCATCCTGGTCATCTGCGCCGGGCTCATGGCCGTGGGCGCGGCCATGGGTGACGAGCCCTGGTTCTACCTGCTCGCCGTGTGGCCGCTGACGATGGCCGCGCTCTGGGCCTATCGGCTCACCCTGGGAACCAGCCGGAGCTTCCAGAAGGCGATGCCGGCCTTCGCCGGAACCACAGAGGTCACGCTCACGCCCGAGGGCATTCGCATCCACCGCCCGACGACCACGGCCGAGCTCGCCTGGAGCCTCTTCCCGAAGATCGAGGACACTCCCGACCACCTCTTCCTGCACCAGGACAAGCGGGTCGTGACGATGATCCTCAAGCGGCACCTGACCGCCGAACAGCGAGCCGAGCTGGCCGACTTCGTCTCCTCCGTCAGCCGCACACGAGCGGCCGCCTAGAAGACCGATGCGAAGGGTTGGTGGTCGTGGGCGGTCGATGAGCGCTGGACGGGTCGACCGGTGTGGTCGTCGTGCCAGATCGTGCTGGTCAGAGCGAGGATGCGTTGCAGAACGCGGACCATCACGCCTTTCGGGGTGCGGCCGTGGTGGTGTTCGACGTCGAGTTGGGCCTTGAACGTCCGGTTGACCGACTCGACGACCTGCCGCAGCGGTTTGAACAGGCCGGCTCCGGCCCGCTCGGGTTCGCCCCTGCCGACCGGGCGGAGCAGGCGGACCCCCACGCGGCGAGTTCGTGCTCGAAGGCGCGGCCGTAGTAGTGCCGGCCGGCGGTCAGGGCGCGTACCGGGTGCAGGCGAAGCCTCCGGAAGTGGCGGGAGTGGCTGGCGCAGTAGCCGTACTCGGCCCATCCGGCGAGCTCGGAGCGCTTGGCGGTCTCGCCCCGGCAGGCACACCGGGCCGGAGCTCGGCGCCGACTGGCTGCGCGCGGTCTGCCACCACAGCGCGGCCCGGCTGTTCGACCTGTGAGACGCCCCGCCGGGCGGGAATGAAGGGCGGGAGGCGGGCGCTCGGGGCCGTCATGGACATCTCCCTGCCCCCGGTCGCCCCCGTCCCGTCGCCGTACGGCGGCCTCTCCCGCCACGGTGTCAGCTACGCGCTGCGCACCGGTTTCCGCCCGCTGCTGCTGGACCTGCACGTACCGGCCGGGGAGGGGCCGTTCCCGGTGGCGGTGTGGCTGCACGGCGGCGCGTTCCGGGAGGGCGACCGCCGCTACCTGCCGAGCACGCTGCGGCCCGGTTCGGTGTTCGAGGCGCTGGTGGCGGCGGGCATCGCGGTCGCGACGGTCGACTACCGGCTCTCCGGCGAGGCCCACTACCCGGCCCAACTCGACGACGTGACGGCCGCGTTGCGCTACCTGCGGAAGTACGCCGGGGAACTCGGCCTGGACACCGACCGGCTCGGGGTGTGGGGCGAGTCCGCGGGCGGGACGCTGGCCGCGCTCGCGGCGCTGACCACCGACGCGGTCACCGCCGCCGTCTGCTGGTACCCGCCCACCGACCTGGCCGCCCTGGGCCACCACGGGCCGGACTCCCCGGTCACCCAACTGCTGGGCGGCTGCTCGTCCGAGCTCGTCGCGGAGGCCGACCGGGCCAGCCCGGTCCGGCACGTCACCCCCGACGCGCCGCCGTTCCTGCTGGTGCACGGCGTGCAGGACGACCTGGTGCCGCTGTCCCAGTCCGAGGCGCTGCACGAGCGCCTGCTCGCGGCGGGCGCCCGCTCCGTCCTGGTGCCGGTCGAGGGGGCCGGGCACTGCTTCGGCGAGTACCCGGACACCTCGGGGTTGATCGCCGATGCGGTGGCGTTCCTGTCCGCCGAGCTCTCGGTCCGTACCGCACAAGGGAGTTGACGGAACCGGTCCGGCGGCGCGCCGCCCCTGCCGGGCGACCGGCCGGGGCGCGCGGCCGGAGCGCGGGCCGGAGCGCGCCACTCGCGCAGAGAGCGCTCTCACGAGTACCGGCGGTCGCTCCGGCATCAGCTTCCAAGGTCTGAAGGGGAGTTGCGGCCAAAGGTCCGAGAAATCCACCGTTCTTTGACATTGCCATGCCGATAACCCGTCCGTACGATTCAGGCCAACCGGCGGAGGCGCCCCGCCGAAGAGAGCGCTCTCAAGCAAAGGATTCCACCATGGCTGCTGCCCCACGCACGCGCCGTTGGCCCCTCGGCGGGTTCGTGCTCCTCCTCGCCACCGCCCTGGTCGCCGCCGCCCCCTTCGGCTCCACCCCCACCGGCACCGCCTCCGCCGCCGCACCGCTCGCCGCCGCGCCGGTGGCCGCCACCAACTGGGGCGACGACTTCGACGGGCCGTCCGGATCCGCCGTCGACCCCGCCAAGTGGACGATGGAGACCGGCGGTTCGGGCAACGGAAACCACGAGCTGCAGTACTACACGGCGGGCGCCGCGAACGCCGCGCTGGACGGCCAGGGCCACCTGGTGATCACCGCCAAGCGCAGCACCGACCCCGGCCTGTCCTGCTGGTACGGCACCTGTCAGTACACCTCGGCCCGGCTGAACACCTCCCGCACCTTCACCCAGGCGTACGGGCACTTCGAGTCCCGGATCAAGATCCCGCGCGGACAGGGCATCTGGCCCGCGTTCTGGATGCTGGGCAACGACCTCGGCACGGTCGGCTGGCCCACCAGCGGCGAGCTCGACATCATGGAGAACATCGGCCGCGAACCCGGCACCGTGCACGGCACCATCCACGGCCCCGGCTACTCCGGCGCGGCCGGCATCGGCGCACCGTACAGCCTGCCCGCCGGGCAGTCCTTCGCCGACGCCTTCCACACCTTCGCCGTCGACTGGAGCCCCACCGCCATCACCTGGTCCGTGGACGGCACCGCCTACCAGACCCGCACCCCCGCCGACCTGGGCGGCAACCGCTGGGTCTTCGACCACCCGTTCTTCCTGATCCTCAACCTCGCGGTCGGCGGCGACTGGCCCGGCAACCCCGACGGCTCCTCCACCTACCCGCAGACCATGACCGTCGACTACGTCCACACCACCACCTGGGGCGGCAGCACCGGCGGCACCTACACCGGACGGATCACCGGCCCCGGCGGCATGTGCATGGACGTGGCGGGCGGCTCCAGCGCCGACAGCACCCCCATCCAGCTGCACAACTGCACCGGCAACGCCGCCCAGCAGTGGACGGTGGGCACCGACGGCACCGTCCGCGCCCTCGGCAAGTGCCTGGACGTCGCCGCCGCCTCCCACAACGACGGCGCGGCCATCCAGCTCTACACCTGCAACGGCACCAGCGCCCAGCAGTGGACGCACCGCTCCGGCAACGACTTCCTGAACCCCGGCTCCGGCAAGTGCCTGGACTCCCCCAACGGCTCCGCGGCCGACGGGACGAAGCTCCAACTGTGGACCTGCAACGGCTCCGGCGCGCAGAAGTGGATCTTCGGCTGACGGAAGGCCGCTGACGGCGCGGTACCGGTGCCGCGGCACCGACCGCCGCGTCCGCCGACCGCCGCACCGCCGACCACGGGCCGCCCTCACCGGCCCCTCCCCCGGCGCGGCCGACCGGTCCCCCCGCACCCGCCGCCGGTCGGCCGCGCCCCACCCGTTCCCGCCCCGCCTCCCCACCCGAGAGGACTCCCCCACGCCATGACGCCCCGTCCCCGCCACGCGGCGAAGCTCTCCCGCCGCACCCTGCTGACCGCCGCTGCGCTCGCCCTGCCCGCCGGGTACCTGGCGATCGGCGGGCAGGCCCAGGCGCAGACGCCCGCGACGCTGCCGCTCGACCTCGCCAACACCACCGGCAGCAACACCGTCTACGCGTACGTGGTCGGCCGCGACCCGGCGGCCGGCGGCGGGTGGGCCTTCCTGCGGTCCGACGGTTCCAGCCTGTACCACCCGCCGAACCCGGCCAACGACCAGACGCCGCTGGGCGCGGACTGCGCGATCGCGCTGAACGCCTCGGGGGCCGCGCCGCGCCGGGTGACGCTGCCGCACCTGGACAGCGGGCGGATCTACTTCTCGGTCGGCGCCAAGCTGACCTTCCTGATGAACCGCGGCGGCGGACTGGCCCTGCCCTCGGTGGTCAACCCGTCCGACCCGAACATCGACGTCCGGCACGACTTCTGCGAATTCACGTTCAACAACGACCAGTTGTTCGGCAACATCACCTTCGTCGACATGGTCTGCCTGCCGATCGCCTTCCAGCTGGAGACCGCCCAAGGGGTCACCCAGACGGTGCGCGGCCTGCCCGCCGACGGCCTGGCCAGGGTGGCGTCCGCGCTGCGCGCGCAGTCGGGCGTCGACGGTTCGGACTGGAGCCGGCTGGTGGTCAACCGTTCCGGCGCGGACCTGCGGGTGCTGGCGCCCAACCTGGCGATCCGCGGCAACAGCGCCCTGTTCAGCGGGTACTTCGAGCCCTACGTCGACCAGGTGTGGAGCAAGTACGCGAGCACCGACCTGCGGATCGACACCCAGTACACCTGGGGCGCGTTCACCGGCCGGGTCAGCGGCGGCACCCTGAACTTCCCCGGCGCCGGCTCCTTCGCCAAGCCGTCCACGCTGGCGGTCTTCTCGTGCAGCGACACCCCGTTCACCACCGGCAACGATCTGATGGGCAACCTGAGCGCCCGCCTGGCCGCCGCGTTCAACCGCACCACGCTGCTGAGCAACCCCGACCAGCCCACCGGCGAGAACCCGGCCGCCTTCTACACCCAGCCCCGCACCAACCACTACGCCCGGATCCTGCACTCCACCACGCCCGACGGCCTCGGCTACGCCTTCCCGTACGACGACGTCCACCCGGCCGGCGTCGACTTCGAGGGCAAGGTGCAGTCCGGCAGCCCGACCCGCTGGGTGATCACCGTCGGCGGCCTGGCCGGCAGCGGCGGGGGCGGGGGCGGCGGCACCATCACTCCGCCCCCCGGCGGCGGCAGCGCGTTCGCCACCGTGCAGGCCGAGTCGTACGCCGCCCAGTCGGGTGCGCAGACCGAGGCGTGCTCGGACACCGGCGGCGGCACGGACGTCGGCTGGCTGGCCAACGGCGACTGGCTGCGCTACTCGTTGGACTTCGGCTCCACCGGCGCGACCCGGATCGACGCCCGGGTGGCGTCCGGCGCGGCGGCCGGGGTCAGCGGGCTGGTCCAAGTCCGGCTGGGCAGCCCCACGGCCACCCCCGTGGGCAGTTTCGCCGTCGCCAACACCGGCGGCTGGCAGAGCTGGCGGACCGTCCCGGCGGACCTGAGCCGGATCACCGGCGTCCAGACCGTGTACCTGACCTTCAGCAGCGGCCAGCCCGCCGATTTCGTCAACCTCAACTGGTTCACGTTCTCCTGACGGGCTGTCAGGTACGGCGCGGTCCGTCAGGTACGGCGCGAGGGCGCCCGGCCCCCGTCCGGAGCGCCCCCGCGCCGCACCCGTCGCCCGCCGGCCCACCGCACGATCCGCAGGGCGGCCCACCACGCGGCCCACCGCGCGGCCCGTCGGAGGACCCGGAGGGGGAACACGTCAGGAGGGCGCGGTGCCCGCGCGCTCGACCTGGCTGAGCGGGGCGGCCAGCGACTCCAGGCTGCGCCGCTCGGCCCGGACCCCGAGGAAGGCTTCGACCACGCCCGCGGCCGTCATCAGGGCCGCGCCGATGCAGAACGCGAGCGTGGCGTCGCTGACCTCGCCGCTGCTGACCAGGCCGTTGAAGAGCAGCGGTCCGGAGATGCCGCCGGCCGCCGTGCCGACCGCGTAGAAGAAGGCGATGCACAGGGCGCGGGTCTCCAGCGGAAAGATCTCGCTGACCGTCAGGTACGCGGCGCTCGCCCCGGCGGAGGCGAAGAACAGCACGGCCGTCCAGCAGGCGGTCATGGTGGTGGCGCTCAGCGAGCCGTGGTCGAACAGCCAGGCGGTGCCGAACAGCAGGACGCCGGAGCCGATGTAGCTGCCCGCGATCATCGGTTTGCGGCCGACCGAGTCGAAGAAGTGGCCGAGCAGCACCGGGCCGAGGAAGTTGCCGACCGCGATCACCGCGAAGTAGTAGCCGGTGCGGCCCGCCGGGACGTCGAAGAACTGGGTGAGGATCACCGCGTACCCGAAGGTGATCGAGTTGTAGAGGAAGGACTGCCCGATGAACAGCGACAGGCCGAGGATCGTGCGGCGCGGGTAAGTGGAGACCAGGGTGCGGGCAATGGTGACGAAGCCGATCGGGCCGCGCTCGCGGATCGCGATCGGCGGTTCGTCCACCGGCGGCAGCGGCTTGCCGGTCTCGCGTTCGACGATCGCCTCGGCGTCCCGGACGATCTCCTCCGCCTCCTCGCCCTTGCCGTGCGTGAACAGCCATCGCGGGCTCTCCGGGACGTGCCGGCGCACCAGCAGGATGACCAGGCCGAGCACCACGCCGATGCCGAACGCCAGCCGCCAGCCGACGTCGGTGGCGAACAGCGAGGTGTTCAGCAGCGCGATGGAGGCGAACGCGCCGAGCGCCGCGCCGATCCAGAAGCTGCCGTTGACGACCAGGTCGACCCGGCCGCGCACCCGGGCCGGGATCAGCTCGTCGATCGCCGAGTTGATCGCCGCGTACTCGCCGCCGATGCCGAAGCCGGTGAAGAACCGGCAGACGAAGAAGAACCACGGCGTCCAGGACAGCGCGGTGACGCCGGTCGCGAGCAGGTAGACGGCCAGGGTCAGCATGAACAGCTTCTTGCGGCCCAGCCGGTCGGTCAGCCAGCCGAAGAACAGCGCGCCGCAGCAGGCGCCCGCCACGTAGATCGCGGCGGCGACGGTGGTGACCTGGGCGGTGCTGATCGCGATGCCGCTGCCGGGTTCGGCGAGCCGGGCGGCCAGGTTGCCGACGATGGTGACTTCCAGACCGTCCAGGATCCAGACGGTGCCCAGGCCGATCAGGATCCGCCAGTGCCAGGGTGACCAGGGCAGCCGGTCGAGTCTCGCGGGAACGTCGGTCTCGACGACTGCCGGGTCGTCCTCGGCTGTGCGGTGTTGCGGTGCGGACATCACGACCTCCGTCGTCCAGCCGCACACCCGGCCCGTCCGGGCGTGCCGCGGGCGCGTCTGCCCCGCCGCGCCCCGAACCATACGTCCGGGCCCCGTGCCGGATTCCGGGCCCGGCCCGGCCCGGCTCGGCCCCGGCCCGGTGCCGCCAGGGCGCGGCTGAACGGGCCGGCCGGGGGACGACCCCGGCCGGCCCGTTCGGCCGCGACTCAGCTCCCCGGCTGCGGCCGGGCCTCCAGCCGCCCGGCCAGGACGCGGGTCTCGAAGCGCGGCTGGTCGGCGGTGGCCGGGCCCCGGACCGGGCGGCCGTCGGAGAGCCGGAAGCGGGAGTGGTGCAGGGGGCACTCCAGGCAGCCGTCGACGATCTCGCCGCCGGACAGGGAGGCCGCCATGTGGGTGCAGCGGTCGGCGAGGACGGTCCAGCCGTCGTCGTGGGTGCGGACCACGACCACGGGGACGTCCCCGAGCATCCGGCGGACGGGGGCGCCGATGGGGATGTCGGCGGTCGCCCCGAGCGGGTGCCAGTCGGACGGGGCGAGCCGGGGTTCGGCCTCGGCGTGCGCGGCGCCGGCGGCCTGGTGGTAGGCCAGGTGCCCGCCGAGCGCGGCGGTCAGGCCGACGACGCCGGTGCCCGCCAGGCCGAGCAGGCGGCCCCGGGCGGTGCGGCCCTGGCAGCGGGCCCGCAGCGAGCAGGCGTGCAGCAAGGCGGCGGTGGCGGCCCCGGTGGCGTGCACCAGTCCGGTCCGGCGGTGGGCGGGCGGCAACCGGGACCAGTCGACCCAGCCGGCCAGCAGCACCGGCGGCAGCACAGCCAGCCCGGCGGCGGTGAGTCGGCGGACGGCCCGTTCGTCGCCCCCGGTCAGCTCCAGCAGGCTCGCGGCCGTCCAGCAGCCGATCGGGGCCTGCGCGAGCGCGGGGTGCAGCGGATGGCCGAGCCACACCCCGTGCAGCACGTCCCTGGCCGGGCCGAGCGGCAGCCGCTGCACGAGCGCGGCGATCCGCTCCGCCACCGGGTCCAGGAACGTCCAGCTCGCGGGGGCGTCCAGCCGGTCGGCAGCAGCGTGGTAGGTGTCCATGTCCTTGCGGCTGTCCGTCCCGCCCGGCCCCAAACACCCGGCCGCGCCGGTCAGCGGCCGGTGGGCGCGTCCGCGAGCCCTTCTTCCGCGAGCCCGTCCGTGGGCCGGTACTCCGAACTGTTCTCGGGGCTGTCCTCGGGCCCGCGCTCGGGGCTGTCCTCGGGCGGCCCGAGGAGCACCTGGTCCAGCACCGTCCAGTCGATCGTCCATCCGCTCGCCCCACCGACGGGTGTCTCGGCCCGGTGCCAGAAGACCTCCACCAGGGCGACCCGGCGCAGTGTCAGCGGGGCGTGTCCGGGCCGGACGCGGTGCAGCAGCACCGTGAGCGGGTCGGTGTCGGTGTCGGCGGCGGCGTAGCCGGCGCTGAGGTGGATGACCCCGAGGCGGTAGCCGGTGGAGTCGGGGCCGCGGACGGCGTGGATCGCGGCCCGCACGCGCCGCTGCAGGTCGGCGAGCTCGCCGTCGGGGTGGAGGTCGATCAGCACGCCCCGGGGTGTCACCGTGGCGGATCCGGCCAGCAGCGCGACCGGTGCCGTGCCGGCCAGGGCTTCGCGCAGGGCGCCGGCGAGGGCGGCGCGTTCCCGTGCGGTGACGGCGTGCGCGGGTGCGTCGGTGACCATGTCGAGGGTGACGTGGAGGCGCTCGTCCGGGATCGGCACGATCGGCGCGCCGGACATCGCCGCGCGCACCCCGCTCACCAGGGCGCGCAGCGCGGGTTCGGCGGGCGGGTCGGGCAGCGCGTAGACCTGGAGGACCCGCAGCCCCTCGGACCACGGGACGGTGCCGAACGTCGGATCGAAGCGCCTCATCGCGTCCACCCCTCCCCGGGACCGCCGAGCGGGACTCGGGCGGTCTCCTCCTCGCGGGTACCACCCCGTCCGGACGGCACGGGTCCGTCCGGACCGGCGCCGTCCGTACCGGCGCCGTCCGGGTGGTCCGCCGGTGCGGTGGTGAGCAGTGGCAGGTAGTGGTGCAGGTAGGGCGGGACGCGCAGGGCGGGGAGTTCGTCGAGCGGGACCATGCGGACGGCCGGGCCCTCGCCGCCGGGGCTCGGTTCGTGCTCGGGGCCGTCCCACCGGGCGTGCAGGACGCGGGTGGTGGGGTGGACGAGGTGGTGGTGCGGTCCGGGCACGGGGCGGATCCGGGTGATGGTGATGCCGGCCTCCTCGCGGGTCTCGCGGATCGCGGTCTCCTCGGGCGTCTCGTCGGCTTCCCGCCAGCCGCCGATCGGGGTCCAGTGGCCGGGCCAGGCGGTGCCCGGCCTGTCGTCGCGGTGGTGCATCAGCAGGCGGCCGCGCCGGTCGGTGACCAGGACCAGGACGCCTTCGAACTCGTCGTCGCGGTCGGGCCGTTCGAGGTAGAGGGCGCGTCCGGAGCGGTGCGCGCGCAGGACCTGGAGGAGCCACCGGTAGCGGTCGGGGTCCATCCGGGTGCGCCAGTCGTGGGCGGTGGCGAAGCGCCATTCGGTGTGTTCGGCCGGGTCGAGGCGGATCCTGGCCTGCTGTTCGGCGGTGAGGACGCCGCCGTCGAAGACGTAGCCGCAGAACGGGACGGGGTGTTCGGTGCCGGCCTGCTCGTGCAGGACGGCGACCAGGCGGCGGCGGGAGACGACGTCGGGGTTCTCGGCGGCGAGGTCGAGGCCGAGTTCCTCCCTGGTCTCGCGCAGGGCGGCGGCGAACGGGGTCTCGCCGGGGTCGACGTTGCCGCCGGGGATGTTCCACACCTCGGGGTCGGTGGTGGAGCGCATGCCGAGGACGCGGCCCTGCGGGTCGGTGAGCAGCAGGCAGCTGTAGGCGCCGGGCCGGTCGACGGTGGTGAGGTGGCCGCCGGCCGGGCGCCAGCCGGGGCGGGCGAGCCGGGCCAGCAGCCAGTCGATCACGCCGCGCTGGGCCTCGTCGGTGGCCGGCAGCCGGCCGGGATCGGCCCAGCGGTGCTGGTCGTGGTCGGCCGAGAGGCGCACGGGGGTGCCGTCCGGGACGACCGCGGTGAAGACGAACTGCCGTACGCGCAGGCCGCGTCGGTCGGTGAAGTCGAGGTGCCGGAGGTACTCGAGCGGCAGGCCGTCGAGCCCGGTCCGCTCGGCCAGTTCCCGCGCCGCGCCCGCCGGTACGCTCTCGCCGTCCCCCCGCGCGCCGCCCGGGTACTCCCAGTGGCCGGGCAGGACGTCGTGCGCGGCCCGGCGGATCAGCAGGATCCGGCCGGTCTCGTCGCGGGCCAGCACGCCGACGCCGATCCGCTCGATGCCCTCGCGCCGGGCCAGTTCGGTCAGCACCGTGAAGTCGATCACCGGTCGGTCCCCTCCTCGTTCTCCCGAATCCGGGCAGCGGGCACCCCAAGTCGGCGACGAAGGAATGGAGTTGGCGCTACGGCCGGGGTGGACGCGCTTCGATCATGCGGCCGTCCGGGTACGGGGTTCAAGTGCGCCGCCGACGGGCGGAGGCGGGCCGGACGGGGGTTTCCACCCGCTGTCCGGCCCCGGACCAAGGCGTCGCCGGTCGGCGGCGCCGCCCGGGCCCTCCACCGAATTCACCCGTTCGGACGACCGGCCCGCGAGCCCCGCCGGTGCGCGGGCCGACGGGCGCACGGGCGCGCCGCCCCGCCGAACGGTGCGGGGCGGCGCGAAGCGGCGCGGGGTCCGGTCGGGCCGGTCAGGCCGGGGTGATCCGTCCGCGCCAGCCGCCGTTCTCGACGCCGCGTTCCTCGATGAAGGACTTGAAGCGGTCGAGGTCGCCGCGGACCCGCCGGTCGATCATGCCCATGGTGTCGGCGGCGTGCTCGGCGACGCCCTGCGGTTCGTAGTCCATCGCCAGCCGCACCTCGCAGCGGGCGTCGTCCAGCCGGGCGAAGCTGACCACGCCCATCTGCTTGACGTCGCCGCCGACGGTCCGCCAGGCGATCTTCTGGTCGGGCAACTGGTCGACGATCTCGGTGTCGAACTCCCGGGTCACTCCGGCGATCTTGGTGCGCCAGTGGTTGTGTCGCTCGTCGATCTGCACGACCTCCTCGACGCCGTCCATGAAGCGGGGGAAGTCCTCGAACTGCGTCCACTGGTCGTACGCGGTGTGCAGGGGGACGTCCACCTCGATGGTCTCCTGGACCATGCTCATGCGTTCTCCTCCGTTTCGTTCAGTGGATTTTTCCGTGGCTGCGGACGGTGGCCGGGAGGGTCACCATCGGTACCAGCGGGTACGGCGGCCTCCGGTTCCGGCGCCCCGGGCGACGAAGCCGATCAGCCACAGGACCAGGACGGCGAGCGCGATCCACCACAGCACCTTCACGGCGAATCCCGCGCCGAACAGGATGACGATCAGCAGCAGTACCAACAGCATCGCGAGCACGGTGGTCACACCTCCTCGGTCCACGGACGGCCACCGGCACGAGGTGCGGTCGGCGACCGCCGACCCGCTGCGGGTCTGCCGGACGTCTGACCGGTTCGTCCCGGCTCAAACGTTTTCGTCCGCATCGGCTGCTCCGCCGTCCGCCGGCTCGGGCGGCTCGGACAGTTCGGGGGGCTCGGACGGCTCGGACGGCACGGGCGGTTCGGGCGGTTCGGGCGGTTCGGGCGGTTCGGGGGCGAGGACTTCGACGGCGATCAGGCAGGTGTCGTCGTCGGTGTCGGCGGTGCTGGTCTCCAGGGCGCGGTCGAGCAGGGCGTCGAGGTCGGCGGCGGGTTCGGCGAGGGTGCGGGCGAGGTGGTCGAGCGGTTCCTCGACGGACCGGTCGCGCCGTTCGACCAGGCCGTCGGTGTAGAGCAGCAGGACGTCGCCGGGGCGCATGGCGAGGCGGTGCTCCTGGTAGTCGGGGTCGTCGGCCGCACCGAGCAGGATGCCGTGCGGCATCGGGAGCGGGCGGGCGGTGCCGTCGCGCAGCAGGACGGGCGGGAGGTGGCCGGCCCTGGCCCAGTGCAGGGTGCGGGTGTCGGGGTGGTAGCGGGCGCAGACGGCGGTGGCGGTGGCGGCGCCGGTGAGGTCGGCGGTGGCCTGGTTGAGCCAGTCGAGCAGGCGGGCGGGGCCGGCCCCGGTGTAGGCGAGGCCGCGCAGCGCGTTGCGCAGGGCGACCATGCCGGTGGCGGCCTCGACGCCGTGCCCGGCCGTGTCGCCGACGACCAGCAGGGCGGTGCCGTCGGGCATCAGGACGGCGTCGTACCAGTCGCCGCCGACCCGGGCCTGCTGGGAGGAGGGCCGGTAGCGGACGGCGGCGCGCAGACCGGCGCTCTCCAGCGGGGGCGGGTCGGGCGGCAGGATGGCCTGTTGCAGGCGCAGCGCGAGCAGGTGGCGTTCGGCGGCTTCCTGCCGGGTGTAGGCGAGGCTCTCGGTGGTGGCGGCGAGCGCGGTCTCGGTCCAGTGCTGGGCGGAGACGTCCTGGAAGGCGCCGCGGACGGCGGCGGTGCGCCCGTTCGGGTCGGGGACGGGTTCGGCGACCAGCCGGACGTAGCGGGTGTAGCTGTCCAGGTGCCGCATCCGAAACACCGCGGAGTCGGAACGCCCGTTGTCGATGGCCGAGTTGACGACCCTCCGGACGGTCTGCTCGTCGTCGGGGTGGACGTGTGCGGGCAGGGCGGCGAGCGGGATGGGGGTGGCGTCGGCGGGCAGGCCGAGCAGGTCGGTGGTGCGCGGCGTCCAGTGGATCTCGCCGGTGCGCAGGTCCTCCTCGAAGCCGGCCAGGTGGCTGAGGCGCTGGGCGATGCGCTGCAGGCGGACGGTGCGGTCCTCGGCGGTGGTGGGCTGCCAGCTGACCAGCAGGCTTCCGGGCGGGGTGGTGAGCCGGGCGGCGGCCAGTTCGAGCAGGACGGGGACGGGGGTCTGGTCCTCCAGGAGGGTCAGGGCGAGGCTGTCGGCGTGGCGCGGGCGGCCGGTGGCGTGCACCCGCAGCAGCAGGTCGAGCAGGCCGTCGGCGCAGGCGCGCGGGTAGGTCTCGGTGAGGGTGCGGCCCTCGATGCGGTGCGGGGGGCGGCCGACGAGGTCGGTGAAGGCCGTGTTGACGCGCAGGACGCGGAAGTCGACGGGCGTTCCGGTGGCGGGTTCGGGGGTGAGCAGCAGGGCGGGGGTGAGTGCGGCGTCGAGGGCGGCGGTGTCGGGGTCCGTTCCTTCGGCGGTGGGGCCGGGGCGGTCGGTCAGGGCGAGGGCGCCGATCTCGGCGGCGGCGCGCAGGCGGCGGCGTTCGGCGGGGGTGGGGTCGGGCGGGCGGGTCTCCCAGGCGAGTTCGAGGACGGCGGCGGGGCCGGCGGCGCGGTGCAGCGGGACGGCGAGGCGGTAGGGGGCGCGGGCGGCGCCGAGGGTGGCGTCGACCGGCCCGGTGGGGCCCAGTTCGGCGCCGCTGGCCAGGGCCTGCTGGGCGGGGGTGGGCAGGCCGGGCGGGACGTGCCGCCAGACGGCGCGCTCGGTCTCGGTGAAGCCGGGTGCGGCGGCGGGGTGCAGGACACCGCCGGGTTGGACGGTCCAGAGCACGGCGGCGGTGGCCCCGAGCATGTCGGCGGCCTGGCTGAGCGCGGCCTCGACGACGGGGGACGGCCTGTGGGGCGGGGCGGCGGGCGGCGCGGGCGGGGCCGGGCCCGGCCCGGTGGTGGTGCCGGCGGTGTCGGTGGGCAGGGTGGTGAGGATGTCGGCGGCGAGTTCCTGCGGGCCGAGGCGGGCGCGTTCGGCGAGCGCGAGGAGTTGGGCCCCGGCCTCGGCGGGTCCGCAGCCGAGCCGTTCGGCGAGGACGCCGGTGGCCAGCGCGGTGAGCGGGCGGACGGCGAGCGCGGCGCGCAGTTCCTCGGTCTCGGCCTGGGCGTCCCGCAGCCGCAGCGCCAGCAGGTGGCGCACGTCCGGGCGCGGCTCGGACGGCGTCGGCGGCCCTGGCGTCAACGGCCCGGGCGGCGTTCCGGGCTCCGGACCGGCGGGCCCGCTGGGCTGTCCGGGCTCGTTCACGGGGGTCAACCCTCCACCCAGCGCTGCACGGTGGCGATCAGCTCGTCGGCGTCGACGGGTTTGGTGAGGTGGTCGTCGGCCCCGGCGGCGAGGCTGCGGGCGCGGTCGTCCGGCATGGCCTTGGCGGTGACCGCGACGATCGGGACGGTGGGCCGGTCGGTGCCCTCCCGGATGGCGGTGGTGGCGGCGTAGCCGTCCAGCTCGGGCATCATCAGGTCCATCAGCACCAGGTCGGTCTCGGGGTGGGCGCGCAGCAGGGCGAGTCCGGTGCGCCCGTTGGCGGCGTGCAGGGCGGTGGCGCCCTCGAGTTCGAGTGCGGTGCTGAGGGCGTAGACGTTGCGCGGGTCGTCGTCGATGACCAGGACGGTGCGCCCGGCGAGGCGTCCGGGCCGTTCGGCGGGCGGGGGGCCGGGCGGGTCGGCCGCCGGGGCGGGCGCGGAGTGCGGGGCGGCGGTTCGGGCGATGCGTTCGCGCAGTTCGTCCAGGCCGGTGGCGACCTCCAGCCGGTCGGCGGTCGGGAGGGGCGGCTCGGCGCCGCCGGCGTGGCCGAGGACGGGGACGGGGTCGGCGCGCCGTTCGAGGGCGGCGAGCAGGGTGCGGGCGCCGTCCCCGGGCAGGCCGAGGTCGAGGACGAGCAGGTCGTGGGGGGCGCGGTCGAGTGCGGCGAGCGCGCTGTCGGGGCTGTCCGCGCTGTCGACGGTGGTGGCCGGGTCGCGGCCGGTGACGCCGCTGCGGGTGAGCAGGGTGAGCAGCCCGGGCGGGTCGGGTTCGACCACCAGGATGCGGCGCTCCCCGCCCCGGCGTCCGGTCGCTCCCTCCCCTCCCCCGGCCTCCGGTTCCGCTCCGGCCTCCGGTTCCGTCCCGGGTTCGGTGTGCGCGGCGGGCAGCAGCAGGGTGAAGCTGCTGCCTTCGCCGGGTACGGATTCGGCGCTGACGGCGCCGCCGAGCAGCCGGGCGAGTTCGCGGCTGATGGACAGGCCCAGGCCGGTGCCGCCGTACTTGCGGCTGGTGGTGCCGTCGGCCTGCTGGAAGGCGCCGAAGATGGATTCCAGGTGGTCGGCGCCGATGCCGATGCCGGAGTCCTGGACGCGGAACGCGACGGTCGCCAAGTCCCGCCGTTCGGTCGGGAGTTCACCGGGCCTGGCGGGTTCGACGGCGAGTTCGACGAACCCCCGGTCGGTGAACTTCACCGCGTTGGAGAGCAGGTTGCGCAGGATCTGCCGCAGCCTGGCCTGGTCGGTGTGCAGTTGCTCGGGCGCGCCGGGCGCGGTGGTGATCCGGAAGTCGAGGCCCTTCTCGGCGGCGAGCGGGCGGAAGGTGGTGTCGACGTAGTCGAGCAGTTCGCGCAGCTCGAACGGTTCGAGGGTGACGTCGAGTTTGCCCGCCTCGACCTTGGACAGGTCGAGGATGTCGTTGATCAGTTGCAGCAGGTCGGAGCCGGCCGAGCGGATCACCTCGGCGTACTCGACCTGCTTGCCGGTCAGGTTGCCCTCGGAGTTCTGGGCGAGCAGCTGGGCGAGGATCAGCAGGCTGTTCAGCGGGGTGCGCAGTTCGTGGCTCATGTTGGCCAGGAACTCCGACTTGTACATCGAGGTTCGGGTCAACTGCCGCGCGCGTTCCTCCAGTTCGCGGCGGGCCTGTTCGATCTGCAGGTTCTTGGCCTCGATGTCGCGGTTCTGCGCGGCGAGCAGTTCGGCCTTCTCGCCGAGTTCGGCGTTGGAGCGCCGCAGCTCCTCCTGGCCGTCGACCAGCTGTTCGGACCGGGCCCGCAGTTCGGAGGTCAGGCGGCGGGATTCGCGCAGCAGTTCGTCGGTCCTGGCGTTGGCCAGCAGGGTGGCCAGGGTGGTGCCGATGTCCTGGGCCAGGCGTTCCAGGAAGTCCCGGTGCAGGCCGGTGAAGCGGTGCAGGGTGGCGACCTCGACCACGCCGAGCAGCCGGTCCTCCATGGTGATCGGCTGGATCAGCAGTTCGCGGGGGGACGCCGATCCCAGCCCCGACCCGATCTCGGCGTAGCCGGGCGGGAGTTCGGTGATCGCGATGGGGCGGCGGCTGCGCGCGGCCTGGCCGATCAACGACTCGCCGAGGACGAACCGGCGCGGGGTGTCGGCGTGGTGGTGGCCGTAGGCGGCGGCCCGGGTGAGCACGGCGCCGCCGTCCTCGGTGTCCTCGGCGAGGTAGCAGGTGCCGTACTGGGCGTCCAGCAGCGGGCACAGCTCGTCCATCAGCAGTTCGGCCACCGCGGCCGGTTCGCGCCGGCCCTGGATCAGCGCGGTGAGCCGGGCCAGGTGGGTCTTCAGCCAGTCCTGTTCGCGGTTGGCGCGGGTGGTCTCGCGCAGCGACTCGACCATCACGTTGATGTTGTCCTTGAGGTCGGCGACCTCGCCGGAGGCGTCCACCGTGATCGAGCGGGTCAGGTCGCCGGCGGTGACGGCGCCGGTCACCTCGGCGATCGCCCGGACCTGCCGGGTCAGGTTCCCGGCGAGCTCGTTGACGTTCTCGGTGAGCCGCTTCCAGGTGCCGGAGACGCCCTCCACAGGTGCCGGCGACGTTCGGCACCCGGGCCTGGCCGCCGAGCGTGCCGTCCGTGCCGACCTCGCGGGCGACGCGGGTGACCTCGTCGGCGAACGCCGAGAGGGTGTCCACCATGGTGTTCAACGCCCCGGCCAGCGCGGCGACCTCGCCCTCCGACTCGACGGTGACCCGCTGCGACAGGTCGCCCCGGGCCACCGCGGTGGCGACCTGGGCGATCGAACGGACCTGGCCGGTCAGGTTGGAGGCCATCACGTTGACGTTGTCGGTCAGGTCGCGCCACGTCCCGGAGACGCCCCGGACGTCGGCCTGCCCGCCGAGGATGCCCTCGGTGCCGACCTCGCGGGCCACCCGGGTCACCTCGCCGGCGAACGAACTCAGCTGCTCCACCATCGTGTTGACGGTGCTCTTCAGCTCCAGGATCTCGCCGCGCGCCACCACGTCGGTCTTCCGGGTCAGGTCGCCCCGGGCCACCGCCGTGGCGACCTGGGCGATCGAACGGACCTGCGCGGTCAGGTTGCCCGCCATGAAGTTGACGCTGTCGGTCAGGTCGCGCCACGTCCCGGAGACGCCCCGGACGTCGGCCTGCCCGCCGAGGATGCCCTCGGTGCCGACCTCGCGGGCGACGCGGGTGACCTCGGCGGCGAACGAACTCAGCTGCTCCACCATGGTGTTGACGGTGTTCTTCAGCTCCAGGATCTCGCCCCGGGCGTCCACGTCGATCTTCCGGGTCTCGTTGTAGACCCCGGAGATCTCGCCCAGCACGCCCGGCGCGTCCGGCAGCCGCAGCGTGAGGTCGCCGTCCCGGACGGCTGTCAGGCCGGCCAGCAGGCGGCGCAGCGCGGCGCCGTCCGATCCGGCGGATCCGGCCGGTCCGGGGGCCGACCGCGGGTGCTCCGCGCCCCGGTCCGACCCGTCGAAACCGCCCGACCCGTCGAAACCGCCGGGGCCGTCGAACCTGCCGGGGCCGTCGGGCCTGCCAGGCCCTCCCGGAGGACCGCCCGGCCTCCCCGGCTCGCCGCCCGGGAACGGCGGGTGCGGCCGTCCGGGATCGGGTGTGCTGTCCACGTGACCACCACCTCGGCTCCGAGAACGCGGCGCGGCCCCGGCGAACGGGACCGTTCTGCTTCCACTGTGGCACTTCCGCGCTCAGGGTTCCGCCGGAGGGCGGACGACCTCCAGCCACACCGTCTTGCCGCCGCCCGCCACCGGATCGCTGCCCCAGGCGGCGGCCAGCCGGTCGACCACCCGCAGCCCGTACCCGCCCGGCCTGGCGGGCAGCCGGACCGGGCGCAGCACCGGCGGCCGGTCGTCGGCGTCCCGGACGGCGACCCGCAGCAGCGGCCCGTACCTGGTCAGTTCCAGCAGGTAGGGGCCGGTGGCGTGCTGGCAGGCGTTGGTGACCAGCTCGCTGGTCATCAGCAGCACGTCCTCGGCGGCGATCCGGGTGTCGGCGTCCGGCGCGGGCAGCCAGCCCCAGGCCCGCAGCGCGTCGCGGGCGAACTCGCGGCCCAGGGCGACGGTGCCGGGCTCGCCGGCCAGCGGGAGGCTGCGCCGGTCGGTGCCGGTCCGCAGCGGCCGGGCGGGACCGAGGGGGTGGCCGGCCATCACCGGGCCCCGCTCACGTCGCCCGCACCGCCCGTACCTCCCGCACTGCCCGTACCGCCCGCACCGCCCGCGCCGGGCGGCACCCCCGCGTCCGGGCCCGTCACCGGCGCCGCGAGCGCCTCCTCGACGCTGGGGTGGACGTCGAGCACCTCGTCCGCGCCGGTGATCTCCAGCATCCGGGCGACCACCGCCCCGGGGGCGGCCAGCAGCAGCGGGAGGCCGGCCCGGCCGGCGGCGGCGTGGGCGCGCAGCAGCAGGTTGAGGCCGGTGGAGTCGCAGAACTCCAGGCCGCCGCAGTCCACCACCAGCCGTTCGGACGGGTCGGCGACGGCCTGTTCCAGGGCTTCGCGGAGCGGGGCGACGCTGTCGTGGTCGAGTTCGCCCTCGGGACGCACCACCAGTGCTCCGGTCGGGTGGCGCAGCGCGACGGTGAGCGGGGCGCCTGGCCCGGTGCCCGGTTGTGCGTCCACGGCTCGCACACCTCCTGCCGTACGGTGTCGGGTCCTTCCGCCCCGGGGCTCGCGCCCCGGGGCGGCCACGGGCTACGGGCTCGCGGGTACCCGACCGGGCCGGAACTCAATCAGCGGTCCCGGCCTCCGCCGTCTCGTCGGCGGTCTTCCCCTCGATGTGCTCGCGGAGCCCGGTGAGGGTGGCGGAGAGGATGCGGGAGACGTGCATCTGGGAGACGCCGATCTCGGTGGCGATCTCGCTCTGGGTGAGCCCGCCCCAGAAGCGCAGCAGCAGGACGGTGCGTTCGCGTTCCGGCAGGCGGTTGAGGAAGGGCTTGGCCATCACCCGGAGCTCGGCGACCTCCAGTTCCGGGTCGCAGCTGCCGAGCCGGTTGACCAGGGCGCTGCCGCTGTCGTCGGAGTCGTCGTCGCGCAGCGAGTCGAGCGAGTCGCAGCGGCACAGCCGTCCGGCCTCCAGTCCTTCGGCGGCCTCCTCCTCGGTGACGTGGAGTTCCGCGGCCAGTTCGGCGGTGTCGGGCAGCCGACCCAGGGACTGTTCGAGCCGGTCGGAGGCGTGGACGGCCGCCAGGTAGCGCTCCTGCACGCTGCGCGGGACGCGCAGCGGCCAGGAGGTGTCGCGGAAGAAGCGTTTGACCTCGCCGGAGATGGTGGGGATGGCGTAGGTGACGAACTCGACGCCGCGGTCCGGGTCGAAGCCGTCGACGGCCTTGATCAGCCCGACGGTGCCGACCTGGATGATGTCGTCGAGGTCCTCGGGACGGTGTCGGAACCGGGCGGCGACGAACCGCACCAGCGGCATGTTCAGCTCGATCACGGTGCCCCGGACGTAGCTGTGGGCGGGGTCCTCGGGCGGCAGTTCGGCGAGCCTGCGGAACAGCGCGTCGCTGAGCCGGCGCGCCTCGTACTTGCCCATGGCGCGCATCTCGCGCCGGGTGGGGCGGTGCATCGGGTCGATCTCGATCTCGGCCCCGGCCCGGGCGGTGCCCGGACGGGACGCCGAGACGGAGACCCGGACGGAGGACTGACGGGACGCCGGAGTGGAGACCGGGGTGGGGGCCGCACCGGACGCAGCAGTGGAGGTGGTGGTCACGGGGAGTCATCTCCCGGGTACGGTGGGGACCTGCCCCGGCGGCCCGTGCGGTGCGGGCACGCCGCGCGCCGGACGGTGGGGACCGTCCGGGACTCGGCGGGCCGCGCGACGGCGGGGCGGGCGGCGGGGCGGGCGGAGAACCGTGGAACCCGGCTTCTTCAGGCGACGGCTCCCGGCACGCGGCGCGCGACTCGCGGCTCTCGGCTCGCGACTCTCGGCTCACATACCGTGACGTGGCGGCCCCTGGGAGGGGCCGGCCGCGCCGAGCGGTGCGCGCTCGGCGTGGCGCCATAGTCCTACCCCGTTTTGTCCCTTCTGAACCGAATTCACCGGATTGTCTCCGGTTCGACGGCTCCGAGGCGGGTATGCGCGCCGGGTGACCCTGTCCGGTGACGAAAGGAGTCCCACCATGCCCGCCGGATCGAGCCCCAAGCGGGAGCGCCAGTACGAGCACATCAAGGAGGGCGAGCTGAAGCGCGGCGCGAGCGAGAAGCGCGCCACCGAGATCGCCGCCCGCACCGTCAACAAGGAGCGCGCCCGGCACGGCGAGAGCCGGACGGCCAGCCGCAGCTCCACTCACGACGTCTCCTCCGGGCACCGGGGCGGCAAGCGTTCGCACCACGGGGCCGGGGGTCCGACGTACGACCAGCTGTACAACGAGGCGCGGCAGCGCAACATCAAGGGCCGCTCGAAGATGAACAAGAGCCAGCTCGAACACGCCCTGGGGCGGTGACCACGATGACCGTTCCGATGCCCGTGGACCCGGACGTCCGGCCGCCCGACCCGCCGGACGCGCCGCCCCGGCCGACCGACCCGCCCGATCCGCTCGGCCCCGCCCGGCCGCTGCCGGACCCGGACCCGTCGATCGCCCCGCCGATGCCGCACGACCCGCAGCCTCCGAACCCCGGGCCGCCCGGCCCCGGTCGGCCCGACCCGCTCCCGGACCCGCAGCCGCCGAGCCCCGCTCCGCAGCCGCCCGGCCCGGAGCCGGAGCCCGTCCCGCAGCCGAGCCCGTGAGCGCCTGAGACGAACCGCCCGGCGGACCGCCGCCGGGCGGTTCGTCGTGCACGCACCCGTCAGAGGCCGCGGCCGTCCCACTCGGGGGCCGGGTCGAGCGGGAGCAGCGGGCGCAGCGCGCCGAGCACCGCGCCGATGCAGACGTCGCGCAACTCGGCGCGGCTGCAACCGGGTTCGGCGAGCCAGTCGACGCAGAGCACCTGGACGAACACCAACCAGCCCTTCAGCACGGTCGAGACGGCGGCCCGGGCCTGCGCCCCGGTCGGCGGCAGGACGGCCAGCAGGCGGGCGCGCAGCGCGTCCAGCTCCTCCGCCATGATCGTCTGCACCACCGGGTCGCCGGCCAGCACCCGGTTCGCGGCGAGCACCGCGTGGCGGTTGGCCACGAAGTAGTCCAGGTGCGCGTCCAGCCCCTGGGCGAGCTGCTGCACCAGGGTCTCCCCCGGGTCGATCCGGGTGGCGGCGAGCAGCCGGTCGGCGGCCTGCTGGTAGACGGCGGCGAACAGTTCGCGCTTGCCCGGGAAGTGGCGGTAGAGCAGCGCCCGGGAGACCCCGGCCCGCTCGGCGACCTCCTCCATCAGCACCGCCTCGTACGGCTGCGCCGCGAACAGCTCCGCCCCGACGGCCAGCAGTTGGGCCCTCCGCTGGTCGGGAGTGAGGCGGCGGCGCGGGGCGGTCGACATGCCGCGATCCTATGCGACACGTGTCTACTTGACACGCGCCCACCCGCGCGCCCACCCTGGAACCGACCCACTAGTAGACACGTGTCAACCAGCCCGCGCCGGGTGTCCGGCCGGGGAGCGGAGCGGTGAGCGATGGCCAGGGCACTGCGGTTCCTCTGCTACGCGATGGGCTGAGCCTGCGCGGCCATCGGCCTCTTCCACGTCCTGGCGGGCAACGCCGCCGTCCCCGGCGCCACCGACGCCGGCCCGACCACCGACTCCCTGGAGCGCTTCTTCGGCGCGGTCTTCACGGGCTACGGCCTGGCCTGGCTCCACACGGCCGGGCAGCGCCCGATCCCGCCGGCCCCGGTCCGCGTCCTGTCCGGCCTCCTCCTGCTGGGCGGCCTCGGCCGCCTGCTGTCGCTGGCCGTGGCCGGGCGGCCGCACTGGTTCCAACTCGCCCTGATGGCCGTCGAACTGGCCCTTCCCCTGGTCTACTTCCGACTGGCCACCGCCGACCTCCGGGCGGGCGCCCCCGCCACGGCCCCCGCGGGAGGACGGGAACAGCGGCTCGCGGACGGCGGCTGAACCCCCTGCCCGCACCCGCCGTCCGCCCGCACAGCCGTACGGTTGCGCGGTGCCTGCGGCGGGTAGTGCGCCCTGGAGCGGGATCACCTGGGGGCGGGGGCGTCGCAATGCGCGGGACGCAGTGGCTGGGCCGGACGGGGCCCTGGCGGGTGGCCGGCGGGTTCGCCGTGCTGTGGCTGGCGGGCGCGGCGGTCCTGACCTGGCTGCTGTTCGGCGGGCCGCTGCTCGCGACGAGCGGCCTGGCGGGGCCCACCGGCAGCTACGTCGTCGCGAGTTGCCAGGAGGAGGTGGAGAGCACCTCCGTGAGCTGCCGGGGCAGGTACACGCCCTCGTCCCCCTTCGGGGCGCCCTCGCGGCCGATGACGCTGCGCGGCGCCGACGGGAAGCACCGGGTCGGCACCCGGTTCGCCGTCCGGGAGGTCGGCGGCCGGGCCTTCGAGCCCTCGCCGGTCGCGGCCGGCGAGTACGTCGCCTTCACCGGCTGGACGCTCTCCACCCTCGCCCTGCCCGCCCTCTGGCTGCTGGCCTGCGCGCGCAGGGGACGCGCCCGCAGCGGCGACGGCTACGTCTTCGCCTGGCTCGCCGCCCTGTTCGCCGCGTGCGTCCTCGGCGTCGTCCTCCTCCCGCTGTTCTGGCTGACGGCCCTCGTCCGGGGGTAGCCCCACGTGCCGGACGAGCCGGCCGGCGGGTGGGAGCGGCTCCGCCTCCGCCGCCACGACCCGTGACGCGTCACGGCACGCACCGCGCGGCGCGTACGGGCACCGGGACCCGGGTAGGCGAACGGGTGTTCGCCCCCTCACCGGAAGCAGGTTCCACGATGGCGTGTCGGATCAGTGAACTCGTCCTGGGCTGCCGCGAGCCCGAGGTGCTGGCGCGCTTCTGGTGCGAGGTGCTGGACTTCGTGGAGCTCGGCCGCGAGGAGGACGGCAGCATCGAGATCGGCCCGCGCGAGGGCTTCGGCGGTGCGCAGCCCACGCTGGTCCTGAGCCCCGAGGCCGAACCGCACCCGGACCTGCCCCGCCTGCACATCGACGTCAGCGCCACCGACCGCGACCAGGACGCCGAGTTGGAGCGCCTGCTCGCCCTCGGCGCCCGCCCGGCCGACATCGGCCAGACCGGCGAGGAGTCCTGGCACGTCCTGGCCGACCCGGAGGGCAACGTGTTCTGCCTGCTCAAGGCGCGGATCAAGGAGCTTTGACCGGCACCCCCGACGCGAGCACCGGTTCCCCCTCCTCCGCACGCCGACCGCCCCGCCGCCGCTCCCGGTGTTTCCGTTCGGGCGTGGGCGGTCAGACGCCCCGCAGTGGTGTCGTCGCGTGCGAAGGAGGACGTCCCGTGTCCAGGACTGTCGCGGATCAGGTGCTCGCCCGCTTGCGCGAGTGGGGCGTGGAGCAGGTGTTCGGGTACCCGGGGGACGGGATCAACGGGTTGCTGGCGGCGTGGGGACGGGCCGACGACCAGCCGTCGTTCGTGCAGGCCAGGCACGAGGAGATGGCGGCGTTCGAGGCGGTGGGGTTCGCCAAGTTCTCCGGGCAGGTCGGCGTGTGCGTGGCGACCTCGGGGCCGGGCGCGATCCACCTGCTGAACGGGCTGTACGACGCGAAGCTGGACCACGTGCCGGTGGTGGCGATCGTCGGGCAGACCGACCGCAGCGCGATGGGCGGCTCGTACCAGCAGGAGGTGGACCTGCTGAGCCTGTACAAGGACGTGGCCTCGGCGTACTGCCAGATGGTGACCGTCCCGCAGCAGCTGCCGAACGTGCTGGACCGGGCGTTCCGGACGGCCGCGACGTACCGCACGGTGACCGCCGTGATCATCCCGGCGGACGTGCAGGAGCTGCCCGAGCAGCCGCCGGAGCACGCGTTCAAGATGGTGCCCTCCAGCCTGGGCGTCCCGCACTCGCACCCCGTCCCGGACGACGCCGAACTGGTGCGGGCCGCCGAGGTGCTGAACGCGGGCGGCAAGGTCGCGATGCTGGTCGGCCAGGGCGCGCGCGGGGCGCGCCGGCAGGTCGAGCAGGTGGCCGAGCTGCTGGGCGCGGGGGTGGCGAAGGCGCTGCTCGGCAAGGACGTGCTGCCCGACACCCTGCCGTACGTGACGGGGTCGATCGGGCTGCTGGGCACCCGGCCCTCGTACGAGCTGATGCGGGACTGCGACACGCTGCTGACGGTCGGCTCCAGCTTCCCGTACAGCCAGTTCCTGCCGGAGTTCGACCAGGCGCGGGCGGTGCAGATCGACGCCGACCCGTTCATGGTGGGCATGCGCTACCCGTACGAGGTGAACCTGGTCGGTGACGCGGCGGCGACGCTGGACCGGCTGCTGCCGATGCTGCGCCGCAAGAAGGACCGGAGCTGGCGCAAGCAGGTGGAGAAGAACACCGCGCGCTGGTGGGACGTGATGGAGGAGCGGGCGAAGGTGCCCGCCGACCCGGTCAACCCGGAGTACCTGGTGCACGCGCTGGACGCGCTGCTGCCCGAGGACGCGATCCTGACGGCGGACTCCGGCTCGGCGGCCAACTGGTACGCCCGGCACGTGCGGATGCGCGGCACGATGCGCGGTTCGCTGTCGGGGACGCTGGCGACCATGGGGCCGGGCGTGCCGTACGCGATCGGCGCGAAGTTCGCCCACCCGGACCGGCCGGTGGTGGCCCTGGTCGGGGACGGCGCGATGCAGATGAACGGGCTGGCCGAGCTGGTCACCATCGCCCGCTACCGGGAGCGCTGGAGCGACCCGCGGCTGGTGGTGTGCGTGCTGAACAACCACGACCTGAACCAGGTGACGTGGGAGATGCGGGCGATGCAGGGCGCGCCGAGCTTCCTGCCCTCGCAACAGCTGCCGGACGTGCGCTACGCGGACTTCGCCGAGTCGGTGGGCCTGCGCGGGCTGCGGGTCGAGGACCCGGGCAAGGTGCGGGCGGCCTGGGAGTGGGCGCTGGGCGCGGACCGGCCGTGCGTGCTGGACGTGCGCACCGACCCGGCGGTGCCGCCGATCCCGCCGCACGCCGAGTGGTCGCAGATCAAGGACGCGGCGGAGTCGGTGCTGCGCGGCGACAGCGACCGGACGGCGGTGGTCAAACGCGGGCTGCGGGCGAAGCTGGCCGAGCTGCTGCCGCACCGGAGCAAGTCGTGAGCGGCCCACTGGCGGCGGTGCGCGAGGGCCGGTTCCAGCGCTCGCTGGCGCTGGCCACCGGCGCGGGTTCGCTGGTGGCCGCCGCCGAGATCTACCTGGAGCACGACCGGGCCGGGTTCGGCAACCGGATGATGTGGTGGCCGGTGGTGCTGGGCCCGGTCGGCGCGGCGGCGGGCGTCGCGGGCGCGGTGAACACCCGGGCGGCCCGGACGCTGCTGCCGCTGGCCTCGGCGGCGATCGCCGCGAACGGGCTCCAGGGGTTCTGGCTGCACGTGCGCGGGGTGGCCCAGAAGCCGGGCGGCTGGCGGATGGCCCGGTTCAACCTGGAGACCGGCCCGCCGGTGTTCGCCCCGCTGCTGCTGGGCATGGTCGGCGGGATGGGCCTGGTCGCGGCGGTGCTGCGGCGCGAGGGCCGGCCGTGAGCGCGGAGGAGCGGCCGGCGCCCGGGGAACGGCCGCCGTACGAGGGCCGCTTCCCCGGCTACGACTCGCTGGCCCGCCGCCCGCACTGGGACGAGGTGACGGCCGCCGTGGTGACCGCCCGGGTGGCGGGCCCGCGCCCGCCGCTGCGGCTGTTCGCGCCCGCCGAGGAGGCCGCCGCCCGGGCGCTGCTGGACCGGCTGCTGGACCACCCGCCGGTCGACCTGCTGCCGATGATCGACGCCCGGCTGGCCGAGCGGGAGACCGACGGCTGGCACTACGCGGACCTGCCGCCCGACGACCGGGCCTGGCCGGAGACGATGCGGGCACTGGACGAGGACGCCCGCGCGCTGCCGGGCCGCCCCTCCTTCGCCGAGCTGACGGAGCGCCAGCAGGACGGCCTGGTCGAGGAGGTGCGCCGGGCCGAGCGCTGGCACGGCTGGCCGGCGAAGCACGTGTGGAGCCTGTGGACGCGCTACGCCTGCACCGCGTACTACTCCCATCCGGCGGCCTGGGACGAGATCGGCTTCGGCGGCCCGGCGTTCCCGTCCGGGTACGCCCGGCTCGGCGTCGGGCGGCGCGAGCGCTGGGAGGTCGCCGACGCGCACCCCGAGCGGCAGCCGCAGGCCGAGCGCCCCGACCCGCCGCCGCTGCCCGCCGTCACCGACCCGGGCCGGCACGGCGAGGCGGGGGCCGCGCTGGCCACCCTGCGCCGGACCACCCGCCGGCAGCGGTCGGTGCGCCGGCGCAACGCCTCGGCCTGGCTGCTGCCGCAGGACGGGCTGGGCTTCGACCGGCGATTGATCGAGCGGATGCGCCGCCACCGGGACGAGGACGAGGTCGACCTGGTGATCGTCGGCTGCGGCGCGGGCGGCACGGTGCTGGCGCAGCGGATGGCCCGGGCGGGCTGGTCGGTGGTGGTGCTGGAGGCGGGCCCGTTCTGGGACCCGCTGCGCGACTGGTCGAGCGACGAGTACGCCGCGCACCAGCTGTACTGGACCGAGCCGCGGGTGCTGTCCGGCTCCGACCCGGTGCCGATGGGGTCGAACAACTCCGGGCGCGGGGTGGGCGGTTCGATGGTGCACTTCGCCGGGTACGCGCCGCGCTTCCACCCCTCGGACTTCGCCACCCGCAGCCGGGACGGGGTGGGCGCCGACTGGCCGCTGACGTACGACGACCTGCGCGGCTCGTACGAGCGGCTGGAGGCGGAGCTGCCGGTGGCGGGCCAGTACTGGCCGTGGGGCGAGCCGCACGCCTACCCGCACGCGCCGCACCCGGTGGGCGGCAACGGCGAGGTGTTCCTGCGCGGGGCGGCGGCGCTGGGGCTGGAGGCCCGGGTGGGGCCGGTGGCGATCTCCAACGGCCGCTTCGGGCGGCGCCCGCACTGCGTGTACCGGGGCTTCTGCCTGCAGGGCTGCAAGGTCAACGCGAAGGCCTCGCCGCTGATCACCCACCTGCCGGACGCGCTGGCGCACGGCGTGGAGGTCCGCGCCGACGCGATGGCCTGCGCGGTCGAGCTCGGCCCGGACGGGCTGGCGCGCGGCGTGCGCTACCTGCGCGGCGGGCGCGAACACCTCCAGCGGGCCCGGACGGTGGCGGTCGCCGGGTACGCGATCGAGACGCCCCGGCTGCTGCTCAACTCGGCGAACGGGCGCTTCCCGGACGGCCTGTGCAACGACTACGACCAGGTCGGCCGGTACGTGATGGTGCAGGGCGCGCCGCAGGTCTCGGGCCGCTTCGAGCAGGAGGTGCGGGCGTACAAGGCGCCGCCGCCGGAGGTGTCCACGGAGGCGTTCTACGAGACCGACCCGGCCAAGCCGTACCGGCGCGGGTTCAGCGTCCAGACCGTCTCGCCGATGCCGATCACCTGGGCCGAGCACGTGGTCGCCCAGGGGCACTGGGGCGCGAACCTGCGCCACTACCTGTCGGACTACGTGCACTGGGCGACGCTCGGCGGGCTGGCCGAGCTGCTGCCGCAGGCCGACAACCGGGTCACCCTGGCCGAGGAGAAGGACCGGCACGGGCTGCCGGTGGCGAACTTCTCCTACTCGCAGTGCGACAACGACCGGCGGCTGATCGCGGCGGCGCGCGGCGCGATGGAGACGATCCTGGCGGCGGCGGGCGCCGGCGAGGTGATCGCCATCGACCGGTACGCGCACCTGGTGGGCGGCTGCCGGATGGCCGCCAGGCCCGAGGACGGCGTGGTCGACCGGGACCTGCGCTCCTTCGCGGTGCCGAACCTGCTGATCACCGACGGCAGCGTGCTGCCGACCCAGGGCGCCGCCAACCCGGCGCTGACCATCATGGCCCTGGTCGACCGCGCGGCGGGCGTGCTCGCCGCCGGCGCCCGGTCGGGCCTGCGCACCCCGAGGTGACGAACGGAGTGACGAACATGTGGTCCGACCACCCGATCGACTGGCTGACGGCGCGGGTGTACACCGTCCCGACCGACCGGCCGGAGGCCGACGGCACCCTCGCCTGGGACGCCACCACCCTGATCCTGGTCGAGGCGGCCAGCGGCCCGGTCACCGGCCTGGGCTGGACGTACGGCGCGCCCGCCACCGCCGCGCTGGTGCGCGAGCCGCTCGCGCGGACCGTGCTCGGCCGCGACGCGCTCGACACCGCGGGCGCGTACGAGGCGATGCGCCGGGCGCTGCGCAACGCGGGCCGGCCCGGCCTCGGCACGTACGCGCTGTCCGCCGTCGACCTCGCGCTGTGGGACCTGGCGGCGCGGCTGCTCGACGTCCCGCTGGTGGGGCTGCTGGGCGGGCGGCCCCGGCCGGTGGAGGTGTACGGCAGCGGCGGGTTCACCACGTACCCGGACCGGGTGACGGAGCGGCAGCTGCGCGGCTGGGTGGAGGAGCAGGGCATCCCGCGCGTCAAGATCAAGATCGGCGAGTCCTGGGGCGGCCACCCCGAACGGGACCTGGCCCGGATCTCCGCCGCCCGCACCGCGATCGGCCCGGACGCGGCCCTGTACGTGGACGCGAACGGCGCCTTCACCGCGAAGCGGGCGATCCGGCTGGCGGAGGCGTTCGCCGGGGAGGGGGTGACCTGGTTCGAGGAGCCGGTGCCCTCCGACGACCCGGCCGGGCTGGCGGCCGTCCGCGCCGCCGTCGCCCCCGACGTCACGGCCGGCGAGTACGGCGACGAACCGCGCTACTTCGCCCGGCTCGCCCCCGCCGTGGACTGCCTCCAGGCCGACGCCACCCGCTGCGGCGGCCTGACCGGCTTCCTGCGCGCCGCCGCCGTCGCCGAGGCGGCCGGCGTCCAGCTCTCCGGGCACTGCTCGCCGCACGCGCACGCCCACGCGGCGGCCGCCCGTTCGGCCGGGATCAGGCACCTGGAGTGGTTCCACGACCACGTCCGGGTCGAGTCGCTGCTGTTCGACGGCGTCCTCGACCCGGCGGGCGGCACCGTCACCCCCGGCGCGGACGGCGCGCCCGGCCACGGCCTGACCCTCGCCGAGGGGCGCGCCGCGCCGTACCTGGTGGACGCCTGACCGGCCGCCGGGCTGATTCGTCCCGGGCCCTCCCGGGCAGACGCCCGCCGACCCGGAGCAACGGAGCAAGCGAAAGGACTTGGACCATGCTGCTGCTCGGACTCCTGCTGTTCGCCGTGACCGGCGCCTTCGCGGGCCTGCTGATCGCCGACAACCTCGGCGGCGGCCCAGAGACCGGCGTCACCGTGCTCGGCCACCAGATCGCCACCATGAGCACCCTGGGCGCGTTCCTGGCCGGCCTCGCCCTCGCCCTGCTCTTCTGCGCCGGCCTCGCCCTGGTCCGCAGCGGCCTGCGCATGCGCCGCCGCCACCGGGAGGCCGCCCCGGCGTCCGCCACCACGACGCTGGACCGCACCGACGACCCCGGCACCTCGACGGACCTGCCCACCACCTCCGGCGGTTCCACCGCCACCCGGCCCCCGCAGGGCCGACCGCGCCACCGCTTCACCCACCGCTTCACCCACTGACCGGCCCCCGTACGAACGACCCCGGGCCCGACCGGCGAGCGGTTCCCCACCGTCCGCCGGTCGGGCCCCCGCACGCGGCCGCACCGGCCCGCCGGGTGTCAGTGGCAGCGCCGTCGTCCCCGTGCCCCGACGGCGGCCCCGGCCGCCAGCAGCAGGGCGGCGGCCGCGAGCGGGGCGCGGTGGCGGTCGGCCCAGGCCTGGCCGGAGCGGGCGCGCGCCTCGTCGTCGAAGCGGCCGTGGGCGCCGTGGTCGCGGTGCTCGTCGAGCGGGGTCCACAGGTTGTCGGGCAGGTCGGGCGGGCGCGGGGCGTCGGTCTGCTGGCCGTCGTAGCCGTTCCGGGCCAGGTAGCGGTCGAACAGGCCGGGGGCGAGCGCGTTGGCCAGCAGGGTGACGACGGTGGAGGCGCCGACCCGGTACTCGCGGCGGCCGGGGTGGTCGGCGGCGTGCACGATCGCCCGGGCGATCGGCTCGGGCTGGTAGACGGATCCGAGGGGGCGGCCCATCCAGGGCAGCCGGGAGCGCACCCAGTCGAACTGCGGCGTGTTGACGGCGGGGAGCTGCACCATCGTGCAGCGCACCGCCGTGCCCTGGTGCAGCAGTTCGCAGCGGACCGCCTCGTTCCAGCCCTGCAGGGCGTGCTTGGCACCGCTGTACGCGCTCTGCAGCGGGATGCCCCGGTAGGCGATCGCGGAGCCGACCTGGACCACGCAGCCGCGGTCGCGCGGCAGCATCCGGCGCAGCGCGGCGCGGGTGCCGTACACGTAGCCGAGGTAGGTGACCTCGGTGACGCGGCGGAAGTCGGCGGGGGTGATCTCGGTGAAGGGCGCGAAGACGGAGGCGAGGGCCGCGTTGACCCAGACGTCGATCGGGCCGAGGGCGCGTTCGACGCTCTCGGCGGCGCGTTCGACGGCGTCGGGGTCGGCGAGGTCGACGGTGACGGCCATCGCGCGGGCCCCCGTGTCGCGGGCCTCCTGCACGGCGGCGTCCAGGCCGGCCCGACCGCGGGCCAGCAGGGCGAGGCGGTCGCCGCGGGCGGCGAAGGCGCGGGCCACGGCGCGGCCGACGCCGGCCGAGGCGCCGGTGACGACGACGGTGCGGGGTTCGGTGGGTGCCATGGTGGGCGTCTGGTCGGCGGCGGCGTGCGGAAACCGGCCTCAGCTCCCGCGACCGGCGCCGTCTCCGCTCCCGCGCTCGTCCCCGTTGCCGCTGCTGCCGTTGCGGTGCAGCAGCAGCCAGGGCAGCACCAGCCACCACAGCGCGAACCAGGCCATCACGGCGCCGACGATCAACCAGGCGAGCGGGCTGCCGCCGGTGGCCAGGTACAGCAGCATGAGCAGCGCGGAGCCGACGGTGAGGGCGAGCAGGACGACGCCGACGGCGACCACCCGGGCGGTGGCGTCGACGAGTTGGGGCTTGAGGCGGCGCCCGGCGAGCAGCCGGTGGTAGGCGACGGGGGCGATCAGTGCCCCGGTGGCGAGGGCGCCGAGGACGACGGTCACCACGTACAGGCCGCGTTCGAAGCCGTTGAGCGTGGTGAAGCGCGGCGTGAAGACCACGCTCAGCAGGAAGCCGAACAGGATCTGCGCGCCGGTCTGGGCGACCCGGACCTCCTGGAGGAGGTCGGTCCAGCGCCGGTCCGCGCCTTCCTCGGGCGTCTCGTGGCGGCCCAGGTGCTCCTCGTGCTCCTCGGACATCGTGACGGCCCCTTCCGTCCCGGGCGTCTGTCCGTCCCGGACCGGCCGAAAACGGGGGTGTGGAGCGCGGCGGCCGGGGTAGACGGGGGCACGCACCGGAAGAGGCCCGGGCAGGGACCCTGGTCGGAGGAGGCGACGGAATGGCAGCGGACGCCGCGGCCGCACTGTTCGACGTGGACGGAACCCTGGTGGACACCGTCTACCTGCACACGCTCGCCTGGTGGCAGGCGCTGGCGCAGTACGGCCACGAAGTGGACGCGGCCCGGATCCACCGGGCCATCGGCATGGGCAGCGACCAACTGCTCGACCACCTGCTCGGGGACGACCGGGACCGCTCGGAGGACGACGCGCTCGACGCCTCGCACCTCGCGCTGTACGCCCAGCACTGGCCGGGCCTGCGGGCCTTCCCCGGGGCCGGCGACCTGCTGCGGGAGTGCGCCGGGCGGGGGTGGCGGGTGGTGCTGTCGACGTCCGCCTCGGGGCGGGAACTGGACGTGCTGCGCCGGGTGCTGGACGCCGACGACGCGGTGTACGCGGTGACCGACTCGGACGGGGTGGGCGCCTCGAAACCCGCCCCGGACCTGGTGCGCAAGGCGCTGGAGCAGGCGTCCGCCCCGGCGGAGCGCTCGGTGTTCGTCGGCGACAGCGTGTGGGACGTCCAGGCGGCGGGTCGGGCCGGGACGCCGTGCGTGGGCGTGGAGACCGGCGGTTTCGCCGCCGCGGAGCTGCGCGGCACGGGCGCCGTCGAGGTGCACCCCTCGGTGGGCGCGCTGCTGGACGGCCTGGACGGCAGCGTGCTGTCCCGCCCCGGGGCCGGTGCGCGGTGAGCGGGACGAGGACGGCCCCCGGCCGGAACCGGCAGCTGGCCCGCCGCCTGGCCTACCGGGCGAGGGCGGCGTCCTGGACGGCGCTGTGCGCCCTGGGCGCGCTGCTGAGCACGGGCCCGGCCCCGGACGCGGAGACCGGCCCGCTGCCCGGAACGGCTGACGGCTGACGGCTGACGGCTGACGGCTGACGGCTGACGGCTGACGGCCGGGCCTTGACCGTCGAAGCTGAACGACTGGTGGTGAGGACCGTGGACGGCGCGACGCTCTCCCCCCGGGAGCGCCGACTGCTGGCGGCCCTGGAGGCCGAACTGCGGGTGGACGTCGAACTCGACCTGCGGCTGCGCACCATGCGCCCCCACCGGTGCCGACACGTCCTCGGCCCGCCCTGCCGGGCGCTGCTCACCGTGTTGCTCGCGCTGGCCGCGCTCGTGGCGGTGACGGTGGCGGTGGTCGTGGTGGTGGCGGCGACCGCGGTGATCAGACCGAACATCCGGTCATCGCCTCATGATGATCGGACCGGCTCCGGACCGCCCGTCGGATAGTCGCTCGTCGGATCGCCACTTGACGATGATCCGGTCATCCCTTCCGCCCGCCCCCGTTCCCCTTCCCGTTCCCGTTTCCGTCCCGCGGTTCGTCCTCGTCCCGCAGTTCGCGGAACACCGCCCAGCCCACCGACAGCACCGGCACCGCGACGGCCGCGCCGACGATCCCGCCGAGGGTGCCGCCGACGGCCACCGCCAGGGCGACGGCGACGGGGTGCAGCCGGACCGCCCAGCCCATCACCAGGGGGTGCAGGACGTGGCCCTCCAGCTGGCCGATCAGCACGATCAGGGCCAGCACCAGCAGGGCGGTGACCGGCCCCTTGGTGGCGAGGGCGACCAGGGCGGCGACGGCCAGCGCGATCGGCGAGCCGACCAGCGGGATCAGCGCGGCCACGAACTCCAGTGCCGCGAGCGGCACGGCCAGCGGGACGCCGAGGGCCGCCAGCGCCACGCCGACCAGGACGGCGTTGGTGCCCGCGACCAGGAACAGGCCCCGGGTGTACCCGGCGAAGGCGTGCCACGCGGCGTGCCCGGCCCGGCGCCAGCGGGCCGCGTTCCGGGGCGGCAGCAGGTCGGTCGCCCAGTGCCACATCCGCTCCCCGGAGTGGGTCAGGAACACCGCGCAGAAGACCGCGAGCGCGAGCGCGGCCGCCGCCTCGACCAGCCATCCCGCGCTGGTGACGGCGGTGGACAGCACGGCCTGCCGGTGGGTGCTGAGCAGGTCGCCCAGCCGGTGCCGCAGGTCCGACAGGGTGCCCGTCCTGGCGTGCAGCGGCGGCCCCTCCAGCCAGTGCTCCAGCCGGTCGACGCCGTCGCGCACCTGCCCGCCGAGCTGTCCCGTCTGGGACCGGACCACCACCACGGCCAGCAGTCCCAGCCCGGCGATCAGCGCCAGCGCGCCCAGCAGCGTCAGCAGCACCGCCGGCGCGCGCGGCATCCGGCGGGCCAACAGGTCGACCGGCGGCCGCAGCACGGCCGTGATCACCAGCGCGACGAACACCGCCACCACCGGCAGGATCAGCCGGCTGGCCAGCAGGTAGCCCGCGTACCCGGCCGCCGCCACCACGAGCAGCCGCCAGGCCCGCCCCGCCGCCCGCTCCAGCCCGCTCCCCCGGCCGGCCCCCGGCCCCACCCGCGTACGGACGGACGGCACCGGCGCCGCACGACGCCCGCCGTGCACCCGGCCGCCGGACGGCGGCTGCGGGTACCGCCCCGCCCGCCGTACCCGGCCGCCGACGCGCCGCCCGTTCGGACGGGACCCAGGTCCTGGCATCGCCGCACCACCTCCGGCCGTACCGTCTGCCCGGCAGGAGCCGTTCCACCCCCACCCCCACCCCGACGGCCCCGTCCCGGCGCCCCGGCCCCGGTGACCCGCGGCCGGCCGTTTCGGCGCGGGCGGCGAGGGACAGACGCGTCGCATGAACGCGCTACCGGCCCCCGTCGCCCCCGCCCGCTCCGCGCCGGGGGTCCGACGGCGGCGCTACCTGCTGTGCCCGCCCGAGCACTTCGCGGTGGAGTACGCGATCAACCCGTGGATGGACCCGGACCGCCCGGTGGACCGGGACGGGGCGCTGCGGCAGTGGAACGCCCTGGCGTCGGTGCTGCGCTCGCTCGGCCACCGGGTCGACCTGCTGGCACCGCGGCCCGGCCTGCCCGACATGGTGTTCACCGCGAACGGGGCGACGGTGGTGGACGGCCGGGTGCTGGTCGCGCGCTTCCGCCACCGGCAGCGCGCGGGCGAGTCTGCCGCGCACCGGCGCTGGTTCGAGGCCGCCCGGTTCCGCCAGGTGCGCACCGCCGCCGAGGTGAACGAGGGCGAGGGCGACCTGCTGGTGGCCGGGCCCCGGATCCTCGCGGCCAGCGGCTTCCGCACCACCACCGCCGCCCACCAGGAGGCCGAGCGGGTGCTCGGACTGCCGGTGGTCTCCCTGCGGCTGACCGATCCGCGCTACTACCACCTGGACACCGCGCTGGCCGTCCTGGACGACACCCGGGTGATGTACTACCCGGACGCGTTCGCCCCGGAGGCCCGCCGGCTGCTGCGCCGCCTCTACCCGGACGCGATCCTGGCCGGCGCGCCGGACGCCGCCGCCTTCGGCCTGAACGCCATCAGCGACGGCCGCCACGTGGTGCTGCCGGCCGCCGCCCGGGGCCTGGCCGAGCAACTGCGGGCGGCGGACTTCGTCCCGGTGCCGGTTTCGCTCCCGGAGCTGCTGAAGGCCGGCGGCGGCCCCAAGTGCTGCGTGCTGGAAATCCGTTCGGCATGAGCGGGCGGAGAGCGGAGACCAGGAACGCAGGGACCAGGAACCACGAAGAACGGGAGAACGAGGTGGGAACCGTGCCGACCGCCACCCGCACGAACACCGGTGCGCCGCCGCTGCCTGCGGCCCGCGGCCCGCTCTCGGCCGCCGTCCTCGCCGCGCTGCGCCGACCCGCCCCGGCGCACCTCTCGCCGCCCCCGCTCGACGACCCGGCGGACCCCTGGGGCGAGGACGTCCAACTCGCCCTGTACGTCTGCTACGAGCTGCACTACCGCGGCTTCGCGGGCGTCGACGACGCCTGGGAGTGGTCGCCGTCGCTGCTCGCCCTGCGCGGGCGGCTGGAGCGGGCCTTCCTGGCCGCGCTGCGCCGGGAGGTGGGCGAACCGCCGCCGCTGGCGGACGTGCTGGCCGACCTGCTGGTCGAACCCCCGGACGGCGACGGGCCCTCGTACCACCTGCTGACGGCGGGCACCCGGCAGCAGGCCCGCGAGTACCTGGTGCACCGCTCGGCGTACCACCTGAAGGAGGCCGACCCGCAGATGTGGGCGGTGCCCCGGCTGCCGAACCCGGCGAAGGCGGCACTGGTCGCCGTGCAGTACGACGAGTACGGCGCGGGCCGGCCGGAGCGGGCGCACTCCGAGCTGTTCGCCGCGATGATGGCCGACTTCGGCCTCGACCCGGCGTACGGCGGGTACCTGGACGCGGTGCCCGCGCCCGCGCTGGCCGTGGTCAACACGATGTCGATGTTCGGCCTGCACCGCTCCCTGCGGGCCGCGCTGGTCGGGCAGTTCGCGGCGGTGGAGATCACCTCCCCGCCCGGCGCGGCCCGGCTCGCCGCGGCCTTCGAGCGGCTCGGCGCCTCGCCGCGCGGCACGCTCTTCTACCGCGAGCACGTCCTCGCCGACGCCGTCCACGAGCAGTTGGTGCGGCACACCGTGATCGAACCGCTGCTCGCCCGGCCCTCGGACTGCCCCGAGCAGGAGATCGCCTTCGGCGTGCTGGCCTACGCCCGGGCCGAGGACCGGCTCGCCGACCACCTGATGGCCGCCTGGCGCTCCGGCACCTGCTCGCTGCGCGCCCCGCTGCCCGAGGAGCGACCGGCCGAGGAGCGATCGACCGAGGAGCGACCGGCCGAGGAGCGCGCGTCCGAAGCGCCGGCCCGGGAACCGGCCGACCCGGCGGCCCGGCCGGCGGAAGGAGCCCTGCGATGAGCGCGTCGGGCGGCGCCGGGGCGTTCCTGGACCTGCTCGACCCGCCCGTGTACGTCGTCACCGCCGAGGCCGGGGGCGACCGGGCCGGCTGCCTGGTCGGCTTCGGCTCGCAGTGCTCGATCGACCCGGAGCGGTTCGCCGTCTGGCTGTCGCACGCCAACCGCACCCACCGGGTGGCGTCCCGCGCGGCGGCGCTGGCCGTCCACCTGCTGCCGCCCGACGACGCGGGAACGGCCCTGGCCCGGCTGTTCGGCGCGAACACCGGCGACGAGGTCGACAAGTTCGCGCGGGCCGCGTGGCGCCCGGGCCCGGCCGGGGTGCCGGTGCTCGCGGACGCGGCCGCCTGGTTCGCCGGGCGGATCACCGACCGGATCGAGGGCGGCGACCACACCGGGTTCCTGCTCGACCCGCTGGCGGGCGGCCGCGCGGACGGACCGCCGCCGCCCGCCGTGCTCACCCTGCGGGACGTCATCGACCTCGACCCGGGGCACCCGGCGTGAACACCGCCCGCGACGACGACCGCCGGCCCCCGCTGCTGCGCTTCGGCGTCGAGGAGGAGTTCCTGCTGACCGGCCCGCGCAGCCGGGTGACCGTGCCGGCCGCCGAGGCGGTGGTCGCGGACGCCGCCCGGACGCTCGGGCCGCGCGCGCAGCACGAGTTCCTGGCCACCCAGGTGGAGGGCTGCACCCGGCCGGTCGCCACCGCCGCCGAGCTGCGCTCCGAACTCGCCCGCACCAGAGGCGTGCTGGCCGCCGCAGCGGACCGGGCCGGCTGCCGGATCGCCGCCACCGGCACCCCCGTCCTGCCCAGCCACCACCCGCTGACCGTCACCCCGAAGCCCCGCTACCTGCTGCTGGCCGAACGGATCGACGGCGTCGCCGACCAGATCGGCGCCGAATTCTGCGGATGCCACGTCCACCTGGGGGACCTGACGCCCCGCCAGGCGCTCGCGCTCAGTGCCCGGATGCGCGGCTGGCTGCCGCTGTTCCAGGCGTTCTGCGCCAACTCCCCGTTCTGCGAGGGCACCGACCACGGCACCGCCTCCGACCGCCCCGAACGGTACGCCCGTTGGCCGACCTTCGGCCCGGCACCGGTCCTGGACGAGAAGGGCTACCGCAGCACCCTGGACCGGCTGCTCGCGGACGGGGTGGTCCTGGACCGCCGGATGCTCTACTGGTACGCCCGGCCGTCCGAGCACCTGCCCACCCTGGAGGTGCGGATCGCCGACAGCAGCGCAGACCTGGACACCGTCGTGCTGCTCGCCGTCCTGCTGCGCGCCCTCGCCCACACCCTGCTCGACCCGCGCACCCCGGCCCGGCCGGTCCCCGTACCGGACGCGACCCTGCGCCCGGCCCACCGGCGCGCCGCGGCCGCCGCGCTGGACGCCCGGCTGCCCGACCCGCTCACCGGCCGTCCCCGACCGGCCCGCCAGCTGCTGCCCGCACTGGTCGAGTTCACCGCGCCCGCGCTACGGCGCACCCACGAACTCGGCCTCGCCCGGCAGCTGTCCACCCACCTGCTGGCCACCGGCTGCGGCGCCGACCTCCAACGCGCCGCCCTCGCCCGGCACGGCCACCTCTCCGCCGTCGTCGACGACCTCACCCGCCGCACCGCCGATCCCCGCTGACCCCGCCGGACCGACCGGACGTGTCACCCGCCGATCACCGGGCATACGCGCACCCATGCTGCTGCTTCGACCCCCTGGCGTGTACCCCGCCCAAGGAGACACCGACCTGCTGCTGGACGTGCTCGGCCGGGAGCCGGTGCCCCCCGGCACGCGGTGCCTGGACATCGGCACGGGCAGCGGCGCCCTCGCCCTGGCCGCCGCCCGGCGCGGCTGCCGGGTGACCGCCGTGGACCTGTCCCGGCTCTCGCTCGCCACCGCCTGGCTGAACGCCCGCCTGCACCACCTCCCGCTGCGCGTCCGGCACGGCGACCTCACCGTGCCGGACCCGGACGGCCGGAACGGCGGCGGGGGCGGCCGGAACGACGGCCGGTACGACCTGGTGCTGAGCAACCCCCCGTACGTGCCCGCCCCCCACCCGGGAGCGCCCTCGTCCGGCCCCGCGCGGGCCTGGGACGCCGGGCCGGACGGGCGGCTGCTGCTGGACCGGCTGTGCCGCCGGGTGCCGTCGCTGCTCGCGCCGGGCGGGGTGCTGCTGCTCGTGCAGTCCTCGCTGGCCCGCCCCGACGCCACCGTGCGGCAGCTGCGCGCGGCCGGCCTGCGGACGGAGGTGGCCGCCCGGCGGCTCCAGGCGTTCGGCCCGGTGATGACCGCCCGCGCGCCCTGGTTCGAGCGCATCGGACTGATCGAACCGGGCGTCCGCACCGAGGAGCTGGTGGTGATCCGCAGTGTCCGCGACTGACCCGGGCACCACCGCCGGCCCGCCCCCGCCCCGGCTCCGGCTGACCGAACGCGGCCCGCTGCTGGTCGACGGCCCGGTGGACCTGCTGCTGCCGGACGGCACCGTCCTGCACTGCGACCGCCCGGTCGTCGCGGTCTGCACCTGCCGGCGCAGCCACCGCTACCCGCTGTGCGACACCAGCCACCGCACCCACCGCCGCGCCCGGCAGCAGGCCGGCCCCGCCCGCGAGCCCGGCTCCGACCCCGGTGGACCGCCGTTTCCGCCGGACGGCTCCGGGCAGACGCCCGGACGAGGGGCGCGTGAGCGCACGTGAGAGCTCAGGAGGAGGTGGACGCCGTGGGACAGCTCAGTGTTCCGGTGATCTGTGGACTGTCCGGGGGCCTGGCCATTCCGGCCCTCCAGGTGGTCGAACTGCTGCGGGCGCTGCCCGAGGAGTGGGAGGAGTGGGCCGGCCGCCCGGACAGCGGACTCGACCCGGAGACCACCGGCACCCTCGCCGGCCTGGTGCGCCAACTCGCCGACCAGATCGACCTGGCCTGCATCGAGATAGCCAGCGACGAAGAATGAGGCGCGCAGCGGACGGCGCGCCCGGCGACGCGCCCGCCGATCTCCCCGCCGACCCGTCCGACGACCTCCCCGTGCCGCTCGCGGACTACCTGGCGGAGCACCTGCCCGACCGGTCCCACCGGTGGCGCCGGGTGGAGACCGTCGAGCTGCCGCCGGACGACGTCCCGCCGTCGTGAGCCGCCCGCCCCCGGCCGGTCCGGCACCCGGGCTCACCAGGTGTTTCCCCGCCGCACCGATGGGCAGGCGCGCGCCGAGGAGGGGAAGGACGACCGGAGGAGGCGCGCGGGCATGGCGGGCTATCGCGAACCGGACCTGCTGGAACAGCTGACGACCGACCACGAGGTGCTGCGGGTGCGTTTCAGCGAACTCGCGGGGCTGCCGCCGGGCGACCTGCGGCGCTGCCGGCTGGCGGCGGTCACGGCCGACGCCCTGGTGCGGCACCTGACGGCCGAGGAGGAGCACCTGTACCCGCTCGCCCGGTCCGGCCGGCCGCCGGGGGACGACACCGTGGACGACGGCCTCCAGGCGCACGCCGCGCTGCGGGCCCTGGTCCGGGAGCTGCGCGGGGCGACCGCGGGCTCGGCGGAGTTCGACCGGCTGGTGGCCCGGATGGTGGAGGCGGCCACCGGGCACTTCGGCCGGGAGGAGGTACGGCTGTTCCCGGCGGTGCGCGAGCGCGTCGACCCGGTGCGCCTGACCGCCCTGGGCGCGCAGGTCCGGGCCACCGAGGCGGCGGCCTCCGCGATGCCCCGCCCGGGCCCGCTGGCGCAGGCCCCGCCGGACGAGCTGGTGGCCCCGGAGCTGTCCTGGCACGAGCGGATGCACCGGCGCTTCCGCTTCGGCGACTCCAGCCGGCCCTGACCCGCCGAGGCCCTCCCCGGGCCTGCGCAGCCCGTGCCCGCGCGGGCGGGCTCAGGCCCGGTGGCGGCGGACGGCGAGCAGGCAGATGTCGTCGAAGGGGTTGGGGCCGCCGAGGCGGCGCAGCAGGTGGTCGAGCAGGCCGGCCGGGTCGGGGGCGGCGCGGTAGTCGGTGCAGGCGCGCAGCAGCCGGGCGGTGCCGACGTCGAGGTCGGTGCCGGTGCCCCGGCGTTCGACCAGGCCGTCGGTGTGGAGCAGCAGGGTGTCGCCGGGGGCGAGGCGGAGTTCGGCGGTGGGGCGGTGGGGGCGGGGGGTGACGCCGAGGATCAGGCCGGGGGGCGGGTCGAGGGTGCGGGCGGTGCCGTCGTGGATCAGGACGGGTGGCAGTTGGCCGGCCCGGGCCCAGGCGAGGTGCCCGGTGCGGGGGTCGAGCCGGGCGACGGTGACGGCGGCGATGTGGTCTGCGTGCTGGTGGCAGAGCATCCGGTCGAGCCGGTCGAGGAGCTGTCCGGGCGGGGTGCCGTCGTAGGCGATCCCCCTTAGTGCGTAACGGAGTTGGGACATCGCGGTGGCGGCGGGCAGGCCGTGTCCGGAGACGTCTCCGACGGCGAGCAGGACGGTGCCGTCGGGCAGGTCGAGCAGGTCGTACCAGTCGCCGCCGACCTTGCGTTCGCGTTCGGCGGGCAGGTAGCGGGCGGCGGTGTCGAATCCGGGGACGGGGCGGCCGGCGGGGGCGCCCATCAGGGCCTGTTGGAGGGCGCGGACGGCGCGCTGTTCGTCCTCGGTGCGGCGGCGCTGGTCGGCGAGGCGGTCGCGGGTGTCGTGGAGGGCCTGTTCGGCGCGCCGCCAGGGGGTGACGTCCTGGACGACGCCGCTGAGCCCGAGCAGGCGGCCGTCGTCGGCGCGGGCGGCTTCGCCGAGGGCGCGCAGGTTGCGCTGTCCGTCGGCGGCGCGGACGGCGAAGTCGGCGGTGACGGAGGGGCGGCCGTCGAGCAGGGCGCGGGCGGCGGCGCGGATGGCCTCGCGGTCGGCGGGGACGACCGCGTCCAGGGCGGCGCGCGGGTCGAGGCCCTCGGTGCCGGCGGGGGCGCCGAAGAGTTGCGGGACGCCGTCCGAGCAGGTGATCCGGCGTTCGCCGGGGCGCCACTCCCAGGTGCCGACCCGGGCGAGGCGGCCGGTCTGGGCGAGTTGGGTGATCCGCCGGTCGCGTTCGTCGTGGGTGCGCCAGGTGAGCAGCAGGCCGTCCTGGAACGGGGTGGCGTGCACCGTCATGGCGCTGGCCCGGACGGTGCCAGCGACCGTCTCGACGTACCGCCCGGTCTCGTCCCGGTAGGGGATGCCGTCGGCGGCGGCGGTGCGCAGGCGGTCGAACGTGCCGGAGGCGACCATGCCGGGGTACAGCTCGGTCAGCCGGCGCCCGCGCAGGTCGGCGGCGGCCCGGCCGGCCAGGTCGACGGTGGGCGCGTTGGCGTGCTCGACCCGCAGGTCGGTGACCTTCCCGTCCTGGTCGCGGACGGCGCGCAGCAGCAGCACCGGGTCGAGCAGGCCGTCCAGCACGGCCCGGAACCAGGGGGCGCCGGCCGGGTCGAGGGTGTCGGGGGGCGGGGCGGAGGAGGCGGCGGACAGCGGGGCGCCGGGCAGGCGCAGCAGGGTGTCCGCGGTGAGGTCGGCGAGGGCCGCGAGGTGTGCGTCGACGGTCGGGGCGGGGTCGCGGCGGGCCGCCCAGCCGATCTTGAGCGCGCCGAGCAGCCGCCCGCCGGCGTGCAGCGGGAGGGCGCAGACGGCGGTGCCGGGCACCAGGTCGTCGCCGGTCAGACCGGGGTAGCGGGTGGCGAACTCGCGCCGGTCGACCACCCACACCGGGCGGCCGGTGCGGGCGGCCTCGGTGAGCGGCACCCGGGTGCGCGGCGGGATGCGCTGCCACTGGCTGAGCTGCTGCGCCGCCACCCCGTGCGCGCCGACCAGCCGCAGCGCGCCGTCCGGTTCGCGCACGGCGAGGGCCAGCGCCCGCGCGCCGAGCGGGCCGAGGGCGGTGCGGTGCAGGTGCTCGGCGACCTCGTCGGGGTCGGTGGCGGTGGCGAGCGCGGCGGCGGCCAGGTGGAAGCGGGCAGCCAGGGCGGTCTCGTCCTCGGCCCCGGTCGCGGTGGGCGTCCCGGGCGCGGCGGGCGCGGCGGGCGTCCCGGTCGCGAAGGGCTCCGGTTCGGTGGCGGGGAGCGGGGCGGCGGCGGGCTCCGGGGCGGCCGGGGCCTCGCGGGCGGCGGGGGGCGGGGCGGCGGCGGCCACCAGGTCGGCGGCGATCCGCACCAGCTTGCGGTTCTCGTCCTGGGAGCGGCGCACCAGCTCCTCGAACGCCTGCTCGGGGTCGCAGCCGAGCCGCTCGACCAGGACGCCCTTGGCCTGCTCGATCACGGCCCGGGTGCGCATCGCGGTGCGCATCCCCTCCAGCTCGGTCCGCAGCCGGTCGACCGTGGCCTCCAGCTCGGGGCCGGACCCGACTGCGAAGCGTTCGCCGTCCACCGCGTCCCTCACCTCCGTCCCTCACCTCCGCCCTCCGCCTCCACCCTATGCCGCCCTTCCGCCCCTTCTGCGGCTTTCACACCCTCGCGCGGGTTTCACGCCTGTTTGCCGGTCGCCATTCGTGGCGAGACGTCCGGAGCGGGGATCGCCCCACGCCCGCCCGGAGAGCCCGGGGGGACCACGAGGAACCGAGAAACGGAGCCGCACCATGAGCGACACCCTCGACACCATCGACACCAGCGGGCTGCGCGAGCTGGACGGCCTGACCGTGGCCTTCCTGGCCGCGCCCGAGGGCACCGAGCAGGTCGAACTGACCTCGCCGTGGCAGACCGTCCTGGACCACGGCGGCACCCCGCGCCTGGTCTCCACCGAGCCGGGCCAGATCCGGGCCTTCCACCACCTCGACCGGGCCGACCCGTTCATGGTGGACGCGGTCGTCGCGGACGTCTCGGCCGCCGACTACGACGCCCTGGTGCTGCCCGGCGGCGTCGCCAATCCGGACTTCCTGCGCACCGACCCGCGCGCCGTGGAGTTCGTCGCCGGGTTCTTCGGGCGCGGCAAGCCCGTCGCGGTGATCTGCCACGGCCCGTGGACGCTGATCGAGGCCGACGTCGTCCGCGACCGCACCATCACCTCCTGGCCGAGCCTGCGCACCGACCTGAGCAACGCCGGCGCGCACTGGGTCGACCGCGAGGTGGTGGTCTGCACCGACGGCCCCAACACCCTGGTCTCCAGCCGCAAGCCGGACGACCTGCCGTCCTTCGACCGCGCCCTGGTCACCGCCTTCGCCGCGCCGGCGACCCCCTGACCCGCGCCCTCAGGCCGCGGCCAGCGGGTAGGCGTAGCCGCAGGGGTGGCTCAGGCCGGGCGGGTACGGCTCCAGGAAGCAGGCCACCGTGCCGCGCACGGTCACCCGTAGCCCGCCCGGCCCCAGGTACACGGCGAGCCCGTCCGCGGTGGTCTCCGCCGACCGGTAGACCACCGCCGTCATCTGCGGGGCGTGCGCCCCCGGCCGTCCGGGGACGGTGATCCGGTAACCGTGCGGCCCTTCCATGACGCCACCTCGTCCTGTTCCTCCACGACCTGCCCGACCCGCGACCGCAGGCCCGGGCCCCCGCGCATACCCCCGGGGCGTTGGCCCCAATCGCCGCCCCGTCGTACCCTCCGTCCCGCCCCGGCCCTCGGCGCACCGACCCTCAGCGCACCGACCCTCAACGCGCCGTCCCCGCCGCGAGCAGCATCCGCACCGCGCCCGGCAGGTCCGCGGCGCGGCGGTGCCCCGCGGCGACGAGCCCCTCGGCGCGGGCGACCCCGGCGGGGACGAGCAGGCCGCGCGCGCCGGCCTCGGCGGCGGCGACCAGGTCGGCGCCGGTGCCGCCGATGACGGTGGTGCGGGCCGGCGGGACCCGCAGGGCCCGGGTCGCGGCGAGGACCAGCCCGGGTGCGGGCTTGCGGCAGCCGCAGCGCTCGGCGGGGCCGTGCGGGCAGACGGCCCACACGTCGAACGGGCCGAACAGTTCCTCGATCCGGTGGTGGACGGTCTCGATCCGACGCCGGTTCAGGACCCCTCGGGCGACTCCGGGCTGCTCGGTCAGGACCCCCAACCGCACGCCGAGCGACCGCAGTTCGGCGACCGCCTGGCGGGCGCCGGGGCGGGGGTAGACCCGCCCGGGGTCGCCGTTGTACGCGATGTCCTCGATCAGCACGGTGTCCCGGTCGAGCAGCACCGCCGCCCCGCCGCCGTCCCCCGCGCTCCGCCGCCCGCCCGCGCCCCGCAGCACCACCCAGGGCGCGGACGGCTCCGGTCCGCCGCCCGGCGGCCGCCGGCCGGCGAGGGGAAGCGGTTTCAGGTACTCCGGCGTGAACTCCATACCCAGCGGCTGACCAGGCCCGCCCACCTCAAACCCCGGCCCCGCGAGCGCCGCCCCGGGAAGGGCCCGGCAGGGCCCGGCCCCCGACCGCCGTCGTCCGGCGGTCGGGGGCCGACGGTCGGGGGCCGGGTCCGGGGTCTCGCGGAGAGGGGCGCCAGCCGGTCCGACCCGCCCGCTACCGGGCCGCCTTCCGCACCGAGACAGCCACCACCCCGTACCGGCAAGGCACTTGGCGGACCGTCACTCCTCCTCCACCCGCATCGCGGCCTCCTCCGCCGACTGCCCGGGCCGTTCCTCGCCCTGCTCCTGCGCCCCCTCCCAGACCTCCGGCCGCTCCGCCGCCAGCCGGTCCTCCAACGACTCGCCGCGCGCCTGCTCCTCCCCCGTCACCCCGAACGACTCGGCGGCGACCGGCCGGTCCCCGGGCACCGGGGGGCGCTGCGGGTCGGCGGCGAGGTCGGCGGCGGGCGAGCCGTCCGCGAGGTCCGGGAGCCCTTCGTCCTCCGGGTCGGCCGCCGGGTCGGCGGGGCGGGCGCGTTCGGGGTCGAGCGCGGCGGGGGCGTCCTCCACCGCGTCCGGTCGCACCGGGCGGGAGGGGGCGCGCGGCGGGCCCGGCGGGTCCAGCTCCCTGGTCACCCCGCCGCCACCGCCGTCCGCCCGCTCCTCCCCCGGCTGGACGCCCGACACCGGCCCCTCCGCGATCTCGGGCTGCTGCTCGTCGCTGCCCGCCACGTTCGCCGTGCCGCCCTTGCCGATCGGCGCGGGCTCGCGTTCGGTGCCGTCGCGCTCCGGCTCGCGCTCCTCCCGGCCGCCGAGGTCCGCGGGGCCGATCGCCCCGCCCATGTCGTGCAGCGGACGTTCCTGCCGTCCCATCGCCGTGTCCTCCCGGTGGTTCTTCCGCCGGCCCGGGGCCGGCGCGTGCGCCCTGGCGTGTGCCCGGCCCCCGACTGCGGAAACGGCCGCGGGAACGACTGCGGGAACGGCCGCGGGAACGGGCCCGGAGGTTTCCGCCGCACCGGAGCGGACAGCCGCCACCGCGAGAGCCGCCCGACTCCCGGAGGCCGCCATGCCCACCGCGTCCCGCCCCTGCGCCCCGCCCGCCCCGCACGCGCTGCGCGATTACGCGCTGCTCGCCGACGGCCTGCGGGGCGCCCTGCTGGGCCCGGACGGCGTGCTCTGCTGGCTGTGCGCGCCGCGCTGGGACAGCGACGCGGTGCTGTCGGCGCTGATCGGCGGCCCCGGCTGGTACGGGCTGACCCCGACCGGGGCGTACGTGCCGGGCGGGCGGTACGAGGACGGCGGGCTGGTGTACCGCAGCCGCTGGGTCACCCGGGGCGGGGCGGTGGAGTGCCGCGAGGCGCTGGCCCGCCCGGCGGACCCGCACCGCACGGTGCTGCTGCGCCGCGTCCTGGCCGTGGACGGGCCGGCCGAGCTGGCGGTCTCCCTGCACCTGGCCGCCGGTTTCGGCACCGACCGCGCCACCGACCCGGTCCGCGACGAGGCGGGCCGCTGGACGCTGCGCACCGGCCCGCTGCACGCCCGGCTGACCGGCCTGCCGGACGCCCGGCCGGAGCGCTGCGGCGGGCTGCACGCCGTGCTGCGCACCGCGGCGGGCGGCTCGCACGACCTGGTCCTGGAGCTCGCCGACCGGCCGTTCGACGACGCCCCGCCGGACCCGGACCGCGCCTGGGCTGACACCGGGGCGGCCTGGGCGGCGGACGTCCCGACGCCGGGCGAGCTGGCGGGGCTGCCGGGCTCGCGCGACGTCCGGCACGCCCACGCCGTCCTCACCGGCCTGACCGGCCCGGACGGCGGCACCGTCGCCGCGGCCACCACCAGCCTCCCCGAGCGCGCCGAGCAGGGCCGCAACTACGACTACCGGTACGTGTGGATCCGCGACCAGGCGTACATCGGCCAGGCGGTGGCCGCCCGCGGGCCGCACCCGCTGCTGGCGGGCTCGGCCCGCTTCGTCACCGCCCGGCTGCTCACCGACGGCCCGCGCCTGGCCCCGGCGTACACCGCCGACGGCGGGCCGGTGCCGGACCTGCGCCGGCTCGAACTGCCGGGCTACCCGGGCGGGTTCGACGTGGCCGGGAACCTGGTGAACCGGCAGTTCCAGCTCGACGGGTTCGGCGAGAGCCTGCTGCTGCTGGCCGCCGCCGCCCGGCGCGGCCAGCTGGACGACGACGGGCGCCGGGCCGCCCGGGTCGCCGTCGAGGCGATCGCCGCCCGGTACCGCGAACCCGACTCCGGCATCTGGGAGACCGTCCCCGACCACTGGACCCACAGCCGCCTCACCTGCGCCGCGGGCCTGCGGGCCGCCGCCGACGCGCTGCGCCGCCCCGACTGGCTGCCGCTCGCCGAGCGCCTCACCGCCGGCGCGCTCACCGACTCCCTGCACCCGAGCGGGCGGTGGCAGCGCTCCCCGACCGACCCGGCGGTGGACGCCGCGCTGCTGCTGCCCGCCCTGCGCGGCGCCGTCCCGTCCCGGGCCCGTCCCAGCCGGGCCACCCTCGCGGCGGTCCTCGCCGAACTCGCCGACGACCACCACTGCTACCGCTTCCGCCACGCCCCGGGCCCGCTCGCCGAGGCCGAGGGCGCCTTCCTGCTCTGCGGCTTCCTGGTCGCCCTCTCCCACCTCGGCCAGGGCAATCCCCTGGAGGCGCTGCGCTGGTACGAACGCAACCGCGCCGCCTGCGGGCCGCCCGGCCTCTACGCCGAGGAGTACGACGTCGCCCAGCGCCAGTTGCGCGGCAACCTCCCGCAGGCCTTCGTGCACGCCCTCCTGATGGAAGCGGCCACCCGCCTCGCCCCGGCCCTGTGAACCTGTCTCTTATACACATCTCCGAGCCCACGAGACCGTACTAGATCTCGTATGCCGTC
>NZ_JNWZ01000084.1 GCF_000716545.1 Kitasatospora phosalacinea
GACCTCCTCGGCCTTGAGCGCGATGGCCACCATGGCCTTGATCCGCTCGTGCTCCGTCGGGGTCCGCCCGTCGGTGGGGTCGGTGGTCACGTCACCGACCGTGAAAATGCCGAACTGCATACTGCCTCCCGCTTTCCGCGTCCGTACGGGCCTGCGGCCGGTCTGCGGCCGAGGCACTCCGGAGCGACGCTAGGAGGGAGGGGCCACGCCCTCGTGACCGAACGCGCACCGCTGTCTTACCGAGAGCGCAGCACCGGACGGCGCTCCTCCGCCGGGGGACCGGCTCCGAGGACGACCTCCAGCGGGCGACCGCCGCCGAGAACGCCTCAAGAGCGGCCGCCCTCCACTCCCGGGCGGCCGGGTGCCCGTGCTCCCGGCCGCGAGCGAGGGGAGTCGCGACGATCACTGCGGCGTCGCGGAACGTCGCCTTCTGGACGCCTTCGGCATCCCCGGCAAGCCCGAAGTCCTCGACCCCGAAGGCGACCAGGCCAGCGGTTGGAGCGCCGCTTGGGGCGACTGCGACGCGTCGGCCGTCGCTGCGGAATCGAGCCCTGGACCCCGGCAGATCGGACCGGACACCAGTGCGTCCGGAATCGCCCTCGTCGCCGACACTCCTGGCCGACCAACCGGCCCTGCTCCGAAACGGCGTCACCGGATCACGTCGGCTGAGCTTGACTCTGTCGGGGATCCTGGTGTTCGACTGCAGGTGATCATGGTGGTGCGCCAGTCTCGCGGGTGCACGATGGCCGCGAGATTTCCGAGGAGTACGAGATGCCGGTCCGTCCCCGTTCGGGTACCGAGGTCCCGGGGTTGACGGCGCGGATGGCGCGGATGGCGCGGATGGCGCGGGCCGGCAACTCCGGTGGTACTACGGCGATGTGGGTGCGTGACCGGCGCGACGGCCTGTGGCGGATGGGCTCGTCGCAGCCGGGATCGCCCGGCCCTGGACCCCGCTCTGACGCACGGCGCCCACCAATTCCCCGTTGCGGTCCCCGGAACCGCAAGACGGCCCTCACCACGCAGCAGACCGGCGGTCAACCATCGGCAATGGGCTGTGAACCTGTCGCACACCCTGTCTTATGCGCAGTGTCCGGGATACGGCTGCTGCGGGCCGCCTCGTACGGATGGCCTCCCGACCATTGCCGAGAGGCCGTCCATCTCACGACAGCCTGAGCCCAACTACGCCTGGTTTCCCGCTCGGTGGGCCGCGATCAGGTCGCGGTACCAGGCGAACGAGGCCCTCGGGGTGCGCTGCTGCGTGGCGAAGTCGACGTGGACCAGGCCGAAGCGCTGGCTGTAGCCCTCGGCCCATTCGAAGTTGTCGAGGAGGGACCAGGCGCAGTAGCCGCGGACGTCGATGCCGGCGGTGGTGGCCCGGGCGAGGGCGTCGAGGTGGGCGGTCAGGTAGTCGATGCGGAAGGCGTCGTCGAGGGCGGCGTCGGTGGAGCAGCCGTTCTCGGTGATGGTGATCGGGGGGAGGGCGGTGCCGTAGCGGGCCTGGAGGGTGTGGAGGAGTTCGGGGAGTCCCTCGGGGACGACGGGCCAGCCGAAGTGGGTGCGCGGGACGCCTTCGATGGGGGCTTCGGCGAAGGGGAGACCGGGGTCGGTGGGGGCGGCGATGCGGGTGGGGTTGTAGTAGTTGACGCCGAGTCCGTCGAGGCCGGGGGCGTGGATGAGGGTGAGGTCGCCGTCGCGGACGGCGCCGCCGAGGTCGGGGTCGGGGCCGAGGCCGTACGCGGTCAGGTCGGGGTAGCGGCCGAGCAGGAGCGGGTCGGTGAACAGGCGGTTGTGCAGGGTGTCGTAGGCGTCGGCGGCGGCGCGGTCGGCCGGGGAGTCGGTGGCGGGGCGGACGGGGGTGAGGTTGTTGGCGATCAGGACGTCGAGGCCGCGGGCGCGCAGTTCGGCGGCGGCCAGGCCGTGGCCGAGGAGTTGGTGGTGGGCGGCGGGCATCGCGTCGAGCATCAGGGCGCGGCCGGGGGCGTGGATGCCGAGGGCGTAGCCGTACACCAGGTGCACGAAGGGCTCGTTGAGGGTGATCCAGGCCGGGACGCGGTCGCCGAGGCGGTCGGCGGCCAGGGCCGCGTACGCGGCGAAGCGGTGGGCGGTGTCGCGGTGCAGCCAGCCGCCCCCGTCCTCCAGGGCCTGCGGCAGGTCCCAGTGGAAGAGGGTGGGCAGCGGGGTGATGCCGGCTTCGAGCAGGCCGTCGACGAGGCGGTCGTAGAAGTCGAGCCCGGCCGGGTTGGCCGGGCCGCGGCCGGTGGGCTGGACGCGCGTCCAGGCGAGCGAGAACCGGTAGGTGTCCAGGCCGAGTTCGCGCATCAGGGCGATGTCCTCGGGCCAGCGGTGGTAGTGGTCGCAGGCGGTGCGGCCGCTGTCGCCGTTCTTCACGGCGCCGGGGCGCGCGCAGAAGGCGTCCCAGACCGACGGGCCGCGGCCGTCCTCGTCAACCGCGCCCTCGATCTGGTACGCGGCGGTGGAGACGCCCCAGCGGAATCCGGCGGGCAGGTCGTGGCGGTCCGGCATGGCAGCCTCCTGGCGGACGATCAGCTAAATGCGAGGAGTGCTCATGTTAGTGCCGCGGCGCCGGAACACCAGGGGTGCGGACGGGACGGGCGCGACCGCCACGGCGGACCGGCGGACCGGCGGACCGGCGCGCCGAGGCCGTGCGCCCCGGCGTCCCCCTTGCGAGCCGCCGTTCGGGCCCTGCCTCCGGGGCCGTTCGGCCCTTCCGGGCGCCCGGGGCCGGTGGGGACAGTGACCCCAGGTCAGCGATGTGTCCGGCCCGCGCGGCGGGCCGATCGAGTGGGCGTGGGCGCCCGGGGAAGGCCGTGTGATGGAATCCGACGAGGTCATGCTGGCCGTCCGGCTCACCACCGCGGAGCGGACGCTGTTGCGCCGGCTGGCGCACGGCCACCGCGGCGACGTGTCCGAGGTGGTGGCGGACGCGCTGCTGGACGTGCTGCCCGCGCTGCTCGCCCGGGACGCGTCCCGACTCGCCGAGCAGTTGGGCCCGTTCGCCCCGTGCGCGGTGACGGTCTGGCTGCCGCCGGACCTCGCCGACCTGCTCCCGGCCCTGGCCGGGCGCCTGGCGTCCGCCCCGCGTCCGTCCGCGACGCCCAGCCCTTGCGCCGCGCTGGGCACCGCGCTGCGGCTGTGGCTCCGTCAGGACCCGGCCCGGCTGGCCGCCGGTCTGCGCGCCATGCACGCGCGCCCCTCCCCGTCCCCTCGGCCGCACGCCCACCCGCTGGCCGCCTGAGCGGGCACCGTCGGCCCGCGTGGGCCCGCCCGGGCGCGAGTACGCCGGCCGCCTCGGCTCCCGGACGAGCACCGCGCCGGGCACGCCCACCGACCGGAGCCCGTGACCGGAACTCCTTCCGACGCCAGGGGCGTTCGGCTCGCAGGTCCGTCAGTCGACGGCCGGGCTGTCCGTGCGGTCGATCCGGCGGATCTCCTCCAGTGGGTACGGGGTTCGCCGGCTGTGGCGCTGGAACTTGAGGTTGAAGTCCGACATCACGGCGGCGATCGGCGCGTGCCGGGTGAGGATCGCCGCGGCCTCCGCCGGGATTCCGGTGGGGCGCTCGCCCTCCGCGTAGGCGCGCACCAGCGCGTAGCGGCCGTCCCTGTCCTCCCTCCGGTACCCGAACAGGGCGGTGACCAGCCAGTTCACGAAGTACGTGGCGGTGTGGCAGCGGTCGTAGGTCTGGTGCCGGTCGAAGAAGTCGACCTCGTCCGGCGACAGCTCGAACCGGGAGGAGATCGCGAGTCCGTAGTCCGCGAAGTAGAGGCGCCGACCGTCGGTCAGGATGTTCTCGAAGTGCGCGTCGAAGTGCAGGAGTCCGCGGCTGTTCATGAACGAGACACCGGCTGCCAGTTCCCTCTCCACCATGGCGCAGGCCCGGTCGGCGGTCCGGTCTCCCGCTCCGATCCGGGTGCCCAGCCACTGGTGCAGGTTCTGCGGGACGTACTCCAGGAACAGCGCGACGCTCGCCGAGGACCGCTGGAGGGCCTCGATCCGGTGGCGCACCTGCGGTCCGCCGCCCCGGTAAGCCACAGCCCGTTCGACGTCGGCCAGGTCCTCGGGCAGGGGCGTCGAGTCCGGCAGCACGCGCCAGTGGTGCATCAGGGGGAAGCCCTCGTGCTCCGCCGCGAGCACCCAGTTCGTCGTCATGGCGTGCACGGCGAGCTCTCTCCAGGCCCCGAAGCCCGGCCCGGCGATGGCGCCGACGCCGTAGTGGCAGAAGTCGGGCAGCTCGAACAGGTTGGCCGTGGACCGGACGTGCTCGGGCTGCCTCTCCAGGTCGGTGAGGGGCACCCGTTTGACGAAGACCGGGATCCCGGCGACCTCCAGCAGGGACGACTTCCCGCCGATGCCGGATCCGAGCGGCGCCGCCGTGTCCACGAGCTCGCGCAGTGCGCGATCGCTGCACAGGGCCAGGGCCGTGGAGACGGCGCCGTGGGCGGCGAGACGCGCACCTCGCGACATGTCGGGGACTTCCACTGCTGTCTCCACCTGGACGCCGGCCTCGATCCCGGGGCTGCGGCGCGTCCGGGGCGAGCCGCCACCGCGTTCGACGCGCAGCCCCGCGGTCCGGCCGGAGCGGGTCGGGGCGCCCGGGACCGTGTGCGACGACGGACCTGGGCACCCGTTCGACCGCACCTTACGTGAAGGCCGACGACGAGTCGGGGGGACCGCGCTCTTCGGGCGGGGGCCGACGAACGCGGAGGGAGGTCGCGACCGCGCGCGGAGAAGGGCGCTCAAGGGGTGAACCGGGGCGCCCTTCCCCGCGTTGCGCTGATCGGACGCACATGCGTCCCTGCCGGACGCACATGCGTCCCTGCCGGACGCGCATGCGTCCCTGCGATGCCGCCGCGCGCTGCGGCCCTCGGCGGCACCCGTCACCACGGAAAGGAACAACTCACCAGTGAAGCGCTTCATCACCCGCCTCGCGGTGGTCGCGACGGCCGGCGCCATGGCCGCCGTGCTGCCTGCTTCGTCGGCGTTCGCCGTCAACCGCACCGATTGCGATGAACTCGGTCTCCTGATGCTTCACAACTCGGGCGGCTCCCTCTGCTTCGCCAACGCGGGCGCGCAGAGCGTGGCGATCTACGGCGTGGACCGGATCTGGACCGGGAACAACAAGGTCACGTTGGAGTACGTGCCGCGGCTGGGGGCTCCGACGACCAGCGCGACCGTGGACAAGTGGCAGTTCGGCAACGTCCCCGGTGAGCCCATCCACAAGATCACGAAGATCGTGATCTGGTAGCGTCCGCCCCCGCGGACGAGGTGACGGCGGGGCCCGACCGGGCCGCAACCGCAGTCGTCCGCACGGCTGCATGACGTCGCCGCGGTGGGTTCACCGGGCGTTCCCGGAGTGGCCACCGACGTGGTGACGCCCGTGCGGGCACCACGCGCGAGGCACCTGTGCCGTTGGGGGGAGACGTCGTCGGAAGTCTCGAACGCCCATCGGCTCAGGTGCCTCGTCGATCCCCTGTCCTGCCACACCCGGCCCGCCCGGCGGGTGCCGCCCGGAGCGGGGTGCCGGACCACCGCTCCGCCAGCTGAACCACCGTCCCGCTAGAGCCAGTTGCGGCGCTTGAAGATCAGGTAGAGGCTGACGCAGACCACGCCCATCAGGCCGATCGCGAAGGGGTAGCCGAAGGCCCAGTGGAGTTCCGGCATCTCCTCGAAGTTCATGCCGTAGACGGTGCCGATGAGGGTGGGGGCGAAGAGGATGGCGGCCCAGGAGGAGATCTTCTTGATCTCGTCGTTCTGGGCGTGGCCGGCTTCGGCGAGCTGCTTCATCTCCTCGTTCTGGCGCTGGGAGACCAGGGTGGCGTTGACGGTGAGGATGTTCTGGAGCATCTGCCGGAAGCCGTCGACGCGTTCGGCGGCGTAGGTGGCGTGGTCGGCGACGTCGCGCAGGTAGCGCTGGAGCTCCTCGTCGGTGCCGTACTTCTGGAAGCCGCCTTCGAGGGCGCGCATGATCTCCAGCAGGGGGCCGGTGGCGCGCTGGAACTCGATGACCTCGCGGGAGAGTTCGTAGATGCGGCGGGAGACTTCGGGGTCGCCGCCGAAGACTTCGGTCTCGATCTCGTCGATGTCGTGCTGGAGGCCGGCGATGACGGGGGCGTAGCCGTCGACGACGGCGTCCAGGACGGCGTAGAGGACGGCTTCCGGGCCGAGGGCGAGCAGGTCGGGGTCGGCTTCGAGGCGGCTGCGGACCATCGAGATGTCGGGCGACTGGGAGTGCCGGACGGTGAGGACGAAGTCGGGGCCGACGAAGAGGTGGATCTCGCCGAAGTCGACCTCCTCGACGTCGTCGAGGTAGCGGGCGGCGCGCAGCACGACGAACAGGGTGTCGCCGTAGCGTTCCAGCTTGGGGCGCTGGTGGGCGACGATGGCGTCTTCGAGGGCGAGTTCGTGCAGGTCGAACTTCTCGGCGGCTTCGACGAGTTGGGTTTCGGCGGGGCGGTAGAGACCGATCCAGGCCATGGTGCCGGGCTTGCCGGGGAGGTCGCGGTAGATCTCGGCGAGGCCGGTGGGGGTCTCTATCCGGTGGCCGTCGCGGTAGACGGCGGCGTCGACCAGGGAGCGTTCCAGCGAGACGGACTGCTCGCCGTCGAGGGCCTGTTCGGAGCGCGGGTCCATGGAGTGCTCGGGGGCGGCGGCGCGGTCGGCGGGCCGCCGGGCGGTGGTGCGGCTGAAGGGTCGCTTGCTCGCGCGCACGGCGCGCACACGCCAGTCGGACACGGCGGTACCTCCACGGGTTCTGGTGCCGCCGGGCCCTGGTGCGGCCTGGGTGCGGATGGACGCGGACGGACGCGGGCGGGGCGACGGGCCCCGGCGGCAGCCGTGCGCGGGCGACGCGGCGCGGACGCGGGCGTGAACGCGGGTTCAGCGGGCGGAGCGGCGCGGACGCGGGCGGTGGTGCCGGGGGCCGTGAGCGGGTGAGTACTTCCCGGAGCGGGGCCGACTTCGGCCCGGACTACTGCACTCCACTGCTCTCACCTCCTGTACGCCCCGGGCGCCCGGGGGCGCCACGACCGCGCCCAGTCTAGCCCCGCGCACCGGCCGCCCCCGCCACGCGCGCGCCCGCTCCCCCGCCCCGCACGCCGACCTCCGCGCCGCACACCTCCCCAGCCACTTCCCCACCCGCCTCCCCGCCCCCGGTAATCCCGTGGCGCCCGCCGCCGCGGCCGGGCCACACTCGGGCGCGTGATCGACGACGCCCGGGCCCCGGACGAGGACCTGCGCGAGGCGGCCGCCCTGCTGTCCTCCGCCGACCCCTCCCGGCGGGCCGCCGGGTACGGCCGGCTGGCGGCCCGCACCGCGCCCGGGGAGGACGCGCTGCGGGCCTGGGCGGTCGACACGGTGCTGGGACGGGCGGCGCGGGAGCCGGACGGGTTCGCGCTGTCCGCGCTGGTGGAGGTGCTGGAGGCCGCGCAGGACGAGCGGGCGCTGCCGGTGCTGCTCGGGCTGGTCGGCCACCCGGACGGGGCGGTGCGCCTGGCGGTGGCGAAGGCGCTGCCGTTCGTGGGCGAGCCCGTTCCGGACTCGCCCCGGGCGCGCGCCCTGCTGACGCTGTGCCGGGACGCGGACCCGGAGGTGCGGGACGCGGCGGTGTTCGGGGTCGGCACCCTGGACGAGGCGTACGGCCCGGCGGTCCGGGCCGCGCTGCACGAGCGGCTGGACGACCCGGACGAGGAGGTCGCGGAGGAGGCCGTGCGCGGCCTGGCCCGTCGCCAGGACGTGTCGGTGCTGCCCCGATTGATCGACCTGCTGGAGACGTACGTGGAGCCGCACGTGCTGACGCTGTCCGCCGCGGCGGTCCTCGGCCGGCCCGAACTGCTGCCCGTGCTGGAGGAGTTGGCGGCGGAGCGGCCGGACGACCGGCGGATCACCGCGGCCCTGGAAGCCTGCGACCCGGCCCGGCGCGAGGAGCGCGCCGCCCTGGCCTGGCGGCTGCTGGAGGAACTGACCGCCCGGCGACCGGACTTGGACGCCGCGCTGGTCTGGCCGCGGTTCTCCGCCGACCTGGAGCTGGAGGTCCGGCACGGCTCCGCTCCGGCCACCTACCGCGCGGACGACCTGCTGCGCCGCGCCGGGCACGACCCGTCCCGGGCGGCCGCCCGGGTCGACGCCGACTTCCCGCCGGCCCGCTGAACGGCCCTCACTCTCCCCGCAGCGGCCGGACGATCTCCTTCACCAGCCACTCGGCGACGCCCGGCGGGTAGGGCGCCCGCAGGCTCAGCACCAGGTGGGTGAAGCCGGCGTCGATCAGTTCGGCGAGCACGGCGCGGTCCCGGGCCGGGTCCTGGTACGAGACGATGTACTGCACGGAGCGGGTGAGCGTGGCGGGGTCGCGGCCGATCGCGGCGCAGTGCGCGTCCAGGACGCGGGCCCGTTCGGCGACGGCGGCGACGGTGTTGTGCGGCGGGCCGGGGACGTTCCAGATGTCGGCCCGCTCGGCGACCAGGCGCAGCAGCCTGGTCCCCCAGCCGCCGATCAGGATCGGCGGGCCGGGGCGCTGCACCGGCCCGGGGTGGTTGCGGTTGCCGGACAGGGTGGTCCAGCGCCCGGCGAAGTCGAACTCCCCCCCGCTCCACATGCCGCGCAGCACCTCGACGGTCTCGGCGAGCCGAGCGATGCCCTCGCCGGGCGGCACCAGGCTCAGCCCGTAACCGGCGTACTCGGCGACGGCGGGGTTCTCCCCGGCGATGCCGCCCGCACCGGCGGGCTGGTGGGTGCCGCCGACGCCGAGGCCCATGACGAGCCGCCCGCCGGAGAGCACGTCGACGGTGGTGGCCATCTTGCCGAGCAGCGCGGGGTGGCGCAGCGGGTTGGCGGTGACCAGCAGGCCGAGCCGCAACCGCCGGGTGCGGGCGGCCAGGGCGCTGAGCAGGGTCCAGCCCTCCAGGACGTCGCCGTCCTTGGGCCCGACGACGGGCATCAGGTGGTCCCACAGCCAGGCGTCGGCGAGTTCGGGGAGCTCGTCGGCCTCCTCCCAGACCCGCAGGATCTCGGGGTAGCCGACGCGCATGGGTGTGGTCTTGACGCCGAACGTGACGTCCGGTGATGTGAGTCGCTCCATGTTCAGTCAGCGTAGCTGATCGTCAGTGATACTGACCATAAACAGGCGTGAACCATCACCGCCACCGACCGTCAGCCGCCACGGCTATCCTCGCCCCATGACCAGCGACGCACTCCCCGGTCCGTTCTCCGACCGGCTCGGCTACCTGCTCAAGCACGCCCACCTGCGCTACACCGAGGTCTCGACCCGGGCCCTGGCCCCGCTCGGCACGGACGGCCGCGAACTGGCCGTGCTCGCCGTCCTGGCCTCGGACACCCCGCTCTCCCAGCAGGAGGCCGCCGGACGGCTGGGCGTGGACCGCACCACGATGGTCGCCCTGGTCGACGCCCTGGAGGCGAAGTCGCTGGCCGAACGCCTCCGCAGCCCCACCGACCGCCGCAAGAACATCGTCCGGCTCACCGAACAGGGCCGGCAGCTCCTCGACCGGGCCGAACGCACCCGCCTGCGCACCGAACGCGACTTCCTGGCCGCCCTGCCCGCTCCGGACGCCCGGATCCTGCTGTCGGCACTGCGCGTCCTCGCCACCGGGGACTGACACCGGCGGCCGACCACCGGCGGCCGACCACCGGGAACCGACCAGCGACGGCCGACCGGCGGAAACCGCCTCCGGCGGCGGGCACGCGTCGCGGCACGCCCCGGCGCACTTCCGCACGCCCGGCGGCCGGAGGATGAGGACGGGTTTTCACCGGGAATGCCCCGGGTTGCCCGAACCCGTCGCACCCCTGGAGCGTGACCGAGTGTCCACCCCGCCGTCCGACCCGCCGCCGCCCGCCGCCCAGCCGCCCGACCCCGCGCAGGGGGCCGTCGTGTTCGACGCTCCGTTCTCGGACCGTTCGCAGTGGGCCGCCGGGGCCTCCTCCGCGTACCCGGCCGGCGGACGCAACACCGGGGACAACAAGTTGGACCACCTGGTGCCCGGGTACGGGCCGGACGGGGACAGGTTCACCGCGCTGCGGGAGAACGGGCGCAGTTGGCGGACGCCGCTGGTGACCACGGAGGGTACGGCGGGCGGGTTCGAACTGCGGCCCGGCGACCGGCTGGAGGCGCGCTGCCAGGTGACGGCGGACCAGGGCGTCTGGCCCGCGATCTGGACCTGGGGGCGGGACGTCGCGCCGGGGCAGCCGCAGCCCGGCCACGGGGAGGTGGACGTGTTGGAGTACCACGACGACCACCCGCGGCAGTTGGAGCTGAGCAACCACGTCCGCCCCGGCGACCCGGCCTACCTGGACGGGCTGGTGACGCCCGGCCGGTGGTTCACCGTCGCCTGCGTCTTCGGCGCCGACTCGGTGCGCTGGGAGCTGGACGGCCGCGAGGTGTACGCCGACGGCCGGGGCGTCGGCCCCGACTGGCGGGCCTGGATCATCGTCAACCTGTCCGTGGCGGGCGGCCGTTGGGGCCACCGACAGCCGCGCGCAAACGCCCGCCGGCTGTCCTGGCGCTGCCGCGACCTGACCGTCCGCCGCCCCCGGTGACCGGCGCGGGCCGGGCGGCGCGGGGCCGGTTCAGGCGGCGGCGGGACGCACGGCAGCGGGCAGCGCGGCCGCGAACCGGGCGACCGCCCCGGCCGGCGCCGCGTCCAGCACGTACCGGCCGGACGCGACCTGCGCGCCGAGCGAGGTCGGCACCGGCCGCAGCGCGTGGTCCAGCGCCAGGACGTGTGCCGCCGACCCGCCGACGGCCGGCGGCAGCACCGGCTTGCCGTCCAGCGCGTGCCGGGGTCTCCGGCGAGCGCGGCCTCCGCCGCGGACGGTCTTCGGCGGACGCCCTCTGCCGGAGGAGCACCCGGCCCTTGCCCGGGGGCGGCCCTACAGCTCCAGCGACACCTCCCGGCCGCGCAGCCAGCCGTCGAGCAGCAGCACCGACTCCCCGGCGTTGCGCAGGTCGGCGCCGGGGGCGTCGGCGACGGCCCGGGCCACCGCCGGGAGGTCGAGCAGGTCGCGGACGGGGGCGTCGCGGTCGGCCAGCAGGGCGCGCAGTTCGGCGCGCAGCGCCTCGGCGTAGCGCGGGTCCTGGGTGGAGGGGTAGGGGCTCTTGACCCGCTGGGCGACGACCTCGGGCAGCACGTCGCGGGCGGCGGCGCGCAGCAGGGACTTCTCCCGGCCGTCGAAGTTCTTCATCGCCCAGGGCGTGTTGAACACGTACTGGACCAGCCGGTGGTCGCAGAACGGGACGCGGACCTCCAGGCCGACCGCCATCGAGGTGCGGTCCTTGCGGTCGAGCAGGATCTGCACGAAGCGGGTCAGGTGCAGGTAGCCGATCTCGCGCATCCGGCGCTCGTGGCCGCTCTCCCCGGCCAGCCGGGGGACTTCGGCGAGGGCCTCGCGGTAGCGGGCGTCCCGGTAGCCGGGGAGGTCGAGCTTGGCCAGCAGGTCGGGGGCGAGCAGCGACTGCGGGCCGAGCCGGGCGGTGCCGCTGGTGAAGCCCCTGGCGAGGACGTACATCCAGGGGAAGCCGTCGTGGGCGACGGCGGCCGGGTCGTGGAACCAGGCGTAGCCGCCGAACACCTCGTCGGCGGACTCGCCGGACAGCGCGACGGTGGACTGCTCGCGGACGGCCTTGAACAGCAGGTACAGCGAGGTGTCGCCCTCGCCGAGGCCCTGCGGCAGGTCGCGGGCGGCCAGGACGGCGTCCCGGTGGCGGCGCTCCGTCAGGTCGGCGGTGTCCAGCACGATGTCGCGGTGCGCGGAGCCGACGTGCGCGGCCAGCGCGTGCGCGTACGGGGCGTCGGGGGTGCCGCGCAGCGCGTCGGGGGTGAAGTTCTCGGCCTGCCCGGTGAAGTCGACTGCGAACGAGCGGACCGGCCCCTGCCCGGCGGCGGCCAGGCCGCGCGCGGCGAGCGCGGTGATCACCGAGGAGTCGAGCCCGCCGGAGAGCAGGGTGCACAGCGGGACGTCGGCGATCAGCTGGCGGGCCACGATGTCGTCGAGCAGTTCGCGGACGGTGGCGATGGTGGTCGGCAGGTCGTCGGTGTGCTCGTACGACTCCAGCCCCCAGTAGCGGCGCTCGGTGATGCCGCCCCGGCGCACCCGCAGGGTGTGGCCGGGCTTGAGTTCGCGCATGCCCCGGTAGACGGCGTGGCCGGGGGTCTTGGTGAAGGCGAGCAGTTCGGCCAGGCCCTCGGCGTCGACGGCGGCGCGCGCCTCGGGGTGGGCCAGGATCGCCTTGGGTTCGGAGCCGAACAGGACGCCGTCGGGGGTGGGCCGGTAGTAGAGCGGTTTGACGCCCATCCGGTCGCGCACCAGCAGCAGTTCCTCGGTGCGCGGGTCCCACAGCGCGAAGGCGTACATGCCGTTGAGCCGTTCGGCGAACGCCTCGCCCCACTCCAGGTAGGCGTGCAGGGCGACCTCGGTGTCGCTCTCGGTGCGGAAGGCGTGGCCGCGGGCGGCCAGTTCGGCGCGCAGTTCGCGGTAGTTGTAGATCTCGCCGCTGTAGGTGGTGACCAGCACGGTGCGGCCGTCGTGCTCGACGGCCATCGGCTGGCGGCCGCCGTCGAGGTCGATGACGGCCAGGCGCCGGTGGCCGAGGCCGACGTGGGTGTCCAGCCAGACGCCGGCGGCGTCCGGGCCGCGGCAGGCCATGGTGGCGGTCATCGCGGCGAGGGTGGCGTGCTCCGTGCTCAGGTCCCGGTCGAACGAGACCCATCCGGTGATTCCGCACATGCGAGGTGTGGCCCTTCCTCGTGAGGAGGCCGGCGCCGCCCCGGTGGTGGCGGGGGCGGGGCCGTCTCCCGTACGGCCGCGCCGACGCCACGACGCTAGGCGGGGTGGGTGCATTCGACAACCAAGTGTTGGTCATGTACGCACAATTCGGGCCACCCGCCTTCCCCGCCCCACCTGCGCCGACGCCTCCCCGACTCCGTTCGTCCACCCGCACATCTGGCCCGAACCCGCGCACCCGGCGCCCGGCGCCCGGCCCGGCCGCACGCCCCCGGCACGCCTCCCGCCCGGCCCGCGCACCCTCGCGCGCCGTCGCGTGCCCACCGTCCGTTCCCCTACGATCCGTCAGCGGGCCGGTGCCACCGGCACATGCGCGGACGCCCCGCCCCAGGCGTCCCCGGCCCCGTCGGCCCCGGCCGGCTCCCCCGCCGCGCCCCGGGCGGCGACACCCCGGCCCGGTGTCCGCCCTCCGCGCGGCCCACCCCTCATCGGAGGCACCCCCCTTGACCGCACCCCGGCGCGCCCCGCGCGCCCTCCTCGTGCTGGCGCTCGCCGCCGGCGCGCTCACCCCCGCCCTGGCCGCCGCGCCGCCGGCCGCCGCCGTCTCCGAACCCGGCCGCCCGCAGGCGGTGACCGCCGCCGACGGCACCCTCTCGATGTTCGTCCGCGGCACCGACGACATGATCTGGCGCCGGGTCCGCGACGGCGCGACCGGCGGGTGGCGGGACTGGGTGGCCACCGAGGGCAAGGCGGCCGGCGACCCGGCCGCGGCCCGGAACCTGAACGGCCGCCTGGCGCTGGTGGCCCGGCGCGCGGGCGGCCACCTGTGGTGGCAGTACCAGGGCGACAAGGGCTGGAGCGCCTGGACGGACCTCGGCACGCCCCCGGGCACCACGGCGGCCGGCGACCCGGTCCTGATCGCGGACGACAACACCGCCTCCGCGCCCAACCCGAACGCCGAGGGCAAGGTGCAGGGCAACACCGACGGACGGCTGGAGCTGTTCGTCCGGGGCGCCGACCACGCGCTGTACCACCGCGCGCAGGCGGCGCCCAACGGCGGCGGCTGGAGCGGCTGGGAGAAGCTGGAGGGCACCTGGGCGGGCGACCCGGCGCTCGCGCTGAGCGGCGGCGGCCGGATCGCGGTCGCCGCCCGCTCGCAGGACGGGCACCTGATGCAGACCGCGCAGAAGCGGCCCGGCACCCAGCAGGCGCCCCTGCCCGCCGACAACTGGGCGCCCTGGGCCGACCTGGGCACCGGCTTCACCGGCGACCCGGCGCTGACCGCCGTCACCACCGGCACGGGCATCCTGCTGCAGACCGCCGCGAACGGCGACGACTCCCGGCTGTGGACGCTCACCCAGTCCAAGCCCGGCACCGCCGGCGCCCCCACCGGCAGTTGGGACACCGGCCACCGGCTCGACCTGGGCCCGGCGCTGGGCGGCGGCGCCCCGCAGTTCGCGGCCGGCTCCGACGGACGGCTGTCGGTCTTCGGGCTGAACGCCTCCCAGCAGGTCGCCTACCGCTCGCAGACCGACACCGCGACGCCCGGCACCAACCCGAACGGCATCTGGGAGGGCGGCTGGGCCGCGCTGACCGGCCAGAAGGCCCGCTCGGTGGCGGTCACCCGGACCGACCGGGCCCCGTTCACCGCCCTGCTGGTGCAGGCCGGTTCGGCGAAGGTGTTCGCCCGCGACCAGCTCGCGGCCGGCACCTCGGCCTCCCCGCGCGGCGTCTGGCTGGACTGGCGCGACCTCGCGGGCATCGGCACCGGCCGCTGCGCCGGGCCCGGCACGCTGGCCTGCCTGACCCTCACCAACACCGACCTCGGCCTGGCCCTCGACCTCCAGGACCCGTCCGACGCCGTCACCCGGCTCACCCGGGCCACCCCCGACGCGGCCTCGGCGAACCAGCAGTGGCAGCTCGCCCCGGTCGCCGGGGCCACCGACGGCAGCTTCCGGATCGTCAACGCCAACGGCAAGTGCATGGCCGAGCAGACCGAGGCGCCCGGCCCGTGGCACCTTCGGCTGGGCGACTGCGCCACCGACCAGTACCTGACGCAGTGGTACCTGGAGCCGGTCACCGCCGCCACCACCGAGAACCCCGCCAAGTACCGCATCCACCAGTCGGGCACCGGCGTCTGCCTGACCGCGCTCGCCGACGACGTCACCGGCCACGACTCCCGGCAGGTCGAGCGGATCGACTGCGGCTCGACCTCCGCAAACGACAAGCAGTCCTGGCAGTTGGGCCGCAACGGCACCACCGCCCCCGGCGTCCTGCAACTGGCCCTGGACCACGCCGCCTCGCTGTGCGCCGCCGACGCCAAGGCCAACCACTGCACCTTCCAGGACACCGCCGCCCCGAGCGCGTACAACGCGGCGGGCTGCGTGGCCGGCAGCGTCCTGTACAACCAGAGCCCGGACTCCTCCGCCACCTACGGCCTCAGCTGGGCGCACATGACCGGCTCGCAGTGGTCGCTGGCCGGGCAGTTCACCGCGAAGCTCAGCGACACCTTCAGCGCCTCGCTGACCGTCACCCACACCTGGATCGAGCAGGACACCACCACCCAGACCGTCAACGTGACCGTCCCGTCCAAGCGCTTCGGCTGGATCGAGTACGCGCCGGTGGCCCGCGAGACCGTCGGCTACTGGAAGATCGAGGTCGGCGGCTGGAGCTACACCGTCCCCGGCCACAACCTGTCGTACGCCAAGGACGACACCGACGGCCGCAGCCCGATCATCGTCACCAGGACCTCCACCGAGCCGCCGACCACCGCGAAGTGCAAGCGCTGACGCCCCTGCGCCCCGCCCCCGGGCCGCCCGCCCGGGGGTACCCCCCTGTCGCGGCCGCCACCGCCCGGTGATGAACTGGAACGGTGAGCGACCAGCGCGGCAGCACCGAACCCCCGATCCCCGGCACGGCCGTCGAGCGCCGCCCGGCCCCCGTGGTGCGCTGCCGCCGCTGCCACCGCCCGCTGCACAGCCCCGAGTCCCGCTGGGAGAAGCTCGGCCGCCACTGCGCCGACGCGCCCGAGCCGGTCCGGGTCTACGTCATCGACCAGGACCCCCTGCCGGGCACCTGACGGCCGGTCAACCCGCCTTCCCCGCCAGCACGTCGTCGCACGCGCAGCCCGGCAGCGTCGCCGGGTGGGTCGGCGGGCCGTCCCACCCGGCGCGGCGTCCGCGGTCGGCCAAGGCCCCGGCGAGGACGGCGCGGTGGACGGCGCGGGCGAGGCGGGAGCCCCAGTGCGAGCGGGGGCCGCCGAACGGCTCGGGCGGGCCGCCCCCGGTGCGCACGGCCACGCAGACCGCGTCGGAGGGGGTGCCGGAGCAGTCGTAGCCCGCCTCCAGCAGGGCCTGGACCTTGGCCTCGGTGGCGGTGGTGAGCAGGTTGAGCAGCCCGGCGTCGGAGACCGGCGCGGGGACGACCGCCAGGATGTTGATGGTGCCGGGCACGTACGCGGCGGGGGCCGGGACGGCGGGGGCGGCCGCCCAGACCGGGACGCCGATGCCGGTGGTGACGACGGCGGTGACGCCGCCGTCCTCGGCCCAGGTGCAGGCGTCGACCTCGGCGGCCGTCATCAGACCCGTGCCGGGCCCGGTCAGGCCCTGCGCGGCGGCGAGTTCGGCCAGGTGCTCGGCCGGGTCGAGGCGCCCGTACCCGGCCCGGACCTGCGCGTTGAGCACCCAGTGGCGTTCGCCGATCCCGCCGCCGAGGACGCCGGAGCCGGCCGTCCGCCAGCCGGGGCCGGCCCGCCACACCAGCAGGTGCCGGCACGCCCCGTCCTCGATCCGCGCGGCCCGCCGGACCGTCACCTTCGGCGCCGTCACCGGCTCCGCCGCCCGCTGCTCGTTCATGATCCGACACCCAACCACACCCGAACGGTCGGGATTCGCCCCGGCCCGACCGGATGCGGCAGAGTGTCGTCATGACCCCGCAGCCCTCCGCATCCGCCGCCCGTGCCTCCCGCACCCCGGCCGCCGGGGCCCGCCGCCGGCCGGTGCAGCAGCGCAGCCAGGAGCGGTACGAACGGCTGCTGGACGCCTGCGCGGGGCTGCTGGACGAGGTGGGGACGGCGGGGCTGACCACCAAGGAGGTGGCGCTGCGCGCGGAGGTGCCGATCGGCACCCTGTACCAGTTCTTCGCCGGCAAGGAGGGCCTGCTGGCCGCCCTCGCCGAACGCAACCTGGCGCGCTTCCTGGACGGCCTGGCCCGCCGGGTCGCCGCCGCCGGGGCGGGCGCGCCGAGCGTGGCCGCCTTCACCGACCACGCGGTGGACGAGTTCGTGGCCATGAAGCGCGCCGTCGCGGGCTTCGGCCACCTGGACTTCGGCCTGGTCGACACCGCCGGGGGCGGGCTCGACGACCTGCACCTGCTGGACGAGGAGCTGGACAACAACGCGGCGGTCGCGGCCCGGCTGCGCGCGATCGGCGGCGAGCTGTTCGCGGCGCCCGGGTACGCGCTGGCGCTGCGGGTGTCGATGGAGTGCGCGGACGCGGTGCTGAAGCTGGCGTTCCGGGCCGACCCGAAGGGCGATCCGGCGCTGATCGGCGAGTGCAAGCGGCTGGTGCGCAGCTACCTCGCCGAGACCCCGCCACCGCCCTGAACCGCCGGCGCCCCGAACCCGGAGGCGCCCGGGCCCGCCGCCTCCGGGCCGTCCGCCTTTGCGCCGTCCGGGTGCCCGCCGCACAGTGGAGGGGGAAGCTCACGAACCACGTTCCTCTGCCGGTGGGAGTGTCCGATGCGAGCCATGGTGGGAGACCACGTCCACATGTACAGCAGGTCGGTCGGCATGACCGACCGCAGGGGTGAGATCGTCGAGGTGCGCGGCACCGACGGCGAACCGCCGTACCTGGTGCGATTCGAGGACGGCCACGCCGGCCTCGTCTACCCCGGCCCCGACTGCGTCGTCGAGCAGCGCCTCGACGAGGAGCAGCGCTGATCACGGGCCCCCGCCGGGCCCGGTAGGAGGAACGTCCGACCTTGTCGCCGCCCCTGCCCGGCCCGCTGGCCCACCTCGCCCCGCTGCTCGACGACTACGGGTACCTCGCGGTCGGGGTGCTGGTGTTCCTCGACAACTGCGTGCTCCCGGTGCCCGGCCAGACCATCCTGGTGCTGGCCGCGGTGTACGCGGGCGCCGGGCAGCTCTCGCTGCCGGTGCTGCTGCTGGTCGCCGTGCTGGCGGCGGTCGCGGGCGACGCGCTGGCGTACGTGCTGGGCCGCACCGGCGGCCTGGCGTTCGTGAACCGCTGGGGCCGGTACGTCCGGCTCACCCCGGAGCGGATGGAGCGCGCCGAGGCGTTCTTCCGCCGCCGGGGCGCGCTGGTGGTCACCGGCGCCCGGTTCGTCGACGGGCTGCGGCAGACCAACGGCCTGATCGCGGGCACCACGGAGATGCCCTGGCGCCGCTTCATGGTCGCCAACGCGGTGGGCGCGGCGCTGTGGGCGGGGGTGTGGACAGCGGTCGGCTACTTCGCGGGCAGCAACATCGACACCCTGTACCGGGAGGCGGTGCGCTACCAGGTGCTGCTGTTCGCGGTGCTGGCCGCCCTCGTCCTGCTGCTGGCCGTCCGCACCTGGCTGCGCCGCCGTCGCCGCCCGCCCCGGGACGCCGCGGCCGGCCGGATCCCGCACCAGGACGGGCCGGACGACCAGGACGGCCGGGGCGGCCGGGACGACGGCCGGGACGTCCCCACCGACGGGAACGGTCGGCCCTGAGGGCCGCCGGGCGCGTCCGTCGGGCGGCGGGTGCCGGTCAGGCGGGCAGGTCGCCGTCCCCGCCGAGGTTGGCGACCATGCGGCGCAGGACGTTGATCGTGGTCACGAAGTCGGCCGTGTCGATGCCCTCGTGCGCCTGCCGGTGCACCCGCAGGTTGCGCTCCCCGGCCCGGAGGCGCCCGGCCTCCCCCGCCTCGGTCAGCGTCATCAGCCCGGCGTCCTCGACCAGCCGGCCGCGACCGGCGAGGTCGTCGTAGACGCCCTCGAAGTCGATCCCGAGGTCGTCCCACTTCGCCAGCCGCTCGGTCAGCTCCGCCCGGGTCCACCTGCCGGGCGCGCCGGCGACGTGGTTGAGCGTCCACCAGTGCGGCTGGGTGAGGTCCTCCACCGCCAGCTGTTCGCGGAGGGCCCCGACCACCAGCCGGCAGGCCGTGCCCGTCCAGGCCCCGACGGGCTGGGCGGCCACCTGCTCCTGCGGGTACTCCTTCAGCGTCACGCTCACGTGCCCCTCCTCGTGTCCGACCGAACGCCCTCACCGTAGGAGTTCAAGTCCGCTTGAGGTCAAGGCCGTTCCCCCGCGGCCCGTCAGCGGAAGGCGATCACCTCGAAGGCGGCGGCGAAGCGGGTGCCGAGGCGGGCCCCGGCGGCGCGGCCCATGCCCTCCAGGAACTCGGCGGCGTTCGCCATCTCCCCGCCGAGGCCGTCCAGGTAGGCGCGGTGCGCCTCCAGCGAGGCGACGCCGGCCGCGAAGGTGTCGGTGGTGTCGACGGCGTGCCGGGCCTCGGGCGAGCCGGCCGCCCAGAGCTGGCGGACGCCGTTCCAGGGCTGGTGGCCCTCGGCGGTGAGCTCGCGGAAGACCCAGCGGTTCCCGGCGTCGCGCACCGCGTCCAGGGTGGCCCGGCCGACGGCGATGTGGTCGGCCTGGTTGGGGAGGACGCCGCCGTAGGTGTCGCGGAAGTTGGTGGTGATGACGATGTCGGGGCGGTGCCGGCGGATCGCCCGGGCCAGGTCGCGGCGCAGCGGCAGCCCGTACTCGACGGTGCCGTCGGGGTGGCCGAGGAACTCGACGGTGTCGACGCCGACGATCCGGGCCGATTCGACCTGTTCGCGCTCGCGCACGGGGCGGCACTGCTCGGGGTCGATGCCGTCGATGCCGGCTTCGCCGCTGGTGACCATCAGGTAGCTGATCCGCTTGCCCTGGCCGGTCCAGCGGGCGACGGCGGCGGCCGCGCCGTACTCCATGTCGTCGGGGTGGGCGACGACGGCGAGCGCGCTGTCCCAGTCCTCGTCCAGCGCCCGGTAGGGGGGCGGGGCCTGCTCGGTGGTGTCGCTCATGGTGCTGCCTTTCGTTCGGACCCCGCCCCCGGTGCCGGGCGGGGGTTCAGCGCGCGGTGCGGATGGCGTAGTTGAAGTCGGCGTGGCCGTAGTGGCGCATCAGGCGCAGCCAGAACGGCATCAGCATCTCCAGGCCGCGGGCGGCGTCGATCCCGCCCAGGTCGAGGATGTCGGCGGCGGGCCAGCCGAACTCGGTGAGCAGGGCGACCACCTGGGCCTTGCCGTCGGCGTCGTCCCCGGCCACGAACAGCTGGTGCTCGCCGGGGACGCGGCCGGGGTCGACCATGACCTCGCAGTTGACGGTGTTGAGCGCCTTGACGACCCTGGTGCCGGGCAGGGCGCGCTGGAGGCGCTCGCCGACGCTGTCGTCGTTGACCGGGTCGAGGGTGACCTCGCCGGTCGGGGAGAACACCAGCGGGTTGGAGACGTCCAGCAGGGTCTTGCCGGCCAGGTTCTCCGCCCCGGCGAGTTCGACCGCCGCGAGGGCGACGGTGCCGCCGGTGGCATTGATGACGAGGTCGCCGAAGGCGGCGGCCTCCGCGAACGTCCCCGGGCGGGCGAGCGGGCCGGAGCGGGCCGCCCAGTCCTCCGCCGCGGCGTTGCCCTTGCTGCGCGAGCCGAGGGTGACCTCGTGACCGAGGGCGACCAACTTGCCGCCCAGGGTCTGCCCGACCGTTCCGGTGCCGATGATTCCGATCCGCATCCGTCTGCTCCGTCCCCGCGTCAGATCGTCGATTCGAACGCACCCTACAAGAAGGCGCCCTGACGGGTGATCGACTCCACGGGACGGCCGCCCCTCCCCGGTGGCGGCCCGCCCTCCCCTCCACCGTAGCCCGGCGGCTAGGCGGGGTGCTCCTCGGTGCTGCGGGAGTCGGTGAGGGTGAGCGCGCCGCCCGCGGTGACCAGGCCGACGATCACCGCCAGCACGGCGTAGGTGATCCGCTCGCCGTGGAAGAAGGAGTGCACCAGGCCGCTGTCCCAGGTGCCGGCGGGCAGCTGGGTGGTGACCAGGGCGGCGATCAGGGTGCCGACGACGGCGGTGCCGACGCTGCTGCCGACCTCCTGCGCGGTGTCGTTGAGGGCGGTGCCGATCGAGGTGCGGTTCTCGGGCACCGCCTCGACCAGGGCGATGGCGCAGATGGTCATGACGGTGCGCAGGCCGACGGTCATCACGACCATGCAGACCGCGATGGCGGCGTACCCGTGGGAGACGCCCCAGGCGAGGCCGGCCAGCGCGCCGGCCAGGCAGGCGGCGCCGACCAGGCAGGCGACGCGGTGGCCGAAGCGCTTGGCGAGCCACTCGGACAGCGGGGTCGCGGCGAGCATGGTGAAGATGATCGGCAGGTTGGCCAGACCGGCCTTGACCGGGCTCCAGCCGTAGGCGTACTGGAAGTGCAGGATCAGGCCGAACATGACGGCGGCCATCGCGATGGCCGTGCCGATCTGGGCGATGGCGGCGCCGCGGACGGTGCCGCCGGCGAAGAGCTTCAGGTCGAGCATGGGGGCGGTGGTGCGGCGCTCGTGCCGCACGAAGGCGGTGCCCGCGACGAGGGCGCCGAGGATCGAGCCGATCGTGGCGGCGGAGCCCCAGCCGTGGTCGACGCCGCTGGTGAGCGAGTAGCAGGCGAGGCCGATGGCGGCGACGCTCAGCACGGCGCCGGGCAGGTCGAGCCGGTCGCGGGTGAGGTCCTCGGGCCGGTCGGCGGGGACGCCGAGGCGCACGCCGACGGCCGCGATCAGCGCGATCGGGGCGTTGACCAGCAGCAGCCACTGCCACTTCACGTGGGCCAGGGCGGTGCCGCCGAGCAGCGGGCCGAGGACGAAGCCGGACATGCCGACGACGATCATCACGGTCATCGCCCGCATCCGCAGCGCCGCGTCGTCGAAGAGCCGGAAGACCAGCGAGTTGGTGATCGGGGCCATCGCGGCGGCGGCGACGCCGAGCCCGGCCCGCAGCGCGATCAGCTGCCCGGCGCCGGTGACGAGGGCGACGCCCAGGCTCAGCAGGCCGAACACGGCGAGGCCGGCCAGCAGGACGCGGCGGCGACCGAGCCGGTCGGCCATCGACCCGGCGGTCAGCAGCAGGCCGCCGAAGGTGAGCGAGTACGCGCCGGTGACCCACTGCAGCGCGGTGGTGCCGCTGCCGAGGTCGCGGCCGATGGTGGGCAGCGCGATGGACAGCAGCGTGTTGTCGACCATCTCGACGAAGAAGGCCAGGCAGAGCGCGGCCATCGGGATCCATGCCGCGCGCAGCGACGGATAGGTGCGCGGTGCCGCTGGGGCGGCGGCGGCGGTTTCGGTGCCGGTCATGGCGGCCTCCTCTCGGGGCGGGTGTCACGAATTATCGAACTGGGTTCGATACTAGAACCACGTTCGATAATCTGGCAAATGTGGTTGGATGAAGGGCATGACACCTCCGCGCCAGCGCCCCGCCGACCGCCCCTCCCGGGAGCGACGGCGCGCCTCGCACTCCATCGAGGCCGTCCTCGGCGCCGCGGTGGAACTGCTGGACGAATCGGGCGAACCGGCCCTGACCATCCGCGGCCTGGCCGGCCGGCTCGGCACCGGCGTCGGCAGCGTCTACTGGTACGTCTCGGGCCGGGAGGACCTGCTGGACCGCGCCGTCGACCACGTCCTCGGCGGAGTGCTGGCCGAGATCGAGCGGCACCCCGGCACCGGCGACCCGGTCGACGAACTGCGGAGGATGGCCGTCACGCTGTTCGACGCGGTGGTGGACCGTCCGTGGCTGGGCTCGCGCTTCATGCGCAACATCGACACCGAGGGCAACTCGCTGCGGCTCTACGAGGAGCTGGGGCGGCAGCTGCTGCGGCTCGACCTCACCCCGCTGCAGCGCTTCCACGCCGTAACGGCGGTGGTCGGCGTGGTGGTCAGCAGCGCCGCCGACCTGGGCCAGGAACCGCCGCAGGCGGTGGTCGACGGCCTGGTGGAGCGCGAGGAGTACCTCGGCCGGTACGCCACCAACTGGCGCGCGCTCGACCCCGGGGAGTACCCCTTCCTGCACGACATCGTCGACGCGTTCGACGGCCACGACGACAAGCAGCAGTTCCTCGCCGCCCTCGACCTGACCCTGAACGGCCTGCGCCTGCAGGCCGGACAGCGCCCGGGCCCCGGCGCCCGGACCGAGGGCCCCTGACGCCTCCGGCGCTCAGCCCCCGGTGTGCAGGCGCAGCAGCAGCCCGTGCAGGGCGGCGCGTTCGGCGGGGTCGAGCGGGGCGAGGACGGCGTCCTGGACGGCGCGGGCCTCGGCGTGGAGTTCGGCGAGGCGGGCGCGGCCGGCGTCGGTGAGGGTGAGGGTGAGGCGGCGGCGGTCGGCGGCGTCCCGGGTGCGGTCGATCCAGCCGCGGGCGGCGAGCAGGTCGGCGGCCTTGGCGAGGTCGCTGGGGTCGAGGCGCAGGCGGGCGGCGAGTTCGCGCTGGGTGTGCGGGCCGAGGTCGGCGAGGGCGGCGAGGGCCGCGTGGTGGTAGAGGCGCAGGCCGTCGGCGGCGAGGCGTTCGGCGAGTCGGGTGCGGGCGTCCTTGCCGGTGCGGGAGAGCAGGTAGGTCGTCAGTTCGCGGAGCGAGGGCGGGGTTCCGGTGGGATCGGCCATGGGGTCAATCATAGGTTCACCCCTATAGTGGGTGCCTACCCACTATTCTGGAGGTGCCCGTGGACGCGCTCCACCCCCGCCTGCTGGTCGCCGACTTCCCGGCCTGCTTCGCCTTCTACGACGCCGTCCTGCCGCCACTGCTCGGCGCCCGCCTCGTCCAGGGCTCCGCGCGGGGCCCGTACGCGCACTGGGACGTCGACGAGCAGGCCGTGCTGGTGCTGTTCGACCGGGCCGCGATGGCCGGCGCCCTGGGCGAGGAGCCGCCCGCGCCCCGGGGCGACATGTTCGTCTGCCGGGTCGCGGACGTGGACGCCGCGCACGACCTGGCCGTGCGCAGCGGGGGCACCGGGGCGCTGCCGCCCACCGACCGGCCGGAGTGGGGCCGGGGGATGCGCACCGCCCACCTGCGCGACCCGGAGGGCCGGCTGATCGAGTTCCAGTCGTACTGACGGGCCGTCGGCTCGTACGCTGGCCCGGTGTGCTGGAGCGCCGAGGCCGACCTGATCGCCGGGAGCGCCGTGGCGGCGGTCGGCGTCGCGGCGGCGGTGCGCGCCGGAGCGTCGCGGCGGCTGCCGCTGGCCGCGCTGCCGCTGCTGCTGGGCGCGCACCAGGTGGTGGAGGCGGGCGTGTGGGCGGGCTGGGCGTGGGCCCGGACGGCGTGGGCGGTGATCGCGCTGCCGCTGCTGCCGCTGTACGTCCCGGCGGCGGTGTGGTGCGCGACCCGCCGCCGCGCCGCCGCGTGGTTCACCCTGCTGGGCGCGGCCGTGGCCGTCCCGCTGGCGTGCGCCGTGGCCCGGCGGCCGGTGGCGGCGCACGCGCACGGGCACACCCTGGGCTACGCGGTCGGCGTCCCGGCGCCCGGCGTGCTGCTGGCCGGTTACCTGGCGGCGGTGCTGGGCGCGCTGCTGTGCTCGGGCGATCGGCACCTGCGGCTGCTGGGCTGGATCACCGGGGCGGGCGCGCTGGTGTGCGGCCTGCTGTGGCGGCTGGCGTTCGTCTCCACCTGGTGCGCGCTGGCCGCGCTCGCCTCGGTGCTGCTCTACCGCTGGGCGGTCGTCAACTCGTCGAGCAGCGCCAGGACTTCGGCCACCGAGCCGCCCGGGTCGGGCACCGGGTAGAGCACCGCGCGCACGGTGCGGGCGGCGTCGACCACCAGGGTGAGCCGCTTGAGCCGGTCGGCGCCGCCGGCCCGGAAGGTGGGCAGCCGCAGGGCTCCGGTCAGCCGCAGCGCGGCGTCCGAGAGCAGCGGGAACGGGATGGACTGGTGGGCGGCGAACGCGGCCTGCTGGTCGGGGCGCTGGGTGGAGACGCCGTGCACGGTGGCGCCGCGCTCGGTGAAGGCGTCCAGCCGGTCGCGGTAGGTGCAGGATTCGAGGGTGCAGCCGACGGTGCCGGGGATGTCGTCCCAGCCGGGCGGGTAGCCCTGGGTGCCGGGGGCGTAGGCGCCGGGGAAGCAGTACAGCACCGTCCAGGGGGTGCGGCCGACCGGGTCGGCCAGCGGCGGGCGGGCGCTCTCGGAGGCTGCGGGCAGGGCGAGTTCGGGGACGCGGGTGCCGACCAGGGCGTGCACCCGGCGGGTCTCGGCGGAGTCGGGGTCGGCGGTGGCGGTGAGGGTGCCGTCGCCGAGCAGGTGGCGGCCGCCCCAGTCCTGGAGGGCGACCAGCACCGGCAGCAGCCCCCAGCCCTTGTCGGTCAAGTGGTAGGCGTAGCGCGGCGGGTGGGCGTGGTAGAGGCGCTTCTCGACCACGCCGTCCTCGACCAGGGTGCGCAGTCGGGCGGTGAGCACCTTGCGGCTGATGCCGAGCGATTCGTGCAGGGCGTCGAACTGGTGGGTGCCGCCCGCGAGGTCGCGCACCAGCAGCAGGGTCCACCAGTCGCCGACCACGGACAGCGCCTGGGCGATGGAGCAGTCGGTGTCGCCGACGTCGGTGTAGCGCATGCGACCACCTTGCCACTGTCGCGCCCGCACCGCCTATAGTGAGTTCCCAAAGGGAACTCACTGCCTGCCACCAGGGGGAACGCCGCATGAGCACCACCAGCCCCACCCGCGCCGACCGACCGCTGCGGGCCCCCGCCGGCGGCGCGGCCGCCGCCTTCTGGCGCTACTGGACGGCCACCACCGTCAGCGGGCTCGGCGACGCCGTCACCGCGATCGCCCTGCCGCTGACCGCCGTCTCGGTGCTGCACGCGAACGGCTTCCAGGTCGGCCTGGTCACCGCCGCCGGCTACGTCGCCTGGCTGGTGATCGGCCTGCCGGCCGGCGTCCTGGTGCAGCGCCTGCCGCTGCGCGGCACCCAGATCGCCATGGACCTGCTGCGCGCCGCCGCGATCGCCTCCGTCCCGCTGGCCGCCGCGTTCGGCGTGCTCGGCCTGCCGCACCTGGTGGCGGCGGCGCTGCTGGTCAGCTTCGCCGGCGTGGTCTTCGACGTCGGCAACTCGACCTTCCTGCCCAGCGTGGTGCCGGCCGAGCAGCTCACCGCCCGCAACAGCCTGACCTCCGCCACCCACTCGGTGAACCAGCTCGCCGGGCCCTCGCTCGGCGGCCTGCTGGTCCAACTGCTGGGCGCGGCGACCGCGTTGGTGACGGACGCGGTGAGCTTCCTGTGCTCGGCCGCGCTGCTGCGCACCCTGCCGCGGGCCGCCGCCGAGCGCCCCGCGCCCGGCGGCGAACGGCCGTCCTTCCGGGCGCAGATCCGCGAGGGCTGGCGCTACGCGACCCGGCACCCGGTGGTGGGCCCGTGCCTGGCCGAGGCGACCTGCGTCAACTTCGTCTGCGGCGCGCTGATGGCCGTGATCCCGGTGTTCCTGGTCCGCACCGCGCACGCCCCGGCCGGGCTGGTCGGCGTGCTGATGGCCGCCGAGGGCGCCGGCAGCCTGGTCGGCGCGGCGCTCACCCCCCGGCTGGCCGCCCGCTTCGGCACCGCCCGCACCCTGGTCCTGGGTTCGCTGTTCGGCGTGCTCACCGCCCCGCTGATGGCCCTCGCCCCGGGCGGCCCCGGCCTGCTGCTGTTCGCGCTGGGCAACGCCGGGTTCGGCGCCTCCGTCGTGGTGCCCAGCATCCTGACCCGCACCTACCGGCAGGCCACCACCCCCGCCGCCCTGCTGCCCCGGGTGATGGCCACCGTCCGGTTCGTCTCCTGGGGCGCCATCCCGGTCGGCGCGCTGGCCGCGGGCACCGCCGTCTCGCTCTGGGGCGCCCGCACCGCGCTCGCCCTGGCCTGCGCGCTGACGGTGCTCTCCCCCGTCCTGCTGCTCTCCTCCCGGCTGCGCGGCGCCCGCGACCTGACCGACGTCGGCGCCTAGGCTCCGTCCGACAGCCGGACGAACCGGCACCCGGCGTCCAGCATCGCGGGCAGCGCCCGGGCGTAGCCCGCGCCGGTGCCCGCGTCCGGGTGGTTGAAGTGGCTGATCACGATCGATCCGGGCGGCGCGGCGGCCACCGCCCCGGCGACCTGCCCGGGGGTGAACGTCGCCCCGCCGTCCCCGTTCACCGCGAACCCGGCCGCCCGCTCGCCCGCCTCCCCCACCAGCGCCACCGCGACCTCGTCGTAGTGCGCCGTCCCGGACCTGAACCAGCCCGGTGCCCGCCCCAGCAGGGCGGTCAGCTTCGCCCGGTTGCCCGCCACCTCGTCGTACGCGGCGGCCGGGTCCGCCGTCCCGGTGATGCCGTACGCCGAACGGCCGGTCACCGACAGCGGGCGGTGCGCGGTGCCGTGGTTGCCCAGTTCGAACAGCGGGTCGGCGGCCAGTTCGGCGGACGGCCCCGGGTTGGCGTCCACCCAGCGGGAGTTCAGGAACAGCGTGGCGGGCACCCACAGGCGGCGCAGCGTGTCGATCAGCGCGGCGTCGTAGCCGTCGCCGCCCGGCCCGCCGCAGGCGTCGAAGGTCAGCGCCAGCGCCCCGCCGGGGACGGTCGCCACCACGCCCGGCAGGTCGGTGCCCCACTCGTGCGGCGCCCGCCCGGCGTAGCGCGCCAGCACCTGCTCCCGGGACGGCGGGGCGGGCGGCCGGACCGCCGACGGGCTGTCGACCGCCCCCGGGCCGTCGACCGCCACCGGCGCCTGCCGGGCGGGGGCGGCGCAGCCCGCCGCGAGGCCGAGCGCCGCCGCCAGTACCGTCCGCCGTCCGACCATCTCCGCAGCTCCTCGCCGTGTGCCGTCGCCACCGTCACGAGTGTCACTTCCGGGCGGGGCCGGTGCCATCTGCCAAGCTCGGCCGTATGGCTCCCTCCCCCCGGCCGCACTACCTGCAGTGGACGACCGTCGCCCCGGTGCTGGCGTTCCTGCTACTCCTGGCGACCTGGCACCGCGACCTGCCGTGGCCGGTGGTGGCACTGGTGGCCTGCTTCCTGGCGGTGTCGGTGGTGGCCGCGGTGCACCACGCGGAGCTGATCGCGCACCGGGTCGGCGAGCCGTACGGTTCGCTGGTGCTGGCGGTGGCCGTCACCATCATCGAGGTGGCGCTGATCGTCACGCTGATGGCGGACGGCGGCGACAAGAGCGCGGGCCTGGCCCGGGACACCGTGTTCGCGGCCGTGATGATCACCTGCAACGGGATCCTCGGCCTGTCCATCCTGGTCGGCGCGCTGAAGTACCGGGTGGCCGTGTTCAACGCGGAGGGCACCGGCGCGGCGTTCGGCGCGATCGCCACCCTGGCGACGCTGAGCCTGGTGCTGCCGACCTTCACCACCTCCGAGCCGGGCCCGCGGTTCTCCACCACCCAGCTGGTGTTCGCCGCGACCGCCTCGATCGTCATCTACGGCCTGTTCGTCTCGACCCTGACGGTCCGCCACCGGGACTACTTCCTGCCGGTCACCCCGGCGGGCGAGATCGTCGATCCGATGGACGAGCACTCCGAGCCGCCGACCATGCGGGCCACGCTGGTCAGCGTGGCCCTGCTGTCGGTGGCCCTGGTGTCGGTGGTCGGCCTGGCCAAGGGCGTCTCCCCCACCATCGAGCGCGGCGTCGCCGCCGCGGGCCTGCCGGGCGCGGTGGTCGGCGTGGTGATCGCCCTGCTGGTGCTGCTGCCCGAGTCGATCGCCGCCGTCCGGGCCGCCGTCCGCAACCGGGTGCAGATCAGCCTCAACCTGGCACTGGGCTCGGCGCTGGCCTCGATCGGCCTGACCATCCCGGCGGTGGCGGTCGCCTCCACCTGGCTCTCCGGCCCGCTCGAACTCGGCCTGGGCGCGAACCACATGATCCTGCTCGCACTGACCGTCGCGGTCGGCACCCTGACCGTCATCCCCAAGCGCGCCACCCCCCTGCAGGGCGGCGTCCACCTGGCGATCCTCGGCGCCTACCTGGTCCTCGCGGTCAGCCCCTGACCCCGGCCGGCCCCGGGGATCCGCCGACCACCGGAGCGTGCGCCCGTGTCGGGGAGCGTGCTGGCCGACCTGTGCGGCGACGCGGTCATGACCGAGGTGCCGTTCGCCCCGCCGAGGATCCCGCGCCGCACCGAGACCGCCCGGAAGCAGCTGCGGGCACCCTCGGCGACGTGCTGACGGCGCACCGGGGCGGCGGCCGGTTCCGCTCGTTCACTGACGACGGCCGTCGGCGCCGGTGGAGCCGGACCCCGCGCCGCCGCCGGGCTCGGACGCTTGTCCCGGGCCCGCGGTGGGGCCGCTCAGGGCAGCCGGTTGCCGTAGAACGGGCCGTTCTACGTTCACTCATCCGGTGTCAGGAGGATAGCGGCTCCCGCCCCGGCGAGCGATGGAGTTCAGGGGGGTTCCCCACGCTACCGACGACAGCGCCGGCATCTCCTCCCCCTGTACCGCTGACCTGGGAGAACCGGTGCTCGGGCGGCGGCTGCCACAGCAGTAGCTCGACAGCCCGGCGCCAAGACAACCAGCTTCACCGCGTGATCGGCACCGGCCAGCCGCAGAGACCTCCGTTCCCGGGTACCAGCAGGTGGGCCAGGGTGTACTCGGACCGATGCTGACTTTTGCTGACCTTGCCTGACGACCCGTCACCACTGATTCACCGAACGGGACGGCACCAGTGGCAGCACAGCATCGCGTCCCTGCCGGAAGAACACCCGGCCGGGCACCTGACTCCAAGTGCCGTCGGCAGAGCCAAGTCCCATGGATATCGGCGTATCGCTCAACTGCCTCCCCACCATGGGCGTCAGCGAGATCCACCGGAGCAGGCGGATTTCCACGCCTCCAGTACGAGGTTCACCACCAGGCGGTCACTGCTGCCGTCCTTCCACGTCCTCAGCCAAGTCCGCCCGGTAGGAAGCACAGCACCGCCGACAGGGCCGATCCACACTCTTCCGCGGGTACGACGGGAGAGCACGTCAAACAGCAGGCCACGCTCGCACGGGAGGGCGTCATATCCCAGCATCTGGTGGACCACCGCACCGACAGACCCCGCACGAGCGGGGGTCTGCCGCCGCTCGTACGGCAGCAGCCGGGCACCGGCGAGTCCTCCCCGCGCGAGCGGGGGTCTGCCACCCAGTACGTCTGCTCCGGCGTGATCCCCCTCGTCCTCCCCTCGCGAGCGGAGGTTGCTCGCGCCCCAAGCGTGAGTACGAGGACGACTTCTCGACCCCGCGCTCGCGAGGGTTACTCCATGGCCATGGCCACCACCCAGCTGCATCTGTTCCTGCCCCTTAGAGGGCGTTAAGTCCGTTTCTGGTAGCGGCCGCGTCCGGGTTGATCGAGGAGTCCCTGACGAACGAGTCGTCCCAGGCGGGAGCGGGTGACGTTGATC
>NZ_JNWZ01000085.1 GCF_000716545.1 Kitasatospora phosalacinea
GCACGCTGTTGAGTTCTCAAGGAACGGACACTTCCTTCGAGCCGCATCCCTGCGGACCCTCCGGGCGCTTCGTTCTTTCGTGTTCCCAGCTTATCAGATGTTTTCCGCTCCGTTTTCCGGAGTTTCGTTCCGATTTGCTTTCGCCTTTCGGCGCTCCCGAACTCTACCAGAGTTTCTCGGCCTGTTTTCCCCGCCCCTATTCGAACGAATTCGAATCCGGGGCGAAGCCGCACGACCGTGGGGCAACCCGGAGAACACTACGCACCGGGCTGCCCCAGGTCAAATCGGGTCGTGGGCTCAGACCTCGACGACGACCGGGAGGATCATCGGGCGGCGGCGGTAGTTGTCCGCGACCCACTTGCCGACGATCCGGCGGACCAACTGCTGGACCTGGCGCACCTCGAGGACGCCTTCGCCGGCGGAGCGGGTCAGGGCCTCCTCCAGCTTGGCGGCGACCGCGGAGAACGCGCCGTCGTCGATGCCGGAACCCCGGGCCTGGATGGTGGGGCCGCTGACCATCTTGCCGTTGGCGGAGTCGACCACCACGAACACCGAGATGAAGCCCTCTTCGCCGAGGATCCGGCGGTCCTTGAGGGAGGCCTCGGTGATGTCGCCGACCGAGGAGCCGTCCACGTAGACGTAGCCGGCCCGGACCTTGCCGACGATCCGGGCGACGCCCTTCTCGAGGTCCACGCAGACGCCGTCCTCGGCGATGACCACGCGGTTGCGCGGGATGCCGGTGGCGATGCCGAGGTCGGCGGCGGCGCGCAGGTGCCGCCATTCGCCGTGGACCGGCATCAGGTTCTTGGGCTTGCAGATGTTGAAGAAGTACAGGAGTTCGCCGGCCGAGGCGTGGCCGGAGACGTGCACCTTGGCGTTGCCCTTGTGGACGACCTTGGCGCCCCAGCGGGTGAGGCCGTTGATGACGCGGTAGACGGCGTTCTCGTTGCCGGGGATCAGCGAGGAGGCGAGGACGACGGTGTCGCCCTCGACGATGCGGATCTGGTGGTCGCGGTTGGCCATCCGGGAGAGCGCGGCCATCGGCTCGCCCTGGGAGCCGGTGCAGATCAGCACCACCTCCTTGTCGGGCAGGTCGTCGAGCGTCTTGACGTCGACGACCAGGTTGCCGGGGACCTTCAGGTAGCCGAGCTCGCGGGCGATGCCCATGTTGCGGACCATCGAGCGGCCGACGAAGGCGACCTTGCGCTTGTACTCGTGCGCGGCGTCCAGGACCTGCTGGATGCGGTGCACGTGGCTGGCGAAGGAGGCGACGATGATGCGCTTGTCCGCGTTGGCGAAGACGTTGCGCAGGGCCGCGGAGATGTCGCGCTCGTGCGGGATGAAGCCGGGGACCTCGGCGTTGGTGGAGTCCACCAGGAGGAGGTCCATGCCTTCCTCGGCCAGCTTGGCGAAGGCCGGGAGGTCGGTGAGCCGGCCGTCCAGCGGGAGCTGGTCCATCTTGAAGTCGCCGGTGGCGACGACCATGCCCGCGGGGGTGCGGACGGCGACGGCGAGGGCGTCCGGGATGGAGTGGTTGACCGCGATGAACTGGCAGTCGAAGGGACCGATCCGCTCGCGGTCGCCCTCCACGACCTCCAGGACGTAGGGGTGGATGCGGTGCTCGGCGAGCTTGGCCTCGATCAGGGCGAGGGTGAGCTTCGAACCGATCAGCGGGATGTCCGGGTTCTCCCGGAGCAGGTAGGGCACGGCACCGATGTGGTCCTCGTGGCCGTGGGTGAGGACGATGCCGTCGACCTTGTCGAGGCGGTCCCGGATGTAGCTGAAGTCCGGGAGGATCAGGTCGACGCCGGGCTGCTCGTCCTCGGGGAAGAGCACGCCGCAGTCGATGATCAGCATCCGGTCGCCGTACTCGAGGACCGTCATGTTGCGGCCGATCTCACCGAGGCCGCCGAGCGGGGTGATGCGGAGGGCGCCTTCCTTGAGTGCGGGGGGCGCGCCGAGTTCAGGGTGCGGGTGGCTCAAAAGACTCTCCTCACGACGCACGCCATATGCCCGGGGGGTTCCTCCCCCGGCTGCATATGGCGTGCGTCCATCGTGGTTACCTGACTGCCGATGTGCCGCGCGCCTTCGGTCCCGGTCCAGCGGCGGACCCGGGTGGGTCCGGCGAGCCGGGGACGCGCACGTCTGTTGTTGTGCTTACAGGTGTACCCCGCCGGCGGCGAGATCCTCCTTCAAGCGGGCGGTCTCCGCGTCGGTGGCGGGGACCAGGGGCAGCCGGAGCGGTCCGGCCGGGTGTCCCTGCAGGTTCAACGCGGCCTTGGAGAGGATCACTCCCTGGGTGCGGAACATTCCGGTGTAGACCGGCAGCAGGGTCTGGTGGACGGCGAGCGCCTTGGCGGTGTCGCCGGCCGTGAAGGCCTCGATCATGGTGCGCAGTTCGGCTGCGACGAGGTGGCCGACCACGCTGACCACGCCGACGGCTCCGACCGAGAGCAGCGGCAGGGTGAGCACGTCGTCGCCGGAGTACCAGGCGAGGTCGGCGCGGGCGATGGCGTGCGCGGCGGCGGCGACGTCGCCCTTGGCGTCCTTGTTGGCGACGATCCGGGGGTGCTCGCCGAGGCGGACCAGGGTGTCGGTTTCGAGGGCGACGCCGGAGCGGCCGGGGATGTCGTACAGCATGACCGGCAGGTCGGTGGCGTCGGCGATGGCGACGGTGTGCCGGTACAGGCCCTCCTGCGGGGGCTTGCTGTAGTACGGGGTGACGGCGAGCAGGCCGTGCGCGCCGGCGGCCAGGGCCTGGCGGGCGAGTTCGACGCTGTGGCGGGTGTCGTTGGTGCCGACGCCGCTGATCACGTGGGCGCGGTCTCCGACCGCCTCGACCACGGCCCGTACCAGCTGGGCCTTCTCCGCGTCGGTGGTGGTGGGCGATTCGCCGGTGGTGCCGTTGAGCACCAGACCGTCGTTGCCGGAGTCCACCAGGTGGGCGGCGAGGCGCTGGGCGCCGTCGAGGTCGAGGTCGCCTTCGGGGGTGAACGGGGTGACCATCGCGGTCAGGACCCGGCCGAAGGGCGTCTGCGGTGTGGAGGTCGGAGCCATGGATCCAAAGCTACTCGTAGGGCGGTGGTCGATAGCCACGCAGGTCCAGGGTTTGGACTCCGGGGCGCCGGGGGGAGCGGCGGGATCCGGGCCGGACATGGGATTCCGGTGCTGCGCGCTCGGGGGTTCACGCAGCACCGGAATCCGTGTCCTGAGCGTATGGAGCGGCCGAGAAAGCCGCAATCCAGACATGCCGGACAGTCCGCCCATCTGCCCGTCGGCGCAGGTCAGCGGGCGCTCCGCCGCCCCGGCCGAAGGCCGCACGGGTGAGTGCCGCCGGTGCGGCCCGCCGACGTCCCGTCAGACCTTCCGCCAGCCCGGCACCCAGGCGCCGTCCTCGACGGTGTAGTCGCCGAACAGCGACGGGGCCTCCTTGACCATCAGCTCGCCGACCTTGCCGAACAGCAGCCGGATCTCCTCCTCGGCGCCCGGCGCGGTGCGGTTCTCGATCACGTGCCGCAGGGTGCGGACGTTGGCCGTCCAGACCAGGCCGGTGGCCAGGCCCTCGGGGGCGAAGCGGCGCATGAAGGAGGTCTTCTCCTTCTTCTCGTGGAAGGGCACGCCCTCCTCGTCCAGCCCGAAGTGGTCGGCCATCCAGTGCTGGAACTCCTCGATCTCCTTCATCAGGCCGGTGGCCCGGGCCATCAGCGCCTCGTCCTGCTTCGCCCACTCGGGGAACCAGAACGGGATGTCGTCGAGGCGGACGAAGCGCAGCGACTCCTGGGAGACCGCGACGCCGGCCCGGTGCCGGACCAACTCGTGGGTGACCACCCGGCTGACGTTGTGCAGGACGAAGGTGAAGGAGACGTGCTCCAGCACCGAGCCGTGCGCGCTGGCCAGGATGTTCTTCAGGTAGGCGTCCTGGTCGGTGCGGACCTTGGTGACGTTCGGGTTGAGGCCCGGCTTCCAGGAGCGGTAGCAGATCCGGCCGGCGAACTCGGCCAGGTTCTGGGCGTCGTCCAGGTCTCCGCGGTCGACCCGCTCCAGCCAGCTCTCGCCGCCGACGTCCTGCAGGTAGGCGGCGACCTCGTCGTAGTCGAGCTCGGGGCGGGCGATGAGGTGGACCTGGGGTTCGACTGCGCGCATGGGAGAACGTCCTGGGGGGTCTGGGGAGAGTACGGGTCAGTCTACGGTCGGGCGGACCGGGGCTCCGGCACCGTGCAGCTTGATGGCGTGCTGCATGGCCTTGCGGGCGCGCGGCACGTCGCCCGCGTCCGCGTACGCGACGGCCAGCCGGAAGAAGTTGCGCCAGTCGGCCGGGTCGGCCTCGGCCTCGGCCTTGCGGCGGGCGAACACCGCGTCGGCGGAGGCGCGGTCGATCCGGCCGCCGCCGCTGCGCTTCAGCTCGTCGACGGGCAGGCCGCCCTCGGCCTCCAGCTCGCGGGCGAGCCGCTCGCTGTCGCGGCCGAAGCGGACGGTCTGCGCGAGGAACCAGACGCCGATCACCGGGATGACGAAGGCACACGCGCCGATGCCGATGCCCAACGGCTTCCCGGTGGCGACCAGTTGGACGCCCTCGCCGACGCAGACCAGGCTGACCAGCAGCAGGACGCCGGAGAGGACGAAGAATCCGGTGCGGGAGGTCATGTCACAGGTCCAGGAAGTGTTCCAGGCCGAAGGTCAGGCCCGGGTGGTCGGCGATCTTCCGCGCGCCGAGCAGGATGCCGGGCATGAAGCTGCTGTGGTGCATGGAGTCGTGCCGGATGGTGAGCGTCTCGCCGGTGTCGCCGAACATCACCTGCTGGTGCGCCAGCAGGCCGCGCAGCCGCACCGCGTGCACGGGGACGCCGTCCACGTCGGCGCCGCGGGCGCCGGGCAGGCCGTGGGTGGTCGGGTCCTGCTGCGGGGGCAGGCCGGCCTCGGCGCGGGCGGCGGCGATCAGCTGGGCGGTGCGGGTGGCGGTGCCGGAGGGGGCGTCGGCCTTCCGGTCGTGGTGGAGTTCGACCACCTCGACGGACTCGAAGTACTTGGCGGCGAGCTGGGAGAACTTCATCCCGAGGATCGCGCCGATGGAGAAGTTGGGGGCGATCAGCAGGCCCAGCTCGGGTGCCTTGGCCAGCAGTCCGCGGACGGTGGCGAGGCGCTCCTCGGTCCAGCCGGTGGTGCCGGTGACCACGTGGATGCCGTTGGCCAGGCAGTGGTCGAGGTTGCCCATCACCGAGTCGGGGTGGGTGAGTTCGACGGCGACGTCGGCCCGGGCCTCGGTGAGTTCGGTCAGGTCGGAGCCGCGGCCCAGGGCGGCCACCAGCTCCATGTCCTCGGCGGCCTCGACGGCCTTGACGGCCTCCGAGCCGATCCGGCCCTTGGCGCCGATCACGGCGACGCGCAGCGTCATGTCAGTTCTCCTCTCGGGCCGGCCGGTCAGACCAGCAGGTCGGCGAGCTTGGCGGCCCGCCGGTCGTTGATCGGGCCGATCAGGGCGAGCGAGGGGCGGTGCGCCCCCAGCACATCACGGGCGACGGCGTGCACGTCGTCCAGGGTCACCGCGGCGATCTTCCCGAGCATCTCGTCCACCGACAGGTGGTGGCCGTAGGCGAGTTCGGCCTTGCCGATCCGGTTCATCAGCGAGCCGGTGTCCTCCATGCCGAGCACGGTGGAGCCGGAGATCTGGCCGACGGCGCGGCGCAGCTCCTCCTCGGTGATGCCCTCCTCGACCACCCGGGCGAGTTCGGCGCGGCAGATCTTCAGCACTTCCTCGACCCGCTTGGGCTGGCAGCCGGCGTAGATGCCGAACAGACCGGTGTCGGCGTACGAGGAGGAGTACGAGTAGACGGAGTACGCCAGGCCGCGCTTCTCCCGGACCTCCTGGAACAGCCGGGAGCTCATGCCGCCGCCGAGGGCCGCGTTGAGCACGCCGAGCGCCCAGCGGCGCTCGTCGTGGCGCGGCACGCCGGGGACGCCGAGGACCAGGTGGGCCTGCTCGGTGGGGCGGTTGAGGACGGCGGCCCGCCCGGCGGTGCGGACGGCCTTGACGCCTCGGCGGACCTCGGCGGGGTGGCCCTTGGACTTGGCCAGGACGGTCGCGAAGGCCCGCTCGACCTGCTTGACCACCTTGGCGTGGTCGAGGTTGCCGGCCGCGGCGACCACCAGGTTCTCCGGCTTGTAGCGGCGCTGGTAGAAGCCGGCGATCTGGTCGCGGGTGAGCGCGGTGACGGTCTCCTGGGTGCCGAGGATGGGGCGGCCGAGCGGGCCGTCGCCGAAGATCACCTTGGCGAACAGGTCGTGCACCACGTCGCCCGGGTCGTCCTCGGCCATCGCCATCTCCTCCAGGATGACGCCGCGTTCGGACTCGACGTCCTCGGGACGGATCAGCGAGCCGGTCAGCATGTCGCAGACCACGTCGATGGCGAGCGGCAGGTCGGTGTCCAGGACCCGCGCGTAGTAGCAGGTGTTCTCCTTGGCGGTGAAGGCGTTCATCTCGCCGCCGACCGCGTCCAGCGCGGCGGAGATCTCCAGCGCGTCGCGCCGGGCGGTGCCCTTGAAGAGCAGGTGCTCCAGGTAGTGGGTGGCGCCGTTGAGGACGGGCGTCTCGTCGCGGGAGCCGACGCCGACCCAGATGCCGAAGGTGGCGCTGCGCACCGTCGGGAGGGTCTCGGTGACGACCCGCAGGCCGCCGGGGAGCACCGTGCGGCGGACGGTGCCCGCGCCGTCGGTGCCCTTGAGCAGGGTCCGGGTGGTTCCGGGGCGCTGCTTCGCCGCCGAGGCCTGGGCCACGGGTGTTCCTTCCGATCACTGCTTCACGGGGAGCTTGGGGTGGTTCCGCGGGCGCGCGCACGCGGCCTTCGCGAACGGGGTGCGGCCCGCACGCGCCGGTGGGGCGTGCGGGCCGCGGGGTGCTACCGGGAGGTCACTCGGAGGCGGCGGCCTCGCCGCCCTCCTCGCCCTCGACGACCGGGATCAGCGACAGCTTGCCGCGCGGGTCGATCTCGGCGATCTCGACCTGCACCTTGGCGCCGACGCCGAGCACGTCCTCGACGTTCTCGACGCGCTTGCCGCCGGCCAGCTTGCGGATCTGCGAGATGTGCAGCAGACCGTCCTTGCCCGGCATGAGCGAGACGAAGGCGCCGAAGGTGGTGGTCTTCACCACGGTGCCCAGGTAGCGCTCGCCGACCTCCGGCATGGTCGGGTTGGCGATCTGGTTGATCGTCGTGCGGGCAGCCTCCGCCGAGGGGCCGTCGACCGCACCGATGTAGATGGTGCCGTCGTCCTCGATGGTGATGTCCGCGCCGGTGTCCTCCTGGATCTGGTTGATCATCTTGCCCTTGGGGCCGATGACCTCGCCGATCTTGTCCACCGGGATCTTGATGGTGATGATCCGCGGCGCGTTCGGGGACATCTCGTCGGGCGCGTCGATGGCCTCGTTCATGACGTCGAGGATGTGCAGGCGCGCGTCCTTGGCCTGCTTCAGCGCGGCGGCCAGCACGGAGGCCGGGATGCCGTCGAGCTTGGTGTCGAGCTGCAGGGCGGTGATGAAGTTCCGGGTGCCGGCGACCTTGAAGTCCATGTCGCCGTACGCGTCCTCGGCGCCGAGGATGTCGGTGAGCGTCACGTAGTGGGTCTCGCCGTCGATCTCCTGGGAGATCAGGCCCATGGCGATGCCGGCGACGGGGGCCTTCAGCGGCACGCCGGCGTTCAGCAGCGACATGGTGGAGGCGCAGACCGAGCCCATCGAGGTGGAGCCGTTGGAGCCGAGCGCCTCGGAGACCTGGCGGATCGCGTAGGGGAACTCCTCGCGGGTCGGCAGGACCGGGAGGATCGCCCGCTCGGCGAGGGCGCCGTGGCCGATCTCGCGGCGCTTGGGCGAGCCCACGCGGCCGGTCTCGCCGACCGAGTACGGCGGGAAGTTGTAGTTGTGCATGTAGCGGCGACGGGTCTCCGGGGAGAGCGTGTCGAGCTGCTGCTCCATGCGCAGCATGTTCAGCGTGGTGACGCCCAGGATCTGGGTCTCGCCGCGCTCGAACAGGGCCGAGCCGTGCACCCGCGGGATGGCCTCGACCTCGGCGGCCAGGGTGCGGATGTCGGTGACGCCGCGGCCGTCGATGCGGACCTTGTCCTTGATGACGCGCTCGCGGACGATCTTCTTGGTCAGCGCGTTGTAGGCGGCGCTGATCTCCTTCTCGCGGCCCTCGAACTCCGGGAGCAGCTTGTCGGCGGCGACGCCCTTGATCCGGTCCAGCTCGTTCTGGCGCTCCTGCTTGCCGGCGATGGTGAGCGCCTTGGCGAGCTCGTCCTTGACGGCGGAGGTCAGCGCGGCCAGCACGTCGTCCTGGTACTCCAGGAAGACCGGGAACTCGCCGGTCGGCTTGGCGGCCTGCTTGGCGAGCTGGGACTGCGCGGCGCACAGCACCTTGATGAACGGCTTGGCGGCCTCCAGGCCGGCCGCGACGACCTCCTCGGTCGGCGCCTCGGCGCCGCCCTCGACCAGCTTGATGGTCTTGTCGGTGGCCTCGGCCTCGACCATCATGATCGCGACGTCGCCGTCCGGCAGGGCGCGGCCGGCCACGACCATGTCGAAGACGGCCGACTCCAGCTCGGAGTGGGTCGGGAAGGCCACCCACTGGCCGTTGATCAGCGCGACGCGGACGCCGCCGATCGGGCCGGAGAACGGCAGGCCGGCCAGCTGGGTGGAGGCGGAGGCCGCGTTGATGGCCACCACGTCGTACAGGTGGTCGGGGTTGAGGGCCATGACCGTCACGACGACCTGGATCTCGTTGCGCAGGCCCTTGACGAAGGACGGGCGCAGCGGGCGGTCGATCAGGCGGCAGGTGAGGATCGCGTCCTCGGAGGGGCGGCCCTCGCGACGGAAGAACGATCCGGGGATGCGGCCGGCGGCGTACATCCGCTCCTCGACGTCCACCGTGAGCGGGAAGAAGTCGAAGTGTTCCTTGGGCTGCTTCGAGGCGCTGGTGGCCGACAGCACCATGGTGTCGTCGTCCAGGTAGGCCACGGCGGAGCCGGCGGCCTGACGGGCCAGACGGCCGGTCTCGAAGCGGATGGTGCGGGTACCGAAGCTGCCGTTGTCGATGACGGCCTCGGCGTAGAAAACGTTCTCTTCCACCTGGAAGATCTCCTCTTTCGTACGTTCTCCCCAGGAGCGCCCCTGCGCTTGCCTGCCGTGGCCCGGGCAGCTGGGCCGGTCTTCGATCGAAGCCACCGGGGCGGACCCTCTTCTCGGGGTTCCCGGCGGCCACTACCGAGGACCGGCGCCTTTCGGCGTGCGGCGGTCGGCGTCTGGACGCTCCTGCGGGGTGCGGGCGGCCTCCGTTGGAGACCTTGATTCGGCCCACTAGGGCGGGCATGCCCTTTACCTTACAAATTCACACCCTACCGAGCGCGGCTTCGTCGCGGGCGGCTTCGTCGCGGGGCGTGATCGCGGGGTGGCGCGAAATGCGCCGAGGGGCGGCTCCCCGGTGAGGGGAGCCGCCCCTACGAGCGGTGTCAGCGGGCGCCGCCGGCGGCACCGCGGCGGATGCCGAGGCGGTCCACCAGGGCGCGGAAGCGCTCGATGTCCTTCTTGGCCAGGTACTGCAGCAGGCGGCGGCGCTGGCCGACCAGGATCAGCAGACCACGACGCGAGTGGTGGTCGTGCTTGTGGAACTTGAGGTGCTCGGTCAGGTCCGAGATGCGGCGGGAGAGCATGGCCACCTGGACCTCGGGGGAGCCGGTGTCGCCCTCCTTCTGGCCGAACTCGGCGATGATCTGCTTCTTGACGTCAGCGGCGAGGGCCACGGGCATCTCCTTCGGTTGGGTGGCCGAGTGGTCCTGGTCGGAAGCACAGGACCTGACAGGACTCGGACGGGTCAACGATAGCAGCGCGGCTCAGCCGGTCGCGCCGCGCACCACGTTGTAGACGTCGAGGACGGCGAGCGCGAGCGGGACGAGCGAGATCAGCATCAGGCTGTCGACCATGTCCAGGATGCGGCCCCAGAACGGGGACACCCCGGAGCGGGGGACGATCAGCGCGATGGCGGTCATCACCGCGGCGCCGGCCGCGATGGACGCGGACAGCCACACGGTGCGCAGGTCGCCGCTGCCCTCGTTGGTGAGCTTGGCCATCAGCAGGTGCAGCGGGGTGTGCAGGGCCAGGCCGAGGATCAGCAGGGAGAGCGCCACCAGGCCGGAGATGGTGAGCGCGAAGACCTGCGCGGTGTAGCGGAACAGCCGGGCCCGCAGCATGGTCGAGACGCCGATGGCCAGGGCCAGCAGTTCGGCCCAGGTGCGGTCGCTGAAGCCGAGCACGGCGCAGGCGCCGACGATGGTGGCGGCGGCACCGCCGACCAGGCCGACCAGCACCTCGTGGCCGCGGCGCGCCTGGGCGGCGATCCGCTCGTACTGGACGGTCTCGGCGTTGCCGGCCTCCTCGCCGTAGGCGCTGCCGCGGGTGCGGGTCTGGCCGGGGGCGCTGAAGCCGACGGGCAGGCGGGCGAACCGGGCGGACAGCGCGGGCAGGAAGCCGATCGCGGCGACGCCGGCCACGCCGGTGACGGACGCGATGTCGGTGATCGCGGTGTCCGACATCAGGACGGCGGCGAAGGTGGACAGGGTGCCGGCCGCGGCGAGGAAGGAGGAGGCGACGAACGCCGAGTCCTTCTCCGGCAGCAGGCCGACCAGCAGGACGGAGACCACCAGCACGGTGACGCAGCCGACCAGGAACTGGAGCCGGCCGGGGCCGGCGCCGTCCGGGACGTCGATGATGCCGGAGCCCGCCAGCATGGCGTGCGGCAGCGCGCCGAGGCCGAGGGCGAGGGCGGCGGTGTGGTCGGAGTAGACCCGGGCGCGCACGCCGGCGAAGGTCACCAGGACGATCGCGGTGACGCCGGACAGGATGCCCGGCAGGCCGAACATGTCGTGCCGCAGGTCGGAGAACCACAGCGCGAAGGCGAGCAGCGCGAGCAGGACGGTGCCGGCGACCAGGCCGAAGGCCCGCATCAGGTCGGGGCTCCAGAACCGGCGGTCGGCCTCGACGGCGGAGGCGATGGCGTCGGCGACGTCGTCGTAGACCGCAGGCGGCAGCGACTCCGCGAACGGGCGCAGGCTCAGCAGGTCCCCGTCGCGGACCTGTTGGGCGGCCAGCGGCAGGCCGCTGTCCAGCACGGTCCCGTCCCGCCGCACCAGGTGGAAGCCGGTGGGCGTCCCGTCCACCTGGGTCTGCCCGGAGAGCCTGAGCACTTCCGGGTAGATGTCCGCGAGCGGGACGTCCTCCGGTAGGGCGACGTCGATCCGGCTGTCCGGTGCCACCACGGTGACCCGGCAGAAACCGGTCGTTGCGTTGTTGCTCACCGGCCCTCTCCCCCTCGTTGGCTGTGTCGGCAAGTCTGCTGACCACTCGTCGAAGCGGCTCCGGAACTGTCACGGTCCGAACGAGAGTTGGCGCGGCGACACCTTACCCTTCGCGGGAAGGGTGGTGCGCGCCGGGTGCCCGTGCTCCCGGGCCCGGCGGTTCCGGCGCGGCCTTGACGGCGGATCAGCCGCCGCCGGGCGGGCCGGTCCGCCCCCGTGGACGAACCGCTTGGCGTGCGCAGTAGGATCGGCCCCTGCGCACGGCGTACGGGGGCGGCGGTCGAAGACGCGACAGCCCCGCGCGCCTGCGGTTCGGCGGAGCGGGGGCGGCGTCATCACACGGGGCGCCCTCACCGTACGTATCCAGATGCGTATCCAGATGCGTGAGGGCGGATTGTGAGCGAGCGATGGGGGCGCCCCCTGTCAAGTGCCCTGGGAGGGCGCGTCGTTGAGAACGGGGAGTCGCGCTCTGCGGCTGCCGCCCGGGACGGGGTGACGGTATGAACGAGCGGAGCGGGTTCACCTTCGAGAGGTGCGCGTGCGCGAAGCGCTCACCGAGCGCCGGCGAGGTGGCTGCATGAGTACGGTGACGGTGAAGCGCCCGCCGCGGGCGTTCCCGCCCGCGGTGTCGGAGGAGCCGGTCGAGCTGGTTCCGCCGCCCGAGCTGCCGCGCGGCGGTGGCGAGGACTGGCTGATGACGCTGATGCCGATGCTCGGCATGGGCGGCAGCGCGGCCTTCCTGTTCCAGGGCGGCCAGGGCCCGATGAAGATGATGGGCGTGCTGATGATCGCCTCGACCGCCGCGATGGCGGTGGCGCAGATCGTCAGGGCCCGCAAGGGCGGCAGCGCGGCGACCTCGGACGAGCGCCGCGACTACCTGAAGTACCTGCAGCAGAAGCGCCGCGAGGTGCGCCGCACGGCCGAGCGGCAGCGCGGCGCGCTGCTGTTCACCCACCCGGAGCCGGACCAGCTGTGGTCGGTGGTGGCCGAGGGCCGCCGGCTCTGGGAGCGCCGGCCGACCGACGCGGACTTCGCGCAGATCCGGGTCGGCCTGGGCCCGCTGCAGCTGTCGACGCCGCTGGTGGCGCCGCAGACCGCGCCGATGGACGAGCTGGAGCCGCTCGCCGCGGAGGCGATGGGCACCTTCATCAAGACCCACGGCACCCTGCAGGACCTGCCGCTGGCGGTCTCGCTGCGGGCGTTCTACCACATCACGGTGTGCGGCGACCCGGACTCGGTGTACGGCAACGTGCGGGCGATGGTGGCCCAGCTGGCGACCCTGCACTCCCCCGAGGACCTGATGATCGGGGTGGCTGCCGCGCCGGGCGCGGTGGAGGAGTGGGAGTGGGCGAAGTGGCTGCCGCACACCCAGCACCGCAAGGAGAGCGACGGGGCCGGTTCGCGGCGCCTGATCGCCTCCGGGCTGGGTGAGCTGGAGGAACTGCTGGCCAACGAGCTGGCCGGTCGCAAGGGCTTCTCCCGGGACAGCACGCCGACCCCGGACCAGCCGCACCTGGTGGTCATCATGGACGGCGCCTCGGTGCCGGTCGACTCGGTGATCGCCGGTCCGGAGGGCGTCCAGGGCGTCACCGTGATCGAGGTCGTCCCGGGCGACCTGGACGAGCCGAACGGCCACCTGGTGATCACCGTCGGCAAGGACTCGCTGCTGCTGGAGGCGGCGTCCGGGGCGAGCTACCCGGGCACGCCGGACACCCTGTCGGCCTGGCAGTCGGAGGCGCTGGCGCGGCAGCTGGCGCCGTTCCGGGCGTCCGCGGGCGGCGACGACAGCGACCCGTCGCTGGTGTCGATGGACTTCACCGAAATGATGCACACCGGCGACCCGGGCTCCTTCGACCCGACCCGGCACTGGCGTCCCAAGCCGATCCGCGAGAAGCTGCGCGTCCCGCTGGGCGTCGGTAGCAACGGCGAGTACGTCTGGCTGGACATCAAGGAAGCCTCGCTGGAGGGCATGGGCCCGCACGGCATGTGCGTGGGTGCGACCGGTTCCGGCAAGTCCGAGGTGCTGCGCACCATCGTGCTGGCGCTGGCGGTCACCCACTCCTCCGAGGTGCTGAACCTGGTCCTCGCGGACTTCAAGGGCGGTGCGACCTTCGCCGGCATGTCGGAGATGCCGCACACAGCGGCCGTGATCACCAACCTCGAGGGCGAAGCGACCCTGATCGACCGCATGCGCGACGCGATCGAGGGCGAGATGAACCGCCGCCAGGAGCTGCTGCGCGCGGCGGGCAACTACGCGAACATCAACGAGTACGAGCGGGCCCGCGCGGCCGGCGCGCCGCTCGACCCGCTGCCCTCGCTGCTGATGATCATCGACGAGTTCTCCGAGCTCCTCACCGCGAAGCCGGACTTCATCGAGCTGTTCATCCAGATCGGCCGCATCGGCCGTTCGCTCGGCATGCACATGCTGCTGGCCTCGCAGCGACTGGAGGAGGGCAAGCTCCGCGGTCTGGACACCTTCCTCTCCTACCGCCTGGGCCTGCGCACCTTCTCGGCCGCCGAGTCGCGGGCCGCGATCGGCGTGCCGGACGCCTACCACCTGCCGCCGATCCCCGGCGTGGGCTACCTCAAGTTCGGCTCCGACGTGATGGAGCGCTTCCGCGCCGCCTACGTCTCCGGCAAGTACCGGGCGCCGGGCGCCCAGCGCGCGGTCGGCGGCCGGGTGGTCACCGCCCAGCCGGTGCTGTTCACCGCCGCCGAGGTCGAGGTCGTCGAGCCCGAGGTGGAGATCCTCCCCGAACTGCCCGAGGAGGAGGAGAAGGACGAGGCGCTGCTGGACACCATGCTCGACGTGTTCGTGCAGCGGATGATCGGCCAGGGCCCGCCGGCCCACCAGGTGTGGCTGCCCCCGCTGGACGCCCCGCCGTCCATGGACAGCCTGCTGGAGCCGCTGCAGGTCAGCCCGGACCGCGGCCTGACCCCGGCGGCCGTCCGCCAGGGCAACCTGGTCGTCCCGGTCGGCATCGTCGACAAGCCGCGCGACCAGCGCCGCGACGTGATGTACCTGGACTACTCGGGCGCCGCCGGCCACGGCATGATCGTGGGCGGTCCGCGCTCGGGCAAGTCCACCATGGTGCGCACCATCGTGGCCGGTTTCTCGGTCACCCACACGCCGGTGGAGACGCAGTTCTACCTGCTCGACTTCGGCGGCGGCGGCTTCGGCTCGCTGGCCGACCTGCCGCACGTCGGCGGCGTCGCGGGCCGACTGGACGTCGAGAAGGTCCGCCGCATGATCAGCGAGGTGCACGGCGTGCTCAACCGCCGTGAGGAGCTGTTCCGGTCGACCGGCATCGACACCATCACCACCTACCGCTCCCGTCGGGCCGCCGGGCAGCTGCCCGACGAGCAGTTCGGCGACGTGTTCCTGTTCATCGACGGCTGGCTGACCTTCAAGCAGGAGTTCGAGGTCCTGGAGCCGGTCATCGCCGACATCGTGCAGCGCGGCCTCGGCTACGGCGTGCACGTGGTGATCACCGCGGCCCGCTACGCCGAGGTCCGCCCGGCGCTGAAGGACCAGCTGCAGAACCGGGTGGAGCTCAAGCTCGGTGACTCGATGGAGTCCGAGATCGGCCGCAAGGCCGCCGCGAACGTCCCGCCGATCCCGGGCCGCGGCCTGACCGCCGACCAGCTGCACTTCCTGTCCGGCCTGCCCCGGATCGACGGCTCCAGCGAGACCGCGGACCTGGTGGACGGCGTGACCGGCCTGGTCTCCCAGGTCAACGCGGCCTGGTCGGGCCCCCGGGCCCCGCAGGTGCGCATGCTGCCGCCGGTGCTGGACGGCCACTCGCTGCCCAAGGGCTTCGAGCACCCGGAACTGGGTGTCGCGTTCGGTGTCGACGAGGTCGAGCTGGCGCCGGTGTTCGTCAACTTCGAGACCGACCCGCTGTTCGTCGTCTTCGGCGAGAGCGAGTCCGGCAAGTCGGCGCTGCTGCGGATGCTGATCAAGCAGATCACCGAGCGGTACACCCCGGACCAGGCGGGCATCGTGGTCGGCGACTTCCGCCGCTCGCTGCTCGGCGTGGTGCCGCCGGAGTACCTGGTGGAGTACGCGGCCGCCGCGCCCGCCATGTCGGCGATCGTGGAGATGCTGCGCGGGGCCTGCGGGCGCCGCCTGCCCGGCCCGGACGTCACGCCGGAGCAGCTGCGCAACCGCAGCTGGTACACCGGCAAGGACATGTTCGTGATCGTGGACGACTACGAGCTGGTCGCCACCCAGTCGGGCAACCCGATGGCGCCGCTGGCGGAGTTCCTGCCGTTCGCGCGCGACATCGGCCTGCGCCTGATCGTCGCCCGCAACGCGGGCGGCGCCGGCCGCTCGCTGTTCGAGCCGGTGATGCAGCGCATGCGCGAGCTGGGCGGCCAGGGCGTGCTGCTCTCCGGCGACAAGGGCGAGGGCGCGCTGCTCGGCACGGTCAAGCCGCAGCCGCTGCCGCCGGGCCGCGGCGTGTTCGTCTCCCGCCGGATCCAGGCGGGCCAGACGGTGCAGACGGGCTGGCTGCCGACGCAGGTCTAGCGCGGACGCCGTTCACGCACGGTGACCGAAAGGGCCGGGCTCCGGAAGGAGCCCGGCCCTTTCGGCACCCCGGAGCCGGAACGGTGCCATAACGTTATCTTCCGATTTTCTCGGTTCTCCTTCGGTTCCCGCACCCCGTCCCGGCTGCTCAGCGGCCTTTTCGGCCCAGCAGCGCAGTACGGCACCCCGCCTTGGAATCGGGCGTGACCCAGCCCACTTCACCTTCGATTCAAGCGCAGTTCACCGGAGTTGACACTACGGAAACATACGCCTCGCACGCCTGGAGGCTGCGTTCCGCAGGCGAAACCGCCTTACGACAACGGAATCCGCAGCCGATCGCGCGTTGACTGGGCCAATGCACCCAGGCAACCTGGCGAGCCGGGAGCGAAGCAGAAACCACACCGCGAGACCGTGCTTCGGAGGCGATACCGCTCCCACCCCCACACCGCCGTTCAGTGGATCGGATGCCCCATGACCGACACGCTCCCCCCGCAGGTAGCAGCCCCCGCCGCGGGGGATACCGCGGGCAGCCCCAAGAAGCTCGCCCGTTCGCTCGGTGTCGTGGGCGGCACCCTGCTCACGCTCTCCTGCGTGACCCCGGCCTCCTCACTCTTCGTGATCGTCCCGGAGCTCTTCAACTCGCTCGGCACCTTCACCCTGATGTCGATCCTGATCGGCACGGTCATCTGCGTCGCCGTGGCGTTCTGCTACTCCGAGCTCGGCACCCTGGTGCCCTCGGCGGGCGGCGAGTACGCCATGGTCGGCACCCTGGCCGGCAAGTTCACCGGCTGGCTGGTGTTCATCCAGTCGCTGATCGTGGTGATGATCGTGCCCTCACTGATCGCCATGGGCACCGCCGACTACCTGGAACCGATCATCCACCTGGACCCGAAGTGGGCCGGCGCCGCGGTGATGCTCGCGGCCACCGTGGCCGGTCTGCTGGACCTGCGGGCCAACGCCTGGATCACCGGCATCTTCCTGGTGCTGGAGGTCGTCGCCTGCGCCGTGGTCGCCTTCCTCGGCTTCGGCCACTCCCAGCGCGGCGTGAGCAGCATGCTGCACGGCTCGGTCACCGACGCCGCCGGCGCCACCGGCGGGGTGGGCTTCTCGGTGATCCTGGCCGCGATGGGCACCGCGCTCTTCGTCACCCAGGGCTTCTCCACCGCGATCTACCTCTCCGAGGAGCTGGAGGACCCGCGCAAGAACGTCGCCCGCACCGTGCTGTGGACGCTGGGCCTGTCCGCCGCCGTCATCCTGATCCCGGTCGCCGCGATCACCGTGGGCGCCCCCGACCTGAAGGCGCTCAGCGAGGGCGACATCTCCTCGCTGGTGATCGGCTGGAGCAACAGCGGCGTCGGCACCTTCATCAGCCTGTGCATCGCGCTGGCGATCGTCAACGCCGGCATCGTGATGGTCATCCAGAACTCCCGGGTGCTGTTCGCCTCCGGCCGCGACAAGGCGTGGCCGGAGCCGGTGAACCGGGCCTTCGGCACCCTCAACAAGTTCAGCGCCCCGTGGATCTCCACCCTGGCGGTCGGCATCCCCGGCGCCGCGCTCTGCTTCGTCGGCCAGGGCCTGCTGACCAACATCACCGGTGTCGCGGTCGCCGCGCTCTACCTGCTGGTCGCCGTCGGCGCGCTGTTCTCCCGCCGCGGCCACCACAAGGGCGCCGCGGCCTGGCGCCAGCCGCTGTGGCCCGCGCTGCCGATCCTGGTGATCGTGGCCCTGGCCTACGTCCTGACCCAGCTCGACCACACCGCGCTGTGGTGGACGCTCGGCATCACCGCCGCGGCCAGCCTCTACTGGGCGCTCTACCTGCGGCCCCGCCCGGAGACCCGCTGGGTCATCACCCTCCCCGAGGACGAGCGCGCCTGACCCCCGCGGGCCGCTCCCGCGTCGGCCCCCGCCCGGTCCCCGAGACCGCGCGGGGGCCGGCCCCTTCTCCGGGACCGGCCCCCGCCCGACGGGCCCGGCCCGACGCAGCGCGCGCGGCGCGTCAGCCGTGCCGGCTGCGGCGGCGGCCCATGTCGCGGGCGACGACCGAGCCGCCGGCCAGCCCCGCCACCACCAGGGCGCCGATGCCCAGCACGAAGGTGCCGGTGCGGCGGTCCCGATCGGCCTGGGTCTCCTCCAGCCCGAGCGGCTGCGCGACCAGCGGCACGGCGTCCAGCTTGGTCGACGGGTCCGGGTGCGGCGACTCGGACGGGCCGGGCACGGTGGCGTACTCCACGGCCTTCACCGGGTCGACCACGCCCCAGCCGATGTACTTGTTGGCACCGTGCTCGGTGCGCTGCGCGGTCTGCTCGATCACCGTGCGGATCTGCTGGGCCTTCCAGGTCGGGTGCATGCCCTTGAGGATGGCCGCCAGGCCCGCGACGTACGGGGCGGAGAAGCTGGTGCCGTTGTCGGTGCACTGGCCGTGCCCCGGGACGGTGGAGAGCATGTCGACGCCGGGCGCGGCCACGTCCACGAAGTCGCCGTACTGGGAGAACGAGGCCCGCTCGTTGTTGCGGTCGGAGGCGCCCACGGCGAGCACCCACGAGTAGGCGGCCGGGTAGGTCGCACCCTCGCCGCCGTCGTTGCCCGAGGAGGCGACCACCACCACGTCGCGCCGCTCGGCCTCCTTCAGCGCCGCGGTGAGGTTCGACGCGTCCGGGAAGGACGGGTTGTCGAGGTCCGCCGACTGCGTCTTGCTCGGGTCGTTCTGGATCCGGACGTCCTGCGAGATGTTGATGACCTCGGCGCCCTTGGCGACCGCCTCGCTGATCGCCTCGGCCAGGGTCTTGACGCTGCCGTGGCCCTCGGCGTCGTTCTGCCGGATGGACAGGATGGTCGCGTCCTTGGCCAGGCCGACGAAGCCGATGCCCGGCTTCTGGGCGGCCGCGATGATGCCGGCCACCTTGGTGCCGTGGCCGACCTTGTCGGTCAGGCTGTTGCCCTCGGGGCGCTGCTGGCCCTCCGGGGGGTTCTCGCCCAGGAGGTCCCGGCCGCCCTGCACCTTGCCGGCCAGCTGCGGGTTGTTGGCGTCCACCCCGGTGTCGATGACGGCGACCGTGACGTCGCGGCCGGTCCGGTTGCCCGGGTCGTCGCCCGGGGTGCCGCCGCTCGGGGACGCGCTGGGCTTGCCGCCGGGCCGCTGGTCCTCGCCCCACAGCTCGCTGAGGAACACCCGCTGCAGCGCCCACGGCTTGGACACCACGTCCTGCTCGATCGGGAAGTTGCAGTCACCCGCCGCGGCGAGCGACAGCGCCGCCCGGGAGGCGTCGCCGCCCGCGGGGGCGGGCTCGGCCCAGGCCGGGCCGGCGGCGGCCGAACCGATCACCCCGAGCACCAGCAGCACCGCACCGGCCCGGCGCAACGATCCTGACGACACCTCTGCTCCACCCCTCACTGCGTTCCACCCGTGTTCCGCTCACCGTGCCGCCCCGTGCGGCGCGCGAAGGGCGGGCGCCCTGAGGACGCCCGCCCGTGTCAAGCACTGCCGTGCCGGTTCCCCCGTGCCGTTTCCGGCCCGCCGGGTCAGGCGCCCCAGATGCCCGCGTTCGCGCTCTCGGTCTGCTGGTAGCTCTGCGCGGCGTTGTCCAGCGCGGAGGCGATCCGGCCGAGGACCTGCTGCAGGTCCGCCGCCTTGGCGTCCCACTGGGCCTGCCGGGCCTGGTAGCCCTGCTGAGCCGCACCCTCCCAGCTGGAGGCGATGCGCTGGACGCCCGCCTTCAGGTCGTCCAGCTGGCTCTGGATACGAGCGGCGGTCTGCCGGACCTCGGAGCTCGCGTTCTGGATGGTCTGGAAATTGACGAGAATGCCGGACATTGATCTCTCCCCTTCGATGGATTCACGGCGCGCCCGAAAGGGGCGCAAAGTGGTTGGTGGTACGAGCTACCGGCGTCAGCCGATGCCACCGACCGCAGCGCGCTGCTCCTCTTCGGTCATCGAGTAGGCCTTCGTGGTCGCCTCGATGGCCTGACGGATCTCGTCCAGGATCTTGTTGAGCGCGACGGCGTCGTCGTTGAACTGCGTCTGCATCTGCTGGTACGCGGACGCGGCCGCGCCCTTCCAGCCCGAAGCGATCTCCGAGACCAGGGTGTTGAGACGGTTGATCTCGCCCTGGACCTGCTGGTTGACCTCGCCGATGCGGTTCGCGAAGGCGGTCATTTCCTCCGCGGTCGTCGTGAACTGACCTGCCATGATCCACCGTCCCCCATGAGACAGACTACGTCCGGACACCCCTGTGGCGAACGTCCGTACGGGCACCACCGGTGTGGTGCTCTGAAGCACTGTAACGGCCAACTGCTGTGCGCCCAACACCGGGCAGCGGGTAGTTACCAGACCATGACACTGGACCACCGCACCCCGGGTGACGATCCGTCAGGCGTTCTGAGCCTGAAGTGCGGAGTTGGTGTTGAGCACCGGGCCGGCCGGGACCAGCTTGGACCAGGCCAGCGGGACGCGGGGCGGCAGGACGTCCTTGTAACCGAGCCGCGCCTGCGCCTCGTTGGTGTTGTTCTGCTTGCCCGGCTCGGGCGAGGCGGTGGCCGTGCCGGAGGCGCCGTCGTTGTTGGCGGGCAGCGAGTAGCGCAGGCCGGAGTCGGTGATCAGGAAGTCGCTGCCGGAGGAGGCCGCCTGGGCGTCCGTGCCGAGCGTGTCGCCCTCCACCGCGCGGTACAGCAGGCCGTGGCCGGGCGTCACGTGGGCGCTGACCGAGCCCGAGGTGACCTGCGCCGGGTAGTCGGTGTGCGCCCAGACCGTGCGCTTGATGCCGCCCTTGTCGTCGGCGCCGGCGAAGGTGGAGCAGATCACCGTGCGGGTGCCCTTGTCACCGACGTTGACGGCCTGCTGCTTGTAGCCCGGCAGGTCCTTGGACAGCCCCATCATGTCCTTGACGGTCTTGGGCTCCAGCTTGCTGATGTCGGCGGCGCCGACCTCCTCGATGGTCGGCGCGCCGCCCTCGGGGTAGGCGCCCTGCGTCGCCGGGTCGGTGCGCATCATCTGCGCCTGGAACTCGGTGATCTGGTACAGCTTGTTCTCGCCGACCGCGTAGTACGCGCCCTGGAAGGTCAGCAGCCGGCCGACCCGCCTCTGGGCCTGGTTCGACAGCTCCAGCCTGGAGGGGCCGGACTGCTTGGCGGTGCGGAGGCTCTCGATCCGCGGGAACTCCACCGGGTCGCCGACCGCCAGCGTGTCCAGCCACTCCTTGGTGACCTGCTGCGGCTTGACGTCCGGGCCGCTCAGCGCCCTCAGCAGGTCCTTGCGGTCCTTGTCCTCCATGTCCCGCTTGCCCAGGGCGTGCTTGAAGCCCCTGGAGTCGACCAGGTAGATGGAGCCGTCGGCGTTGCCGCCGTTCACCCGCGGCTCCTGGACCAGCAGCATCTGGTTCTCGTTGAGCACCTTGTCCGGCGCCTCCAGGTTCTTCTTGTCCTGCCCGGCGGCGATGAACACCGACTGGCCGACCGTCGCCTGCAGGTTGTCCTTGCCCTGCTTGTCGCACACCGACCAGTCCTTGGCCTCGCCGGCGTCCCCCTTCGAGGGCAGCTTGTCCGGGGCGTACGGGATGCCGATGGTGGCGCCGCGCCGCGGGTAGCCGTCCAGCACGTTGTCGGCGACGGTCTGCACGGTGGCGCTCTCCGACAGCACCAGCCGGGCCGAGGACATGTTCAGCACCTGGTGCAGGGTGGGCTCCTTGTTGGGCCCGTCGTTCAGGATCACGTAGCGGGTCGTCGAGGACTTGCCCTGGATGATGAACTTGCCGCTGTCCCAGTTCGGCGGCGCGGCGGGCTTGAGCACGCCCCACATCCCGAAGCCCGCGACGACCACCGCGGCGACCACGAAGCTCGGCAGCACCGCGCGCAGCGGACGCGGCGCGTCCTCGTCGTTTCCGCCGCCGCCCGGCTGCAGGAAGGCCCCGACCATCCGCTTCCGGGCGAAGGTGTAGGCGTTCAGCTCGTCCCGGCGTGATGCCATGCTCGTCCCCGTCTCCCCTGTGTGACCCGCCCCGCGGGTGTCAACGCGCTTGTGCCGTCCGTTGAGTCTGCCACCCGGCGGGCGACCCGCTCGGCCACCCCTCTACGATGCGGCAGCAGACGGTGAGTACGGTAACGGGTAGGCTCCTACGGTCCGCCATCCGGGCCGCCGACCCGGCCCCCGCCCGCGCTTTCCGGGCCCGCGGGGGGATCTGACGGGACATCTGAAGCAGAGAGGGCAATTCGGGGGATGCCAAGCCAGTCCGCTCCAGCACGACGACGCTCCACCTCGCACGGCCGGAGGCCGGACGCCCCGGGCGGACGCCGGGCCCGCAGCGCGCCGCCCGCGCCCGCGGCGGTCGGCCCGGTGAGCCTGCGGCTGCTGCCCAGGCCCGGGCTGCTGGGCCGCCGCCTGGAACTCAAGCAGATCGTCCAGCTGGAGGTCGCCGCCGCCCTGGTGGCGGTCGGCTGGTCGATCAACACGATGATGGCGGGCGTCTTCGCGGTGCCCGCGCTGATCCTGGCCGCGGTGGCGCTGCTGCGGCTCGGCGGCCGCACCACCGGCGAGGCGGTGAGCGTCCGTTCGACGTACAACTCCCGCCGCAAGGAAGCGAAGTACAACGTCCCGCCGCCGGGCACCGACCCGGCCATCGCGCCCGTGATGGAGCTCGACCCGGCGCTCAAGACCTGCACCCACGCGATCGAGACCGACCTCGGCGACGGCCGGCCGCTGCGCCGCGAGACCGGCATGGTCGGCGACGGCACCTTCTTCACCTCGGTGCTGCTGGTGCAGTCCAAGGACCAGCCGCTGCGCCCGGGCCGGGCCGCCTCCGCCGTCCCGCTGGACCTGATCTGCTCGGTCCTGCAGGTCGACGACATCTGCCTGGAGTCGGTGCAGCTGGTCCAGCACACCCAGCCCGCGCCCGCGCCGCACCTGCCCGAGCACTCGCTGGCCGCCCGCGCCTACCAGCAGACCCCCGGCGGGGTGAACACCCCGGCGCTGCGGCTGACCTGGGTCGCGCTCAAGCTCGACCCGGAGCGCGCGGCCACCGCCGTGCTGGCCCGCGGCGGCGGCGAGGAGGGCGCCCGCAAGACGCTGCAGCGCGTCACCGACCAGCTGGCCGGCCGGCTCAACAACGCCGGGTTCACCGCCACCGTGCTGGACGAGCGCGAGCTGATCGCCGCGCTGGCCATCTCGGTGTGCGCCAACCCGGTGGCGGTGGCGGGCCGGCAGGGCTCCGGCGGCGGCGGGGTGGGCGTGCGCCGCACCCAGGAGTCGGCGAAGTACTGCCGGATCGACGACCGCTGGCACGCCACGTACTGGATCTCCAAGTGGCCGGTGCTGTCCCGCCCCGGCATGGGCGGCGGCCGGGTGGCCGCCCCCGACCTGGTCAACCAGCTGACCGGCACCCCCGCGTTCGCCTCGACCTTCTCGGTCACCGCGACCCGCGCGCTGGGCGGCTCGGTGGCGCTCAGCGGCCACCTGCGGCTGACCGAGCACAACGAGGCCAGGCTCGTCCAGATGGGCCGCCAGGTGGAGTCCCGGGCGCAGCACAACGGCGCCTCGCTGACCCGCCTCGACCTGGAGCACGCCCCGGGCCTGCTCGCCACGCTGCCCCTGGGAGGGACGTCCTGATGGCCTACCAGACCTACTCCGGCCAGGCCCCGCAGCCGGTCGAGCAGCGCCCGGTGCGGGTGCGTCCCGGGTACGGCCTGCGCGGCCCGCGCCGGGAGAAGCACGTGCTGACGGTCGAGGACCTGTCGGCGCTGGCCTTCCCGGTCGGCGACGACGGCGTGGTGATCGGCCTGGACCACCAGCAGCAGCCCGCGGTGATCGGCCTGTTCCGCCCGTCGGCGTTCGAGGTGGTGCTGGTCGGCGGCATGTGGACGGCGCAGCTGATCGCGCTGCGCGCGGCCGCCACCGGGGCCCGGATCGCGGTGGAGACCGGCCGTCCGCAGGCGTGGGCGCCGATGGCGCAGGCCGCGGGCGGCGGGCAGCCGTGCGTGACGATCCACCAGGTGGGCCGGTTGGGTGCGCAGGGCGCGTCGGTGGCGTCCCCCGTTCTGGTGGTCCGCGACCTGGGCGCGCGGCCCAACCGCAGCCGGCTGTCGGCGACGCCGTGGCAGACCACGCTGACCGTGCTGCCCTACCTGGGCCCGAACGCCGGACGGGTGATCAACACGGCCGACCTGGTCGGACTGCAGCGGGTCTCGCCGCAGGAGGCCGAACTGCTGGGCCGGCTGCTGTCGCTGGCCCCCGGTGACGTCAGCGCGCTGCCGACGCTGCCGGACAACGTGACGCTGTGGGCGACCCGGATGCGGCGCCAGTACGTGATGACCAACCAGGGCGAGGCCGAGACCCAGGTGCTGGGCGGCCCGCGCCGCATGGACTGACCGGGCTCCGGTCGGCCGGCGCGCTCCGGAGGGGTCCCGGCCCCGCCGGGGCGGGCCGGGCCGGCCGGGTCGCCAGGGTCGGCCGGATCCGCCGTCAGGTCGGGCACCGCCTTCAGCCCGGGCACCTGCACGGCCTAGTCTTGTTGCCCGACGGCAACCGCCGAAGCAGCTTCGGCGAGAACGAGGGAGCCCCAGTGAGCAGCGATCGGGACGGCGTCTACGTCGGCGACAACGCGGCCGAGGACGACGATGACTGGTCCGACGCCCCGGACTACAGCGCCCCGTCCTGGTACACCCAGAGCGCCGCGCCCGGCGCTCCGGTAGCGGCGCCGCAGCCGCAGCCGCCCGTCCAAGCGCAGCCGCCCGTCCAGCAGCAGGCCCAGCCGCCGCAGGTCCAGCCACCACCGGTGCAGCAGCAGGTGGCGGGGCCGCCGCCGGTGCCGGTCGCCCAGCAGCCGCCGGTGGCGCAGCAGGTGCCCGGCCCGCCGCCGGTGGCGGAGCAGGCTCCCCAGCCGCCCGCGCCGCAGCCGCCGGCGGCCGAGCAGCAGGCTCCCGAACCGCCCGTCGCCGTCCAGCCGCAGGCTCCGCAGCCGCCCGTCGACCCGAACGCGCCGGACGTGGCGGTGCCGGACGCCGCGCCGCCGGTGCAGCAGCAGGTGGCGGGGCCGCCGCAGCCGCCGGTCGCCCAGCAGCCGCCCGTCGCCGTCCAGCCGCAGGCCGCGCAGCAGCCGCCCGTCGCCGTCCAACCGCAGGCCGCGCAGCCGCCGCAGGCGCAGCCGCCGTACCCGCAGCAGGGCCAGCAGCCGTACCCGCCGCAGCCCGACGCCCAGCAGCAGCCGCCGCAGGCCCAGCCGCCGCAGTGGCCGAACCAGCCGTACCCGCCGCAGGCCCAGCCGCCGCAGCAGCAGCCGTACCCGCAGCAGGGTCAGCAGCCGCCGCAGGCCCAGCCGCCGCAGTGGCCGAACCAGCAGCAGCCGCCGGTGGACCCGCGGACGGGCGGCTGGCCGCAGCCCCAGCCCCAGCAGTACGCGCCGCAGCCGCCGCAGCAGCACGGTGTCGGCGGTGCGCCGCAGGCCCCGGCGCAGTTCCAGCAGGCGGCGGGGCAGCCCTCCGCGCACGGCGCGGCGCTCGGCTACACGGCCGCGGTGGAGCTGTCCTCGGACCGGCTGCTGCGCGGCCAGCCGAAGGTGCAGAAGCAGTCCAGGTTCCAGTTCGGCGGCAAGTCGGCGCAGGCCGGCAAGCAGCAGAAGCTGGAGCTGATCCGGCACCCGGTGATGACCTGCTACCGGATCGCGGTGATCAGCCTCAAGGGCGGGGTCGGCAAGACCACGACCACCACCTCGCTGGGCGCGATGCTGGCCAGCGAGCGGCAGGACAAGGTCATCGCGATCGACGCCAACCCGGACGCGGGCACCCTGGGCCGCCGCATCAAGCGGCAGACCGGGGCGACCATCCGCGACCTGGTGACGGCGATCCCGAACATCCGCAGCTACATGGACATCCGCCAGTACACCTCGCAGGACCCGAACTCGGGCCTGGAGATCGTCGCCAACGACGTGGACCCGGCGGTCTCCACCACCTTCGACGACTCGGACTACCGCCAGGTCATCCAGGTGCTCGGGCAGCACTACCCGATCATCCTGACCGACTCCGGCACCGGTCTGCTGTACTCGGCGATGCGCGGCGTGCTGGACCTCGCGGACCAGCTGATCGTGGTGGCCACGCCCAGCGTGGACGGCGCGTCCAGCGCCTCGACCACCCTGGACTGGCTGTCCGCGCACGGCTACGCGGACTTGGTGCAGCGGTCGATCACGGTGGTCTCCGGGGTGCGCGAGACCAGCAAGATGATCAAGGTCGAGGACATCGTGGCGCACTTCCAGACCCGCTGCCGCGGCGTCGTGGTGGTGCCGTTCGACGAGAGCCTGGCGGCCGGCGCCGAGGTCAACCTGCAGATGATGCGGCCGAAGGTCCGCGACGCCTACTTCGAGCTGGCGACGCTGGTCGGCGAGGACATCGCCCGCTCGCAGCAGCAGGCCGGCTGGCAGGCCCAGCAGCAGCAGCCGTACCCGCAGCAGGGCGGCTACCCGCAGCAACAGCAGCAGCCGTACCCGCAGCAGCAGTACCCGCAGCAGGGCGGCTACCCGCAGCAGGGCCAGCCGTGGCAGCAGCCGCCGCAGCCCGGCTACCCGCAGCAGGGCCAGCAGCCGTACCCGCCGCAGGCCCCGCAGCCCGGCTACGGCTACCCGCCGCCGCACGAGGCGCCGCCCCCGGGGTACGGCTACCCGCCGCCCCACCAGGGCTGACGCGACGTCGGAGCCCCCCGCGGAACACGCGTTCCGCGGGGGGCTCCGACGTCGGCGCGCAGAGCGCGCCCGGCAGCTTCAGGGGCGCTCGGGCGGCTTCAGGGGCGCTCGGTGAGGTCCCGGGCGCGCTTGACGTCCTCGGCCATCCGCTCCAGCAGGGCGTCGATGGAGTCGAACTTCTCCATGCCGCGCAGCCAGGCCAGGAAGTCCACGGCGACGTGCTGCCCGTACAGGTCGAGGCCGACCCGGTCGATGGCGTACGCCTCGACGGTGCGGGCGGTGCCGTCGAAGGTCGGGTTGGTACCGACCGAGATGGCGGCGGGCATGGTCTCGCCGTCGGCGGTCAGCCAGCCCGCGTACACGCCGTCGGCGGGGATCGCCGAGTGCGCGACGGTGTCCACGTTGGCGGTGGGGTAGCCGAGTTCGCGGCCGCGCTGGGCGCCGCGGACGACCTCGCCCTCGACCCGGTGCGGGCGGCCGAGGATCTCGGCGACGCCGGTCATGTCACCGGCCGCGACCAGGCGGCGGCACAGGCTGGAGGAGAACGGCTCGCCGTCGCCCGCGGTGCCGCGCACCTGCAGGTCGACCACCTCGACGGTGAAGTCGTCGGCCCGGCCGAGCTCGGCCAGCAGCTCGACGTCGCCCGCCGCGCGGTGCCCGAAGCGGAAGTTGGGGCCCTCGACGACCGCCTTGGCGTGCAGCGCGTCGACCAGCACCGACCGCACGAAGTACTCCGGGGACTCCTTGGAGAACTCGGCGGTGAACGGCAGCACCAGGACGGCGTCCACGCCCAGCTGCTCGACCAGTTCGGCCCGGCGCGGCTGCGGGGCGAGCAGCGGCGGGTGGGTGCCGGGCCGGACCACCTCGCTGGGGTGCGGGTCGAAGGTGACCACCACCGACTTCGCCCCCAGCTCGCCGGCCAGCTCCACCACCCGGTTGATGATCAACTGGTGTCCGCGGTGGACCCCGTCGAACGATCCGATGGTGACGACGCTGCGCCCCCAGTCCCCGGGGATCTCCTCCAGGCCGTGCCAGCGCTGCACCTGACCGCTCCTTGTTCCTACGGTGTGCACAACCCGTGCACTCGAAAGACCGAAACCGAACCCCTATAGCGTGCCATGCGACCGGCCCTGCCCAGGTACCGGAAGGCCCTTGGTGTGACCGGTCAGACGGCTGCCGGGACGGTCGACCTGGCGCTCGGCCTCGGCCGCGGCGTACTGCGGGTCCCGGCCGGACGCGGCGAGGGCCCGCATCCGGGCCAGCCGGGGCCCCTGGGGCGGTGACGGGGCGCCCTCGGGCCAGGACGCCAGCAGCCGGGCGAAACCCGCCCAGCGGCCCGCACAGCGCACCAGGGCGGCGTCCGCGCCCGGCCACCGCTCGGCGACCAGGCACAGCAGTTCGCGCACCCGCCGCCCGGGGTGCCCGGCGTGGCGGGCCGCCAGCGCCTCCACCACCGCGGCCAGCACCCGCTCGTCCCGCTCGGCGGCCAGCAGGGCGTCCAGCAGCTCCTCCCGGCCGCCGCCGGGCGCGGCCAGCACCGGCACGAAGACGGCCCGCACCGGCGGCTCGGCGGCCAGCACCGCGTCCAGCAGCGGACGGCCGTCCCGCCCGGCCTCCAGCAGCCGGTCCAGGTGCCGGGCGACCGCCCCGGCCCGCTCCGGGCCGTCCCGCAGCAGCTCGGCGGCGACCAGCGGCACCGAGGCGGCCACCGCCGGGTCGGCGGCCGCCTCCAGCACCCGCAGGTCCTCCCCCGGCCGGGCGTCCGGCACCCGCAGCCGCTCGCGCACCGCCGCCAGCACCTCCGCCGGGTGCTCGGCCACCAGGCCGGCCAGCACCTCGGCGGTCAGGAACGGGTCGCCCGCCCGGTACGCGGCCAGCGCGGCCGCCAGGTGCTCGGCCCGGCCCTCCGGATCGCGCACCAGCAGCGCCAGCGCCGCGCCGTGCAGGGCCGGTTCGTCCTCCCGGGCCAGCAGCGTCCGGGCCGCCAGCCGCAGCAGCCGCGCCCCCGAGCCCTCCGCGTGCGGGGCGGTGCGCAGCGCGTGCACGGCCGCCGCGACGTGCCGCTCGGGGCGCGGGTCGTGGCTCCACCGGTCGACCGCCCGGCACAGCGCGGACGGCTCGTGCTCGGCCAGCCGGCCCAGCAGCGCGTCGGCCCGCGGGTGGGCGGCGGCGACCAGCGCCTCCGTCAACTCGTCCAGCGCCAGCGCCCGGTGCTCGTACAGCAGTTCGTCGGCCAGCTCGGCGGCGGGCCCCTCGCCCCCGGTGCCCTCCCCGTACCAGGCGCACAGCAGCGGCAGCACCCCGCGCGGGTCGGCGGCCAGCAGCTCGGCCGCCGCCGCCCGGACCACCTCCGCCCGGCCCGGGCCGCGCGCCAGCCGGCCCAGCAGCGCGACCCGTTCGGCCACCGGCAGCGGCAGACCGACCCAGAACGCGGCGCCGAACCGCTCGTCCCGCCCGGCCCGTTCGGCCAGCAGCTCCAGCAACTCGCGGTGCGCGGACGGCTCCGGGCTCCCCGCCAGGCCCGCCACCAGCAGCCGGCCCGCCCACCAGTCCGCCTCCCCGCCGCGCTCGGAGCGCTCCAGCGCCGCCAGGGCCCGCCGCAGCCACCCGTCCAGCACCGCCGCCCCCCGCGCCTCCCCCGCC
>NZ_JNWZ01000086.1 GCF_000716545.1 Kitasatospora phosalacinea
ACCCCGCCTGGCTCCACACCTACAATCACCACCGCGGACACACCGCACTCGCAGGCCAACCACCCGCCAGCCGCGTCCCCAACCTCGCAGGACAGAACATCTAGCGTCCGGGGCATGAACGACTTCGACTTCCTCCACGGCTCCTGGAACGTGGCCAACCGCCGGCTGACCGAGCTTCTGGTCGGCGCCGACAGCTGGGAGGAGTTCCCCGGCCACGCCGTCGTCCGCCCGCTGTTCGGCGGGAACGGCAACATCGACGAGATCGCCTTCCCCACCCTGGGGTACCGGGGCGTGACCCTGCGGCTCTTCGACCAGGAGCGGAAGGAGTGGTCGATCCGCTGGGCCGACAGCCGCACCGGCCGGCTCGACCCGCCCGTCGTGGGCGCCTTCACCGATGGCCGGGGCGACTTCCACGGTGACGACACGCATCGGGGGCGCCCGGTCCGGGTGCACTTCGTCTGGCAGCGGCTGACGGTCGACTCGGCCCGCTGGGAGCAGGAGTTCTCAGCGGACGGCGGCCGGAGCTGGGAGCTCAACTGGATCATGGAGCTCAGCCGGGCCCGGTCGGGGGACGCCTCGTGACCATCGTCGAACTCCGGCAGTACACCCTCCACCCGGGCGCCCGCGACACCCTGATCGAGCTCTTCGAGCGCGAGTTCGTGACCGGGCAGGAGGCCGTGGGCATCACCGTCGGCGGCCGGTTCCGGGACTTGGACGACCCTGACCGCTTCGTCTGGCTGCGCGGCTTCCCGGACATGGCGGAGCGGGCGCGAGCGCTCCGGGCCTTCTACTCCGGCCCGGTCTGGCGGGCCCACCGCGACGCGGCCAACGCGACCATGCTGGACTCGGACGACGTTCTCCTGCTGCGCGGTCCGGGCTTCGCCGCCCCGGACGGCGCCGGACCGGTCATCGCGACCATCTGCCACCCGCTGGACACCGCCGCCTTCGCCGACCACTTCGAGCGGCGGCTGCGCCCGGAACTGGCCAACGGAACACCGCCGTTGGCGGTTCACCGCACCGAGCACGCGGAGAACACCTTCCCCGCCCTGCCCGTGCGGACGGGCGAGGACGTCCTGGTGTGGTTCACCGTGGGGGACACCGCACCCCTGCCGGACCTCTCGGCGCACCTGGAGTCCGCACCGCAGCAGTTGCGGCTCTCGCCGGTGACGTGACGGAGGGACGACGGCCGGTCGCCGGAGGGGAAGAACCTCCGCCGGCCGCGTCGGCACGGCCCTGACCCGGCGGGACGCGGCCGTGCCGTGGTCTCGGTCCCGGCCTCGTCCACCTCCGTCCAGCCAGGTCGAGATCCTGGGCGACGGCCCGCTCGACCGCAGGTCAGAGGGGGTTCGGACCCGCCCGGTCCGCCCCGGGGGCCCCGGCCTCCTCGGCCGCCTCCCGGAAGGCGGAGACCGCCTCGCCGTTCTCCCGCGCCCAGGCGGTGAGCATCCTGATGGGTTCCTCCAGGGTCCGCCCGAGATCGGTCAGGGCGTACTCCACCCGCGGCGGCGCCTCGGCGTACGCGCGCCGTTCGACGAGCCCGTTGGCCTGGAGCCGGCGCAGCGTCTGGGTCAGCACCTTGCGCGAGATGCCGCCGCTCAGTTCGACCAACTCGCCGTGCCGCAGCGGGCCGTCGGTCAGCGCGAAGAGCGTGACCATCGACCACTTGCTGGCGATGATCTCCATGGCCAGGAGAGCGGGGCAGTCGGCGAGGAAGACGATTCCGGGTCGCAGGCTCACGCTCGAAGGTTACCTTGAGGTACCTATCGGCTGCCTATCGTCGTCGAGGTGCGCACGTTCCTTGCCCGCATCTCGCATGATTGAGGTTCCAGCCGTGTTCGTCGCCCTCACTGTCGTCACCGTGCTCATGTCCGCGATCCTCCTGGCGTCGGCCGGGGCCAAGTCCCTGCGGACGCGGCACATCACCGAGCAGATGACCACCCTCGGAATACCGTCGGGCTTGATGACCTTCCTGATCGGCGCCCAGGTCGCGGGGGCGGCCGGCGCGGTCGCCGGACTCCGGTGGGGTCCCCTCGGGATCGCCGCCGCAATCGGCCTGACGCTCTACTTCGCCGGGGCGGTCGTCGCCCATCTGCGCGTCGGCGACCTCAAGGGCACGTCCCCGGCGGCGGTCCTCACCGTGGTCTCGGTCGCCCTGCTCGCGCTGCGCGCCGCCACCCTCTGATCCGCCGCGGCGACGGGGCCGGGAGCAGGCCGGGGAGGGCCGGCCGCCGGGACGGACGGCCGGAGATTAGCCCTCGGCGACGCGAGAAAAAATCTGTTCCCGCCGGAGTAGACATTGGCTTGGGGCGGGGTTAGGCTCTCTCTCGTAAAGAGCAGTCAGCGATAACGGCCAGACACGAACTGGCCGGAGTTGTCGAAGAGCGGTTCCCAGTGCGGTCCGGCCGTGGAGTCCCGAAGCCAGGCAGTAGCAGGAGGGCGACGGGGCTGGCGCCGGACCGGGCGGCCCGCAGGTATCAGGGGTCGCCGACAGCGGTACCGAGCAGTACGCAGTACCAGCAACACCAGCAGTCGCAGCCGTGAAGATCGCAGGATCCCGGCAAAGGCGTCCAGGCTGCGGGCGCGCGTGCCGGGCAAGAAGGAACCGCGGTCGTCCGCGGAACAGTGACAAGGCAAGTACAGAGGATGAACGGAGGGCACAAGCGCCATCAGGATCGCCCGGGCCGTGCAGACGCCCGGGTGGACACCGCAGACCCCAACGCAAGGACGGTGGTTTCCGGTCACGCATACGCGATCCCCGCACGTCCCCTCCCCCGGGGCGGAGCGGAAGCAGAAGTCCGGCCCAGGCCGGTAGATGGTGTTGTATCCCCTTCGGGGCCCCGGAGCCGGTTCGGCTGCGGGGCCCCTCGACGCGTTCTCCCGAGAACCAGAGAGGTGCAGTGACTACAACGGCCAGCCCCGACACACCCGACAAACTCGACGACGACGACTACCCCGCCTACACCATGGGCCGGGCCGCCGAGATGACCGGCACCACCCCCGGCTTCCTACGCGCACTCGGCGAGCACCGCCTGATCACCCCACTGCGCTCCTCCGGCGGCCACCGCCGGTACTCCCGCTACCAGTTGCGGATCGCCATGCGCGCCCGCGACCTCGTCGGCCAGGGCACCCCCATCGAGGCCGCCTGCCGGATCATCATCCTCGAGGACCAGCTCGAGGAAGCCCTGCGCCTGAACGAGCAGCTCCGCCGGGACGGGAACGGCCCGGAGCCCGCTGCCGGCGCCTGATCCCGCGGGTCGGGCACCGCCGAGGTGCCCGACCGCCGCCGGGCGCGTTCCGGCCGGACCCGCTCGTACCCGTACTCGTACCCGTGCTCGTGCTCGTGCTCGTGCTCGTGCTCGTGCTCGTGCTCGTGCTCGTGAGGACTACCGGGCGCCCGCCCCTCAGAACCGTGGGCGGGTCGGGCCGTACGATGCGCGGGGCGGAGGGGGGCGCGGGTCGGTGGGACGGCGGCTGGTGGGGGCGGTGGCTGTTGCGCTGGTGCTGGCGCATCTGCTGAAGGGGATCGGGCGGGTCGCGGCGGAGCCCGGGGCGGGGCTCGCGGTCGTGGCGGGCTGCCTGGCGCTGGTGGGGTTGCAGTCGCGGCACACCCGGGGCGTTCCGGGGTGGGCCGGATGGGCGGCCGTGGAAGCGGGCGTCGGGTTCTGCGCGGTGGGGGCGCTCGGGGTCTCGATCGGGCTGCTGTGCCTGCCGGTGGCCTCCCTGCTGCTGGAGCGGCGCCGGGTGCTGCTGGCCCTGCTGGTGGCGGGGGCGGTGCTGGTGGAGGCGGGCCGGGCGGCGGGGGCGCGGGAGGCCGTCGACCTGCTGCTGACGGTCGCGCTGGGCGGCGCCATGCTCTACACCGTGACCACGCTGGCGCTGCTGGCGGACCGGGCCCGCGGCGCGCGGCTGGAGCTCGCGGCTTCGGCGGTCACCGACGAGCGCCTGCGCATCGCGTCCGCGCTGGGCAGCGGGCTGGACGCGGGCATGGCCGGGATCCGGGAGGCGGCCCGGCGCCGGGACCCGGCGGAGCTGGACGGGCTGATCGGGGTGGCGCGGCGGACGCTGGCGGCGGTCCGGGCCGCCGCCGCCGAGCTGCGCAGCCTCTCGCTGGCGCCGGAGGCGGCGAGCGCCCGGGCCCTGCTGGGTTCGGCGGGCATCGCGGCCGAGCTGCGGATCGGGCACCGCGAGCCGCTCGGCCCGGCCGGGACGGTGCTGGCGACGGTGCTGCGGGAGGCGGTCACCGCGGTGGTGCGGGTCGGGGACGCCCGGCGGTGCGGGATCTCCACCGAGGAACGGGCCGGCCGGGTGGTGCTGCGGGTGGTCAGCGACGGCGTGCCGACGGCGGCGCTCGGCGCGGACCTGCTCGACGGCCTGGCGGAGCGGGTGCGGGCCGCCGGCGGCCGACTGGCGGCGGGCCTGGAGGCGGACGGGCGCTTCGCGGTGGAGGCGTCGGTGGCCGCGACGCCGGCCCCGCCCGCCGTGGACCCGCCGGAGCTGCGGACCGCGCTCGGCACGTACTGGTTCCTGCTCGCCGTGTTCTGCGTCAAGGCGCTGATGTTCGTGCCCGGGCCCCGGCTCGTCCTGGGGGCGGGGTGCGCGGCGGTCTTCTGCGCCTTCCAGGTCCGGTTCTCGATCCTGGACGCGACCCGGCACGCCCGCGCCGCGCTGGTGGCCTCGGCGGTGCTCGCCCTGCTGCCGCTGCCCTGGCTGGGGCGGAACTGGATCGGCGCGGCCGGCATCCTGGCCGGTTCGCTGCTGATCGCCCTGCCGGTGCGCGCGGGCGCGGCGTCGGCCGGCGCGGTGGTGGTCGCCGCCGGGGTGATCGGCGGCGGGGTGGTCGGCGGCGACGGCGGCCCGGCGTCCGTGCTGCTGACCGCCGTGAACACGCTGATCACCTGCGTGGTGGTGCACGCGGTGCTGCGCCTGGTCCGGCTGGTGCGGGAGTTGCAGCGGGCGGCGGACGGGCTGGCCCGCGCCGCCGTCGTCACCGAGCGGCTGCGCGCCGCCCGGGACCTGCACGACCTGCTCGGGCACGGGCTGGCCGCGATCCTGCTGAAGGCCGAGCTGGCCCGGCGGCTGGCGGACGCCGATCCGGTCCGCTGCCGGGCCGAACTGGCGGACATCGTGCGGCTGGCCGAACGCGGCCGGGCCGAGCTGGGGGCGCTCGCGGAGGACGGTCCCCGGCTGTCCTTCACCGCCGAACTGGCTTCGGCGGCGGCCGTGTTGGAGGCCGCCGCGATCACCGTGGAGTTGGAGGAGGAGCCGGTTCCGGACGCGGCGGGGGCCGTGCTGGGCGTGGTGCTGCGCGAGGCCGTCACCAACGTCCTGCGGCACAGCCGGGCCCGGCACGCGCGGATCGCCGTCTCGGTGGTCGGCGGCGAGGTCCGGCTGGAGGTGGAGAACGACGGCGTCGGTGCGGAGGTCACCGCACCCGGATCCGGGATCGGCGGGCTGACGGTCCGGCTGGCCGCGGCGGGCGGCACCCTGGCCGCCGGGCCGGACGACGGCTGGTACCTGCTGCGGGCCGAAGTGCCGTCGCACTGAGCCGGGCCGGGTGCCGGGCCCGGCCGGCGGGTCAGAGCCAGCCGGCCTCGCGGGCGATCCGGACGGCGTCCGTGCGGTTGCGGGCGTTCAGCTTGCCGACGACCGCGGTCAGGACGTTGCGCACCGTGCCGGTGGACAGGTGCAGGCGGGCGGCGATCTCGGGCGGCTCGGCGCCGCCGGCGAGTTCGCGCAGGACGTCGTTCTCCCGGGGGGTGAGCGGGTTGTCCGCCAGGTCCCAGGCGGCGACGGCCAGCGCCGGGTCCAGCACCCGTCCGCCGGAGGCCACCTCGCGGACGGCCGCGACCAGTTCGGCGGGCGGCGCGGTCTTCAGCAGGAAGCCGTCGACCTTCGCGTCCAGGGCGCGGCGGAGCAGTCCGGGGCGGCCGAGCGAGGTGAGCATCAGCGTCCGGCAGGCCGGCAGCGCCTCCTTCAGCGCGGCGGCCGCCTGCAGGCCGTCCGTCCGGCCCGGCATCTCGATGTCCAGGACCGCCACGTCGGGGCGGAAGACCAGGGCCCGGGGCAGCACGTCGTCCGCCGTGCCCGCCTCCGCGACGACCTCGAAGTCGGGTTCCAGCCCCAGGAGGGCCACCAGCGCGCCGCGCACCACGTGCTGGTCCTCGGCCAGCAGGAGTCTGATCATGGCCCGACCCTACCCGTGACGATGTCACGGGTGGCGCGTGATGCCGTCCCTGGGAAGGGAGTTCGGGCGTCGGCAGGCTGGAGGCATGAGCGAAGCGATCACTTTGGACGCCGTGAGCAAGGTCCACGGCAAGGGGCGGGGCGCGGTCGCCGCGCTGCGGGAGGTCACGGTGCGGCTGCCGAAGGGCGGCTTCACCGCGGTGATGGGGCCGTCCGGCTCGGGCAAGAGCACCTTCCTGCACTGCGCGGCGGGCCTGGACCGCCCGACCTCCGGGACCGTCCGGCTCGGCGGCACCGACCTGTCCCGGCTGAGTGAGCGGGAGCTGACCGAACTGCGGCGCGAGCGCGCGGGGTTCGTGTTCCAGTCGTTCAACCTGGTCTCCGCGCTGACCGTCGAGCAGAACGTCACGCTGCCGCTGCGGCTGGCCGGGCGGCGGGCCGACGCCGGGCGGCTGGCGGAACTCGTCCGCCGGGTGGGGCTCCAGGAGCGCACCGGGCACCGGCCCGGCCAGCTGTCCGGCGGCCAGCAGCAGCGGGTGGCGATCGCGCGGGCGCTGGTCTCCGACCCCGAGGTGGTGTTCGCCGACGAACCCACCGGCGCGCTGGACACCATGACGGCCCGCGAGGTGCTGGTCCTGCTGCGGCAGGCCGTCGACGAGCTCGGCCAGACCCTCGTCATGGTCACCCACGACCCGGTCGCCGCGTCCTACGCCGACGAGGTGCTGTTCCTGGCCGACGGCCGGATCGCCGACACCATGACCGGGCCGACCGCCACCAAGGTCGCCGACCGCATGATCCGGCTGGGAGCGTGGAACCGATGATGCTGGGACTCGCCCTCGCCACCCTCCGGCACCGCAGGGCCGGGTTCGCCGGCGCCTTCGTCGCCCTGTTCTGCGCCGCGGCCCTGGTCTGCGGCTGCGGGACGCTGCTGGTCACCGGCCTGCTCGGCAGCGTCCGGCCGGAGCGCTACGCGGCCGCGCCGGTCGTCGTCTCCGGCGACCAGGAGGTGCACGCCGTCGTGGACAAGGGGAAGGGGAAGACCAAGGAGAAGGCCAAGCCGATCGCGGACCGCGCCTGGGTGCCGGCCGCCCTCGCCGACCGGGTCGCGGCCCTGCCGTCGGTGCGGGCCGTCGCCACCGAGGTGACCTTCCCGGCGCTGCTGCCCGGCGGGCCGGACGGCGGTTCGTGGGGCCACGGCTGGGAGTCCGCGCCGCTGGCCGGTCTCGCCCTGGCCGCCGGCCGCGCGCCCGCCGCCGACGACGAGGTGGTCCTCGACGCGGCCACCGCCGCCCGGACGCACCTGTCGCCCGGCTCCGCCACGACCGTCCGGACGCCCTCGGGGACGCTGGACGTGCGGGTGGTCGGGGTCACCGCGCAGGGCTTCGACAGCCAGGCCGCGGTCTTCTTCGGCACCGGCCGGGCCCGCGCGCTCGCCGGCCACGACGGCCTGGTCAGCGCGATCGGGGTCTTCCCGTCCGCGCCGTCGGCCGCCGACGACGTCCGGGCGCTGCTGGCCGGCACCCCGGGCGCGGTGGTCCGCACCGGCGACGACCGCGGCGGGGCGGAGTTCCCGGACGCCGCCGGGGCCGGGGTGCGCCTGGTCAGCATGGGCGCCGTCCTGGGCGGCACCTCGCTGCTGGTCGCCCTGTTGATCGTGGTCGGCACCTTCGGCCTGTCGGTCCAGCAGCGGCAGCGGGAGATCGCGGTGCTGCGGGCGGTCGCCGCGACCGGGCGGCAGGTCCGGAAGATGATCGGCGGCGAGGCGCTGGTGCTCGGCCTGTCCGCCGGGATCCCGGGCGCCGCGGCCGGTCTGCCGCTGGGCGGCTGGCTGCACGACCGGTTCGTCGCGCTGGACGTCGTCCCGGCGAACCTGCCCGTGGTGCTCTCGCCCTTCCCGGCGCTGGCCGCCGCGGCCGCCACGCTGCTGGCCGGCTGGGCCGCGGCCCGGATCTCGGCCCGGCGCGCGACTGCGGTCAGGCCGGTCGAAGCGCTCGGCGAGGCGGAGGTGAAGCCGCCGCGCCTGGCCGCGGTCCGGGTCGTCTCCGGGGCGCTGGCCGCCGCCGGCGCGGTCGTGCTGACCGTCCTGCTGACCGCCCTGCACTCCGACCAGGCCTCGACGCCGGTCTGCTTCCTCGCCGTCCTGCTGTGGTGCACCGCGCTCTCCCTGCTCGGCCCGCTGGTGGCCAGGGCCGGGACGGCCCTCCTGGGCCTGCCGCTGCGGGCCTCCCGGATCGGCGGCTGGCTCGCCGTCCAGCACCTGCGGGCCGGGGCGCACCGGCTGGCGTCGGTGGTAGTGCCGCTGACCCTGCTGATCGCGATGGCCTGCACCATCCTGTTCACCCAGACCACCACCGAGCACGCGGCCGCCGCCCAGCGCGGGCGCGGCACCACCGCCGACTTCGTGGTCGGCCCGCACGCCCCGGCCTCCGCCGCCACGGCGCTCGCCGCGGTGCCGGGCGTCGAGACGGTGACCCGGGTCCTGCACAGCGAGGTCCGGGACGGCCTCACCAAGCGCAGCGTGCAGGCCGTCACGCCCGAGCGGTTGTCCGACACCCTGGACCTCGGCGTCACCGCCGGCGACCTCGGCCGGCTGGCGGACGACACGGCGGCGGCCGCGGACGGGCTGGGCTACCGGCTCGGCCAGCGGGTCCGGCTGACCCTCGCCGACGGCACCCCGGCGGAGGTGACGGTGGTCGCGCTCTACGGCCGCGGCCTCGGCTTCGGCGACCTCACCCTCGCGCACCGCCTGGTGGCCGCCCACGTCGACGTGCCGCTGGACGACGAACTGCTGGTCCGCGGCGACGGCCTGACCCGGCAGTCGCTCACCGCCGCCCTGCGGGGCGATCCCGGGCTCGGGGTGCTCGACCGGATCTCCGCCACCGCCTCCGCGAACCGGACCGGCGCGCAGATCGGCTACGTCACCCTCGGGCTGATCATCACCTTCGTGGCCATCGCCGTCCTGAACACCCTCGCCATGGCCGTCGCCGACCGCCGCCCCGAGTTCACCGCGCTGGCCCTGGCCGGCGCCACCCGCCGCCAGCTCCGCCGGATGCTCGGCTGGGAGACCGCGGTCTGCGTCGCCCTCGCCACCGCGCTCGGCCTGGCCGTCGCCCTCGCGGTGCTCACCACGTACGCCGAGGGCATCACCCGGGGCACCGCCGGGGTGGCCGCCCCCGTCGCCGAACTCGCCCTGGTCCTCCTGGGTGCGGCCTCGCTCGCCGCCCTCGGCACCTGGCTCCCCGCCCGCGTCGCCCTGCGGGGGACCCACCGGCAGGCCTGACGGCGCCCGGGCGGCGCGCTTCCGGGGAACGGCTGGCCGGGTGGCTGCACGGCGGGCACGGGGGGTGCGGACGCAGCGGGTGCGCGCACGGCACGGCGGACGGTCCGGCGGGCGGCCCCGGTACGACGGGCGGTCCGGCGGGCGCGACAAGGACCCGCGCGTCCTCGCCTGGTGCCGTCAGCGGGACGGCGCGCGGGTGTCCGCCCTCTCCCGTGGCCGCGGCGTCATCGCGGTGCGGCCCGGTCAGGGCGGTGGAACGGTGCCCGTGGCGGGTGGATCAGAGGTTGAACATCCCGCGGTAGGGCTCGGCGATGCGCTCCTGTCGTGAACCGAAGTCGACCAGGACCGCGGTGTCGCCCTCGACGCCGATGACCCGGCCGAGGCCGTAGGCGTCGTGGGTGACGCGGTCGCCGACGGCGAAGTGCTTCGGCGGCGCTTCGACCCTGGCTTTGAAGGGGCTGGTGGGCAGGTGCCGGCGGACTGCTTCAGATTTCTTCATCCAACCCAGTATGCGCCCCCGGGGGCGGGATCGTCCCTCCCCCGGGCACCGGAATTCTGCGGAGTCCGAAATGCCGGATGTGTCGAGCGACACCCCCGGGGGCACCTCCCGGACACCCCCGCCGGGGGTCCGCCGCCCCGGCGGGCGCTCCGTGCCGGACCAACCGGCCTCCGGCCGGGGCGAGTTGGCCGCCGCGCCGGGAGCGCCCCGGCCCCGGCGAAAAATCGGACCGGAGATTTCCTCCCGTTCGCCCCCCGGGGCTGCTACAGTCGAAGGAGTTGCAGTAGTGGTCCCCATGAACTTTGTGTGCGCCTGCTCGTACATTGCAGGCGCATTTTTGTTTTCCGGCATGTTTTTGCAGCATGTTTTCCGGGCGGGCGCTCATCGCGGTGACTCGGCACCCGCAATCGTGCGGGCGCCGGAAAGTCCCTAGAAGGAGATTTCTTACATGGCTAATGGCACCGTGAAGTGGTTCAACGCGGAAAAGGGCTTCGGCTTCATCGAGCAGGAGGGTGGCGGTCCTGACGTGTTCGCCCACTACTCGAACATCAACGCCAACGGCTTCCGCGAGCTGCTCGAGGGCCAGAAGGTCGAGTTCGACGTCACGCAGGGCCAGAAGGGCCCGCAGGGAGGGCCTCCCGCATGAATCGCTCCGACCGTCTGCCGCGCCAGGGCACCCGCTCCCGGTCCGGACCGACGGGCGGCGCCGGGCGGGAGTTCGCCGTGCCGGTGGCCTCCGTGCCGGCCCTGCCGCCCGTCGAGTCCTTCGACGGGCTGGGCCTGCCGGAGGCGCTGCTGCCGGTGCTGGCCCGCCGGGGCATCACCGTTCCCTCCCCGATCCAGGCCGCGACGCTGCCGAACTCGCTGGCCGGCCGCGACGTGCTGGGGCGGGGCCGCACCGGCTCCGGCAAGACGCTCGCGTTCGGCCTCGCCGTGCTGGCCCGCACCGCGGGGCGGCAGGCCGAGCCGCGGTGCCCGCTCGCGCTGGTCCTGGTCCCGACCCGCGAGCTCGCGCAGCAGGTCTCCGAGGCCCTCACCCCGTACGCCCAGGCCGCGCGCCTGCGGATGGCCACCGTGGTCGGCGGGGTGCCGGTGCGCCGGCAGGCGCAGGTGCTGAACCGCGGCGCGGAGATCCTGGTGGCCACGCCGGGCCGGCTGGGGGACCTGATCGAGCGCAGGCTCTGCCGGCTGGACGCGGTCGACGTCACCGTCCTCGACGAGGCCGACCAGATGGCCGACATGGGCTTCCTGCCGGCGGTCACCGAGTTCCTGGAGCAGGTCGCCGAGGGCGGGCAGACGCTGCTGTTCTCCGCGACCCTGGACCGCAACGTCGACCGCCTGGTGCGGCGCTTCCTGAAGGACCCGGTCACCCACGCGGTGGATCCGTCCGCGGGGGCGGTCAGCACCATGGAGCACCACGTGCTGCACGTGCGGCACGCCGACAAGAGCGCCACGATCGCCCACATCGCCGCCCGGGACGGCCGGGTGATCATGTTCACCGACACCAAGCACGGCGCGGACCGCCTGGTCGAGACGCTGCTCGCGCGCGGCGTGAAGGCCGCGGCCCTGCACGGTGGCAAGTCCCAGCCGCAGCGCACCCGCACGCTGGAGCAGTTCCGCGCCGGCCAGGTGGCCGCGCTCGTCGCGACCGACGTGGCCGCCCGGGGCATCCACGTGGACGGCCTCGACCTGGTCGTCAACCTGGACCCGCCCGTCGACCACAAGGACTACCTGCACCGCGGCGGCCGCACCGCCCGGGCGGGCGAGTCCGGCACCGTCGTCACCCTGGTCCTGCCCGACCAGCGGCGCGGGGCGGCCCGGATGATGGCCACGGCCGGCATCACCCCCGTCACCACCGCGGTCCGGGCCGGCGACGAGGAGCTCACCCGGATCACCGGCGCCCGCGTCCCCACCGGCATCCCCGTCACGATCCCCGACCCGGTCGTCGAGCGGCCCCGCCACAACCGGACGACCGGCCGGAGCCGCTACGGCCGCCCCGCCTCCGCCGCCCGCACCCGGCCGACCGGCGGCGGCTCGGGCGGCACCGCGTCCCGGTCGCACGGCGGGTAGCCGCGCGCGGCCGTGACCGTCACCTGATCGCGGGAACGCCCGTTGTAGGGGTGTGAACTTCTTCGCCGAGCCCCGGGAACCGATGGACGCGCCGCTCGCCCGAACGGGGTGGCGGATCCGGACGACACTGCTGCACCGGTCGGACGTCGGGCAGTGGGACGCCCGGGTCACGGCCGGGCAGCTGGCCGGGCTCGGGGAGGGCGCGGACGCGGCGGCGCGGCTGGAGGCCAGGCGGGAGTACCTGGCCGGGTCGGCGCAGAACCGGGAGCTGGAACGCGCGCTGCGGGAGCGGCCGGAGGCGTTCGGCGTGGTGGGGCGGGTGGTGCTGGGAGCCGACGAGGTGCGGTGGGTGCCGGACGGGGCGCGCAGCAGCGGGACGCTCGACCTGCTCGCGCCGGAGTGCGTCGACGGGTACCAGCGGATCGCCCTGATCACCCGGCTCGCCGCCGAACTGCCCCCGGAGCACCTGGACCTGGCCGTGCTGGACGTCCGGGTGGTGACCGGGGCGGCCCGCGACCTGGCGCGCGCCGAGCACGACCGGGCGCACCTGTACGACAACCCGGCGCAGCCGCAGGACCTGCTGGTCCGGGAGCCGGTGATGCGCCGGCTGGTCGAGGAGTTCGACCGCGACCGGCGGTACTTCGGGTTCCGGCGCGGGGAGCGGCGCGGCCCGCACCGGGACGGCTACTACGTCTGCCAGGCGACGACGGCGCTGGCACTGTTCGCGCCGGGCTCCCGGCCCGACCTCGCCCACCGCACGCTGGGGGACGCGGGCCGGCAGGAGATCTGGCGGGACCCGGCCGGCCCCGACTTCCGGGCGCTGTTCGACGAGCGGACCCGGGCCACCGGCATCCACATCGCCGTCACGTTCCACCGCGCGATCGTGGACGTGCTGGCGGAACTGCTCCGGGAGTCCCCCGCCCACCACCGGCACCTGCTGGAGGACGCGCCCGACCTGCTGGTCTGGGCGGTGGCCCGGCAGCTGCCGGTGGACCGGCTGCACTGCGGGCAGTGGGACCCGGCGGCCCCGCAGTGGGACCGGATCCTCGACGAGGTGCCGGTGCTGACCCGGCGGACCGCCGAGCGCTTCGTGCGCGCGTACGAGGAGTTGCGGCCGCACGGCGTGCACCGGAAGGCCGAGGTGCGGGAACTCGCGTACTGGCACCGGCTGATCGAGCGGGCGGGGTTGGACGGCTAGCTCGCCGGGTGGGGCGTTCGGAGCGGGACGTTCGGAGCGGGACGTTCGAGACCGGAGTGACGCGAGTGTTGCGGACATGCCCAGTACGCGCCTAGCGTGAAAGGCCGTTGATCCGTCCCGACGGGGGAGGCACGACCTGATGTTCCGTCAAGTCAGAAGGACCGCAGGGGCCCTGCTCGCGACCGGGGTGCTGGTCACCGGCGCGCTGGCCGGGGCACCGGCGGCGGGGGCGGCCGCGGCGGCGCCGACGGTGCTGGACGCGTCCGCGTACACGCTCAGCGCGGACTACCACCAGTTCGACGCGCTCGACTCGGCCCTGGTCTCGACGCTGGGGACGTCCCCGGTGCACACCGTGATGGCGAACGCGAACCACGACCGGCAGGGGATGACCTCGGGCTTCTCGGTCGCCGGGCTGTCCACCGGCTTCCGGTTCGACGACGGGGACGACGGCGACTGCTTCAGCTACCCGCAGGGCATCACCACCAGCCGGGACGCCGTGGGCACCGCGAACAGCGGCAACTACGACGGGCACCAGCTGGTGCTGGTCAGCTGGTACACCAAGGACGCCTGCAGCGACGGCGACCACCAGCGCAGCCGGATCACCCTGGTCGACTGGGACGCCACCTACCCCAACAAGTACCGGAAGATCCTGCTGGTCGAGCCGACCGGCACCACGGCGGCGCCGAGCTTCAAGGACATCCCGATCCACGCCGGCGGCGTCTCCTGGTACGGCGACCACCTCTACGTCGCCGACACCGCGGTCGGCATGCGGGTCTTCGACATGCGCAAGATCCTGAACACCGACACCGGCGGCACCGCCGACCAGATCGGCCGCTACGGATCGACCTACTACGCGCACAACTACGCCTACGTGCTGCCGCAGGTCGGCACCGTCACGGCGCACGCGGCCTCCGGCCTCAACGAGCTGGCGTGGTCCTCGATCTCGCTGGACCGGGTCAGCAAGTCGATCGTGATGACGGAGTACACCTGTCCGGAAGGGGCGGCGAACTGCCCCGACTTCCCCAAGCGGGCGCCGCGGGCGGTCCGCTTCCCGTTCGCGTCCGGGGCCACCACGTTCGCCTCGACGACCACCGCGAGCCAGGCGCTCCGACTCCCCTGGTACAAGCTCAACGGGGTGGCCTCGCACAACGGCCGGTGGTGGTTCAACTCCTCGGGGCAGAAGCAGCTCTACTACTGGACGCCCGGCGCCGGCCCGTCCACCTTCGCCTGGGTGGGCGGCGGCGAGAGCATCTCCTACTGGGAGGACGACACCGACCCCGACCTGCTGTGGTCGCTGCAGGAGACCGTGGGCGGCCGCAACGTCTTCGCGGTCACCCAGGCCACCTACGGCGGCGGCTGAGCCGGCCCGGCGCCGGGCGGAACCGGCCCGCTGGACCGGCTCACCCCGCAGGAGCTCCAGGCGGCCCGGCTGGCCGCGGAGGGCCTCGGCAACGAGGACATCGGCAATCGCCTGTTCGTCAGTCCCCGCACCGCGGGCTACCACCTCTCCCACCCGTACGCGAAACTCGGGATCACCTCCCGCACCGAACCGGCCCGGATCGCCTTCTGACCCGGGCGGGCGCCGGGAGGCCGAACACGGGAGGCGGCATGGCGACGGACAGCAGGTCCACGGAGCGGGTGGGGGTGCCCGGGCAGCGGGCGGCGGACGGACGGGCCGCCGAGCCCCCGGCCCGGCGGCGGACGGACCGGCGGAGGGCGGTCCGGCGGCTGGGGATGCTCGTCCTCGCCCTGGTGCTGCTGTGCCTGCCGCCGTGGTGGACGCTGCTCGCGGCCGGCACCGACTGGCCGCCGCCGGTGGTGGCGGCGGGCACGGCCGTGCTGCTGGCCTGGGCGGTCGGCTTCCCGTTCCTGATGGCCAGGGGCCACCGTCCGCGTTCGCGCGACGACCGGGCGGCCCGGGTCGCGGACACCAGCCTCGGCGTGGTGTGGGTGCTGTGGACCTGCTCGGTGCTGGGCGCCCTGGCGGACCTGCTGCTGGCCGCGGCCGGCGTCGGCGGCACCGGCCGGGCCCGGCTGGTCGCGGCGGCGGTCGTGCTGGTGGCGGCCGGGCTGCTGGCCCGGGGCCACCACGAGGCGATGCGGGTGCCCCGGGTGCGGCGGCTGGACGTGCACCTGCCGCGGCTCGGCGCCGGGCTGGACGGCACCCGGGTGGTGCTGCTGGCCGACACCCACTACGGGCCGATCGACCGGGCGGCCTGGTCCGCGGGCGTCACCGAGGCGGTCAACGCGCTGGACGCGGACGTGGTGGTGCACGCGGGCGACATCGCGGACGGCACGCCCGAGCAACGCCGCGCGCAGGCCGCCCCGCTCGGCGCGGTCCGGGCCCGGCTGGCCCGGGTGTACGTGACGGGCAACCACGAGTACGGCAGCGAGGCCCAGGGCTGGCTGGACCGGATGGCCGAGCTGGGCTGGGAGGCGCTCCACAACCGGCACGTGGTGGTGGAGCGCGGCGGGGACGCCCTGGTGCTGGCCGGGGTGGACGACGTGACCGCCGAGTCCTCCGGCCTGCCCGGGCACCGGGCCGACCTGGCCGGCGCGCTGGCCGGGGCGGACCCCGGTCTGCCGGTGCTGCTGGTCGCCCACCAGCCCAAGTACGTCCCGCTGGCGGCGGCCGCCGGGGTCGACCTCCAGCTGTCCGGGCACACCCACGGCGGCCAGATCTGGCCGTTCCGGTACCTGGTCCGGATCGACCAGCCGGTGGTGCGCGGCCTGAGCCGGCACGGGGAGCGGACGTGGCTCTACACCAGCGGGGGCACCGGCTTCTGGGGGCCGCCGTTCCGGGTGTTCGCGCCGAGCGAGATCACCCTGTTGACGCTGCGCGCGGGCGTGGGGGCCGCCGCCGGGTAGCGGCGGTTCAACGCATCGGGGTCCACGGCGGGACCCAGGCCCCGGCGGGAGCCGTCGCGGCCGCGGCGGCGAGGTAGGCGTGCAGGGCCGGCAGGGCGGGGTGCGGGTTGTCCCGGTGGTGCAGCAGCGAGTGCGGGTAGACCGGGACGGGGTCGGTCACCGGGATCCGGCGCAGGCCGTGGCCGGTGGGCCAGACCAGCCGGGTGTCCTCGCCCATGAAGGTGGCCAGGGCGGGGGTGTCGGCGATGGTGTCGAGCAGCGCGTCGGAACCGAAGTTGGGGCCGGTCGACTCGATGGTCAGGCCGAACTCGCCCGCCAGTGCCTCGTAGTAGGCGGCCCACTCGCTGCCGGCCAGCAGTCCCGGCATCCAGATCCGGTGGCCGGCGAGCTCGGCCATCGGCACCGCGCGGGCGGCGGCGAGGGCGTGCCCGGGGCCGGTGAGCAGGTGCAGCGGCTCGTCGACGACCCGGGTGGCGGTGAGGTCCTCGGGCAGCGGGCGGCCGGGCGCGGTGACCGCCCGGAAGGAGGCGTCGACGCTGCCGGAGCGGATCGCGGCGACGGCGCTGTCGATGTCGAGCAGCATCACGATGTCCAACTCGACGCCCGGGTGGGCGCGGTGGAACTCCCGCATCAGCCGGGAGGCCGCGCCCCGCGAGTTGATCACGTCCACCCGCAGCGGCCGGGCACCGGGCCGGACGGAGGCGGCGGCCCGCTCGGCGGCCCGCAGCAGCTCGCGGGCGTGCGGCAGGAAGGCCTGCCCGTCGACGGTGGGCTCGGTCCCGCGCGGAGTGCGGGCGAACAGCCGGACGCCGAGGTCCCGTTCGAGCCCGGCGATCCGCTTGGAGACGGCCTGCTGGGTGATCGCCAGGTCGGTGGCGGCCATCTGGAACTGGCCGGCCTCCGCGACGGCGACGTAGGTGCGCACGGCTTCGAGGTCCATGACGGGACAGCCTAGCGAACAACTGTCGATTGTGGATTCGGCGCAAGATCCGCCCAATCACCCGCCGCAGCCCCGCTTCCGCACAACGCATGGTTGTGCGGCGTCGCCCTCGCGTCCGTCCGGACGCCTCCGGATCTCCGGACTTCTGGATCTCCGGATCCGCCGGAACGCTGCGGCCCGCGCACCGGGAGCGGAGGATGGACGGCATGCAGATGGACCGGACGGGGCTCGCCGACTTCCTCCGCCGCTCCCGCGAGCGGCTGCGCCCGCAGGACGTCGGGCTCGCGGACGGACCCCGGCGCCGCACGCCCGGCCTGCGCCGCGAGGAACTCGCCCAGCTGGCGGGCGTGTCGGCCGACTACGTGATGCGGCTCGAACAGGCCCGCAGCTCCCAGCCCTCCCCCCAGTTGCTGGCCGCACTCGCCCGCGCCCTGCAACTGACCGGCGACGAGCGCGATCACCTCCACCTGCTCGCCGGCCACCGCCCGCCCGAGGGCCCGACCGCCGGCCGGCACGTCCGTCCCGCCCTGCGCTACCTGCTCGACCGGCTCGGCGACACGCCCGCCCAACTGCTCACCGACCTCGGCGACCTGCTGGCCCAGAACGCCCCGGCCGAGGCCCTGTTCGGCTGCGTGTGCACGGTCGCCGAACCGGACCGCAACATCGTCTGGCGCTGGTTCACCGAGCCGTCCGTCCGCGAGGCCTACCCCGCCGGGGAACGCGACCCGCTCGGCCGCCTGCACGTCGCCGAGCTGCGGGTCGCCGCCACCCGCCGCGGCTTCGACCCGCCCACCCGCGCCCTGCTCGACCGACTGACCACCGCCAGCCCCGAGTTCGCCGCCCTCTGGCAGCACCACGAGGTCGCCGTCCGCCGCACCAGCCGCCTGCGGGTCCTCCACCCGGCCGTCGGCCCGATCGAGTTCGACTACGAGCTGCTCCAGACCCAGGCCGCCGACCAGCGCCTGCGCCTGTTCACGCCCCCACCCGGCTCGGCGAGCCTCGACGCGCTGGAACGGCTGCGCGGGCTCGGCCCGGAGACCGCCCACCGCGGCCACCGCCAGGCCCCGCCTCCGGACTCGGGCGACGAGAACGCCCGGCGGTGACACCGCGACCGTCCGCGAGGGCGGGGCCCTCGGTGGACGCGGTTACGAGGTCCAGCCGCCGTACGGCACGGTGATGAGTTCCATGGCGTGGCCCGCCGGGTCCATGAAGTACACGCCGCGACCACCGTCGTTGCGGTTGATCGTGCCGGGCTGCTTCCGCTGTGGGTCGGCGTAGTGTTCCACGCCGCGCTGCCGGATCCGCGCGTACGCCGCGTCGAACTCCTCCTCGGAGACCAAGAAGGCGTAGTGCTGAGGGGTGATGCCGTCGGCGGGGACGGTGGCGAAGTCCAGCGTGACGCCGTTGCTCAGGGCCACCGCGATGAACGGCCCCCACTCGGCGGTGATCTCGAGGTTGAGCAGGCTCGCGAAGAACTCCGCGGATTCCCGGTTGTCCCGGGCGTGGACGATCGTGTGGTTCAACTCGACTGGCAAGGAATGCCTCCGAAGGCATGTCCCGACACCTCCATGCCTCACCCGGACGGTGACCGGCACGCGATGTCGCCGTAGACCCTAATCCCGTCCACCCGGCGGGTCAACGGCAGTCGGCGGGGGTTCCGGCCGCACCGCCGAGGGCGGGAGAGCCCACCTGCAGCGGTCCGGACTCCCCGAGGAGCCCGGCGGCCCGCCCGGCGACGCCCGGCGTACCGGGCCCCGCCGGCGCCCGGTCACGCTCCCCCGGCGCCGAACTCCCCCGCCTTCACCCCGGCGACGAACGCCGCCCACGCGCCGGCCGGGAACAGCAGGGCCGGACCGTCCGGGTCCTTCGAGTCGCGGACGGGAACGGCGGTGGAGAAGCCGTCGGCCACCTCGACGCAGTTGCCCTGGCAGCCACTGAAACTGCTCTTCCGCCACGCGGCGCGGCTCAGGTCCGTGTTGTCCCGATCGGTGTGCATCACTCGCGTTCCTTTGCCATCCGTGCGGCCGCCGAAGCGCGGCCGACAGCGTCGTCGCCCCCGTACGAAGGGAGAGACTGCCCTCCGGTACCGCGGCGCACACCCGTGAAGGCCGTTCGAACCTGGAACTTGACGATCCGCTGACCCAACCGGGCCCGGCCGCACGGGAGATGGGCGGCGAGTGCGCCCGTGGACGACGGCGGCCCGCCCCCGCCCGGTCGAGCGGGCGGGGGCGGGCCTCGTGGGGGTCGGGGCGTGGGGGTCAGGGCGACGGGATCAGTGGTCCGCCTTGCCGCCGCGCACCACGCAGGAGGCGCTGTTCTCCCAGCCCCAGCCGTCACCGTCCGGGTCGGAGGAGGCCGACGCGCAGTACGGGTACCCGTTCGGCGCGGTGGTGGCGGTGGCGCCGGTGTCGGCCTTGCCGCCGCGCACCACGCAGGAGGCGCTGTTCTCCCAGCCCCAGCCGTCACCGTCCGGGTCGGAGGAGGCCGAAGCGCAGTACGGGTACCCGTTCGGCGCCTTGCTCGGCGCAGGAGAGGCGGAAGCGGAAGCGGAAGCGGACGGGGAGGCGGGGGCGGACGCGGACGCGGTCGGTGTGGCACCGGTGTAGACGGTGGCCCGCTTGGCCGTGGCGGCGATGCCGTTGGCGCCGTTGAAGAGGCGGTTGCCCCAGGCGGTCAGCGAGTTCCGGTCGAAGTTGTCGACCAGGTCCAGGTACTCGACGCCGCCGCCGTTGCCGCTCCAGGACCAGCCGAGGTAGCCGATGCCCTGGGCCTGGGCGGTGGCCATGATGGCGTCCTCGTCCGGGTCGCCGTCGCTGTGCTGAGCGCCGAACTCGCCCACCACGATGGGCAGTCCGGCCGAGGTGTAGGCGTTCAGGTAGCTCTGCACCTTGGCGGCGGTGTTGTAGACGCCGTACATGTGGATCGAGAAGATCGTGTTGTGGTCGGGGTCGGAGGCGAGCACCGAGGCCGCGTTGTCCCGCATGGTGTTGGACCAGTCCTGGCCCCAGTTCGGGCCGTCGACCATCAGGGCGTGGTGGATGCCGGCGCTGCGGAGCTTGGCGACGGCGCTCTTGGTGGCGGCGGTCCAGGCGGTGTAACCGCTGTTGCCCCAGGGCTCGTTGGCGATGTTGACGACGACGTGGTTCTCCTGGCCGTCGAGCGCGCTCTTGTTGTCGACCCAGAACTGGGCGGCCCGGTCGAGGGTGGTGGCGGCGGCGTCCTCGCCGTAGCCGGTGGTGTCGTGCACCTCCAGCACGCAGATGACCTTGGCGGCCTTGCACTGGTTGATGAGCGCGGAGATCTGGGCGGTGCCGGTGCGGGTCCAGCGGTCGCCGTTGCTGAGGACGACGCGGACGGTGTTGGCGCCCTTGGCGGCGATGTCGGCGATCGCGGTGGTCTGGCTGGGGTACCAGGCGTACGCGTGGTTGACGCCGCGCATGACGAACTGGCTGCCGTTGGACTCGTAGACGCGGCCGTTGCTGACGTGGATGCCGGAGGTGGCGGCCTCGGCGCTGCCGGGGGTGAACCCGAAGACGGAGAACAGCAGGCCGAAGACGGCGGCGACTGCCGCGCCGACAGCCGTGAGCGCCCTGCGGCTCGGCGGCTTTTCCATGACACTCCTCTGGGTGGGGGGTGGGGCGCGGCCGGCCCGACACCCCGCCGCAGGCCGTCACCCCGAGGGGGCGGGGGTGGCCGGGCGGGTGGTGGAGGGAGCGCGGGCGGGCTGCGGCGACAAGGTCTTGGCAACGTTGTCTGCGGGATCCTGGCATGCCACACCCACTCGGTCAATGCTTTGCGCTTAACCGATTAATTCCACATGCCAGCCAATGATTTAAGCATGCAGCAACAGTCGTTAAGTAAAACGGTCAAGCATCAAAAAACTGACTCTCCGTCAATTCGCTCGGCCTCGCTAGGCTGGCGGCGTGACCACGACTTTCAGCGAACCCTTCCTCCGCGTCGCCGAGCACCACGCCGCCCGGGGCGCAGAGCAGTTGGAGGCCCTGGGCCGCGTGCTGCCGGACGCGCCGTGGACGGCCGACCTGGAGCGGGGCGTCTACGAGAGCGGCGGGCTGACGCTGCGGGTCGGGCTGCTCGGGACGTTCGACCAGGCGGACCGGTCGTGGCTGTGGGGCTGGGCCAATCCGGGCTTCGCCGGGGCGCCGGTGGCGGCCGCCTCGGCCCGGGTCGCCGAGTTCGGACGGGCGCACGGCGTAACGGAGTTGGCGGAACCGGAGGTGGACCTGTCCGGCTTCGCGGACCCCGGGCACGCGGCCGAGGCACTGGCCTTCACCGGCATGGGCGTGCTCGGCGCGCCGGGCTACATCGGGCGGGCGGCCGGGCCGGGGACCCGGGTGTACTTCGTGCCGCAGGACCCGGCGCTCCGGCCGGCGCCGCTCGAACCGGTCACCGTGCCGCGCATGCTGCTGACCGGCGCGGGGCTGTTCGGGCACGACGCCCGCGCCGTGGTGCGCGGCTACTTCGGGCACCACGGCGCGCCGGCGGCCGAGGAGCCGGACGCGATCACCGCCCGACTGCCGGGCGGGCACACCGTCCGGGTGTCGTTCGACCCGCTGGGGAGGATCGCCTCCGTCGACGGTGCGCTCAGCGCCAACTGAGCACTGGGCGACCGGAGTTCACTCCTCCTCGGCCCACTCCGCAGGCTTGCTGGAGAGCACCTCGCGGCCCTGCTCGGCGGCGCGCAGCAGCACCTCGGAGAGGTGGTCGAGGAAGCGGGCGACGTTCTCCAGCCGCGCCCCGGCGGGGGTCGTCGAGCCGAGGACGGAGACGCCCTGGCGGGCGGTGGCGGCCACCGCGGTGTTGGCGCGGGCACTGGCCACCGCGGACTGGTACCAGAGCTCCTCGTCCACCAGGTAGCGCTCGCGGCGGCGCTCGTCGCGCTCCCGGCGGACCATCGTCTGCTCGTCCAGGAAGGTCACGGCCTTGGACACCGACGCCGGGCTGACCTGCAGGCGCTCGGAGAGTTCGGCGGCGGTCAGGCTGCCGGAGTCGGTGAGCAGCAGGGCGGCCAGCACCCGGGCGGGCATCCGGCTCATGCCGGACTGCATGAAGACGGTGGTGATCGCCTCCTCGAAGCCGGCCATCGCCTCGGGGTCGCGCCCGTCGGCCGGGCGGTCGGCCGAGCGCGGGCCGCGGGCCGGTGCGGGCCGGCGGTGGGCCCGCTGCTCGCTGGCGCGGTGCGCGAGGTCGGCCCGGTAGCCGGCGGGGCCGCCGTTGCGCATGACCTCGCGGGTGACGGTGGAGGTCGGACGGTCGATCCGGCGGGCGATCTCCGCGTAGGCGAGGTCGTCGGCCAGGCCCAGCGCGATCTGCTGGCGCTCCTGCTGGGTGAGCCTGCCTCCCGGCATCGGGGCCCCCTTCTGCGGTGTGTGGCACTTCCACACCCAGCATAGCGTTCATCCTCATTCCATTGCAACGAACGCGCTGACTGACGTTGCGTTAGGCGACTGAACGTTGCAACGATTTCGCTACCTTGACCTGCGGCTCTGCCTTTTGATTGCAACAAGTGCGTTGCCCAATCCATGAATGCAACGTAGCGTTTCCGTTGTCAGAAACGAAGCGGCGCACAACGGGCCGCAGTCACCAGGAGCACACCATGCAGAAGTTCGACACCCCCGCCCCGATCACCGTCGTCCTGGACGTCCCGGCCGGCCTGGTCCGTTTCATCGCCGCCGACCGCACCGACACCGTGGTCGAACTGCGGCCCGCCGACCCGGGGAAGGGCCGCGACGCGAAGGCCGTCGAGCAGACCGAGGTCGGCTACGCCGACGGCGTGCTGCGGATCGTCACCCGCTCCAACGCGCACCGCCTGCTCGGCCAGACCGGCGCGCTGGACGTCACCGTGCAGCTGCCGTCCGGTTCGAAGGTCGAGGCGAAGAGCGCGGACGCCGAACTCCGGGGCGTGGGACGGCTCGGCGCCGTCTCGTTCGAGAGCGCCCGGGGCGCCGTGAAGCTCGACGAGGCGGCCTCCGCCAGCCTCACCCTGCAGGACGGCGACATCGAGGTGGGCCGACTCACCGGCCCCGGCGGGTTCAGCACCCAGCGCGGTGACCTGACCGTCGCCGAGGCGGTGCGCGGCCGGCTCGAACTGACCACGCAGTCCGGCTCCATCTCGGTCGGCGTCGCCCGCGGCGTCTCCGCCTCGCTGGACGCCGGCACCGGCCACGGCCGCGTCCACAACGCGCTGCGCAACGCCGACGACGTGCCCGCGGTCACCATCCGCGCCACCACCTCGTACGGCGACGTCTCCGCCCGCACCATCGCCTGACCGACCGTCACGCCGCAGCAACCGCACCGCCCCGCATCGCACCGCACCGACCCGCACCGCACCGACCCCCACACCCACAGGGAGCACCCCATGACCGGCCTGGCCATCGCGGCGAACGGGCTGCGCAAGTCCTACGGCGACAAGACCGTCCTGAACGGCGTCGACCTCGCCGTCCCCACCGGAACGGTCTTCGCCCTGCTCGGCCCGAACGGGGCCGGCAAGACCACCGCCGTCAAGATCCTCTCCACCCTGATCCGCCCCGACGCCGGCCAGGTCAGCGTCGGCGGCCACGACCTCGCCACCGCGCCCCAGAAGGTCCGGGCCGCGATCGGCGTCACCGGGCAGTTCTCCGCCGTCGACGGCCTGATCACCGGCACCGAGAACATGCTGCTGATGGCCGACCTGCACCACCTGCCCAAGGCCGAGGGCCACCGGGTCGCCGCCGACCTGCTGGCCCGCTTCGACCTCACCGAGGCGGCCGGCAAGCCCGCCTCCACCTACTCCGGCGGCATGAAGCGCCGCCTGGACATCGCGATGACCCTGGTCGGCAACCCCCGGATCATCTTCCTGGACGAGCCCACCACCGGCCTCGACCCGCGCAGCCGGCACGGCATGTGGCAGATCATCCGGCAGCTGGTCGCCGACGGCACCACCGTCTTCCTCACCACCCAGTACCTGGAGGAGGCCGACGAACTCGCCGACCGGATCGCCGTCCTGCACGACGGCGTGATCGCGGCCGAGGGCACCGCCGAGGAACTCAAGCGGCTCGTCCCCGGCGGCCACGTCCGGCTCCGCTTCACCGACCCCGCCGCCTACCGCTCGGCCGCCGCCGCGCTCGCCGAGGCCGCCCGCGACGACGACGCGCTCGCCCTGAGCGTGCCCAGCGACGGCAGCCAGCGCGCCCTGCGCTCCGTCCTCGACCGCCTCGACGGCGCCGGCGTCGAGGCCGACGAACTCACCGTCCACACCCCCGACCTGGACGACGTCTTCTTCGCCCTGACCGGTGCCCCCGCCGTCCCCGCCCAGCCCACCGCCACCGACACCGCCGCCAAGGCCCCTGCCGAGGAGAACGCCCGATGAGCAGCCAACTCGCCCTCGCCGTCCGCGACTCGTCCACCATGCTGCGGCGCAACCTGCTGCACGCCCGGCGCTACCCGTCGCTCACCCTGAACCTGCTGCTCACCCCGGTGATGCTGCTCCTGCTGTTCGTCTACGTCTTCGGCGGTGCGATGAGCGGCGGCCTCGGCCGCTCCGCCTACGTCACCTACCTGGTGCCCGGCATCCTGATGATGACCATCGGCTCGACCGTGATCGGCACCGCCGTGTCGATGGCGACCGACATGACCGAGGGCATCGTCGCCCGGTTCCGCACCATGGCGATCCACCGCGGCTCGGTGCTGTTCGGCCGGGTGGCCGGCAGCGTGCTGCAGTCGGTGGCCAGCGTGGTGCTGGTCGGCGCGGTCGGGGTGGCGATCGGCTTCCGCTCGCACGACGCGAGCGCCCTGGAGTGGCTGGCCGCGTTCGGCCTGCTGGTCCTGGTCGCCCTGGCGCTCACCTGGATCGCCGTCGGCATGGGCCTGGGCAGCCCCAGCGCGGAGGCCGCCAGCAACGCCGCGATGCCGCTGATCCTGCTGCCGATGATCTCCAGCGCCTTCGTCCCGCTGCACTCGATGCCCGGCTGGTTCCAGCCGATCGCCCAGTACCAGCCGTTCACCCCGGCCATCGAGACGCTGCGCGGCCTGCTGCTCGGCACCCACATCGGCAACAACTGGTGGATCGCCCTGCTGTGGTGCGCGGCCCTCACCGTCCTCGGCTACCGCTGGTCCCGCGCCCAGTTCGACCGCGACCCGAAGTAACTCCCTTCCCGCACCGCCCCGGCCCTTTCGACGGCACGTCAAACCGCTTGTCCGGCACCACGGGTGTCCGACAAGGTGGAGGGATGACGAGCCGTCGAAAGGGCCGTGCCGCGTAGGCGCCCCTCGGATCTCCGGGTGCAGCCGCAGGGCTGGGGCCCGCCGCGCGGGTACTCGCGGATCGGCCGGCTGTCCGGCCCGGCGCACGCCGCGCCGGCCCGACTGGAGCGGGAGCGGTGGGAGGCGGGTGCCGTGGAGGTGGCGCTGCGGCGCTGGGAGTCGATCGCCCGGGCGCCCGGGCTCAGCCTGCCGCCGCTCTACCGGGACCGCTGCGGTCAACCGGCCTGCTGCCCCGAGCCCGCGGAGGCGCGGGACGTCCCGGAGCGGGCGGTGCATGCGCTGCCGACTCGTGCGGCACGTGAACTACTGCTGCTGGTACGGGTGTTGGACGAGGAGATCCTCCGCCGCCGGTACCTGGTTCCGGCCGGTGGCCCGCCCCACCGCTGGTGGGAGTCGGGGCTCTGACCGGCCCCGGATCATTGGCTCGACGCCCCCTGCCCCCAGACCGGGTCGAGGACGAGCGCGGTGAGCTGCTGACCGTCCAGCACGGGCGGCCCGGCGTACAGGTCCTGGCCGTGGCCGGGCAGCGGGACGGTGCCCGACCCGGCCACGACCATCGTGCCGTCGGCGCGGTAGAGGGTCGCCTGCCAGACCTGCTGGCCGCCCACCGCGGCGGGCGGGAGGTAGAGCACCACGGTGCTGCCGTCCGGCTGCTTCGTGATGCTGCAGCCCTCGGTGTCGCACGTGGCCGGTGCCCGGTGGCCCGTCCCGCGGTCGATGGTGAGCTGCACGGTGCCGGTCCTCGACCCCTTGACGACGGTGTACCCGGCGCCGATCTCATCGCCGCCCAGGAGCCGCCCGGGGAGCCGGCCCTGCTCGACGGCCAGCTTCTTCTGCTCCTCGGTGAGCTGCTTCTCGATCAGGCTCAGGTCGGCGGCCCTGTCCTCGATCACGAACGGCTCGCCGTCCGCCCGGTAGCCCTGCGGGAAGCGGTCCTTGAGCAGCGTGGCGATCTCCGCCCCGCTGGTCGGCCCCGGCCGAACCGCACTGCCAGGGGATCCGGACACGGAGGCGGACGCGGACGCGGTGCCCTGACCGGCCGGGCCCGCGACGGTCGTGGCCGGCCCGCCCGAGAGGGCGATCCCGCCGAACACCGCGACCGCGGCGACGGCGGCGACGCTGCCGGTGACGGCGGCGGTGCGCAGCCCGCGGCGGCGGCGCCCGCGGTGCATCAGTTCGGTGACCGGGGCGGGCCCGGCGGGGCCGTGGCGGTCGGCCAGGTCCCGCAGCGCGCGGGACATCTCCTGGTGCTCGGTGTCGTTCATCGGGTGACCCTCTCCTGGTTCTTCGATCGGTTCTTCGGCTGGTACGGCGCGTGGTTCCCCGCCGGGCCCCCGGACGGGTCCTCGTCCCCGGACGGGTTCCGGGCCAGGACGGTGCGCAGCCGGGCCATCGCCCGGGAGTGCTGGCTCTTGACGGTGCCGACCGAGCACCCGAGGACCGCGGCGGTGTCCTTCTCCGTCAGGTCCTCGAAGTGCCGCAGCACGACCACCGCCCGTTGTCTGAGCGGGAGTTCGCGCAGCGCGCGGTACAGCTCGTCGGCGGCCTCCGGCCCCGCCGCACCGCCGGAGGGCCCGTCCGGCGGTTCGGCGATGAGCAGTTCCCGACGGCGACGCCGCCACCAGCTGATCTGGTTGTTGACCAGCATCCGCCGCAGGTAGGCGTGCGGATCGTCGGTCCGCATCCGTCGCCAGCGCACGTACAGCTTGACCAGGCAGTCCTGGAGCAGCTCCTCGCCCCGGTACCGGTCGCCCGCGATCAGCGTCGCGGTGCGCAGGTGCCGGGGCCAGGCGGTCGCGACGAAATCGGCGTAGGCGTCGTCCTCGGTTTCTCGGCTCACACCGACCAGACGCCCGGGCCCCGGGGAAAGGTTGTCATCCGCCGCACCGTTCCGCTCCGGGTGGCGTCGGCCCGGCGCCCCGCCCGCGGGCCACCCGCCGGTGGCGGGTCGGGCCCACTGCTCCGGCAGGCCGAAGGCGGTGACGTGCTCGGCGCCGAGGAAGGAGGTCAGGGGGGCGACCGCCCGGCGGTGTTCACCGACCCGGACGGCAACGCGGTCGGCCTGCTGGGCGCGTGACGCACGGGGGCCCGGACCGTTCCTGGGAACGGTCCGGGCCCCGTGCGGCGTGGCGTCAGCTCGCGGCGAGCAGCTCCAGGGTGTCGATGACCCGGTTCGAGAAGCCCCACTCGTTGTCGTACCAGGCGACCACCTTGACGTGGCGGCCGTCGACCCGGGTCAGCTCCGAGTCGAAGATCGAGGACGCCGGGTTGCCGGTGATGTCGGAGGAGACCAGCGGGTCCTCCGAGTACTCCAGCACGCCCGCCAGCTTGCCGGCCGCGGCCTCGCGGTAGGCGGCGAGCACCTCCTCGCGGGTGACGTCGCGGGCGACGGTGGTGTTCAGCTCGACGATCGAGCCGACCGGCACCGGCACCCGGATCGAGTCGCCGGACAGCTTGCCGTCCAGCTGCGGCAGCACCAGGCCGATCGCCTTGGCGGCGCCGGTGGTGGTCGGGACGATGTTCACGGCGGCGGCGCGGGCCCGGCGCGGGTCGCGGTGCGGGCCGTCCTGGAGGTTCTGCTCCTGGGTGTAGGCGTGCACGGTGGTCATGAACCCGTGCTCGATGCCCGCGAGCCCGTCGAGGACGGCGGCCAGCGGGGCGAGCGCGTTGGTCGTGCAGGAGGCGTTGGAGACGATGGTGTGCGCGGCCGGGTCGTACGCCTCGGTGTTGACGCCGTAGGCCAGCGTGACGTCGGCGCCGTCGGACGGGGCGGACACCAGCACCTTCTTCGCGCCGGCGGTGAGGTGGGCGCGGGCGGCCGTGGCGGAGGTGAACCGGCCGGTGGCCTCCAGCACGATGTCGACGCCGAGCTCGGCCCAGGGCAGGGCGGCCGGGTCGCGCTCGGCGAGGACCTTGATCCGGCGGCCGTCGACCACCAGGGTGTCGCCCTCGACGGTGACCGGGCGGCCGAGCCGGCCCGAGGTGGTGTCGTAGGCGAGCAGCCGGCCGAGCGCGGTGGGCTCGGTCAGGTCGTTGACGGCGACGACCTCCAGCTTGCTGTCGCGCTCCAGCAGGGCGCGCAGCACGTTGCGTCCGATGCGGCCGAATCCGTTGACGGCGATGCGGGTCATGGGTGGTTGCCCTTCTCTGCGGCTCTTGCGCGGTGCTTCCGCAGGGTGTTCCTGCGGGGTGGTGACTCCACTGTCGCTCGCCGGCAGGGCCAGCGGCAGTGGCGCCCGCGCCACGGTTCGCAAGGATCGTGCCAAGCCGGGAAGGCGCCTCATTCGCCCTTCGCGAAGGTCCGCCGGTACTCGCTGGGCGTGGTCCCGAGGATCTGCTGGAAGTGCGCGCGCAGGTTCGCTCCGGTGCCCAGGCCGGTCTCGGCGGCGATCCGCTCGACGCTGTGCTCGGAACGTTCCAGCAGCTCACGGGCCAGGTCGACGCGGGCCCGCAACACCCACTGCATCGGGGTGTAGCCGGTGTCCTCGACGAAGCGGCGGGAGAAGGTGCGCGGCGAGACGGCGGCGTGCCGGGCCAGCGTCCGCACCGTCAGCGGGCCGTCCAGCCGGTGCAGCGCCCACTCCCGGGTGGCCGCGAACCGTTCGCCGACCGGCTCGGGCAGGCTGCGCGGCACGTACTGCGCCTGGCCGCCGCTGCGGTACGGCGCGGCGACCAGCCGGCGCGCGGTGTGGTTGGACGCGGCCACCCCGAGGTCGCCGCGCAGCACGTGCAGGCACAGGTCGATGCCGGACGCGGCGCCCGCCGAGGTGAGCACGCTGCCCTCGTCGACGAACAGCACGTTCTCGTCCACCCGCACCTTCGGGTACTTGGCGGCCAGCGCCCGGGTGTAGTGCCAGTGCGTGGTGGCCCGGCGGCCGTCCAGCAGCCCGGTGGCGGCCAGCGCGAACGCCCCGGTGGAGATCGCCGCCAACCGGGCCCCCCGGTCGTGCGCCGCGCACAGCGCCTCGACCACGGCGGGCGGCGGGTCGTCCCGGTCGGGGTGCCGGTAGCCGGGCACGAACACCGACTCCGCCCACCGCAGCGCCTCCAACCCGTGCGCCACGTGGTACGACAGCCCGTCCCCGCCCGCTACCAGCCCCGGCGCCGCCCCGCACACCCGCACCTCGTACGGCATGCTGCCCCGGGTGGAGAACACCTGCGCGGGGATCCCGACATCGAGCGGTTTGGCGCCGTCCAGGACCAGCACGGCCACCCGGCGCAGGCGAGGGGCTGACATCCCCTCAGCGTAGGCTCCGTCCGCGCCGTGCCGTCGCCGCGCCGGGTGTGCGACATCAGTTCGCGATGCCGAGTATCCGCCCGACGGTGTCCGGGTCGCCGATCGAACGCAGCATGCAGTGCGCGACGTCCGCCCGCGACACCTTCGACCCGCCGCGCAGGTTCTGCCCGTACGCGACCCGGTAGTCGCGGGTCAGCGGCCCGTCGGTGAGCCGGGGCGGGCGCAGCACCGTCCAGTCCAGGCCGCTGGCCAGCACCACGTCCTCCATCCGGGCCAGGTCCGCGTAGTGCGCGCGCAGCACCCGCTTCACCATCGGCGTCAGCACGTACCGCATCACCGTCCCCTCGCCCGGGTCGTGCCGCGGCGGGTGCGGCCGGGCCGGCGAGGGCACCGTCCCGATCGGCGCGGCGCTCACCACCAGCAGCCGCCGCGTCCCGGCCTCCCGCATCGCCTCCGCCAGCGCCCGCGTCCCGGCCTCGGCGACCCCGACGCCCGCCTTCCCCACCGCCCCGAGCCCGGACAGCACCGCGTCCGCCCCGGCCACCGCCTCGCGCAGCTCCCCCGCCCCGGCCCGCGCCAGGTCCGCCCGCACCACCCGGACCCCCACGTCCCCCAGCTTCCCCGGATCCCGCACCACGGCCGTCACCTCGTGCCCGGCCCCCACCGCCTGCTCCAGGACCTGCCGTCCGATCCCTCCGGACGCGGCCACCACGGTCAGCTTCATCGTTCTCTCCTCGGCTCTCTCAGTTCTCTTCCACCGCGACGGAGTTCGCGCCGCGCAACTTGTCGGGGTTGGTCACGAAGTAGATGTCCGTGACCTGCTCGCCGTCCGCCGCGAGGTCCAGCACCAGCACCGCGAACGGGGCCTCGCCGATGAACAGCACCGCCGACGGGTCCCCGTTGGCGGTGGCCCACCGCACTCGCACGCCCTGCGCCCGGTCGGCGTTGCCGACCAGCAGCCGGGCGACCTTCTCCCGGCCGTGCACCGGTCGGGCTCCGGCGGCGGTCGCCTTGCCGCCGCCGTCCGCCCAGAGCGTCACGTCGGGGGCGAGGAGGCGCAGCAGCGCGTCGAGGTCCCCGCCGCCGACGGCGGCGGCGAAGCGTTCGGTGGCCTGCCGCCGGACGGCCGGGTCGGCCCGGTAGCGGGGCCGCCTGGCCTGGACGTGTTCGCGGGCCCGGTGGGCGAGTTGGCGGACGGCGGCGGGGCTGCGCCCGAGGATCCCGGCGGTCTCCGGGTGGCTGTACCCGAAGACCTCGTGCAGGACGAAGACGGCGCGCTCCAGCGGGGTGAGCGTCTCCAGCACCACCAGCAGCGCGATCGACACCGCCTCGGCCCGTTCGCCCGCGTCCTCCAGCGTCTCGGTCGCGGCCGTCCCGGCCGGGGCGACGAGCGGTTCGGGCAGCCAGGGCCCGAAGTAGCTCTCCCGCCGCCGGCTGATCTCGGTGCGGCGGGCCAGCGCGGTGTTCACGGCGGCGCGCACCAGGTAGGCGCGCGGGTGCAGGACCGGTCCGGCGTCGGCGGAACGCTGCCGGCCGGACCAGGCGAGCCAGGTCTCCTGCAGGACGTCCTCGGTGTCGGCGACCGTGCCCAGCAGGTTGTAGACCATCGAGAACAGCAACTCCCGGTGTTCGGTGAACACCTCGGTGGCCTCGTCCATCGGGTCCCCTCCTCCGTCTTCGTCTTCCGGCTGCATCCCGAGAGTGGCAGTGCCGCCCGGGTGTGACACGGATGCCGGAGGAAACGGGAAGAGGTCCGTGCCGCCGTCGGCGGCACGGACCTCTTCCCGATGGGCCCGGAGGGGGTCAGCCCATGCTCTTCTGCCCGTCCAGGGCCTCCCGGATGATGTCGGCGTGCCCGGCGTGCTGGGCGGTCTCGGCGATGATGTGCAGCACGGTGCGCCGGGCCGACCAGCTCGCGCCGGGGGTGAACCAGGGCGCCGAGGGCAGCGGGTGCGAGACGTCCAGGTCGTCCAGGCCGGCCAGCAGTTCGTCGGTGCCGCGGGCCACCGCCTCGTACGCGGTCAGCACGCCGAGCAGGGTCTCGCCGGGCAGCAGCCGGAACTCGTCCGCGCGGGCCCGGTAGTCGGCCTCGGTCATGGCGTCGAAGTCGGGCAGCGCCGACGTGCCGAGGGCGATGAACGCCGCCCAGGTCCGCTCCACCGAGGTGACGTGCTTGATCAGGCCGCCGATGGTCAGCTCGCTGACGGTGGTGCGGCGGGAGGCCTGCTCGTCGTCGAGGTCGCGGGCGGTCAGCCGCAGGAAGTGCCGGATGGCGCGCAGCTCGGCGATCAGGTCGGCCCGCTCGCCGCTCAGGCCCTCGACGTCGGCGGCGGGGTACTGGCCGTCGGCGGTCTGGGCGGTCTGGGCGGTCTTGACGGTCTCGGTGCTCATGGTGTCGCCTCTCCGGTCGCGGTACGCGGTGCGCGGTGCGCTGTCCTGCTCGCTTCGTGTTCCACGTTACGGAGCATTGCGGCCACTTTCCGTCCGCAATGGCGCGAGGATGGGAACCATGGCCGACACCAGTGCCCGCACCCTGCGGCTGCTCACCCTGCTCCAGTCCCACCGCTTCTGGGCGGGCGGGGAACTCTCCGCCCGCCTCGGCGTCTCCGCCCGCACCCTGCGCCGCGACGTCGACCGGCTGCGCGAGCTCGGCTACCCGGTCGAGGCCAGGCGCGGCGTCGACGGCGGCTACCAGCTGGCCGCGGGGGCCGCGCTGCCCCCGCTGGTGATCGACGACGAGGAGGCGGTCGCACTGGCCGTCGGGCTGCAGGCGGCGGCCGACAACGCGGTGGAGGGCATCGCGGAGGCTTCCGTCCGGGTGCTGGCGAAGGTGGTGCAGGTGATGCCGGCCCGGCTGCGCCGCCGGGTGGAGGCGCTGCGCACCGTCACCGTCCCGGCGAACTGGCGCACCGACACCGCCTCCCCGATCGACCCGGACGCCCTGACCGCCGTCGCCCTGGCCTGCCGGGACACCGAGCGGCTGCGCTTCCGGTACGAGGCCGCCGACGGCGCCGCCACCGAGCGGCACGCCGAGCCGCACGGCCTGGTCCGGCTCGGGCACCGCTGGTACCTGGTCGCCTACGACCTCACCCGGCAGGACTGGCGCACCTTCCGCCTCGACCGCCTCGCCGCCCCCGAGCCGACCGGCGCCCGCTTCCTGCCCCGCACCCTCCCGGCCGCCGACGCCGCCGAGTTCGTCCGGGCCGGGCTCCAGGGCCAGCCCCGCCCGCACCGGGTCGAGGCACTGGTCGAGGCTCCCGCGCGGCAGGTCCGGGAGAGGATCGGCCGCTGGGCCGAGGTCGAGGAGGCCGACGCCGGACGCAGCCGGGTGCTGATGAACGCCGACTCGCTGGAGTGGCCCGCGATGGCGCTCGGTTCGCTGGACGCCGACTTCCGGGTGGTCTCCCCGCCCGAACTCGCCGCCCTGCTGACCTCCTGGGGCGAACGCTTCCTCCGCTCCACCGGCCCCGGTCCGTCGCCGTCGTCGGCCCCGGACACCCCCCCACCGCCGGCGTCCGGCCCGGGCCCCCGCCGTGCCGCCGCCAACCACCAGGCAGAATCGGAGCGGTGACGACTCAGCAGCTGCTCACTCCCGCCGAGGCCGCCGAACGCTCGGGGTTCAGCCTGGACACCCTGCGCTACTACGAACGGATCGGCCTGCTCACCTCCATCACCCGCGCCACCAGCGGGCACCGCCGGTTCAGCCCCGACGACATGGGCTGGCTGGGCATCCTGCGCTGCCTGCGCGACACCGGGATGCCGATCGCCGACATGCGCCGCTACGCCGAACTCGCCCGCGCCGAGGGGCCGGAGAGCCTGCTCGGCCGGATCGAGCTGCTGGAGCGGCACGACACCGCCGTCAACGACCAGATCGCCCTGCTGGAACGCCAGCGCACCCACCTCCGCGACAAGATCGACTACTACCGCAGCGTCCTCGCCTCCGACGGAACCACCGACGGAACCACCGGCTGAACGGCCAACGGCCAACCGACCAGCCGACCAGCCGACCCGACGGCCGGACCACCCGCCCGCCCGCCCTCCTTCAGGTCCGCAGCCCGTCCACCACCACCTCGAACAGCCGCTCCTGCCGCTCGGCCAGCGCCGGCGCCTGATCGGCGGCCCAACTGACCGCGTTGGCGAGGGCGAAGACGTCGGTACCGGTGACGTCCGCCCGGATCCGTCCGGCCCGCTGCGCGGCGGCCAGCAGTCCGCCCCCGGCCTCCCGCATCGCCGTGCAGCTCGCGTGCAGCGGCGAGGCCGGGTCGCGGAGGGTGGCCAGCAGCGCCTCCGGCAGGCCCCGGTACGCGCCCGCGCCGGCGCGGAACTCCCGCAGCCAGTCGACCAGGGCGTCCGCCGGGTCGGCGGCGGCCGACGCCAGCTCCTCGGCCCGCTGCGCCAGCCGGTCGAAGCGCCGGGCCAGCAGCGCCTCCAGCAGCGCCTCCCGGCTGGGGAAGTGCCGGTAGAGCGTGCCCAGCCCGACCTCGGCCCGCCGGGCGACGTCCCGCAGCGAGGCCTGCGCTCCCTGTTCGGCGAGCACCTGCGCGCCGATCTCCAGCAGCCGGTCCCGGTTGCGCCTGGCGTCCGCGCGGGGCACCCGGGCGGTCGGATCAACAGCCATGCTTCATCCCGTCGTTGACATTCGGAGCGGTGCTCCGCTTAAACTTCCAACAGCTTCCGGAGCGGTGCTCCGGATTCTACGGCGGCGCCGTCCGGTCCGCGGAAGCAGTTCCGGCCGGCCGCGGAGGGGAGACACGAATGACCGTCGACACCATGTGGGCGGTGCGCCTGCACGCCTTCGGCGCACCCGAGGTGCTGGTCCGCGAACGGGTGCCGCGCCCCGCGCCCGGCCCGGGCGAGACGCTGGTCCGGGTGCACGCGGCGGGCGTCAACCCGCTCGACTGGTACGCCCGCACCGGCTACCGCAACATCCCGCCCGAGCACCGCCCGTCCCCCGCGCTGCCGTTGATCCCGGGCAGTGACGTCTCCGGCACCGTCGTCGCCACCGGCCCGGGCTCCGACCGGCAGGTCGGCGAACGCGTCCACGCCCTGGTCAAGTTCCCCGGCCGCGGCGCGTGCTACGCGGAGTACGTGGCCGTCCCGGACGACCAGCTGGCCCGGCTACCCGACTCCATCGACCACGTGACGGGGGCCGCGCTCCCGATGGCCGGCCTGACCGCCCACCAGTACCTCAACCACCGCCTGCGCCCCGCGCCCGGCATCACCGCCGTGGTCAACGGCGCGGCCGGCGGCGTCGGCCACCTCGCCCTGCAACTGCTCAAGGCGGGCGGCGCCGGGCAGGTGGTCGCGGTCGCCTCCGGCCGCCACGAGCGGTTCCTGCGCGACCTGGGCGCCGACCGCTTCGTCGACTACACCGCGGGCCCGGTCGCGGACGCGGTGCGGGACGCCGACCTGCTGTTCGACGCCGTCGGCGGCCCGGACGCCCACCGCCTGCTCCCGGTGCTGCGGCGCGGCGGCCGGGTCGCCCCGGTCTACTTCGGCGACTACCGCACCGAGCACGCCGTCGACGAACTCGGCCTGGTGTTCAACGAGCGCATCTGGCAGGTCCGTTCGAGCGGCGCCGACCTCGCCGAGCTGGACGCCCTGGTGGTCTCCGGAGCCGTCCGGGTCGCCATCGCCGAGGTGTTCCCGCTCGCCGAGGCGGCCGCCGCCCACCGCCGCGCCGAACAGGGCCACCTGCGCGGCAAGTTGGTCCTGCACGTCGCCGACTGAACACCCGCGCGGGGCCCCGCGCACCGCTCCCCCGACGCTCCCGCCACAACGCCACCACCGGGAAGTCCGGGTCGGACAGGGCACCAGCCACGGCCACCTGTTCGGCCCCGGCGCCGCGCACGCACCGGACGGCCGGAGACCCTCCGGCGGTAGCCGCAGGGCGCGGCCGTCCCGCCTCGTCCCCCTCGCCCGGTGCCCGGGGCCTGGGCAGTGGAGCTACTCGGCGGTAGGGTCACCGGCACGCTCGGGCTGGTGATCTCGGAGGTCGTGGTGGAGTACGGCGAGTACCGCGGGTACGACGCGGTGGGGTTGGCCGCGCTGGTGGCGGGCGGGGAGGTCTCGGCCGGGGAGCTGCTGGAAGTGGCGATCGGACGGGCCGAGCAGGTCGGCGACCGGCTGAACGCGATCGTGCGGCCGATGCACGAGATCGCCCGCGAGCGGGCGGCGGGTCCGCTGAGCGGCCCGTTCGCGGGCGTGCCGTTCCTGGTCAAGGACCTGATCCAGGACTACGCGGGCCTGCCGACCGGCAGCGGCTGCCGGGCCCTGCAGCACACCCCCGCGGCGGCGCACAGCGAGTCGGTGCGGCGCTGGCTGGACGCCGGGCTGGTGGTGTTCGGGAAGACCAACACGCCGGAGTTCGGCAGCAAGGGCGTCACCGAGCCGGAGGCCACCGGCCCGGCCCGCAACCCGTGGGACACCGGTCGGACGCCGGGCGGCTCCTCCGGCGGTTCGGCGGCCGCCGTCGCCGCGGGCGTGGTGCCGGTGGCGGGCGCCAACGACGGCGGCGGGTCGATCCGGATACCGGCGGCCTGCTGCGGCCTGTTCGGGCTGAAGCCGGGCCGCGGCCTGGTCCCGGCCGGACCGGCCGCCGCCGAGCACCTGCACGGCGCGGCCACCGACGGCGTGGTCTCGCGCAGCGTCCGGGACAGCGCCGCGATGCTGGACGTGCTGGCGGGCGCCCCCGACCCGGCCGGCCCGTACCTGCCGCACCGCTCCGCCGAGCCGTACGCCGAACTGGCCCGCCGTGCGCCCGGCCCGCTGCGGATCGGGTTCACCACCCGCTCCCCGCTGGGCACCGAGGTGCACCCGCAGGCGCTGGCCGCCGTCGCGGACGCGGCCGCCCTGCTGGAGGACCTCGGCCACCGCGTCGAGGAGGCCGACACCGGCATCGACGAGCGCGGCCTCGCCCTGGACTTCCTCGCGATGTGGGCCACCGAGACCGCCGCCACCGTGGACGAGGTCAAGCGCCTGACCGGCGCCGGCGACGCGGGCTTCGAGCTGGACACCCACGTGCTGGCCGCCGCCGGCCGCCGGATGCGCGCGCCCGCCTACTACGCCGCCCACCAGCGCTGGAACCTGTACAACCGCCAGCTCGCCGAGTTCCACGCCGGGTACGACCTGCTGCTGACCCCCACCCTGGCCCGACCCCCGGTCCGGGTGGGCGAGTTGGACACCCCGCCGGCGGTCAGGGCACTGGCCGGGCTGCTGCTGCCGCTCGGCCTGCTGGGCCTGCTCAGCCGGACGAAGGCGTACGAGTCGGCGGTGATCACCAACCTGGCGCCCGTCCCGTTCACCCAGCTCGCCAACATCACCGGCCGCCCCGCCGCCAGCGTCCCGCTGTACCGCACCCCGGACGGCCTGCCGCTGGGCGTGCAGTTCGTGGCGCCGCTGGGCGGCGAGGGCACCCTGCTCGCCCTCGCCGCCCAGTTGGAGTCGGCCCGGCCCTGGGCCCACCTCGAACCCGCGCTCTAACCGGCCGTCAGCCCATCGTCTTCTGCCCGTCCAGCGCCTCGCGCAGGATGTCGGCGTGCCCGGCGTGCTGCGCGGTCTCCGCGATGACGTGCAGCAGGACGCGCCGCACGCTCCACGACCCGCCGGGCTCGAACCAGGGCGCGGCGGGCAGCGCCCGTTCGCTGTCCAGGTCGAGGGTGGCGATCAGGTTGTCGGTGTGCTCGGCGACGGCCCGGTAGCGTTCCAGCAGGACGTCCAGGGTCTCGCCGTCCAGCATCCGGAACTGCTCGGCCCAGGAGTCGGCGTCGTCCGGCGCGCCCTCGGCGCGCATCGCCTCGGCGCCGCCGACGGCGAACCGCAGCCAGCGCTCCTCCACCCCGGCGACGTGCTTGATCAGCCCGCCGAGGGTGAGTTCGCTGACGGTGGTGCGCCGCCGGGCCTGTTCGTCGGTGAGGCCGCGCGCGGTGTAGCGCAGGAAGCCGCGCTGCTTGTCCAGCGCGGCCAGCAGGTCGGCTCGTTCGCCGGTGAGGTCGGGGAGCGGGGTGACCATCGGTTCAGGCCACCTCCACCGTGCTGGGCGGTTCGCCCTCGGCGGCGGACGGGTCGATCAGCGAGAACGCGGCGCCCTGCGGGTCGACGAAGGACGCGGACCGCCCGAACGGGGTGGTCATCGGCCCGAACACCAGCTGCCCGCCGGCCTGGACGGCCCGTCCGGCCGCCGCGTCGCAGTCGTCCACCACGAAGTACACGCTGACGTACGGCGGCACCTGGGCCGGCACGTCCGGCCCCATGCCCATCGAGCCGAGCGCGGGCGTGTCGCCGAGGCTGTAGACGCTGTAGTCCACCTTGTCGTCGACGATCTTCCGCACCCGGTACGGGAACACCCGCGGGAAGAAGGAGTCGGCGGCGGAGGTGTCCCGGGTGAACACCTCCGCCCAGCCGTAGCCGCCGGGCGCGTCGCGCAGTTCGAAGCCCCGGTGCTCGCCGGCCTGCCAGATGCCGAACACCACGCCCGCCGGGTCCCGGGCGATCGCCATCGAGCCGGAGCCGCCGACCTCCACCGGCTCCAACAGCACGGTGCCGCCGGCCGCCCGGACCCGCTCCGCGGCCGCCGCGGCGTCGGCCGCGGCCAGGTGGAGCACCCACGCGGAGCGGCCCTGCTGCCCGGGCGCCGGCGGGACGACCGCGGCCACCGCCCTGCCGTCCTTCAGGGCCTGCGCGTAGTCGCCCAACTCGGACGAGGCCCCGCCGAACGTCCAGCCCAGCACCTCCCCGTAGAAGGCCTTGGCGCCCTCCGGGTCGGCGGACGTCAGGTCCGCCCAGACGGGGGTGCCCTCGGGTACTGCCGTCATGGTGCTTCTCTCCCTCCGCTGTCGGCTCCCGGGGCGTCGCCCCGGGGGAAAGCACGTGCCCTGCCACGCTAGCCAGCGCCCCGGACGGCCGCTCGGCGAAGCGCGCCCGGCGCGGTCCCCGCGACGCACCCCACCAGGCGCCCCACGCGCCCCTCAGCCCCCTCCGCACCACTCCTCCGTCGCCCCGCTCCGGGGCTCCGGACGCACCCGAACGTCTGTTGCCGCGCAGTGACAATTCGCTTACCCGGCGGGGTCATCGGGTTGCGAAGCTCTACTCGTCGCCCCGGGAGACGGAACGAGAGAACCGGCCGGAACGACCACCGCCACCACTGCTTCCGGAGGGAACCCGTCCATGTCCGCGCACGCCCGCCTCCGCCGCTCCGCCGCCGCCGTCTTCGTCTCCGCGATCACCGCCGGTTCCGCCCTGCTGCTGACCGCCTGCGACCCGTCCACCGACGCGTCCGCCGGCACCAAGCCCGGCAGCGCCGCCCCCTCCAGCACCGCCCCCTCCCGCACCGCCTCCGCCCCGGCTCCGTCCGCGTCCGCCCCGGCCGCTGCCGCCACCACGCCGAGCGCCTCCGCCACCACCCCGGCCCAGCCCTCCGGGTCCGCGTCCGCGCCCGCCCGGCAGCCTTCCGCCGCGCCGACCAAGGCCGCCCTCAACCTCACCAAGGGCACCGGCCTGACCATCAGCAACGGCACCCGCTACGTGGTGATGGACGGCGAGTCCGTGGACTTCGGCACCGTGGTCCGCGACCTGGCCTGGTCCCCCGACGGCAAGCACGCCGCCTTCGTCGACGGCAACGGCAACCCGCCGACGAGTCCGCCAACTACGTCCCGGCCAAGAACAACCTGCTGTTCACCGCGGACGACCACGGCACCCTGCGGCTGCTCGGCGTCCCCGCGACCGGCGGCGCCCCGGCCCCGATCCGCCTGGCCACCTACTCCGAGGAGAACCCCGTCCCGAACCCGGCCACCGGCAACCTGTGGGCGAACGTCGGCAACCGGATCGGCTCCGCGGTCTACGCCAACAAGGACGACGGCCAGGTGTACTTCCGCGACGACTACCTGCGGCAGCAGGGTTCGGCGGTCGCCAAGGGCTCGCAGCCCGACCTCGACGACGAGGGCGACATCGTGTTCGTCCGCTCGGTGGACGGCCACACCCACCTGTTCGCCAAGGACAGCCACCAGCGTTCCCCGGAGCGCGACCTGACCCCGCACGCCACCACGGACCACACCGAGCCGACCTTCTCCCCCGACGGCCGGACCATCGCCTTCCGCGCCCCCGACGGCATCTACACGATGCCCGCCGCCGGCGGCGCCCCGACCAAGGTCTCGGACACCGCGGGTCTGCCCGCCTACCGCGGCTGACCCGCCGGGAGGCACCGACCGGACCGCCCGGTCACCCGTCCGCCCGACCGGACGCCACCCCGACACCACGACACCCCGACACCACGACACCAGACACTCCGTCACCCGACCGTTCCGGTTCACGAATTCAGGGTCCGCGAACCGGAACGCCCGGTGCGACAGCCCGGACGGCCCCCGCCGCCCGGGCTGTCGCCCGTCCCTGCCAGGATGTGCCCGAGCCACCGACCACGGCGGTCGAGTCCCGTGCCCGACCCGGGCCGCTCCCGCCACCCGACCGAGTTCCTGGGGGGAACCGTCCATGAGCGAACGCACCCGTCTGCGCCGGTCCGCCGCCGCCCTGCTGGTGGCCGCGGTCACCACCGGGTCGGCCCTGCTGCTGTCGGCCTGCGACCCGGAGGGCGGGGACACCGGCACCGCCGCCTCCTCCCCGGCCGCCGCCGGCACCCCGAAGCCGGACGGCACCGGCTCCGCCGCCCCCGCCAAGATCGGCACGCTGAACAAGACCGCCGGCACCAAGCTGACCATCAGCACCGGCACCAGCACCGTGCTGATGGACGGCGAGTCCGTGGACTTCGGCACCGTGGTCCGCGACCTGGCCTGGTCCCCCGACGGCAAGCACGCCGCCTTCGTCGACGGCAACGGCAACCGCGGACGACAAGAAGAACCTGCGCCTGATGTCCGCCGAGGCCAAGGCGAACGGCAAGGTCGAGGAGCTGCACCTGGGCGACTCCGAGGGCGCCGAGATCCCGCAGACCGGCAACCTGTGGCCGAACTCCAACGGCCTGTCCGGCATGACGGTCTACGCCAACAAGACCGACGGCCAGGTCTACTTCCACGACGTGGTCAGCCGGACCAACGGCGGCGCCATCGCCGAGGGTTCGCAGCCCGCGCTGGCGGACGAGGGCGCGCTGGTGTTCGTCCGCTCCGCCAACGGGCACAGCCACGTCTTCGCCAGCCCGGGTGACGAGAACGCCGACCAGCAGATCGACCTCACCCCGGACGCGGCCGTCGACTACACCGAGCCGGCCATCAGCCACGACGGCAGGACGGTCGCCTTCCGCGGCCCGGACGGCGTCTACACCGTCCCGTTCGAGGGCGGGAAGCCGGAGAAGATCGCCGACACCGTCGGCCTGCCCGCCTACCGCTGAGCGATCCGGTCCAACTCGGCCTGCAGGTTGGGGAGTTGCTCGTCTGCATTGTCGTGCGGCAGCCACTCGACCGGGTCCAGGAAGCGGAACACCACCTTGGTCGGGGTGATCGCGAACTCGTACTCGTCGAAGCCGACCACCGCACCCGCCTCGCCCCGGGCGGCCCCGCGCACCACGTGCGCGGTGAGGTCGTCCGGGGCCCCGCCCCGGACGGCCGACACCCGGCGGCGGGCGTTGGAGCGGGCCAGGTACGGGCAGACCATCGAGGCGTACAGCATGCACGCCCGGTGGCCGGGGCCCTCCGTGGTGGGCGCCATGTTCCGGTAGGGCCGGCCGGCCGCCAGCGCCTCGCCGATCGCCACCGCCTCGGCCCCGCCGACCACCCGCCACACCGGCCCGCGCGGCATCAGCGTGTCGCACACCGAGCACAGCCGCTCCCGGGCGCAGGCCGCGGACCGCTCGTAGTCGGTCAGCGCGAACTGCGGCCGTCCGTCCTCCCAGGGGGTGATCGCGGGCACCGGGTAGCCCCGCTCGTCACGCGGGCGGGCCGCCACGGCGGGCGGCTTGGGGACGGTGTCGAAGCGCATGCCCCATGCCTATCACGCCCCCGCGCTCACCCGCGCGGCACCGCGTACTCCGTCAACTCGGCGCCCCCCGGTGCGAGTTGTCCCCATTCGCCCGGCACGTCCAGCACCGCGATCCCGGCCGTGGAGAACTTCTCCCGCAGCCGCTCCAGCGCCTCGCTCCGCTGCCCGTGGGCCAGCTCCAGCACCAGCTCCTGCACCTCGGGCCGGTGCCCGACCAGCATCACGGTGCGCACCACCGGCGGCAACTCCCGTAGCAGCCCCACGAGTTCGTCCGGTTCGGCGCGGTACGCCCGCGGCTCCAGGACGAGTTCGGGCGCGCCGCCGAGCTCCGGCTCGGCCAGCTCCCAGGTCTGCCGGGTGCGGACCGCGGTGGAGCACAGCACCCGGTCCGGCACCAACCCGTGCTCCGCCAGCCACCGCCCGGCCGCCGCCGCGTCGGCCCGGCCGCGCTCGGCCAGCGGCCGCAGCTCGTCCGGGACGTCCGGCCAGTCCGCCTTGGCGTGCCGCAGCACGATCAACCGCCGCTGTCGTGTCATCCCCCCAGTGTGGCCCGCCCCGCGAACCGCGCTCCACCCAACGCGCGGGCCGGAGCCGATACCGGCGGAAAACCGGACGACACGCCTGCCCCCGCTCGGCTAGCGTCACAGGCATGCACGCCCTGACCGAGCCCGAGATCCGCGCGTCCTTCGTCAACTGCTCCAAGGGCGAGGCCAAGCGGCTGCCCGTCCCGCGCGACTTGGCCGCACGCCGCTGGTCCGACCTGGACTTCCTCGGCTGGCGCGACCTCGGCGCCCCCGACCGGGCCTACCTGGTCGCCGTCCTGGACGGCACCCCGGTCGGCATCACGCTCCGCTCGCCGAACGTGAAGCGCAGCCTGACCCGCACCAACGTCTGCTCGGTCTGCATCACCTCCCACGCGGGCAGCGGCGTCTCGCTGCTCACCGCCCCCCGGGCCGGCGCGGCGGGCCGCGAGGGCAACTCGGTCGGCACCTACCTCTGCGCCGACCTGGCCTGCTCGCTGTACGTCCGCGGCCTGCGCCGCCCGGCCACGGTCAGCCGCCCGGACGAGTCGCTCCCGCTGGAGGAGCAGATCGCCCGGACGGTCGCCAACCTGGAGGCGTTCCTCCGCCAGGTGCTGGCCTGACCCGGCCTCACGGGGCCGACTGGTACTCCACCGTCAGCAGGGCCCGGCCCAGCGCGTGCGCGCTCAGGTTGAACCCGACCTGAGCGGCCGGGGTGTCCGGTCCGACCTCCAGGGCCGGCACGTCCAGCGCGTGCACCACGAACACGTACCGGTGGGCCGGCCCGGGCGGCGGCGCCGCCCCGTCGTAGCGGTGCCCCGGGAAGTCGTTGCGGACGTGGAACGCCCCGCCGGGCAGCTCCCCGTCGCTCGCCCCCGCCCCGGCCGCCAGCTCGGTGACGTCGGCCGGCAGGTTCACCACCAGCCAGTGCCACCACCCCGCCGCGGTCGGCGCGTCCGGGTCGTAGCAGGTCACCGCGAACGACCTGGTCCCGGCCGGGAACCCGGTCCAGGACAGCTGCGGCGAGGTGTTCCCCAGCGCGTGCACGTGTGCGTCCGGCATGGTCGCGCCGTCCACCAGGTCGGCGCTGCGCAGCTCGAACGCCGGCACCGGCGGCAGGAAGTCGTACGGAAGCGGGATGCGCCCGGTCATCGTTCACCGTCCTCGTCGAAGCACTTCGGGATACCGCCCAGCCTATCCACGTACCCCCACCACGGGGCCCCACCAGGGGCCCGGGGAACGGCGGGTCCGCGCTGTCGGCGGCCGGAGCCCGCCGGAGGCCCGCGCTGCTCCGGGCCTCCGCAACAGCACCCGCGGCCGCCGCAGGCCCTCAGCTCCGCCAGAGCGCCTCGACCGCCGCCCCCAGCACCGTGCCCACCCGGCCCAGGTCGAAGACCAGGTCGAAGTGGTTGCGCCCGCCCACCAGCAGTTCGTGCACCGGGACGCCGGCCTCCCGCACCGCCTCGGCGAACAGCGCCTGCTGCCGCCCGAACTCGTCCGTCTCGTGCTCGCCCAGCGCCAGCACCACCGGCGGCAGCGCCGCCAGCGCGTCCGCCCCGGCGTACAGCGGGCTGAGCCGGCGGGCCCGGCCGGCGTCCAGGCCGAGCGGCTGGTTGACGTAGCTGAGGGTGACCGGCTCCAGGTCGTAGACGCCGCTGAGCAGCGCGGCCCCGCGGATCCGCCCGCGCAGCCGCTCGTCGAGCAGCGCCGTCGCGGCCAGGTGCGCCCCCGCCGAGCTGCCGCTGAGCACGACCCGCTCCGGGTCGGCGCCGAGTTCCGCCGCGTGGTCGACCAGCCAGCGCACGGCCGAGGTGACCTGTTCGACGATCCGCTCGACCGTCCAGTGCGGGGCCAGCCCGTAGCCGACGGCGGCGAACGCGGTGCCGAGCGGGACGAGGTCCAGCGCGGGGAAGACCGAGTCCTCCTTGCCCAGCTCCTGCCAGAAGCCGCCGTGCACGAACACGTGCAGCGGCGCGTCCGGCCGGGCGGCGGGGAAGAAGTCGAGCAGTTCGGGGGCGTCGGGCCCGTAGCGCAGCTCCCGGTGCCCGGGCAGTTCGCGGTAGGCGCGGCGGCTCTCGGCCGCGTACGCCGCGAGTTCGGCGTCGAAGTCGGCGACCTTGCTGCTGGGCGAGTACTCCCGGTCGAGTTCCCGCTGGTCCAAGCCCCGGTAGACCGCCATGGCGCCGCTCTCCTCACCCAACCAGGTATAGACCAATACGGGAGCGCACGGTTAGCGTGGTCACTCCCCGTACTTCCTTCTCCGGAGTTGCCCCGTGGAGACGTCCGTCCTCGCCTTCGCCACCGACCTGCTCGACGAAGGGGCCGACGCCTTCTTCGGCAACCTTACCGACCGGGCCGGCGTCGGCGGCGTCACGCTCGCGTCCGTCTACCACGAGGCGCGCGACGTCTTCCCGCACAACCCGCGCCGGGTGCTGCACTACCTGGAGCCCGGCGCCGCGTACTTCCGCCCCGACCCGGCCCGCTGGGCCGGCCGCCGGCTCGCCCCGCTGCCCTCCACCGCGATCGGGGAGCGCGACCCGTTCGCCGAGGCCGCCGAGGAGACCCGCCGCCGCGGCCTCAAGCTGCACGCCTGGACGGTCTTCTGCCACAACGACCGGCTCGGCTTCGCGCACCCCGACTGCGCGCCCGCCAACGCCTTCGGCGACCGGCACCTGACCGAGCTGTGCCCGGCCAACCCGGAGGTCCGCGAGTACTGCCGCACCGTGGTCGAGGAGCTCGGCCGGTACGGCGTGGACGCGATCCGCGCCGAGTCGCTGCACTTCCACGGCCTGGCGCACGGCTACCACCACGAGCGCTACTTCGAGGAGCTCGGCCCGGTCACCGAGGCGCTGCTGTCGGTCTGCTTCTGCCCGCACTGCCTGGCCGCCGCGACCGCCGCCGGCGTCCCCGCCGAACACGTCCGCGACACCGTCCGCGCCGAGCTGCGCGCCCGCCTCGCCGACGGGTCCCGCGCACTGGCGCCCACCGCGCTGGACGAGCTGGCCGGCGGCGCCTTCGCCGCCTACGTGGACGCCTCGGCCCGCACCGTCACCTCGCTGGCCGCCGAACTGGCCGCCACCGCCGCCGACCGCGGCATGCGGCTGACCTTCATGGACGGCGGCGGCCCCGGCACCGGCTGGCTGTCCGGCATCGACCTGCCCGCGCTCGCGGGCGCCGCCCACCAGATCGAGACGCTCGGCTACGCGAAGACCCCCGGGGAGGTCCGCGAGAAGGTCGCCGCCTTCGCCCTGCACGGCGTCCGCCCGCAGGACATGGCGGTGATCCTGCGCCCGATGGCCTCCGACTGCGACGGCCCGGCCAACCTCACCGCCAAGATCGAGACCCTGCGCGAACTGGGCGTCCCCGAGGTCGAGTTCTACAACTACGGCCTGATGCGGCTGTCCTCGATGGACCGGATCGGCCAGGCCCTGCGCTAGCCCGTCGGCGCCCGGAACGCGGCGTTCGCCCCCGTACACCCGATCCGTCCGCGCCCTGGGCCAACGCACCGTTGGTACCCGCCTGCTGCGCCCGGAGCGTCCCGAACGGTAGGCTTTCCGTGTGATCTTCAAGCGCATCGGCAACGGGCGGCCGTACCCGGATCACGGCCGGACCAGCACCCGCCAGTGGGCGGACGTCGCGCCGCGTCCGGTGCGGCTGGACCAGTTGGTGACCACCAAGGGCCAGCTGGACCTGGAGACCCTCCTCGCGGAGGACTCCACGTTCTACGGGGACTTGTTCGCCCACGTGGTGAAGTGGCGCGGCGACCTGTACCTGGAGGACGGGCTGCACCGCGCCGTCCGGGCCGCCCTCCAACAGCGGCAGGTCCTGCACGCCCGCGTGCTGGAGATGGACTGACCTCGCACCGTCCGGGGAGGGGCGCAACCGGTGGCGGTGCCGGTACGTCCTTTCGAGTGCCGTCATCCCCCGGATGATGATCATCCAGTACCCGCGCACCCGTTGTCGGATTAGTGTGCCGACTACAGCGGTCACACGGCCGGCTCCCACGGCCGCACCGCGGTCACCGACACCCCACCCTGGCACCTAGGGGGAGACAGACCATGAGCATGTTGACTCCCCGGGGCTTGAAGGGGAAGCAGTACCGCGTCACCGGGAACGCCTACCCGCGGCTCGGCCGGCCCCCGCGCCGCGGCCGGAAGGCCGTCATCGCGCTGGGCGGCGTCCTGGCCCTGGGCCTGGTCTCGCTCGGCGGCGTCCAGCTGTACGACGTCTTCACCGGCAAGCACCGGAACGCCGGCGCCCAGGCCTGCGCCCCCGCCTCCGGCAAGCCGCTCGCCGCCCCGGAGAGCTCCCCCTCGGCCGGCGCCCCCGCGTCCGGCGCCCCGGCGCCCGTGCCCAGCGACACCGCGGTGCCGCAGCCCTCCGCGGTCAAGGTGAACGTCTACAACGCCACCGACAAGTCCGGCCTGGCCGCCCGCACCGCCGACGAGCTGCGCAAGCGCGGCTTCGTCGTCGACAAGGTCGGCAACGCGCCCGCCGCGCTCGACAAGAAGGTCCCCGGCACCGCGCAGATCCTCAGCGGCCCCGGCGGTCTCGGCGCGGCCACCCTGCTGCTCTCCCAGGTCGCCTCCGCGACCTCCGCCGAGGACGGCCGCACCGACGCCACCGTCGACTTCGTCATCGGCGACACCTTCAGCGCCCTGTCCGACCCCACCCAGGCCGCCGCCGCGCTCGCCGAGCTCACCAAGCCCTCCCCCACCCCGGAGCCCGGCCACTGCTGAGCCGCCCCCGACACGACGGGATCCGGCCGAGGACGACACCCCGTCCCCGGCCGGATCCCGTTTCCGGTCGTTCCCGGACCCGCTAGCCCGCCGTGCCGTACAGCCGGTCCCCCGCGTCGCCCAGCCCCGGCACGATGTAGCCGTGCTCGTTGAGCCGCTGGTCGACGGCCGCGGTGACCACCGTGACCGGTCGGCCCGCCAGCTCGCGCTCCATCACCTCGACGCCCTCGGGCGCGGCCAGCAGCACCACCGCGGTGACGTCGGTGGCACCGCGCTCCAGCAGCATCCGGATCGCCGCGACCAGGGTGCCGCCGGTGGCCAGCATCGGGTCCAGGACGTAGATCTGCCGCCCGGAGAGGTCGTCCGGCATCCGGGTCGCGTAGGTGGACGCCTCCAGCGTCTCCTCGTTGCGGACCATGCCGAGGAAGCCGACCTCCGCGGTCGGCAGCAGCCGGGTCATGCCGTCCAGCATGCCCAGGCCGGCCCGCAGGATCGGGACGACCAGCGGGCGCGGGTAGGACAGCCGGGTGCCCTGGGTGACGGCGACGGGGGTGGTGATCTCGACCGTGTCGGTACGGACGTCCCTGGTCGCCTCGTACGCGAGCAGGGTCACCAGCTCGTCGGTGAGCCGCCGGAAGGTCGGCGAGTCCGTGCGCTCGTCGCGCAGGGTGGACAGCTTGTGGGCGACCAGCGGGTGGTCGACGACGTGGAGACGCATGGCACCAACGGTAACGGCCACCGGCACGTGTGTACGACTCCGTACGAACCGGGACGTCCGGGACGACCCGTCGAACCGCGCCGGGATCCGCCCGGAATCACGGAAATCGGGCCGCTCCTGTGGTATCACCCGGGCCGATCTGGGAAAGTCGGAACCTATGAAGAGCAACCCGACGCGGGCGACCACCGCCGGCGCGGGCGGGTCCGGCTCGACAGACGAGTCCCGTCCGACGTCAGAGACCGACGCGGAGACCGACGCGGAGCGGCGCAAGCGCCGGGCCGTGTTCCTCCGCGAGCTGGCCGAGGCCCGGGAACTGCGGGCCCGGGTGCGGCCGAGACGGACCAAGGAGCGCCGGATGCGCGAAGCCATGCGGATGCGGACCTTCCGGATCTGACCGTCCCGCACCGCCCGAGGCCCCCCTGGGCCTCCCCGAAGCCGTCCCGAAGCCGTCCCGAGGCCGCGCCCCGCACCGGAGTTGCGCCCCCTCGGGCGCCCCGGCGCCCCCGCCGCAAGGCCTCCGAAGGTCAAGATCCGCGCCCGGAGCGGCCGGAAGCCGGCCATTCCGACACGACCTGCGAAGACGCGCTGCCGAACACCCCCCGCAGCGGCGGCCTTTCTGTCACGATGCGGTGGGACGGTCCGAACGGCGGACCGCCTTCTGGCGCGGGGGCGGCCGGACCGCACCCGCCCGAGATCGCCGACAGCCGAGACCAATCTTGGGAGTGTCCCTGGTGGCGTACTTCGCTGCAGTGCTTGCTCGCACCGGTGCCGGGTGGGATGTGAGCGAGACGGAACTCGACGACGTAGAGACCCTGGCCGACCTGACCGATCTGGCCCGTGAGGCGGCCGAGGACGAGGACACCGCGCTGGTCTTCATCGAGCAGGAGGACGCGTGGTTCGCCGTCCTGCGCATCGACGGTGAGGACGACCCGCGGATCTTCGTCTCCGACGCGGCCGCCGCGGCGCGCAGCTCGTACGGCGCGTTTCTCACCGACGAGCTGATCGAACAGGACGGGGAAGCCGACTTCGACGACCTCGACGGGCTGGTGGCCGGACTCGACGACGAGGACGGCGCGGTCGTCGAGGACGACTCCGACGAGGACGACGAGGAGCCGGTGGTCGGGCGGGGCGCGAGCCCGGTCGGGCCGATCGGCGACGCCGAGCTGCTGACCGAGTTCGGGATGTCCGCGGCCGACCTGCTGGAGCTGGCCGGCGAGGGCGCGGCGCCCGGCGACGCGCTGGGCGAGATCGCCGAGGCGCTGGGCTGCGGCGAGGTCCTGGAGGCCGTTCGGTAGCGGCGGGCCCGGTGCCCGACACTGGGTCCATGCAGCCCGCCGTCCCCCTTCCCCCCACCGTCCCCTCCCCCCACGGCGAACGGCCGCGGATCGCCCCGCTGCCCGCCCCCGAACGCCCCGATCCGGTCCGCGACCGGTGGCGGGGCCGGATGCGCCTCGCGATCGAGGAGGCCGCACTGGCCACCGCCACCGGTGACGTCCCGGTCGGGGCGTTCGTCCTCGGGCCGGACGGCGCGGTGCTCGGCCGGGGCCACAACGTCCGCGAGGCGGTGGGCGACCCGACCGGCCACGCCGAGGTGGTGGCGATCCGGCAGGCCGCGCGGGCCGTCGGGGAGTGGCGCCTGACCGGCTGCACCCTGATCGTCACGCTGGAGCCCTGCACCATGTGCGCGGGCGCCATCGTGCTGTCCCGGCTCGCCCGGGTGGTCTTCGGCGCGTACGACCCGAAGGCCGGCGCGGCCGGCTCGCTCTTCGACGTGGTCCGCGACAACCGGCTCAACCACCGCCCCGAGGTGGTCGGCGGCGTCCTCGCCGAGGAGTGCACCGCCCAGCTGCTGGCCTTCTTCGACACCCAGCGCTGAGCCGCGGACAACGGATTTCGCCCCGCCTGGCCGATCCGGTAGAGTTCCCCTCGGTAGCGTGTCCGAGCGGCCAAAGGAGCACGCCTCGAAAGCGTGTGTGGGGGCAACTCCACCGTGGGTTCGAATCCCACCGCTACCGCCACTGAGCAGTAAAAACGAAGGGCCCCGACCGGTGACGGTCGGGGCCCTTCGTCGTGGTGGTCTCAGTTTCGGTCTCAGTTCGACGGAACTCGCAATCCGATCGCCCCAAGCTGGTGAGACCGGCTACCTTCCTCCGTATGGACGACTCCCTCTCGTTCGCCACCTTCATCGAGGGCGCGCAGAAGGCCGCGCACCGAGCCATGGAGGACCACGGTCGCGGTGACTACGACGAGTTCGCGCTCCACGCCGGAGTCGCAGTTGAGAAGCTGGCCAAGGCTGTTCTAGTCCAGAAGAACCCGCTGTACATCGTCGACATGCGTGGCGGAGCCGAGATGCTGTTCCACCTCGGAGGCCACCGCTTGGCGCGCAAGGTTCGGACGATTGGGGCAGCTGAAACCCTTGCCCGCCTCCGGATGCTTGACGTCTCTCTTCCGGGCCCGCAGCTTGATCTCTTGATCGATATGCGCAACGGAGTCGCGCACTCCGTGGCCAGCAGCCAGGCGAAGTCGCTTCTCCCGACGTTCGCCGAGACTGTTGCCGCTTTGGCGAGCGAAGCGGCCGAGGACGTTGAGCGCTTCTGGGGCCGATGGACGGACACCGCACGTACCGCCGTGGACGACAAGAGCAGTCAGGTCGAGCGCGATGTGATGATCCGCATCCGCCAGGCTCGACACCGCTTCGACGACCGGTTCACTGGCCTCCCGGAGGGCGCCAAGGAGCAGCTTCTCAGTGCTCGGCGGACGCCAGAGTCGTTCGACATTACGACCTTGCCAGACAGCCGCACGGCCGTCATCAGGTACACCCCAGTGTGCCCTGCGTGTGGTGGCCAGGCGTCAACGGTGTTCACGCTGAGCACGTCGACTGCTACCACCACGATCATGAATGCCACAGCATTCGCGTGCCAGCTTTGCGGTTTGGAACTCGATGGCGCTGAAGAGATCAAGGCGGCCAACCCTAGAACCGGGACGTGGCCTGTGGGGGTGTCTATCTCGCATGGCCCCACGCTCCCATCGGAAACAGTCACTCTCGGCGAAACCCGAACCGGATGACGCGTGGCGCGCGCGGAGCCTCCCCAGAGGTCGAGGCTCCACGCGCCTTCCGCTGCCAACTGATCGCTTCGCTACTTGCCACTCCAGCTAGAGTGCGGCGGACCCATCTCCGACCAACTCAGCATCAGTGGCATCGCTTGCCGCCTCCCAGATGAGTCCGCCGATCTGCTGTGCCACATCCCGCCGGACCCGCTTCGTCACGTGCTGGTACCGGTGAGCCATGGCGGTGCTCGACCAGCCCATGATCTCCATCACGATCCGCTCGGGCACGCCGAGGATGAGCAGGATCGTGCCGGCAGTATGGCGAGCGTCGTGGAGACGACCGTCCCGGAGCCCGGCGGCCTGGAGGAGCCGCTTCCACTCGTCCCAGTCGGTGCGCGGGATGAGCGGCTGACCGGTCTCGGTGGCGAAGACCCACCCGCCCTCCTGCCAGAGCTGGCGGGCGTGGAGTCGTTCCCGCTCCTGCTCCTCCTGGTGGAGCCGAAGCAGCTTGATCAGCTGATCGGGCAACCCGATCAGCCGCTTACCCGCCTTCGACTTGGTGGGGGCGGCCTGCTTGTTCGTGCGGACGCGATCCGGGCAGCGGCCGGCGTGCTTCTTCCCGCAGGACTCTCCCTCGCAGCCGTGGCGGTACTTCGGCCGCTGCATGCTCTGGCGGACCCAGAGGGTGCCCTCGTCCAGGTCGATGTCCGTCCACTGGAGTCCGAGCGCCTCGCCCTGCCGGAGCCCGAGCGCGAGGGCGACCGCCCACCGGCCGCTGTTCCGGCGCTTGCCCGCCTCCAGCAGGAGCCGCTGCACCTCCTCGACCTCGTACGGCGTCACCTCCTCCTCATCCACCTTGGGCGCCGTGGCCAGGGAGGCGACGTTGCGGGTGATGTGCCCTCGCCTCACCGCCTGGTTGAGCGCGGCCCGGATGGTGCGGTGGGCCTGGTGGGCGGTGGCGGGCTTGCTGCCGTTGTCCTGCATCTTCTTGTAGAAGCGTTCCAGGTGCTCCGGCTCCAGCTTCTCCAGCCGGTGAGCACCCAGCCCGGGGATCAGGTGGACGTTGACCGCCACCCGATAGCCGGACAGGGTGTTCGGCCGGACCGACAGGGCCGCGATGTTCTCGACCCAGTGAGTGAGCCAGGATGCGACGGTCCACTTTTTGCCGACCTTCGAGACGTTGCCCTCGTCGCGCTTCTTCTCTAGCTCCCGAACCTTCTTGGTGACCTCGGCCCGGTTCTTGCCCCTGATGTGGCGCCGGTCGGGGGTGCCGTCGTCCTTCACACCCACGGTCACGCGACCGTGCCACTTGCCGTCCTTGTCCTGGTAGATGCTCGAAGCGCCATTGGGCTGGCGGGTTGCCAAGGGTGAAGCCTCCTCAGGCTGCGATCGGGGTGAAGCCGGACTCCTGCATCCGGCGGCGGACGTACTCGGTGAGCGCCTCGGCCGGTACCCGGCGGAGACGACCGATGGGGATGCTCGGGACCTCACCCGTACGGATGAGGGCGAACATGGTGGTGCGGCCGACACCGAGGCGGCGGGCCGCCTCTTCGACGGTGAGGGCCACCAAGGTGGGGTCGATGGCGGCGGTGAGAGCTTCGGGCATGGCGGTAGTCACCGGGGTCTCCCGTTGGCTGTGAGGCGGGAAGCCGCCGCAGAAACCGCAGAATCCGCAGAATTCGGGGCGCGTGGGCGCTGAGCTGCGGTGATGGGCTGCGGGGGCGACGGTTGGTGATCTCCGCAGAATTCCGCAGAACTGCCGCACAAATCAGCGGCGGCCAGGCCGACCCTGCCCCGGGCCGGCGGGGCCCGGGGCAGGGCGGGTAATTGTGCGGCAGTTCTGCGGGGTTTCTGCGGCGAGCGGCCCGCTGACGTTGGTGCTGGTCAGCGGGCCTACCGGGTGTTTCTGCGGATTGTGCGGTTTCTGCGGCGGGGTCCGGGCTACTGGTCGAAGCCGGACAGGGCCGGGTGGATCTCGTAGCGCGGGGACGGCTTGCGGCCCCTGGTACGCGGTCGGGGCCCCGTGGGTTCCTGTCGCAGGTAGCCGTGCTCCTCCAGCAGGGCCACGACCGGATCGAGGTCGGCGGCGGTGGGGAAGTCGCTGCGGGAGAGCTTGGTGAACAGGTCCCGGCGGCTGACGGTCCGCCAGCGGTTGTCCCGGCACACGTCCAGCACGGTGCTGGCGCGGGTGAGGGTGGAGTCCGCGCCCATGGCGTCGAAGACGGCGAGGGCGTGGGCGGTGAAGTAGTCGCCCAGCTCGATCGCGGCGGCCATGGTGGCCTCGTTCACGGGCTTGGTGTGGCCGTCCTTCAGATGGGCGGCCAGGTGGAGCAGGCCCGCGATGCGGGCGACGGTGCCGGCGAGCTTGCCCGCCCACTTGCCGATGTGTCCGAGCGCTCCGCCCCGGGCGGCGAGCTGCGGCTCGATGCGCTCCTGAAAGCCGATCAGGAGCGCGTCGGCGGCCGGAGTGAGCTGGAGTACGGCCGGGTCGGTCCAGTCCGCCAGCGCGAGCGTCAGGGAGGTGACGTTGCGCTCGTAGTCGTCCGCGACGGAAGGCGGGACCGGGTCGGTGATGATCCGGCGGGAGCCGACCAGTGAGGCGGGCAGGCAGTACAGGAACCGGGCGAGCAGGCCCCGCCCGTCGAAGCCGCGGACCTTGGCGATGTCCTCCAGCACTGACGGCTGCACCGCCAGGCCCATCGTCAGGGCGGGGCTCTCGATGAACTCCTGGCGGCTGCGGCGGTCAACGCGCAGCCGGTCCCCGGCGTGGCCCTTCAGGAACACCTCCAGGTTCGGGGTGCCCGAGTAGCGGCCCGCGATGATGTCGAAGATCCCGCCCTCCGCCGACATGACCGAGAGCCTGCCTCCCTGCTCGGCAAGCAGGGTAGTGATGGCCTCGGGGGTCGCGTCGTCCACCAGCAGGCGCGGGTGCGCGGGCACGGTCAGGCTCTCGGCCGTCTGGGCCAGGCCGATCGCCTCCGCCACCAGCTGGTCACGCTCGTCGCCCTCGGCTTTCGCGGCCTTCACGGTGGCGGTCTCGGCAGCCTCGCGGGCCAGGCGGGCGGTCAGCTCCGCCTCCACGATCCGCCCCGAGGCGGCCTCGCCGAGCGCCTTCTCCGCCGAGTAGAGGGGGTGGGTCATGGCGGAGAACACGGCGGACTTCCGGTTGGCCGGGGGTAGGGCGACGACCACGAACAGGTTGACCGGTTCGCGCCAGCGGCCCCGGATGTGGACGACGCTCCGCCCGCCGGCTGCGGTGGCCAGCACCGCGAGCGCCAGCGACCCGGCCATGTCGATGGGAGTCTGGGACTCCTCCGCGACGCCGGTGACGTACTCGCCGAGCCAGGTGGGCAGGGCGTGTACGGGGAACGGCGGCAGGTGCCGGACGGCTGCCAGCGGCACCGGGGCGGGCCAGGACTGCGGCTCGCTCTCGTCCGGGACGGCGAGGGCGGCCCGGATCTCGTCCGCGTCCGTGCCGGGGGTGGTGGCAGCCTGCACCAGGCGGGTGCCGGCGGCGATGAGGCGGCGGCGCTTGGCGGTCTCGCGGACGATCGCGGCGTAGTACTCGGCGTTCGCGGCGGACGGGGCGGCGTCGGGCAGGCCGGAGATGTAGGCGGCGCCGCCGACGCGGGCGAGGTCGCCGGAGCGGCGGAGCGCGTCGGTGACGGTGATCGGGTCGGCCGCCTCGCCGAGTTCCACGATGGCGCGGTGGATGGTCTCGTGGGCGGGCCGGTAGTAGTCGCCCGGGTCCATCACGGCGGCCACGTAGCCGAGCGAGGCCGGGCTCAGGAGCAGGGCCCCGAGGACGGCCTGTTCGGCGGCGATGTCGTGCGGCGGGGTGTGGTCGAGGTCGCCGCCCTGGTGGGCGTGCAGGGGCCGGACGTTGTCGTACGGGTCGAAGGCGGGATCGGCGGTCATCCGGTCGGGTTCTCCTCCGTGTTCGTGGCGGGCAGGGCCCCGGGGCGGCCGTGCTGTCCTTGGCCGGGAGTGCCGGCCGCCCCGGGGGGGTGCGGGTCAAATGTCGAACAGGGCGTCCAGCTCGGCGGGCGGGGCCTTGCGGCGGGCGGCGGTGCGGGCGTGGTCGAAGCACGGTCCGCACCATGCGGCCAGCCGAGCGGCCGGCAGGGCGGCGCTCTCGTGCGCGAGCAGGAGCATGTCGGCAGGGGCGGTCGGGGCGGCGAGCAGGCGGACGGTGCCGCCGTGCTTGCCGAGCCAGCCGCCTTGGGTGTGCTCGCACCGTCCGCCGCTCTTGGCATGGGTCTTGCCGCAGGCGCCAGAACACTGGCAGCGCGCTTCCGCACGGTCGATGACGGCCTGCCAGAGACTTGGGGAACCGAGGGGCGGACGGGTGGTCATGCTGCCTCCAGGCCGTCGATGATGGGCTGGTGCCAGGCGGGGAGAGACGCGAGAACCCTGGTGCGCCAGGCGAGGGCGTAGGGGCGGCAGTTGGCGCAGTTCTTGTGGGTGTGGCCGGGCATCGGGGGCTTGTGGCGGGCCTCGTAGGACCAGGCGAGAGAGTCGGCGGAGGCCAGGTGGTGGCCGGCAATGCGCAGGCCGTGCATCTTGAACCCGAAGCCGTGCAGCCGTAGGCCCCGAGCGGCGAGGGTGGTGACGATGAGCGCGGCCTCGGTGGTGGCCTGGCGGCGGCACACCGAGCCGAGCCCTACCAGCGGCTCGGAGGTGAGGTCGATGCCGGCCTTGTCGTACAGGTCTGCGCAGTGCTGGTAGTCGTCCAGGCTCCATCCCTGCAACACCGGCACGATCGGCAGATTAGGGGCGGCGTCGCGCAACTGCTGGAAGTTGGCGACGGTGCGGCGCTGGTGCTCGGCCACGCTCAGCCCGGTGTTCTGGACGATCCAGGGCTCGCACATCCAGTCCATCGGCGCGGCCCACGCGAGGTTGCCGATCTCGTCCGCGTACCGCCGGACAGCTGTCAGGTAGGCGCCCGGCGCGGTGCGCCATTCGCCGTGCATCGACAGTTCGGTGAAGCCCCCGGAGTCCAGCGCCCACGGTCCGATCGCGCGAGGCAGAGTCTTGCGGTTGGCCAGGCGCCGGTAGGAGACGAACAGCGGAACGCTGGTGCGGGCCAGCCAATCGGGCTGGTGAGTGCCGAGGAAGAACCTCACTGGTCACCTCCGGCCCACGGCTCGTGGTGGTCGAGCCAGGCAAACGGCGAGGTGGTCTGCGCCCGGCTGTATACCTCGATCGCGGCACCGGGGACGCTGCCCGCGTGAACGCGCGGGCCGATGAGGCTGGCGTACAGCCGGGCACCGTGGTGGACGCAGGCCGCCGCCATGTCGCCGTGCCGGTCGAGGATGGTCACGGCGTCGCGCGGGCCCTCGCACGGGCTCGCGTCGCCGAGGTGGGCGGCCTCGCAGCGCTGCTGCGGGTCGGGGATGTTCTCGGGCATGCTGGTGGTTCTCCTTGCACGTTGTGGCGAGCAGGGGAACCGGAGCGGCCGGGCTGTCCTTGGCCGGGAGTGCCGACCGCTCCGGACTTTCAAGCAGCGCGGCGGGCCGGAAAGTCGATGACCGTGGCCAGGCGCGGGACGGACTCGGCGGCCGGGGCGGGGGCGGGCTCGCCGCCGTCCGGCGGGGCCGGGACGTCCCCGTCCTGCTCGGCGAGGGCGGCGGCGCGCTCGTAGGCGGAGATGGCCAGCACGGTCTGGATGGCGGCGGAGTCCTCGCGCCAGCCCCGGATGCTGTGGGCGTAGGCGGCGGCGCCGGCGATGCCGGGGCCGAACAGGACGGCGGCGATGATGGCGTTCGCGGTCGTGCTCACTGAATGCCTCCGGTGCGGTTGGCGAGGGCCAGGGCGTCGAGCAGGTTGGTGCCGAGCGAGTTCAGGCGGCGCTCGATGGCCTGCCAGGACTCGTTGTCGATGTGCATGAGGGCGGCGAGCGCGGCGGGGGCCTGGCCGTCGGCGGCGGCGGTGAGGGCCTCGCGCAGGTGGGCGGCGGCCAGCGGCCGGATTACGGGGAGAACGGTCATGGTGCTGGCTCCGTTCAGTGGTTGCTGACGGCGGTCACGAGCGAGGCGATGATGTCGTTGACCGGGCCGGACAGGCCCGTGCTGGCGGCGGTGAAGCCGGACAGCCACACGGCCAGCGCGGTGCCGCCGCTGACGCGCTTGAACCACACGAGCGCGGCGGTGATGGCGCCGAAGAGCAGGGCGGTGGAGACGGTGATGAGCATCGGCGTTGCCTTTCCGGGTCGGCCGGGGCCCCGGGTGCGTTGCCCCGGGCTGGCGGGTGGTCAGGTGGTGCTCGGAGTCAGCGGGTTCCGGCCTTGTGCAGCCGTCGGGTGGCCTCGCCGGTGGCGCGGGTGGTGTGGAAGAGGCGGCGGCCTATGCGCAGGCGCAGGCCGTTGCCCTTGCAGCGGCGGCAGGTCTTCCAGCCGCGCTTGGGGGAGGTGCCGCGCTTCCGGGTCTTGCCGTTGCCCTCGCACGGCTTGCAGCGGGCGAACGGGCTCACCGCGCACAGCAGCGCGTATCCGGAGAGCGCGGCGAGGGCCGCGAGGACGGCGACGACAGACAGGGGCAGGGCGGGGCTAGAGCTAGCGGCGAGCAGGGTCACCAGGGGCTCCTAGAGGCGGTTTCGGGGCGCACGGGACCAGGGCGCTAGGCGGCTAGCGCCCTGGTCAGGGCATATGTGGGTCGCTAGCGGGGGTGCTAGACCTAGCGGGGCTGGTGCTAGCTCGCGGACCGCTTCCGGGCGGCCATCGCGGCGAGGACCTCCTCCCGCTTGACCCCCCGCCGGTTGGGGTTCGAGCCGTCCTCGGTCTTGAGCCAGACCTGCCCAGTCTCGATCCCGTACGGCTTCAGTGCGGTGGCCAACTGGGTGGCCTTCGCCTTCTGCTCCATCTCGGCCCACGGCCCGTAGATCTCCGGCCGCAGCTCGGCGAGGCGGTCCACCACGGTCTCCGACCACAGCTTCGCGGCGGTGGCGGGCATGACGGCGGCGACGTCGGCGAGCAGGTCACTGGCCTCGCCTGCGGGCTGCACCTCGCCGGCCGCGCTGCCGGACAGGGTGCCCTCCTGCTCGCGCAGGGCGCGGGCCCGGGTGAGCACGCGGTCCGCGTCCTCGCCGGTCACCAGGTAGGTGCGGACGATCCCGGAGTCGTCGGACATGCCCTTGAGCAGGCCGACCCCCTTGTGGGACTTCAGCAGCCGCGAGGCGTCCAGGCCCTCGCTGTAGGACCCGGCGCCGAGCACCACGTCCGAGACCTGCCAGGAGCCGACCCGCAGCGAGAAGCGGGCCTGGTGCTGGTCGCGCAGCACCGACGGGCACGCCTTGTCGTCCGGCTTCTGCGTCGAGGTCTCCAGCGAGACACCGACGGCCGGGGCGACGCGGGCGAGGTAGACGAGCAGGTCGAGGATCTCCCCGCCGTGCTCCGGGTGCTGGAGGTACTCCTGCACCTCGTCCACCACCACCAAGGTGAGCGGCATGTTCAGCGACTTGTTCCGCGACAGCTCCGGCGTCAGCTTGCCCTCCGGGCACACCGACACCGGCAGCTCCGACAGCCGCTGGTAGCGGGACTCCACGTCGGCCTTCAGCTCCCGCAGCGCGGCGATCAGCACCTTCACCGGGTCGATCCCGTTGTAGGGGGCGATGCCGAAGCCGATGCGGTGGGCGACCTTGTCGAACTTCCGCCAGTCCGGGGACGCCTTGCCGTCGAACACGTACAGGCGCACGTGCGGGTCGAGAGCCGCGGCGAGGGCGATGGTGCGGGCGGAGAACGTCTTGCCCTGCCGGGGCACCGCTCCGATCAGCAGCGACAGCCACAGCATCGTCACCATGACCTCGTTGCCGCGCTCGTCGCGGCCCCACGGGAACGGCTTCCAGAAGTCCACGCGGTCCGTGGTGATGAGCGGCGACTTGCCGACCGGCACGGCGAGCGGGTCCTCCTTGGCCACCCACATCGACACCCGCCGCGCGCTAGACGGGTCGCGGTCGAGGAACACCTGCGTCATCGCGGCGTCCAGACCCGAGGCGATCTGCTCCTGGGCCTTCAGGGCGTGGGTAAAGGTCTTGCCGAACGGCAGGTCGAGGACCACGCGCCAGCCGTTGCCCTCCTGCGTGATCGGCCTCGGGAACGTGAGCCCCTGATCCGGCCGGGTGAGGCCGGCGGCGACGAACGCGCGGGTGACGATGTCCGCCGACAGCTTGCGGTGACGAAACCTCACCCGCGCCGGGTCGATCAGGCGCTGGTCGGCGGGCATCCCGACCTGCCCGAGCAACATCAGCACCGCCACCACCGTCGACCACCACAGGAACGACGACAGCGCGACTGCCAGCAGCGTCCCGGCCACGATCAGCACCGTGGCGGCGATGGTCGCCACGATCAGCCGCAACCGCACGCGAGCGTTCCGCACCCTCGTGAGCTTCAGGTACTCCTCGATGTCCTCGTCCCGCGCGGCAGCCGCCCTGAACGGCGCGCCCTCGGAGTCGAACACCCACCGCCGCACCCCGTTGGACCACCGCCACGCACCACGCGGGGCGTAGACGGCGACCTTGCCGACATACAGCGGGGCCCGGACCGCGTGGTAGGCGGACACCATGCAGTAGTGCCCGGCCGCCCACGTTGCCACGGCCTTGAACTCGTCCGTCGACCGGGCCCACTCCGGCAGGACCGGCTTGCGGGCGGCCGACTTCGCGGCCCGCTTCTCCGCCGGCGTCAGCACGTCCTTGCTCGGCGGCGGGTCCACCAACTCGCCCTCACGGGGCCCCTCGTCCTCGTCGTCGGTGCCCTCGTCGTCCGGCAGCTCGATCTCGTCCGGGTCGACGTACACCGACCCGTCCTCCCCGACCGGAGCCGCGGCGCTGTTCTTGCGGAAGCGGACCCGGAACGGCAGAACCGCCGCTCCCTCGTCGCTCTCGCCGGGCCGGTCCGTCTCGGACGGGTCGTCGGCCGGGCTGAGTTCCTCGTGGTTCACTGAGCTTCCTTCCCTACTGGATTGGTGGTGGGAGGGGCCGGGGCGGGCCGATGGCTGCCAGGCGAGCGGGCCGCCCCGGGTTGTGCCAGTGGTGCGGTCAGGCGGTCAGCGCGGGGCCGTCGTCGCCGGTCTCGTCCGGCTCGGGCACCGCGTGCAGGATCGGCTTGACCGCGCGCTCGGCCTTGAGCGCGTCCCGCAGCGTGCGGGCGTTCACGGCGGAGGTGCGGACGGCGGTGCGGATCGCGTCGGCGGTCAGCCGGTCGTCCGGCCAGTCGGCCGTCACCGATCGGGCCTCGCCCAGCAACTCGTCCGGCGTGCGGGTCGGCCTCGCGCTGCGGGCCGACTTCGGGACCGTGCCGGTCGCCCGGCGGGACCGACTCGCCTGCGCGGCAACGGACTTGACTGGCCGGACCGGCTCCACGACGACGGCGGGCACGGTCGGCTGCGGGTCGGGCGACTCGTACACCGAATCGAGCGACTCCGGGTCGGCCGATCCGCGCAGGTCAGATACCGACCGATTTGCGGGACTCCGGTCGATTTCTTCCGGTTCGGGCTTGTGGTGCAGCACCTTGGCCACGAGGTCCGACCCAAAGAAGATGGAGCCGACCGGCAGGGACGACGCGAGCAGGACCAGCGTCCAGTGCGCGGGTGCCCAGTCGGCCAGTCGGGCCCGACCGCCGTTGTGCAGAGTCGGCACCAAGCCGTGCACGTAGTTGAGCACCAGCGAGGCGACCGTGTACCCGGCCAGCACCCGCAGTGCGAACGAACGGTTGGCCTGCGGCAGGACCAGCGCGGCCACCAGGGCCAGCGCCATGAGACCGTCGACCACCAGCGGGTAGACGAACGCGGCGTCCTTGTCAGCGCCGATCGCCACCGCCACGTCCCGCAGCGCGTTCCACGAGACCCGGAACGCCATTGCGACCACGACCAGCAGCGCGGTGACCATCCAGAACTTCGCGGCCCGACTCATCGGACACCCGCCGTCCTGCGGCGACTGCCGCCGATCAGCCGACGCTCGGACTCGGCGCTGGCCGTGTCGACCACCAGCACGGTGGCCACCAGCACCGCCAGCAGCACCCGGCCACCAACCCCGGGCTGCCACCCGGCCAGCCAGGCCAGGCCCGCAACCGCCAGGGCCACCCGAAGCCGGACGACCACCATCAACAGCAACTCGGAGCGGCTCACGCGGCCACCCCCATCCGGACCGCCAATGCCTCGGACATGGCCCGCACCCGCCGCAGCGGGACCGGGGCCGACTTCAGCAGCCGCTCCGCGTAGGCGGCCAGGTCCGGGTCCTCCCGACGCAGGTCCGCCAGCACCTCGTACGCCACGTCCAGCCGGGCCTCGCGCTCGATGGCCGTCTCGCCGGGCACGCCGGCGAACAGCTCCTCGTCCACGCCCAGCGCCAGCTCTGCGAACTCGTCCTCGTTCGCGGCCCGCTGGCCTGCAACAATCGACTTCATCGGGTCTACCTCTTCCAATGGGCGAGTAGGCCCACCAGGGGCTGCCGCGCACCGGCCAAGGTGAGCGCGGCGGCCCCGACTCTTCGGGCCCAGACCACTCGTCTCGTCACGAGTAGCCATGACCCCCGACCCGCCAGGCAGGCACGGATCGGGGACCAAAGACACTCGTTCTCGATCAGCACTCTGTTGAGTTGTCAAGGAACTGAGGCTTCCTTCGGGGGGCTGTCACCCCACCCCTCCGGGCGCATTCGTCCTGGTCAGAGCAGCCCAAAGAAGGCCCCTCTTCGCCGCTCCCGCATCTCTCGGTTGCGACACACTCAACATAGACAACCTGCCTAGGCAGGTCAAGAGAGTTGGGTTTCTCGCGTGTGTTGGGCATCTGCCTTAGCATGGGTGCATGAGCCTCGACCCGGATGACTCCCGCCCGCCGTATCAGCAGGTCAGCAGCTCTTTGCGGGCCTCGATTCTCACGAAGAAGCCCGGCTTCGAAACCGGCGACAAGCTCCCGTCCGGCCCCGAACTCGCCAAGCACTTCGGCGTGGCACGCGGGACGATCGACAAGGCCCTAGACCTGCTCAGGACCGAGGGGCTGATCGTGACCCGGCAGGGCAGCGGGTCCTTTGTACGAGAGCGGACGTCGCGGCCCGTCGGCCTTCGGCCACACCTCGAAGCAGCCTTCGAGCAGAAGCAGGTGACGCTCGACTTCGCAGGCTTCTCCAGCGAGACGCTGCACAACGCCATGCAGGAACCGCTCGACAAGGTGCGCTCCGGGCGGCTGGCCCCGGAGTCCATCACCGTGCGGCTCCTGCTGCCGGACACGTCCGAGCCCATGGCCGTGCCCGTCCTGGTGGATGGGCTCAAGGACGAACCCGCACTCCGGGACCGTGCGCGCAACATCGCGTTGACCAACGCCGGCGGCATCGCCCACTCAGTCGAGATGCTGGCGGAGCTTGGTCTCGTCCAGTCGGCCACGGTTCAGGTGAAGGTGCACCGGGCGTCCAGCCTGTTCAAGCTGTACATCCTGAACCGCTCAGAGGCGTTCTTCGGTTTCTACCCGCTCCGGGAGCGAACGGTAGCCATCGGCAGCAACGACCACACGTTCTACGACGTCACCGGCAAGGACACCACGCTCTTCCACCACGCCTCCGGCCCGGACGATGCCTCGCTCGGATCGCAGTACGTCCAGCAGGCACAGATGTGGTTCGACAGCGTGTGGTCCACGATCGCGTACGAGCGCCAGCCGTGACCGCCTCTCCCCCGTCGCTCGCTGACGTGCTTCGACCGGTGAAGCACGTCCTGCTCGACTTCGACGGTCCGGTCTGCTCGGTCTTCGCCGGGTTTCCAGCGCCGGAAGTCGCACAACGCCTCCGCCGGGGCCTGCTCGCTGCCGGCGAGCAGGTCCCGGCCCCAACTGAGACCGAGGCTGACCCACTCGCCCTGCTTCGCCTGATCGCCGGGGCCCGCCCGGACCTGGCAGCGGCGACGGACCGCGCGCTCGCGACGCTTGAAACTGAAGCTGTACGGATTGGTCGACCGAACGCGGGGGGCGAATCCGTTCTGCACGCTTGCGCCAGGACCGGCCGGTCCGTCTCGGTGGTGAGCAACAACGCAAGCGTGGCGATCGAGGCTTACCTGACCGATCGGGGCCTCGACGGCTACGTGACTGGCGTCTTCGGTCGGGTCCTGGGCGACCCATCATCCATGAAGCCAAGCCCGCGCCTTCTCCTGAAAGCAATGGATGCCGTGGGCAGCAAGCCTGAGGAGTGCATCTTCATCGGCGATGCCGCTCGGGACGTGGAAGCAGGTGAGGCTGCGGGCGTCCCGACTATCGGCTACGCCAACAAGCCGGGCAAGGACGCCAGGCTTGCCGCCGCCGGCGCGGTAGTCATCGTGGACTCGATGCACCTCATCGCGAAGGCCCTGCAGGAATGACCCCCTTAGGGATCATGTGATCGCTTGACCCTGATCACTCAGCCCAACCCGGATGGCGCATGTCACTGTTGAGTGTCAGCGCATCAAAAGCTAGGCATCCTCACTGAACGTTAACTAGGATCACCCCATGGGGACCGAGGCACACGCATTTGGATCATGGCGTCTTCGAGGCGGCCGCTACGAACAACACGGCCTCCCTGTCGAAGTTTTGTCCGAATTCGCCCGGTACGAGCGGCTGGTAATCGGCGTCGCCAAGGGGATTTACAAGCGTCGAAACTTTCGCCAGCGCGCACCGCGAGGGTTTGACTCGTCATTCACGCTTAGGCTCACCGACATTCAATCCGGCAGTGTAATTCCCGTCCTGGAAATAGCACCAACCGAGGATGACAGTCTCTTCGAAGATGGCTCCTTCGGGATCTTCGAAGAGGCCCGAATTATCATCCTGGAAGCCTTGCGGTCGATCGATAACGACGACGACATTCCCGCAAACTTCCCAAAGTCCGCCCTGCCCGAGTTCTCTCGCTTCGGCAGAAGCCTCCAAGCGGACGAATTTATCGAGTTTGATGCGAACACCCCGCACGCAGCCACCTATTCGCAAGCAATCAGGCGCAAGATCCAGGAGCGGGCGCAGATTGATCGCTTCGAGGTGGAAGCTCCAGTAAACGGCCAAATTACTGGAGTTAGCGCAGAAAAGCTGACATTTGATTTCAGGCTCGCGAGAACCGAGAAGACCATCTCCGGTTCCTTTTCCTCCGAGGAACTGGTTGCGGACATGCGCCAGTACCTCGACCGTTCGACTCTGGCTCCGACGGTTGCCCTTAGCGCCGTCACAGTCCAATCCATGGACGAGGAAATCATTGAGATCCGGGACATCCTCGGGATCGAGCCACTGCTGCCACCTGAATGGTCCGAGCGCCTACTCGAACTTGGAAGCCTTCCCGACGGATGGCTTGATGGCGCAGGAAAGGCTGTCACGCGAAAGGTTATCCGGGAGGCCGAAGCACTCCTGCTGGAATGCCTTGACCGCGAGATTCGACGCCCCTACATCTACCCAACCGAGGATGGGGGCGTCCAGTTCGAATGGTCCACCAGCAACGGTGAAGCAACTGCCGAAGTGAAACCAGATGGCAAGGTTGAGATCTTTGCCTACTCGAAGCGCATGGACTCCGAAAAGGAGCATACCTTCGCGTGGCGCCAACTAGGGTGCGTATCTGGTTGTGATCAATCTGCGGGTTTCGCCCTTGTGGTCGCGCTTGATCCGGTAGACCGTGGCGTGTGACGCGAGTACAACTGACA
>NZ_JNWZ01000087.1 GCF_000716545.1 Kitasatospora phosalacinea
ATCATCGAACTGGTTTCTCAGGGGATTGGCCGCCCCGGGACCGTCCACACAGATGCGTGTCCGGTGCTCCCTGCCGAGCGACCAGTCAACACTACGCCGGATCGGCGACGGGTGCAAACGGCGTCCCGTCCCCGATCCGGCGGGGGTGTCGTGGGTGCGGGCCGGTCAGGCCTGGCGGGCCATCTCCTCGGCGATCGCGGCGGCGAAGGCGTCGATGTCCTGCTCGGTGGTGTCGAAGGCGGCCATCCAGCGGACTTCGCCGGTGTGCTCGTCCCAGAAGTAGAAGCGGTAGCTCTTCTGGAGCCGCTCGCTGACCTCGCGCGGGAGGAGGGCGAAGACGGCGTTGGCCTGGACGGGGCGGACGACGGTGACGCCGGGGATGTCGCGGACGGCGGTCTCCAGGCGGCGGGCCATCGCGTTGGCGTGGCCGGCGTTGCGGAGCCAGAGGTCTCCGGTGAGGAGGGCCTCGAACTGGACGGAGACGAAGCGCATCTTCGAGGCGAGCTGCATCGACATCTTGCGCAGGTACTTGAGGTCGCGGACCTTGTCGGGGTCGAGGACGACCACGACCTCGCCGAGCAGCAGGCCGTTCTTGGTGCCGCCGAAGGAGAGGACGTCCACGCCGGCGTCGGTGGTGAACTCCCGGAACGGGACGCCGAGGGAGGCGGCGGCGTTGGCGAGCCGGGAGCCGTCCATGTGGACGAGCATGCCGCGCTCGTGGGCGTGCTCGCAGATCGCCCGGACCTCGTCGACGGTGTAGAGGGTGCCGAGTTCGGTGGACTGGGTGATCGAGACGGCGAGCGGCTGGGCGCGGTGCTCGTCGCCCCAGCCCCAGGCCTGCTGGTCGATCAGGGCGGGGGTGAGCTTGCCGTCGGGGGTGGGGACGGTGTGGATCTTGATGCCGGCGAGCTTCTCGGGGGCGCCGCCCTCGTCGACGTTGATGTGCGCGCTCTCGGCGGCGACGACGGCGCCCCAGCGCGGGAGCAGGGCCTGGAGGGCGACGACGTTGGCGCCGGTGCCGTTGAAGACGGGGTACGCCTCGGCGCGGTCGCCGAAGTGGCGGCGGAAGACGGTCTGCAGGTGTTCGGTGTAGGCGTCCTCGCCGTAGGCGACCTGGTGGCCGTCGTTGGCGAGGGCGATCGCGGCGAGCACCTCGGGGTGGATGCCGGCGTAGTTGTCGCTGGCGAAGCCGCGGACGGCGGGGTCGTGGTGCCGCACCGCGTCGGTGGGGCCGGTGAAGGAGTGGTTCATCGGGCTGTCAGCCACAGGTGCTGTCCGTTCAGTTCTGCTGCGGGGCGGTCCCAGAGGGACGCCAGGGTGGTGGCCAGGTCGGCGGTGTCGGTGAAGCCGGTGAACTTGGCCTCCGGCTTCTCGGCCCGCATCTCGGGGCTGAGCAGGGCCTTGATGACCAGGATGACGGCAGCGGCGGTGGGGTCGCCGTCGGGGTCGGTGGTCTCCTTGCGGAAGGAGTCGGCCATGGCCAGGGTCCAGGCCTCGGTGGCGGCCTTGGCGGCGGCGTACGCGGCGCCGCCCGCGGTGGGCTTGTGCGCGGCGGCGGCGGAGACCATGGCGTAGCGGCCGGCGGAGCTGCGCAGCAGGGCGGGCTGGAAGGCCAGCGAGGTGTGCTGGAGGGTGCGGACGACGGTGTCGTGCAGGAAGTCCCAGTCGTCGATGCGGGAGTCGAAGAAGGTCTTGCTGCCGCGCCAGCCGCCGACCAGGTGGAACAGTCCGTCGACGTGGCCGTGTTCGGCTTCGAGGTGGTCGGCCCAGTCGTGCACCTCCTGCGGGTCGAGCAGGTCGATGACCTGGCCGTCGACCCGGGCGCCGGGGACGGCGGTGCGGACGGTGGCGAGGGCGGCGTCCAGGCGGTGCTGGTCGATGTCGGCGCCGATGACGGTGGCGCCGCCGGCGGCGAGGCGGCGCAGGGTGGCCCGGCCGGCGGGGCCGCTGGCTCCGGCGACGGCGATCACCTTGCCGTCGAGGGGGCGGTCGGCCGGGCGGGCGGTGTCGGTGCGGGCGTTCACGCGGCGATCTCCTGGGTGCTGGTGCCGGTGATGCCCTTGGTGCCGGCGATGACGCGGCCGAGCTTCCGGGACAGGGCTTCGTAGAACATGCTGAGCGGGAACTCGTCGGGGTGGACGGCGTCGCACAGGGCCTTGCGCAGTGCCTTGTCGTCGGCGAGGTCGAGCGGCAGCGCCTCGGGGCCCTTGGCCCAGGTGGAGGCGGGGTGCGGGGTGAGGTACTTGGAGACCAGCTGGTAGGCGGCGATCCAGTGGGCGGTCTTGGGGCGGTCGATGCCCTCGCGGTAGAGCGTCTCGATCTCGGCGCAGAGCTGGTTGGTGGTGTCGGCGACGCGGGCCCAGTCGATGGTGAGCCGGTTGTCGCGCCAGCGCAGGGCGTCGTGCTTGTGGAGGTAGGCGAAGAGCAGCTGGCCGCCGAGGCCGTCGTAGTTGCGGACGCGGTCGCCGGTGACCGGGAAGCGGAACAGGCGGTCGAAGAGGATGGCGTACTGGACGTCGCGGCCCTGGGGGTGGCCCTCGGCCTCCAGGCGGACCGACTCCTTGAAGGTGTTGAGGTCGCAGCGGAGCTCTTCGAGGCCGTACATCCAGAACGGGCTGCGCTGTTTGATCATGAAGGGGTCGAACGGCAGGTCGCCGTGGCTGTGGGTGCGGTCGTGGACGAGGTCCCACAGGACGAAGGTCTGCTGGGTGCGGTCCTGGTCGTCGAGCAGTTCGGCGGCGTCGGCGGGGATGTCGAGGCCGAGCTGGCGGACGGCGCTGGTGGTGACGGCGCGGAAGCGGGCGGCCTCGCGGTCGCAGAAGATGCCGCCCCAGGTGAAACGTTCCGGCGCTTCGCGGACGGCGACCGTCTCGGGGAAGAGCACCGCGGAGTTGGTGTCGTAGCCGGCGGTGAAGTCCTCGAAGGCGATGCCGAGGTAGCCGGGGTTGTCGAAGCGGGTGCGCTCCAGTTCGGCGATCCAGTCGGGCCAGACGACCTTCAGCAGGACGGCTTCCAGGTTGCGGTCCGGGTTGCCGTTCTGGGTGTACATCGGGAAGACGACCAGGTGGCCGGTGCCGTCGACGCGCTGCTCGTTCGGGCGGAAGGCCAGCAGCGAGTCGAGGAAGTCGGGCTCGCGGTAGCCGGTGTCAGCCCACTTGCGCAGGTCGGCGCGGACGGCGTCCAGGTAGTCGGCGTCGTGCGGGAAGAGCGGGGCCAGCTCGGCGACGGACTGCTGCACGGTCTCGACCAGCGGGTCGACGGTCGCGCGCGGCACGGCGGCGAGGTCGATCGAGCCGTCCTTGGACTGCAACGGCCGGAGCGCCTCGACGGCGGTCTTGAGGCGCGACCAGGCGGGGTGACCGACCGGGCCGGCGGCCTGGCCCGCGGGCGTGGTGGTGGCGTGGGCGTCGCCCGCGATCGCGAGCGTCGGCGAAAGATTCTGCATCACAGGCTCACTTCGACAGGAGTTATTTCGACAGGACCACGTTAAATGCGAAAGGTTCTCCGGCTCAAGGCCGGTTTGACGGTAGACGCTCCATTTCGTAGTACCACCGGGCGTCGTTCCCGCCGCCGTGGATGAAACGGACAGATCCGGCGGTGGCGGGAGCGGGCGCCCGGCCTGCCCCGACCATGCCCCGGGCCCCACCGGCCCGCCACCGGGGCGCCCACGGTGTGCACCGGACCGGTCACGCCTCGGTGCGCCCCCGTTCGCGCCCTGCTGCGGCCGGGCGGGGTCGGTGATCGTGGGGGGAGCGGCCGGACCCGGCGGGTCCGGTGCCGAGGGCACGGAGGGGGACGCGATGCACGGTCCGGCGCTGGTGAGCTGGCTGCTGGCGGCACTGGCCGCGGGCAGCGGCGGCTACTGCGGGTGGCGGGTGCGCCGCTGGAGCACCGACCCGGCCTGCGGCGGGCACCACCGGGCGCGCCGGGAGTCGGACGTGCTGGAGGCCGCGATGGGCCTGGGCATGGCCGGGATGGCGCTGCTGCCGGGGGTGTTCTGGAGCTGGCCGTACGCACTGCTGGCGGCGGTGCTGCTGGTGGGCGCGCTGGCCGGGCGCGGGGCGGGGCTGCGGGTGCACCGGCTGCACCACGGGATCGGCGCGCTGGCGATGGCGTACATGGCGCTGGCGATGGCGGGCGGGGGCGGCGCGGTGGGCGGGCACGCCGGGCACCACGGGCAGCCGGGCGGGCTGCCGGTGCTGACGGGGGTGCTGCTGGTGTACTTCGGGGCGTACGCGCTGTGGGAGGGCAGCCGGGTGCTGGCGGCGGGCGGTCCGGCGGTGGCGGCGCCGCTGCCGCGGGCGTGCCGGGCGGCGATGGGGATCGGGATGTTCGCGATGCTGCTGTCGATGTGAGCCCGGGGCGGCGGTCGGACGGGCGCGTGCGCCGGACGGCCCGCCGACGGAGGGCTGGCGGAGGGCTGACGGGAGCTGACGGGGCGTCGGGAGCGGTGTCCGGGCGTGGCCTTGGTCACTGGACCGACCTGGGCGTTCCGCGCGGGCGTGTGGCGGCATAGGTTGGGAGAGGCGCACCGCCGCGCCCCCGCCCCCTCCCTCGGGGAGACCTTGCCATGACGGCACTGCTGAGCCTGCTGCTGCTCGGACTGCTGCTCGCCACCGTGGCGCCGAGCCTTCTGGCCCGGGCCCGCTGGCCGGAGCGCGAACCGGTGCTGGCCCTGCTGGTGTGGCAGATGCTGGTGGTCGCGGTGCTGCTGTGCTGCGTGCTGAGCCTGCTGCTGGCGAGCGCGGCCGCGCTGCCCGCCTGGCGGGACGTGGTGTTCGCGGGCGCCCCGGCCGGGGTGGAGGGCGCGTACGGGCTGGCGGGGCTGGAGGGCTGGGGCCGGCTGTCGGCGGCGGTGCTGGCGGCTGGCGGGGTGTGGACGGCGGTGTCGCTGGCCCGGGAGGTCCGTTCGGCGCGGGCCGAGCGCGGCCACCGGCACGCCCAGTTGCTGAGCCGGGCACCGGAGTTGCCGGTTTCGCTGCTGCCGCGCCGACGCCGGGTGCGGGAGCCGCTGGTGGTGCTGGAGAACGTCCGGCCACAGGCCTGGTCGCTGCCCGGGCCGCGGGCCCGGCTGGTGGTGACCACGGGGGCGCTGCAGCAGTTGTCGGACCGGGAGTTGGCGGCGGTGCTGAGCCACGAGCGCGGCCACGTCCGGGCCCGGCACCACTGGCTGGCGCAGTGCGCGCAGGCGCTGGCCACCGGGTTCCCGGGGGTGGGGGTGTTCTCCGCGTTCCGCGACCAGGTCGCGGTGCTGGTGGAGTTGGCGGCGGACGACCGGGCGGCGCGGCGGCACGGGCGGGTGACCACGGCGCTGGCGCTGGCGGAGCTGAACAGCTCGGTGTTCGCCTCCTGCCCGCCGGCCCAGCTGGCGCAGTCCCCCGCGCGGGTGGACCGGCTGCTGCTGGGCGAGCCCCGGCTGCCGGTGCCGGCCCGGCTGGGGTGGACGCTGGCGGCGCTGGCGGCCCCGCTGGGCGCGGTGCTGCTGGCGGCCGCGCCGGGGCTGTCGGCGCTGCTCTGAGCGGCCGGCGAGGGCCGGTCCCCCTTGTCCGGCTGGGTGGTTGACGGCCGGTCAGCCGTGGTTCAGCACTCGGGGCCGAGCGTCTCGGCGAGGATCCGGCGGTGCACGGGGCGGGCCTTGAGGTAGCGCTCGCGGCCTTCGTCGGTGAGGGCGATGTAGATGCCGCGCCGGTCGTCGACGCAGTGCGTGCGCTGGAGCAGGCCGGCCTTCTCCATCCGGGCGACCAGCCGGGAGAACGCGCTCTGGCTGAGGTGGACGGTGCCGGCCAGGGTCTGCGCGCGCTCGCCGCCGCCGGGCTTCTCCTGCTCGAACTCCCGCAGCCGCTCCAGCAGTTCGAACTCGCTGACGCCGAGCCCGAACGCCTCGCCCAGCTCGCGGTCGATGGCGCAGGCGGTGGCCGCGTGGCGGGCCAGCAGGGCGCGCCACCGCTCGCTGAGCGCCGTCTCCGCGGCCGGGTCGTGGTCTGGGTCGAAGTCGGTCACGCCGCCAGGGTAGCACATGCACGCGCATTTGATGCAGCCACATTAAATGCGCTTGCATTCCATGCACATGCATGTAGCGTTCTGTGCCATGACCGACACGACCCTGATCCGCACCCCCGTGCCCGGCACGCCCGTGCCCGACGCCCCCGTGCCCGACGGGCCCGCCGCCGGCACCCGCTGGAGCCCTCGCCTGTGGGGCGCCCTGGTGGTCCTGTGCGCCGCGATGTTCCTGGACGCGCTGGACGTCTCGATGGTCGGCGTCGCCCTGCCCTCCATCGGCGCCGACCTGCACCTGTCCGACTCCGCCCTGCAGTGGGTGGTGAGCGGCTACGTCCTCGGCTACGGCGGGCTGCTGCTGCTCGGCGGCCGGGCGGCCGACCTGCTGGGCCGCCGCCGGGTGTTCCTGGTCGCCCTGGCCGTGTTCGCCGGCGCCTCGCTGCTGGGCGGGCTGGTGGACAACGGGCCGCTGCTGATCGGCGCCCGCTTCCTGAAGGGCGTCAGCGCCGCGTTCACCGCCCCGGCCGGCCTGTCCATCATCACGACGACGTTCCCGGAGGGCCCGGCCCGCAACCGGGCGCTGTCCATCTACACCACCTGCTCGGCGGCCGGCTTCTCGCTCGGCCTGGTGATCAGCGGCCTGCTGACGTCGGCGGGCTGGCGGCTGACGTTCCTGATGCCCGTCCCGGTCGCCCTGATCGCCCTGGTCGCCGGCGTCAAGCTCCTCCCCCGCCGCGCCGACGGGCAGCGCGCCTCGGGCGGGTACGACGTGGCGGGCGCGGTCACCGGCACCGCGGCGGTGCTGCTGCTGGTGTTCACGGTGACGGAGGCCCAGGGCGCGGGCTGGCTGTCCGCGCGCACGATCGGCTCGCTGCTGCTGGCGGCGGCGCTGGCCGCGTCCTTCCTGCTGATCGAGTCGCGCACCGCCCACCCGCTGGTCCGGCTCGGCATCTTCCGCGACGCGGGCGTCCGCCGGGCCAACCTGACGGCGCTGACGCTGATGGGCAGTTACGCGGGCTTCCAGTTCGTGGCCACGCTGTACCTGCAGCGGCTGCTGGGCTGGTCGGCGCTGGAGACGGCGCTCGGGCTGCTGCCGGGCGGCGCGGTGGTGGCGCTCTCGGCCGGCGCGGTCGGCCGGCTGCTGGACAGGTTCGGCCCGGCCCGGGTGCTGCCGGTCGGCGTGGCCTCGATGGTGCTCGGCTACGCGCTGTTCCTCCGGCTGGACGAGCACAGCGGCTTCGTCGGCCTGGTGCTGCCGAGCATGCTGCTGATCGGCGCGGGCTTCGCGCTGGCCTTCCCCTCGATCAACGTGGCGGCGACCTCCGGGGTGTCGGACGACGAACAGGGCCTGGCCTCGGGCCTGGTGAACACCGCGCTCCAGGTCGGCGGCGCGATCGTGCTGGCCGTCACCACGGCGGTGCTCACCGCGGGCAGCGCCGGCGGCACCGACGCGCACGCCCAACTGGCGGGCTACCGGCCCGCGTTGCTGCTGGTGACGGGCACCACCACGCTCGGCCTGCTGATCGCGCTGATCGGCGCGCTCCGCTCCGGCCGCGCGGCGGCAGCGGTGCCGGGCGTGACGGCGAAGGCGACGGCAGGGGCGGAGGCGGTGGAGGAGGTGCGGGCGGAGCGCTGAGGAGCGCCCGGGCGGTCGACCCCTCGCCGCCCGAAGCACCCCACCGGCAGACGCCGGTGCACCGGTGGCCGGCTCCACCAAACCCCCGTGTTGGTGGAGCCGGTGCGCCGTCCGCACCCGGCCCGGACGGGCGGTGCGGACTTCGGAGCAGTCACGATGGCAGTTCGCCGGGCCTCGGTCAATCCGGTCGGCCGGGCCGATACCGAACTGCCACCCGCGCCAAGGAGGTTGACGGCGCACCACCCGCACCACCGACGGGCCCCGGCGTACGCCGGGGCCCGCCGACGGAGTCCCGGCGCCGGGCCCGACCACCAGGCCGCCTCCGACCGCCCGGCTACTGCCCCTTGAGGATCGACTGCAGCAGGTCGAGCGTCTGCTGCGGGGTGAGGCTGTCCACGCACAGCCGCTCCATCACCTGCAGGTACTCGTCGACGTCGTCGCGCTTGTCCAGGTAGAGGGCGCTGGTGAGCTGCTCGACGTAGACCACGTCGGGCAGGTCCTGCTCGGGGAAGCGCAGCACCGAGAACGCGCCGCTCTCGCCGGCGTGCGCGCCGAACCGGAACGGCATCACCTGGACGACCACGCTGGGCAGTTGGGCCAGTTCCATCAGGTGCTCCAGCTGGGCCCGCATCACCTCGGGGCCGCCGACCGGGCGGCGCAGCGCGGCCTCGTCGATGACGGCCCAGAACTTGGGGGCGCGGCCCTCGGTGAGCAGCCTCTGGCGGCGGGTGCGCAGGGTGACGCGGCGGTCGATCTCCGCGTCGTCGAGGGCGGGCCGGTTCTGCACGAAGATCGCCCGGGCGTACTCCTCGCACTGGAGCAGGCCGGGGACGAACTGCACCTCGTAGGTGCGGATCAGCGCGGCGGCCTCCTCCAGGCCGATGTAGGTCTGGAACCAGTTGGGCAGCACGTCGTTGTAACTGTGCCACCAGCCGGACTTGTTGGCCTCGCGGACGAGCGCGAGCAGGGCTTCGCGGTCGGGGCCGGCGGCGAGCCCGTAGAGGCTGAGCAGGTCGGCGACGTCGCGCTCCTTGAAGGAGACCCGGCCGAGTTCCATCCGGCTGATCTTGGACTCGGAGGCCCGGATCGCGTAGCCGGCGTCCTCGCGGGTGATGGCGCACCCCTCGCGGAGCCGGCGGAGTTGTGAGCCGAGGAGGATGCGGCGCACCATCGAGCCCCCGCCGGGCTGAACTGTGGTCATCGGGCCAAACCTCCACTTGGACGGACCAGTTGCACAGTCTGCCACCAGTTGGGCGCACTGAGTGCCGGTAGTGGTGCGGCGGGCTACCGCTTCGGCCACTTCGGGTCCATCTTGCACGTGCATCCGCAGCATGCATATGCCAATCGCACGACTGCACGTGAATCGACTCTTGCATCTGCCGTGAGCGCAGAGGACCATGGTGCACGTGCACTTGCACGCCCTGGCAATCCCGCGGGCTCCGCGTCGACCCCATGCGCGAATCCGCACACCCTCCCGGCAACGCCCGCGCGTCGCTGGGTACTTGTGTGTGCGGACGGGTCGGCCCGGTGGCTCGGCGGCCGAGCGAGTCGGAGGTGACCGGCATGGCCCCGGTGGGTCCCGCCGTGTCCGCCCCCTTATGGGAGGAGCTCTTCATGAGCACCGGTACGGTCCTGGCGACCGACCCTCATGTGGTCAGCTGCACTCTCGCTCCCCGCTTCGAAGCGGTGCGCACCGCGCGGGAGTTCACCAGGCGGACGCTGGACGACTGGGGCCTGGGGGAGATCTTCGACGACGTCGCGCTGGTGGCGTCCGAGCTGGTGACCAACGCCCTGCGGCACGCGCTCGGCCAGAGCGAGCCGTCCCGGGTGCCGTCCCAGAGCGGTCCGCAGGCGGCCCCCGGGGTGCTGCCCATCCGGATCAGCCTGGTGCACCGCTCCCCTCAGGTGGTCTGCGCGGTCAGTGACCCGTCCAGTTCGGGCCCGGTCGCCCGGGAGGCGGACTTCGTGGCCGAGTCCGGCCGCGGGCTGCACCTGGTGGACTCCTTCTCCCGCTCCTGGGGCTGGCACCCGCTGGCGGGCGCGGGCAAGGTGGTCTGGGCGCTGTTCGACGCGTGCGAGGCCGTGCCGGGCCCGGAGCAGCTGTCCAACCCCGGCCGCCACCGCCGCTCCGCCTGAACCGTCCGGCCCGTCCTGCGGAGAGCCCGGGGGCCGGGCCGCACCCGGGGAACACGGAGGCCGTCGTGGTGGGCTACCACGACGGCCCGGGTGCGCGGGAGTTGGCGCCCGGTCAGGGCGTTCCCCCCAGGTGGTCGAACTCCCCGTCCTTCACGCCGAGCAGCATCGCGGTGATCTCCGCCCGGGTGTAGACCAGCGCCGGCCCCTCCGGGAATCGCGAGTTGCGCATCGCCACGTCGCCGTTGGGCAGCGCGGCGAATTCCACGCAGTTGCCCTTCGAGTTGCTGTGACGGCTCTTCTGCCAGACCACCCCGTCCAGGTCGGTCGCCGCCATGCCGTTGTACGCCTCACGCATTGTCTTCTCCCCAAAGCCTGGCGAATGCCTCACTTGACGTGATGATAGCCCCCCTGCACGTGCATCAGCATGGGAAATCTCCCGTGCAAAGGAACGTGCCGATGCCGACACCAAGCCTTCACAGCAGCGCAATTGACTGGGCGTAAGCGGACACAGCCGGGCGAAACGCCGACTGCCCCATGACCGTCCGCACACACCTGCCAGCGCGTTGTCGATCACCACTCCCCACGACGCGGCTCACAGGCAGTCACGATTCGCGCTGTGATCACTGTCACTTCCCGACCGAAAGCCGACCGCTCCCGGCATCCGACTGCAACGCGCGCGGGGACATGTCCTACGATCTGGCGCATGAGCACCGCAGCCATCCCGGGCGCGCCACTGCCCGTCCGTACGCCAGGCTCCCGTGCGCGGGGGCGCCACCGCCGTCCCGAGCGCCCCGAGATCATGGCCGGTTCGCCCGCCCTGGTGCTGGCGATCCCGGCCTTCGCCGGGCCGGAGAGCCGTCCGGTCGTCGAGGAGCTGCTCTCCGTCGTCCGCACCGAGCAGTCGGGCATCGAGGTGACGGCGGCCTACCTGGGCGGCGAGGACGCGCCGACGGTGGCCGGCCTGCTGGCGTCGGCCGCCGAGGCCGGCCTGCCCGCGCCGGTGATCGTGCCGCTGGTCCCCGGACCGCACGACTTCCTGCCCGAACTGCACAAGCTGGCCGCCGAGACCGGCGCCCGGGTGCTGGACCCGCTGGGCCCGCACCCGCTGCTGGCCGAGGCCGTGCACGTGCGGCTGTCCGAGGCCGGGCTGGCCCGCGCCGACCGGGCCCGGCTGTTCGCCATCGCCACCGCCGCCGACGGCGTGGTGCTGACCACGGTCGGCGGCGAGGAGGCCGCCGCCTCGGCGGGCATCACCGGCGTCCTGCTGGCGTCCCGGCTGGCGGTGCCCGTGGTCCCGGCCGCGCTGGACGTGCCGGGCTCGGTCGCCGCGGCCGTCGCGCACCTGAGGGCCACCGGCTCCGAGCGCCCCGCGCTGGCCCCGCTGGTGATCGGCCCGGAGGCCGACCCCGAGCTGCTGGCCACCGCCGCCGAGGAGACCGGCTGCGCCAGCGCCGCCCCGATCGGCGCGTACCCGACGGTGGGCCAACTGATCGCCTCCGCCTACCTGGCGGCGCTCCCCGAGCCCACCCAGGAACAGCTGGAGGCCGCCGAGGCGGCCGCCGAGCAGCAGCGCACCTCCACGGGGGCGCACGCGGCGCGCTGACGCCGACCAGGGACCGCGACGGGCAGGGGCAGCGAATCGGCGCGCCCCCGCCCGTCGCGCTTCTCCCCTCCGTCCGGACCGCCCGCCGGGCGGCCCCGGCGGTCACCGGCCGGCCCGGCCGACGGCCCCGGACTCAACCCGCGGTGACCCGCCCGGTCTTGGGCGCGCTGTCGGTGAAGGCGAGTGCGGGCAGCGCGACCGCCCGCGGCGGGGTCGGCGCCTCGGCCGGGGCGGTGACGGCGTTCCACGGGGTGCCGGCCGCGCCCTGTCCCCCGCCGCCCTTGCCGAGCGAGACGGTCTGCGACCGCCCGGCCGGGCGGAACAGGATCCGCTCGGGCTCGGGCGCGCCCGGGTCGAGCCACAGTTCGCTGCCGGGCGGGCCGCCGAACTCGCAGTCCAGGACGGCGACGTCGTCGGGCTCGCCGTCGGCGGTGGCCCGGAACGCCACCCCGGCCTTGCGGTAGCCGGTCAGCCGGCTGCGGCTGAGGGTGACCGGCTCGCCGTCCAGCTGGTGCTTGAGGGTGGCCACCGCGTAGTCGGACTGCCCGGCGGCGTCGATCAGCAGCCCGTCGAAGACGGTGCCCCTGTCGCGGCCCAGCGCGTGCACGGCGATGCCGCCGGCCGCGTTGCCGTACAGCACCGAGGCGGTGTAGTCGAAGTCGTTCAGGTAGGCGCCGTGCTCGATGCCCCAGCCGCCGTTGTGGTAGGCCGCGTACTGGGTGACGGTGTGGTGGTGCTCGGCGTTGAGCCAGACGAAGACGCCGTTCTCCAGGTTGTTGTGCGCCAGGCAGCGCTCGAAGGTCCAGACGCCCTCGCTGGTCTCCGGCCACTCGTAGCCGGAGGCGCCCGCGGCGCCCTGGACGCCGACGGCCACGCAGTCCCGGGCCGAGGAGCCCGTCCCGGCGCCGAGGCTGAACCCGGTGAGCCGGTAGCCGCGCGGGTTGGGCTCGAAGACGGTGCGGGAGGCGACGCAGCCCTCGTAGGCGATGTCGTTCGAGGGGCCCTGCGGGGTGCGGGTGTCGATCGGGCCGTCCCACCAGTACGCGTCCTCCCAGGTGTCGTGGGAGATGCAGCCGCGGAAGGTGATGCCGTGGCTGGCGTGCGGCACGAAGGCGTGGCTGCCGGTGTCGCGGACCACCACGCCCTCGACCACGGTGCCGCGCGAGGTGTCCAGCAGCATGTGGAAGTGCAGCCCGTACCGGCCGAGCACCGGTTCGGTGACGGGCTTCCCGTTCCAGCTCTCCTTGCCGTCGGCGCGCGGCCCGAGCCAGCGCAGCGCGGCGTGCCGGACGTCGGCCGGGCGGCTGGAGGTGAGGTGGACGTGGGCCCGGCCCTGCTCGGTGCCCTCGACGCGGACGTTGCGGCTGAGGTTGAGCACCTCGGCGCCGAAGGTCGCGCCGCCGCCGAGCGCCACCCGGGGGTGGGCGTTCTCCAGCGGGCCGGTCAGCGTGACGGTGGCGCCGTCGACCCGCTCGACGGTCACCAGGTCGTACGAGGTGGAGAAGCCGTCGGTGTCGGGCGGCGCGGTGGGGGTGACGGCCAGTTCGTCGCCCACCTGCCAGCCGGCGGGGGCGGCGGCCAGCTTGATCGTGGTGTCGCCGGGCTTCAGGGCGGTGGCGGCGCGCGTCCAGGCGGTGCGGGGGGCGCCGTCCAGGCGCAGGTAGCCCTGGCCGGTGACCCACAGGCCGGTGTCGGTGTCGACCACGGTCATCCCGCCACCGGCGAAGCGGCGCTCGTCGATCCCCGGGAAGCGCAGGGTGTGGGTGTGCGCGCCGTCGGGGGCGAGCGCCAGCGTGCCGCGCACCTCGACGTTGCCGGCGCTGGCCAGGGTCAGCGACTTGTCGGCGGCGAACACCAGCGAGCCGGTCCTCTCCACCAGCAGCGAGCCGACCTGCACGTCGGCGTCCAGCACCACCTTGTCGGTGATCCGCACCGCGCTGCCCGGGCCGGGCACCCGGCCGCCCCAGCCCTTGGCGTCCGACCACTTGCGTCCGGACTGGTCGACCGGCGGGGGCGGCGCGGCCGGCTGCGGGGACCCGGACGCGGGCGGCGGGGCACCGGGGCCGTGCTGGTGGCCGGTCGGCGTGCCGCCGCCGGGCCCGGGCCCGGGGACCGGTCCGGCGGCGGGCTCGTCGGCCCCCGCCAGGGACTGCCGCAGGACCGCTCCCCCGCCGAGCGCCGTCACCGTCCCGACCGCCAGCCAGGTCAGCATCCGGCGCCGCCCGACCGGCGGGCGCCGGTGCCGGTGCCGCGTCGGCTGGTCGCCCTCGCGCTGCTGTTCCACCTCGGCCGCCCTTCCGGGGCCCGCGACCCCGATTCGTCGGGGGCAGCATAGGCAGAACGGGCTCCGTGAAGCGGCATCTTCCGTTTCTCTTCAGCATCCTGACGTACCATCAGCCGTCCGGGTGAATTCCACGGGCCGTCAGGATCGGCGCCCGAGGTGCCGGACAAAGCGGCGATAGGGCGCGAATGCCCGTTCGCAAACAGTTGCAAATGCGGAATAAATCACCACTCTCCCGCATAACCAGCCAAACCGGGCACAAGATCACCTATCGCCTGACGCGCGGCCAGACTCCGTCACGGGCCGGGGATTTCGCCGGACATTTCTTGATCGCGAATTCCGAACACGGTGACGCCGATCACAGCCATTTGCGAATCATCCTTAATTCTGCTTAACCTCCTGCCCACGTTCGTGGACACACGGACCCAGCTCACCCGGAACGCCGAGTCCTGCCGCCGGGTGGGTCGGCTCATGCACAACGCACCACGGCAGGGGCGGGGGAACCAGGTAAGTCGCCCCGGGCGGTCGAAGGACCGCACGGGGCTAGGGGTGAAGCCGGGCGCACCACGCGGTGCGCGCGGCCGGGCAACTCCAGCCCGAATCCGACAGCTCACCTCGCAGGCGTGGGAGAGGAACGCTTCTTCATGCTGCCCATCAGCGCCAAGCGCGCCCGCCGCCTGATCGCCACCACCGGCGTCGTCGGCATCGGTCTCACCATCCCCTGCCTGACCACCGGCACCGCCTCCGCGGCGACCGTCGCCACCTGGGACAAGGTCGCCCAGTGCGAGTCCAGCGGCAACTGGTCCATCAACACCGGCAACGGCTTCTACGGTGGCCTGCAGTTCACCTCCTCCACCTGGGCCGCCTTCGGCGGCACCGCGTACGCCTCGCGCGCCGACCTGGCCACCAAGGACCAGCAGATCGCCGTCGCCGAGAAGGTGCTGGCCGTCCAGGGCCCCGGCGCCTGGCCGGTCTGCTCCGTCCAGGCCGGTCTGACCAAGGGCGGCGCCGCCCCCCAGGTCGACACCTCCGGCTCGACCGGCTCCTCCTCCGCCTCGAACGGCTCCTCCTCCGCCTCGCAGGACTCCGCGCAGTCCACCGGCAAGAGCCAGTCGCAGCACTCCTGGTCGCAGGGCAAGTCCCAGCAGTCCCAGAGCCGGCCCCAGGCCCAGCCGCAGGCCGAGCAGGGCGCCCCGGCCGCCGCCGAGCAGTCCGCCGGCACCTACACCGTCGCGGCGGGCGACTGGCTGTCCGCCATCGCGCAGAGCCAGCACGTGGACGGCGGCTGGCAGAAGCTGTACGACCTGAACCGCTCGGTCCTCACCGAGGGCCCGGACGTGATCTACCCGGGTCAGCAGCTCGCCCTGGGCGGCACCACCACCGCGCAGAAGTCCGCGCCGGCCACCAAGTCCTCGTCCTCGTCCTGGGACAAGGGCTCGTCCTGGAAGAGCGGCCGCTCCGCCGCGAAGTCCTCGGCCGGCGCCGCGTCGACCAAGGCCACGACCGCCACCACCGCCACGACCACCACCACCGCCGCGAAGACCGCGAAGACCACGACCACCACCTCGACCACCACCACCTCGACCACCGCCACCAAGGCGACCGGTTCGAAGGCCGCGGCGATCGACTTCGCGCTGTCCAAGCTCGGCCAGGCGTACGTCTACGGCGGCACCGGCAACGGCGGCTGGGACTGCTCGGGCCTGACCCAGGCGGCGTTCCGCCAGGCCGGCATCAGCCTGCCGCGCGTCGCCGCCGACCAGGCCGACTACTCGACCCGCGTCTCGCTGGACAGCCTGCAGCCGGGCGACCTGCTGTTCTGGTCCAACAACGGCACCAACGCGGGCGTCTACCACGTCGCCCTGTACGTCGGTGACGGCAAGTACGTCGAGGCCGCGAACCCGCGCTCCGGCGTCCGCACCGAAACCATCGCCGACTGGGCCCCCGACTTCGCGGGCCGCGTCTGACCGGCGTGCGCGACGCCGCCGCCCCCGGGGACCCTGGTCGGCCCCGGGGGCGGCGGCCTATCCTCGGCCGGAGAGCGATCGACGACCGGGGAGCGGCACCATGGCGAAAGTGACGATCACGCTGGACGCGGACCTGGCCCTGGAAGTGATGATGCGCGTCGGCGCCGCCAGCCCCCAGGACGCGGTGGAGCTGGTCGTCCGCGACTACCTCTCCACCGACCGCCGCACCATCGCCCGCACCGGCGGCACCCGCGACGGCGAGCGCTTCCTCCCCAAGCCCCCCACCGCCGAAGAGGGCTGACGCCCCCGGACTCCCGGGCGGTGCAACCCGCCCCGCCGTCAAGCAACTTACCGTCTAGTAAGTTTACTGGCGAGTATCTACCCTGGGCGAACCCCCACCCCGTTCAAGGGAGTTCGCTCATGGCACACCCCCTCAGCCGTGCCGTCCGCACCGACCGCCCACCCGTCGAGGTGCGGCGCGCCGCCGGCCGGGTGGTCGAGGCCCGGACGCCGTACCTGGTGCCGCCGCCCGCGGCGGGCAGTCTCGCCGACCTGCCGTTCCACAACGCGCAGGCCGCCCCGGACGCCGTGGTGGTGACCCGCCGTCAGCCGGGCGGCGGCTGGCTGGACGTGACGGCCCGGCAGTTCGCCGAGCAGGTCGCGGGGCTGGCCCGCGGCCTGATCGCGGCCGGGGTGCGCCCCGGCGCCCGCGTCGTGCTGATGTCGCGGACCAGGTACGAGTGGACGCTGCTGGACTTCGCCGCCTGGGCGGCCGGCGCCTGCGTGGTGCCGGTGTACCCGACGGCCGCGGTCGAGCAGGCGGAGTGGATCGTCCGGGACTCCGGCGCGGTGCTGGCGGTCGCGGAGGACGCCGGCACCGCCGAGGTGCTGGCGGTGGCGATCGCCCGCACCGGCGGGACGGTGCCGCTGTGGCGGCTGGACGAGGACGCGGTGGGCGTCCTGACCGGGCTCGGCGCGTCCGCCCCCGCCGAGGAGTCGGAGCGCCGCAGGCGGGCCCTGCGCCCGGACGACGAGGCGACGCTGATCTACACCTCCGGCACCACCGGCCGCCCCAAGGGCTGCCTGCTCACCCACGCCAACTTCCTCACCGAGGCGGCCAACTGCCACGCCCTGCTGGAGCCGGTGTTCGAGGAGGCGACCGGCGAGCAGCCGTGCACCCTGCTGTTCCTGCCGCTGGCGCACGTGCTGGGCCGGATGATCCAGGTGACCTGCGTGTACGGGCGGGTCCGGATCGGCCACAGCCCGTCCCTGAAGCCGGCCGAACTCCGGCCCGACCTGGCCTCGTTCGGCGCGACCTTCCTGGTCGGCGTGCCCTACCTGTTCGAGAAGATCCACCAGCTGGGCCGGGCCGAGGCGCAGGCGAAGGGCGCGGCGAAGGTGTTCGACCGGGCGGCCGCGGTCGCGGTGCGCTACGCCCGGGCCGAGCTGGACGCGCGGGCCGGCGCGGGCCGTCCGGCGCCGCTGTCGCTGCGGGTGGCGCACGGCCTGTACGACCTGCTGGTGTACCGGCGGGTGCGGGCGGCGATGGGCGGCCGGGTGCGGTACGCGATCAGCGGCGGCTCCTCGATCGACCCGGAGCTGCTGCTGTTCTTCGCCGGGGCGGGCGTGCTCGTGCACGAGGGCTACGGGCTGACCGAGAGCAGCGGCCCGTCCACGGTGAACCCGCCGCTGCGACCGCGCCCGGGCACGGTCGGGCAGCCGGTGCCGGGCAGCGCGGTGCGGATCGCCGAGGACGGCGAGGTGTTCCTGAGCGGCGGTCAGCTCTTCGACGGCTACCACGAGTTGGGGTGCCCGCGGCCGAGGCGGCCGCACTGGTTCGCCACCGGCGACCTGGGCCGGCTGGACGAGGACGGCTACCTGACCGTCACCGGCCGCAAGAAGGAGATCCTGGTGACCTCCGGCGGCAAGAACGTCTCCCCCGGCCCGCTGGAGGACCGGCTGCGCGGCCACCCGCTGATCAGCCAGGCCCTGGTGGTCGGCAACGGCCGCCCGTACGTGGGCGCGCTGCTCACCCTGGACGCCGAGGCGGTCGAGCGCTTCCTCGCGCTGGACCCGCCGACCCCGGCCGCCGTCCCCGGGGACGTCGAGGTCGGCAGCGCCGTCCCGGTGCACCCGGCGGTGCTGGCGGCGCTCGCCGAGGCGGTCCGGGGCGTCAACTCGTCGGTCTCGCGCGCCGAGTCGATCCGCCGGGCGCGGGTGGTGGCGGGCGACTTCACCGAGGAGCGCGGCCTGCTGACGCCCTCGCTGAAGGTCCGCCGGCAGGCCGTCAGCACCGCCTACCGCCGCGACCTGGAGCAGCTCTACGCGTAGCGGACGGTCCCCGGGAGGAACACCCCCCGGGGACCGTGCCGGACGAACGCCTCAGCCGTTGCGCGGACCGGACCCGGTGGAGCCGCGCATCACCAGTTCGGGCTGGAACATGAACTCGGAGCGCTGCGCCGGGTTCCCGCCGACCTCCTCCAGCAGGGCGTCGACGGCGGCGGTGGCCATCGCCTCGACCGGCTGGCGGACGGTGGTCAGCGGCGGTTCGGTGAACGCTATCAACGGGGAGTCGTCGAAGCCGACCACCGAGACGTCCTGCGGCACCGACAGGCCGCGCTGGCGCACCGCCCGGATCGCACCGAGCGCCATCATGTCGGAGCCGCAGACGATCGCCGTGCACCCCTTGTCGAGCAGCGCCTGGGCGGCGGCGTGCCCGCCCTCGACGCTGAACAGGGTGTGGTGGACGAGCTCCTCGGCCTGCCCCTCGGTGCGCCCGGTGAGCCCGCGCAGGGCGGCGGTGAAGCCCTCGATCTTGCGCAGCACCGGTACGTACCGCTTCTGACCGACCGCGAGGCCGATCTTCTCGTGCCCGAGTTCGACCAGGTGCTGGACGGCCATCCACATCGCGGCCCGGTCGTCCGGGGAGATGAACGGCGCGGCGATCTTGTCGCTGTAGCCGTTGATCAGCACGAACGGGACCTGCCGGCCGGTGAGTTTGGCGTACCGGTCGTGGTCGGCGGTGGTGTCGGCGTGCAGGCCGGAGACGAACACGATGCCGGCGACGCCGCGTTCCACCAGCATCTCGACGAGTTCGTCCTCGGTGGAGCCGCCCGGGGTCTGGGTGCACAGCACCGGCGTGTAGCCGTGCCGGCTGAGCACCTGTTCGATGACCTGGGCGAGGGCCGGGAAGATGGGGTTGCTGAGCTCCGGGGTGATCAGGCCGATCAGCCCGGCGCTGCGCTGGCGCAGCCGGGTGGGCCGCTCGTAGCCGAGCACGTCGAGCGCGGCCAGCACGGTCTGCCTGGTCGTCGCGGAAACGCCCGCTTTGCCGTTGAGTACGCGGCTGACGGTGGCTTCGCTGACCCCCGCCTGCGCCGCGATGTCGGAGAGTCGCGCCGTAGTCACGATCCCAGAGCCTATTGCAACCACGTCAGACCGCCCACCATGCGGTGCTGTCGGCCGGGAGTTCGACGCCGTTCTCGGTCACGACAGCCTCAGTAGAGGACAGCAGCATACGGCCCGGGGCGGGGATGCGGACGGTTTCGCCGGTGGTGTTCGCGGTGCACACGAACGACCCCTCGGGCGACTCGCGCCGGAAGGCCAGCACGCCCTCGGGGGCGGGCAGCCACTCGACGTCGGAGCCGGCGCCGAGCGCGGGCTGGGCCCGGCGGACGGCGATCGCGGAGCGGTACAGCTCCAGCGTCGAGGTCGGGTCGCCGGTCTGCGCCTCCACCGACAGCTCGGCCCACTCGGCGGGCTGCGGCAGCCAGCTGGGGCCGCCGTCGTTCGGGCCGAAGCCGTAGGGGGCCTCGGTGCCGGACCACGGGATCGGGACGCGGCAGCCGTCGCGGTAGCCGTCCTGGCCGGCCTGGCGGAAGAACGACGGGTCCTGGCGGACCTCGTCGGGCAGGTCGGTGACGTCCGGCAGACCGAGCTCCTCGCCCTGGTAGATGTACGCGGAGCCGGGCAGCGCGAGCATCAGCAGGGTGGCGGCGCGGGCCCGGCGCAGGCCGAGGGTGCGGTCGCCGGGGGTGCGGATCTGGGTGCCCAGGCCCGGCGGGTTGGCGAACCGGGTGGCGTGCCGGGTGACGTCGTGGTTGGAGAGCACCCAGGTGGTGGGGGCCTGCACCGGGCGCATCGAGTCGAGCGAGACGTCGATCACCTCGCGCAGCGCGTCGGCGTCCCAACCGGTGCCCAGGTACTGGAAGTTGAACGCCTGGTGCAGCTCGTCGGGGCGGACGTAGTTGGCGGTGCGCTGGACGGTCGGGGTCCAGGCCTCGGCGACGCCGATCCGGGCGCCCGGGTACTCGTCGAGGATCTGCCGCCAGCTGCGGTAGATGGCGTGCACGCCGTCCTGGTCGAAGAACGGCATGACGTCGTTGCCGAGCAGCTTGAGCTGGTCGTGGCTGCCGAGGTCGGGCAGGCCGGGGGCCTTGACCAGGCCGTGGGCGACATCGATCCGGAAGCCGTCGACGCCCATGTCGAGCCAGAACCGCAGGATGGAGCGGAACTCGTCGGCGACCGCCGGGCTGTCCCAGTTGAAGTCGGGCTGCTCGGGCGCGAACAGGTGCAGGTACCAGTCGCCGGGGGTGCCGTCCGGGTTGGTGGTGCGGGTCCAGGCGGGGCCGCCGAAGATGGACTCCCAGTCGTTGGGCGGCAGTTCGCCGTTCTCGCCCTTGCCGGGGCGGAAGTGGTAGCGCTCGCGCAGCGGGGAGCCGGGGCCCTCGCGCAGCGCGCGCTGGAACCACTCGTGCTGGTCGGAGGAGTGGTTGGGGACGAGGTCCACGATGATCCGCAGGCCCAGGTCGTGGGCGTCGCGGATCAGCGCGTCGGCGTCCAGCAGGGTGCCGAACATCGGGTCGACGGCCCGGTAGTCGGCCACGTCGTACCCGGCGTCGGCCTGCGGGGAGGCGTAGAACGGCGAGAGCCACACCGCGTCCACGCCCAGGTCGCGCAGGTAGGGCAGGCGGGCGCGGATGCCGGGCAGGTCGCCCATGCCGTCGCCGTTCCCGTCGGCGAAGCTGCGCGGGTACACCTGGTAGATGACCGCGTCCCGCCACCAGCCGCCTCTGGAGGCCTCGGCGGTCGCAGCGGTCCGAGCGGCGGGAACGGCGGCGGGCCGGGAGGCGTCGGCCAGGTTCTGGGTCATTGGACAGTCATCCCTTGGAGGCTGTGGAAGTGACGTGGGAGGTGACGGGACGTTCAGGACTTCGCGGCGCCGGCCGTCAGGCCGGTGACCAGGTGGCGCTGCACGAGGTAGAAGACGACCGCGGCGGGGAGGGCGATGAGCACCGAGGTGGCGGCCATCAGCTGCCACTGGTGGTCGTGCTCGCTGACGAACGAGGACAGGCCGACCGCCAGCGTGTACTTGTCGGACGAGAGCATGAAGGTCGAGGCGTAGGCGACCTCGCCCCAGGCGGTGAGGAAGGAGTAGAACGCGGCCACCGCCAGGCCCGGGCGGGCCAACGGCAGGATCAGCCGCCAGAAGGTGCCGATCGGGGAGAGCCCGTCGACCCGGCCGGCCTCGTCGATCTCCATCGGGATGGTGTCGAAGTAGCCCTTGAGCAGCCAGGCGCAGTAGGGCACGGTGGTGGCCGAGTAGACCAGGATCAGGCCGGTGTAGCTGTCCAGCATCCCGAGGTTCGACAGGATGTAGTACATCGGCACGATCAGCACCGCGATCGGGAACATCTGGGTGACCAGCAGGGTCCACATCAGCTGGCGGTAGCCGGGGAAGCGCATCCGGGAGACCGCGTAGCCGGTGGAGGCGGCGATCAGCACGCCGATCACGGTGGTGCCGCCGGCCACGATCGCCGAGTTGCCGAACCAGGTGAAGAACCCGGTGTCGTTCATGACCTTGGTGTAGTTGTCGAAGGTCATCTTGTCGAAGATCTTCGCCGGGTGCAGGTAGTCGTTGTCGTCCGGCCCGAGCGAGATGTACGCGATGTACAGCACCGGGAAGAGCGCGACCAGGCTGGCGACCAGCAGCGTGCCGTGCGAGAGCACGGTGGCCAGCGGGGAGGACTGGCCGCGCCGGCGGACCTTGGCGGGGCGCTTGGCGGTGGTCGTCTCGGCGGCGGGGCGGTCGGCGGTGAGTGTCATGGGGCTGCCTGCCTGGTCGGGTTCCTCGGTCTGGTGGGCGCTGCGGGCGCTGCTGGTGCTCATCCGTTGGCCTTCTCGTTCCGGGCCAGCCAGCGGCGGTAGAAGGTGGTGAAGACGATCAGGATGGAGAGCAGCAGGATTCCGTAGGTCGCGGACTGCGCGTAGTCGGAGGGCTGCTGGCCGAAGCCGAGGCGGTAGGCCCAGGTGACCAGGATCTGCGCGTCGGGGGCGCCGGAGCCGAACAGCAGGAAGATGACCGCGAACTGGTTGAAGGTCCAGATCACGCCGAGCAGCACCACGGTGGAGGAGACGGTGCGCAGGCCGGGCAGGGTGACGTGGCGGAAGCGCTGCCAGGGGCTGGCGCCGTCCATCTCGGCGGCCTCGTACAGCTCCTGCGGGATCGACTGGAGACCGCCGAGCAGCGAGATCATCATGAACGGCACGCCGACCCAGGTGTTGACCAGGATCGCGGCGGCCTTCTGCGCCAGCGGGTCGGACAGCCAGGCGGGTTCGGGCAGGTGCAGGAAGGACAGCAGTCCGTTGACGGCGCCGCCGTCGGCGAGCATCAGGCGCCAGGAGAAGACGGTGACGAAGGTCGGCACCGCCCAGGGCAGGATCAGCACCAGCCGGTACAGGCCGCGGCCGCGCATCTTCCGGTTGAGCAGCAGTGCCAGGCCCAGGCCGATGCCGTAGTGCAGGACCACGCAGATCGCGGTCCAGGCGACGGTCCAGATGAAGTGCGACCAGAAGCGGTCGTACGCGGTCGGCCCCCACAGGATGTCCGCGTAGTTGTCCAGCCCGATGAAGTCGAAGCTGTCGGGGATGTGGTTGACGCCGATCTGCCGGCCGACGTTGAGGCTGGTGGCGTTGGTCAGGGTCAGGTAGATGCCGCGCACCAGCGGGTAGCCGACCAGCACCCCGAGGACGATCACGACCGGCGCGATCATCGCGTACGCGTACCAGTACTTCGAGTACGACAGCCTGATGCGCTGTACGACCGCAACTGCCATGGGTTGACACCTTCTCCGGGAGGTCCGCCGCCTGCCTCGGCGACTGCTGGGGGTATGTCTGGGTCCAACGGGACCAGCCCGGCCCACCGTCAGGTGTGGGCCGGGCGGCCGATCCGGTTACTTGGTGAAGTCCGGGAGGAGCTTCGCGTAGTCGGTCGCGGTGGTGTCGAGACCGGACTTGGTGTCCGCCTGGCCCTGGGCGATCTTGCCGAGGGCGGTCCCGAAGGAGCCGAACAGCGAGGCGTACTCGGGCAGTTCGGGGCGCGGCTGGGCGGAGGGCAGGATCGCCTGGAAGTCCGCGATGCCGGGGTTGGCCTTGACCTCGGCGGTGTAGGCGTCGGTGCGGGTGGGCAGCGTGCCGTTCTTCAGCGCGAGGAAGGTCTGGCTCTCGGCGGAGGTCAGGAACGCGGCGAGCTTCTCGCCGGCCTCCTTGTGGGCCTTGTCGGAGCCGGCGTAGACGGAGACGTTGTGGCCGCCGGTGGGGGCGCCGCCCTTGCCGGTGGAGCCGTTCGGGACGGCGGCGATGCCGAGGTTCTTCTTGTCGGCGAACGCGGCGCCCTTGTAGATGTTGGTGACCTCCCAGGGGCCCTGGATGATCGCCGCGACCTTGCCGTTGTTGAAGGCGTCCATCATGTGCGCGTAGGCGTCGGTGGTGACGTCGGCCTTGGCGGTGCCGGGCGAGGTGAACATCGACTTGTAGGTGTCGACGGCCTTGACGGCCTCGGCCGAGTTGACGGTGATCTTCTTGCCGGCCGCGTCCACCATGTTGGTGCCCTCGCCGTACAGGAACGGCATGGCGTAGTAGCCGTCGCCGGCCTTCAGCCAGAAGCCGTCGACGCCCGCCTTCTCCTTGAGCTGCGCGGCGTCGGCCTTGAGCTCGTCCCAGGTGGTGGGGGCGGCGGCGATGCCGGCCTTGGCGAACAGGTCCTTGTTGTACATCAGGGCGAGGGTGTCGGTGACCAGCGGGACGCCGTAGGTCTTGCCCGAGTACTTGGCCTGCTGGATCAGCGAGGGCTGGAAGACGGAGGCGTCGGGCAGCGCGGGGGTGCCGTCCAGCGGCTCCAGGTAGCCGGCCTTGGCGAAGGCGGAGGTCCAGCCGACCTCGGAGCGGAAGACGTCCGGCGCACCCTTGGCGCCCATCGCGGTCTGCAGCTTGTTCTGCGCGGTGTCGAACGGCACGTTGACGAAGTTGACCTTGACGTTCGGGTTCGCGGCCTCGAACTTCTTGACCAGCTCCTGGTAGTTGGGGGCCTCGTTGGTGGCGTTCGAGGTGTCCCAGTAGGTGATGGTGACCGGTCCGTCGCTCTTGGTGTCCGAGCTGGAGCCACTGCTGCTGCAGGCCGCCATGGTGACCGCCAGAGCCGCAACGAGAGCGGAGGCCGCGATGCCACGCCGCATGGAAACTCCTATGAAAGGTGGGGGTGCCCGAGATGGAGGAGGACGGCGCATAATGGCTGTCCGAAGCCGACTGCGCCGTTGCGGCCGCCGGGCTTGAGCAGGAACGTAACAGCGGGGCAAGCTTCGCTGAAAGTCCTTGCAGCAAGTTTCTGCAAGGTGACGGCGATCGTTACGTCCACGTGTCCTTAGAGTTGCCGTCGCGCGTCTTGACCCTCCGTCGCCTTGCGGAAACTCCTTGCGGCCGACGGGCCCGGGAACGCCGAAGGGCCCCCCGGGAGCGGTGCTCCCGGGGGGCCCTTCGCGAGGCCGGAACGGTCAGCCGGTGGTGCCCAGCCGCAGCACGGTGGTGGAGCGGAACTCCTGCCCCGGCCGCAGCTCGGTCGACGGGTACGACGGCTGGTGCGGCGAGTCCGGGTGGTGCTGGGTCTCCAGCGCCACCCCCGCGTACGGCCCGTACGCCACCCCGGACGGGCCGGTGACCGCTCCGTCGAAGCCGTTCGCGGTGTACACCTGGATGCCCGGCTCGGTGGTCAGCACCTCCAGCGTCCGCCCGCTGCCCGGGTCCGCCAGCAGCGCCGCGCGCGCCGGCGGCCCGTCCGCGGGGCGCTCGCGCAGCACCCAGTTGTGGTCGTAGCCGCGTGAAAGTTTCAGCTGCGGGTGCCCCTCGGCGATGCCCTCGCCGATCGGCCGGGCGGTGGTGAAGTCGAACGGGGTGCCCGCCACCGGCTCGTACGGGCCGTACGGGATCTGCCGCTCGTCCACCGGGGTGTACGCGTCCGCGTCGACGGTCAGCAGGTGGTCCAGCACGTCGCCGCGGCCCTCGCCGGCCAGGTTGAAGTAGGCGTGGTTGGTCAGGTTGAGCACCGTCGGCTTGTTGGTCACCGCCCGGTAGGAGATGGACAGGTCGCGGCCGGTGAGGGTGAAGTCGACCCAGACGTCCAGCGCGCCGGGGAAGCCCTGGTCGCCGTCCGGCGAGTGCAGGTGCATCCGCACCCCGCCGGGGACCTCCTCGGCCTCCCACACCCGGTGCGCGAAGGAGTCCGGGCCGCCGTGCAGGGTGACGCCGTTGCCGGTGGGCAGCAGCGGGTGGTCCTCGCCGTCGATGGTGATCCGGCTGCCGGAGATCCGGTTGGCGTACCGGCCGACGGTGACCCCGTAGTGCTTGGCCGGGCCGAGCAGGGCGCCCACGTCGTTGCTGGTGAGCAGCAGTTGGGCCGGGGTGCCGGAGCGGTCCGGGGCGGTGAGGGTGTGCAGCGTGGCGCCCAGGGTGATCACCGTCGCCTCGATCGGACCCGCCCGCAGCGTCCATCGTTCCAGCCCCATCCCGGCGCCGGAGTGGTCGTACGGTGCCCGGTGCACCTCGGTGGGCTCGGCCGGCGCGGTCATGGGGCTGCTCCTCGGTTCGTGATCATCCTGCCCGGTCAGCGTAGCCCGACCCGGCGCGCGGACCGGCGACCCGCCCCGCGCGCCGACAGGATCGGCCGAACCGTCAGTCAGCCTGCCCGGGGCCGTCGACGGGCAATCCGAGCGCGTCCGCCAGCCCCTCGGGGCCGGTGCCGAGCTTGCGGTGGACGGAGGCCAGCCGCTGCTTGACGATCCCCAGCGAGAGCTTCAGCTCCTCGGCGATCCGCTGCGGCGGCAGCGCCCGCGCGGCCAGCCGGGCCACCGCGAGCTCGCTCGGGTTGAGGGTGTCCTTGGCGGGCGCGGCCGGAGGGCTGGGCCGCAGCCCGGCCGCGGCGAGCGCCTCGCGGGCCCGCGCCTCCAACCCGTCGGCGCCGCAGTGCTTGGCCAGCTCCAGCCCCTGGTACAGCTGTTCCTCGGCCTCCAGGATGCGTCCGGTCTGCGCCAGCGCGGCGCCCAGGTCGACCAGGGCGTGCGCGTGCTCGTAGCTCGCCGGGGAGCGGCCCAGCCAGCCGACCGCCTCCTGGAGCAACCGGACGGCGTGCACGCCCTCCCAGACGCCGGCGGCCAGCCGCAGCGCGGTGCCGATCGCCGACGGCACGCCGGACTCCTTGGCCCGCTCCACCGCGTCCTCGGCGGTCTTGCGGGCGGTCGGCAGGTCCTGCTCCGCCTGCGCGACCGCCAGGTGGCCGGCCCACGGGGCGTGCACGCCGGAGCGCCAGCCCCGCCGGTCCAGCCGTTCGCCGGTCTCGGCCAGCACCTCGGCCGCCGTCCGGTGCTCGCCGCGCGAGATCAGCAGCTTGCCGTAGGTGGTGGCCACGTCGGGGAGCACCAGCGCGGTCGGGTGGTAGGGCGGCTGGAAGCGGTACTTGACCGCGACCTCCCAGGCTTCCCGGTCGCGGCCGCGGGCGAGCAGGGTGTCGATCAGCACGCCCACCAGGTTCCAGGTCAGCGGCAGGTCGGTGCCCATCCGGTCGGCGACCCGCAGGCCGCGGCGCAGGAAGTCCTCGGCCTCCGGGAGGAAGCCGCGGCGCAGCCGGGCGTAGCCCATCAGGAAGTAGGCGAAGCCGCGGTGGGCGCCGCTCCATCCGGCGATCTCGAAATCCAGGATGGCGGAGCTGAACAGCTTCTCGGCGCGGGCGAGTTCGTCGTTGTAGGCGAAGCACAGGCCGAGCAGGGCGGGCAGTTCGAAGTTCCAGGTGGTGTTGGTCCAGCCGAGGCTGCGCGGCAGCCGGCCGTCCACCAGGGCGTCCTCGGCGGCCCGCAGCGCCTCGGCGATGTCGCGGCCCTGGAGGGCGAGGTCCCAGGCGTGCAGGGTGCGGACGGGCCGGGACGCCTCGCTGTCCGGGTCGACCTCGGCGACCAGCCGGCGGACCCGCCGGGCGCGCCCGGGGCCGTCCTCCTCTTCCCGCTGCAGCGCGGTGTACAGCAGGTGGGCGACGAGCAGCCTGGTCCGCCCGGGGCCCTCGGCGGCGTGTTCGGACTCCGCCAGGCAGAGCTCGGCGGCCCCGCTCAGGTCTCCGCTGTGGGCCATCACCTCGGAGAGCCGGAAGACCGCCTCGACCCGCAGGTCGGGGCTGAGCCCGGGGTCCATGCCGATGGCGCGGCGCAGCTGGTTGGCGGTGGCCTCGGGGTCGGTGAGCAGGCTGGCGCAGGCGAGTTCGTACAGCACCTCGGCCTGTTCGTCCTCGTCCGGCGGCTCGTTGAGGGCGCGCTCCAGACAGCGGCGGGCGGCTTCGGGGGCGCCGATGGCCAGGTTCTCGGCGGCGGCCAGGCGCAGCTTGCGCACCACGTCGTCGTCGCCCTCGCCGGGGTAGGTCTCCAGCAGGTGGAGGGAGGAGGACAGCAGCGAGCCGCCCGCGTTCTCGATCACCTTGGCGGCCATGCCGTGCATGCCGGCGCGGACGGCGGGCGCGATCGACTGGTAGATCGAGGTGGCGATCAGCGGGTGGACGAACTCCAGTCGGCCGCCGGGCTGCCTGGTGAGGATCCGCAGCCGGCACAGCACCCGGACGGACTCGGCGGCCTGGGCGGGGCCCTGCCCGCAGATCGCGGCGGCCAGGTCCTCCTTGATCTCGGTGCCGAGCAGGGCGGCGGCGTGGGCGAACTGGATGACCGTGACGCCGAGCTTGCCCAGCCAGTAGTCGCGGCCCTGCCCGCGGGCGGCCGCGGCCAGGTCGCGCAGCCGGGGCGTGTTCTCCTCGATCGGTTCGAGGTTCTGGTCGCGGACCTCGTGCACCAGCGCCACGGTGTCGAACGGGGTGCCGGCGGTGACCGCCCAGACCTGGCGGCAGAACGCGTCGTCCGCGTCGGCGAACTCGTCGTGCACGATGGCGGCCACCGACACCGGGTTGAGCTGCCGCAGTTCGTGCCGGTGGGCGGCGGCGGCCCGCTCCTCGATCTGCTGGAGGAACGGGAGGGCCTCGTCCTCGAACTCGTGCCGGTAGGCGAAGACCAGCAGCACGGGCAGTTCGCGGGCGCGCACCGCGAAGGAGGCGAGCCAGCTCAGCGACTCCTGGTCGACGGCGTGCAGGTCGTCGACGATCACCACCAACGGGGCCCGACGGGGCGCGAGTTGGGTGATGACGAAGTCCAGGCCGTCATGGATGCCCTGCGGGTCGATGCGTTCGATCTCGTCGGACGGCGGGGCCAGGCCGACGGCCGGGGCGACGATGTTGTACCAGTTGCCGAAGACCTCCTTGCGCTCGGCCTCGTCCAGGCTGCCGAGCACCGGCATGAGCAGCTGCCGCAGGACGCGGAACGGCTCCCTGCGCTCGCGCTCGCTGCCCCGGGCGAACAGCACGGTGGAGTCCTCGCGGGCTCCGGCGATCCGGCGGGTCTGCTCCAGCATGGTGGTCTTGCCGATGCCCGGCATGCCCGAGAAGAGCAGCAGTTCACCGATCTTCAGGCCGCCCGCGGCGAATTCGCGGCACAGCTTCTCCACCGCCTGCTCGACGGAACGCAGTTCGTGCTCGCGCTCCCACAACTGCGGGCCGACCGTCCCGGTCCCGACGCCCCGCCCCTGCGGCCCGTTCTGCTCTTCGGCCACGTCCGTCCCCTCTGCCTTCGCCGTCCGGCACTCCGTTCCCGACCTTACTGACTTCGGCGCGTCAGGGTGAATCTGTGTGAAGTGCCTGACGGGCCTGAAGCGGTGGCTGTACCAGTGGTGTGTGAGATATGCGGATGGGGGCGG
>NZ_JNWZ01000088.1 GCF_000716545.1 Kitasatospora phosalacinea
GGCCACTCCCCCGCCGCCCCCGCCCGCGCTGCCGCCGACCGTCCACCAGGCCCAGCAGCCCGGCGGCTACGGCTACCCGCAGCAGCAGCCGGGCTACGGCTACCCGCCGGCCCAGCCCCCGCAGCAGCCCCCGCCGGGCGGTTACGGCTACCCGCAGCCCGCCGCCGCCCCGGGGTACGGCTACCCCCCGGTCCAGCCCCAGCCCCCGCAGCAGGGCTACGGCTACCCGCAGCAGCCGGCCCCGCAGCCCGTGCGGCAACCGGCCCCGCAGCCCCCGCAGCAGCAGTCCGGCCCGCCGTTCGCGCTGCCGCCGCAGGGGCCGCAGTTCCAGCCCCGCTAGCCGCGCCCCGCCCGCCGGGCCCCGCCCCCGCCGCCGCCCGGAGCGCTCAGCTCCCGGACTCGGCGGGGGTCTTGTACCCGCGCTCCCACTGCATGCCGAAGCCGTACAGCCGGTCCAGGTCGGACTGGAAGCCGTGCACGTACCGCACCTCGCGGCGGATCGTCAGCTTGCCCTCCCCGTCGTTCTCGATCAGCACCACCGCGCACGAACGGGCCGCCGGGGCGCGCTCGTCGAGCTTGATCTCGATCCGCGGGCCGCTCTGCGGGACGATGGTGACCACCGCGTGGGTGCGGTCGAAGGCCGGGGTGTCGTCGTAGATGTAGACGAAGATCAGCAGCCGCTTGAACTGGTCCTTCTTCTCCAGGTTGACGTGCATGGTCTCGCCGGAGGGCGCGCCCGACACGTCGTCGCCGGAGAGCTTGATGTAGGGCGGCTTGTTCAGGTCGCCGAAGAGCCGGCCGAGCGGCTGCACCACGCCCCGGGTGCCGTCGGCGAGTTCGTACATGCAGGCCAGGTCGAGGTCGACGCCCACCGGCGCGGACTCGGCGTTGACCGGCTCCAGCGGACGCAGGATCCGCGGGTCGAAGAAGCGGCGCAGCGCGCCGGCCGCGCCGGGGTGCTCGGCGGTGCGGGTCGACCAGTGCAGGTTGATGTACAGGTAACCGGTGGTGGCCGCGGAGCCGGTGATGGCGTGCTGCGGCCGGGACTTGGTCAACGTGACCTTGAACTGCCCGGCGGTGTCGAAGCTGTCGCTCCGGTCCCCCTTCAGGAACTCCCACACCGAGACCATCGCGTCCTCCCCCAGCACCGACTACCGTCCTCGCCTCTCCAATACCCACCCGGAGGGCCCTGAGTCAACGTCAACCCTCCGGTGCTCCGCGCTGGCAGAGGGTTCGTCACTCCCGTACGATGCCCGCTCCCCGGACGCGATATCGTCTCTCCGCACAGGTGTACCGTGCGTCACCTCTCTTCCCCCTGCCCTGCGGAAAGCCGAGGCCCTCCCCGCGATGAACCTCTCCTCCATACAGCTGGTCTGGGCCGTGGTAGGCGGTGCAGCCCTGCTGTTCACCGCCATCCTGGTGGCCTTCCTGCGCTTCAAGAACAACAAGCCGACCGATTCGGTCTCCGGCGACTCGTGGGAGCGCAGCGAGGAGCGCCGCCGCCGCAAGGAGGCCATCTACGGCGGCGCCTCCTACGTGCTGCTGTTCTGCTGCGCCGGCGTGGCCGCCGCGCTGTCGTTCCACGGCCTGGTCGGTTTCGGCCAGCAGAACCTGAACCTGTCCGGCGGCTGGGAGTACCTGGTGCCGTTCGGCCTGGACGGCGCGGCCATGTTCTGCTCGGTGCTCGCCGTCCGCGAGGCCAGCCACGGCGACGCCGCGCTCGGTTCGCGCATGCTGGTGTGGCTGTTCGCGGTCGCCTCGGCCTGGTTCAACTGGGTGCACGCGCCGCGCGGCGGCGCGCACGACGGCGCCCCGCAGTTCTTCGCCGGCATGTCGATCTCGGCGGCCGTGCTGTTCGACCGGGCGCTGAAGCAGACCCGCCGGGCAGCGCTGCGCGAGCAGGGCCTGGTGCCCCGTCCGCTGCCGCAGATCCGGGTGGTCCGCTGGCTGCGCGCCCCGCGCGAGACCTACGCGGCCTGGTCGCTGATGCTGCTGGAGAACGTCCGCAGCCTGGACGAGGCGGTCGAGGAGGTGCGCGAGGAGCGGCAGGCCAAGATGGACGCCAAGCTGCGCGCCCGCAGCGCCGACCGCCGCGAGCGGGCCGAGCTGAAGGCCATCGCCCGCCAGGGCGGCGTGCTGGCCCGCGCCCGGCACGCCCGCCACGTGCCCGCGCTGGCCGCGGCCGGCAACGACGCCCCCTCCGCAACGGAGCCTGCCCTAGCCGCCGAGGAGACCACCCTCGACCGGGTCAGCGCCTCGGCCCTGGAGCCCGCCGCCCTGAACGCCGGCCGCCGCCCCCGCGCCGCCGTCGAATCGACCGGCAGCAGCTCCTCCTCGTCGTCCTCCTACTCGTCGAGCAGCGGTTCCTCGTTCTCCTCCGGCTCCCCGTACTCGTCCAGCGTCGACCTGACGATGGACGAGGACACCCTGTCGATGCCGAAGCTGGACTCGCTGGAGCGCAAGCTCCGGGCGATCGAGCAGCAGCTCGGCTGAGCCGCGCCCCGCACGACAAGAGCCGCGCCCGCCGGGGGAACTCCCCCGGCGGGCGCGGCTCTTCGCGGTGCGGCCCCGGTGCGCTAGCCCTCCGAGCCCGCGCCCTCCAGCGCCTGCTGGCGCTTGTTGCGGACCATCGAGGAGGCCAGTGCCGCGCCGATGAAGGCGACGCCGATCAGGCCGGTGACGATCTCCGGGATGTGGTGCTTGATCGAGACGAGCAGGATCAGCGCCAGCGCGCCGATCGCGTAGTGCGCGCCGTGCTCCAGGTACACGTAGTCGTCCAGGGTGCCCTTGCGGACCAGGTAGACGGTCAGCGAGCGGATGTACATGGCGCCGATGCCCAGGCCCAGGGTGATCTGGAAGATGTCCTGGGAGATCGCGAACGCGCCGACCACGCCGTCGAAGGAGAACGAGGCGTCCAGGACCTCCAGGTAGATGAAGAGGAAGAACGCGGCCTTGCCGCCGACCTGGACGATCGACTTGCCGCTGCGCTCGGCCTCCTCCTCGGCCTCGTGCTGCTCCTCCAGGCCGGATTCGAAGACCTCGGAGAGGCCGTTGACGGCGAGGTAGGTGGCGAGGCCGCAGATGCCGGCCAGCAGCACCGTCTCGGCGCGGTCACCGGCGAAGAAGCGGGAGGACAGGGCGAGCACCACCAGGGCGATGACCGAGGAGAGCGCGTCCAGCCTGCCGATCTTCTCCAGCGGCTTCTCCAGCCAGCGCAGCCAGTTGAAGTCCTTCTCCTCGAAGATGAAGTCGAGGAAGATCATCAGCAGGAAGATGCCGCCGAACGCCGCGATGGCCGGGTTGGCCATGTCGAGGTACTCGGCGTAGGTGTGGCCGTCGTGGGTCTTGCTGGAGTCGAGCGCCAGCGAGATGACGGTGCCGGGGCTGAGGTGCGCGGTGAGGCCGACGACCAGCAGCGGGAAGACCAGCCGCATGCCGAAGACCGCGATGAGCACGCCGACCGTGAGGAACAGCTTCTGCCAGAAGGCGTTCATCCGCTTGAGGACGGTGGCGTTGACGACGGCGTTGTCGAAGGAGAGGGAGATCTCGAGGATCGAGAGGATCAGGACGACGCCGAATCCTTCGGCCCCCCAGATCAGGCCGGCTGCGATCAGGCCGGCGATCGTGATGGCGAAGGACCATCCGAACGTACGGAGGAACACGGGGTCAGTTACCTTTCTGGCTGCCGGAATCGACCCGTTCCGGACTTGACTGTGGCTCGGTTACTGGACGTTGACGCCGAAGTCGAGCGCGATGCCGCGCAGGCCGGAGGCGTAGCCCTGGCCGACGGCGCGGAACTTCCACTCGCCCTGGTAGCGGTAGAGCTCGCCGAAGATCATGGCGGTCTCGCTGGAGGCGTCCTCGGAGAGGTCGTAGCGGGCGATCTCGCTGCCGTCGGCCAGGTTGACCACCCGGATGTAGGCGTTGGAGACCTGGCCGAAGCTCTGCAGCCGGGCGTCGGCGTCGTAGATGGAGACGGCGAACACGACCTTGTCGATCTGCACCGGCACCAGGTCGAGGTGCACCTGCACCACCTCGTCGTCGCCGTCGCCGTCGCCGGTGAGGTTGTCGCCCTGGTGCTCGACCGAGCCCTCGGGGCTGCGCAGGTTGTTGTAGAACACGAAGTACTCGTCGCCGATGACCCGGCCGCCGGAGCACAGCAGCGCACTGGCGTCCAGGTCGAAGGGCGCGCCGGTGGTCGAGCGGGCGTCCCAGCCGAGGCCGATCTGAACCTGCGTCAGGTTCGGTGCGGCCTTGGTCAGCGAGACGTTCCCGCCCTTGGCGAGGGTGACGGACATCGGCTTCCTCCCAGCTCCCGTCTCCGGGGCTCCCGGGGTGCGCATCGGTCGACTGCCGCCGGCCACCCGGGAGGGCCGGCGGGGCGCGCCCGGCGGACGCACCCCAAGAGATCTACGCCCCCGAGCGGCCGTGCAGTGCTGCACACCCGACTGAACTTCCTGAACTCCGCGCGGACCCGGCCCGGTCACCCCGCCCGGCGGCTTCGGACCGCCCCGCGCACGCACCCCGGCCGGTGTGCGGATCGTGGCCGAATCTATCAAGCGCGCCCCGCCCCGCGGGCCGCCGCGGACCGCCCGGCCCCCGGTCGGAACCCGGCGGGTACGCTGCCGGAACCGCCGGACGAACCATCGCGCGGCAGCACGCACACGGACGAACAGAGGGAGCACGGTAGCGATGCCGTTCGAACCGCTCGACCGCGCCGACCCCGAGTCGGTCGGCCCCTACCGCCTGCTGGCCAGACTCGGTGTCGGCGGCATGGGCCGGGTGTACCTGGCCCGCTCCGCCGGCGGCCGGACGGTCGCGGTCAAGGTCGTCCGCGCGGACCTCGCCGGGGACGCCGACTTCCGCGAGCGGTTCCGCCGCGAGGTGTCCGCCGCGCGGTCCGTCGGCGGCACCTTCACCGCCCCGGTGGTGGACGCCGACCGGGACGGCGAGTCGCCCTGGCTGGCCACCGCGTACGTGCTCGGCCCGGCGCTGGACGACGCGGTGCGCACCCACGGGCCGCTGCCGGTGGGGACGGTGCGCGCCCTCGGCGCGGGCCTGGCCCAGGCGCTGTCCGCGATCCACGCGGCGGGCCTGGTGCACCGCGACCTCAAGCCGTCCAACGTGCTGCTGGCCGCCGACGGGCCGCGGGTGATCGACTTCGGCATCGCCCGGGCGCTGGACGGCGACCGGATGACCTCCACCGGCGTGGTGGTCGGCTCGCCCGGCTTCATGAGCCCCGAGCAGGCCGCCGGGCGCCGCCTCGGCCCGGCCGGGGACGTGTTCTCGCTCGGCTCGGTGCTGGTGTTCGCCGCCACCGGCCACGGCCCGTTCGACCGCTCCGAGGACGGCGGGGCCCCGTCCGCGGCCTCGCTGCTGTACCGGGTGGTGCACGACGAGCCCGACCTGTCCGGGCTGCCCGAGCGGTTGCGGTCCGCGGTCGCCGCCTGCCTGGCCAAGGACCCGGCCGACCGGCCGGAGCCCGCCGCGCTCGGCGCGCTGCTGGGCGAGCCGGTCGCCCCGGCCCGCTCCGGCTGGCTGCCCGCCGCGCTGGCCTCGGACATCGCCACCCGCGCCGCCGAGGTGATGGACCTGGAGGCCCCGGTCCGCCCGGTCGACCCGCGGCCGGCCGCCGCCGCGCCCGCCGTCCCCACCCCGACCGAGGTCACGGCCGCCGACCCCACCCCGACCGAGGTCACGGCCGCCGACCCCGGCACCGTCCGGCTGCGGGCCGCCGACGCCCCGTCCGCCCCGGCGTCCGCCCACCCGGCGGCCGGGGCCGCCGCGCCGGCCGGGCACCCCACCGCGCCGGTCGGCTCCGCCCCGGCCACCGGGAGCCCCCGCCCGTCCCGCCGGGCGCTGCTGCTGGGCGGCGGCGCGGCGGTACTGGCCGGCGCGGGCGGCCTGACCGCCCGGGCGCTGGGCGGCGGTTCGGAGAAGGCCCCGGCCCCGGCCCCGCCGACCGGCAGCCCTTCCCCGGCCGCCGCGTCGAGCGCCGCCCCGTCCCGCGCCCCCGGCATGCCCCCGGCCCCGCTGTGGACGTACCGGACGGAGGCGAGCAACGCCGGCAGCCTCGGCATGGCCTTCTCCCCCGGCCTGCTGCACCTGGGCAACGCCGACCTGATCGCGGTGGACCTGGCCGACGGCAAGGAGAAGTGGATCACCAAGGACGCGATGGCCTACAACCTGGCCTGCGCGGGCGGGACGGTCAGCTACGGCACCGTCTCCGACCTGATCACGGTGGACGCCGCCACCGGCACCGTGCTGTGGAAGTACCGGGCCGAGCCCGGGAAGCCGAACGGCATCCAGATCGCCTCGGACACGGTGCTGAACGCCGACGACCGCGCCGTGTACGCGATGTGCTCGTACCTGTCGCTGGACGACAAGGGCGTCGCCGACATGGGCGCCAGGACCGGCAAGGGCATCATGGCGCTGTCCCGCAAGGACGGCTCGGTGCTGTGGAACCAGCACCGCCGGCAGACCGCCGACTACACCGTCAGCTCCGACCTGACCTCCGACACCCTGCTCTACACCGACAGCAAGGAGAACCTGGTCGCCCGCTCGCTGGCCGACGGCACCCAGACCTGGTTCGCCACCACCGACTCCCGCTCGGCGTACCAGCCGGTGCTGCAGGACGGCCTGGTGTTCTGCTCGGTCGACCCGAACGGCATCCAGGGCGTGCGGGTCTCCGACGGCGAGCAGGTCTGGGCGAAGACCTCGGACCGCTCGACCCGGATGTGGTACTCGGCGCCCGCGGCCGGCAAGCACGTCGTGTACTCGGTCCTCGGCGGCATGACGCTCACCTACCAGGGCACCACCTACACCCCGACCGCCCCGACCCGGGTGGTGGCCTTCAACGCCGCCGACGGCACCGAGCTGTGGCACCTGGAGCTGCCCACCGAGGTGTCGATGGACACCAACCCGGTGCTGGTCGGGGACACCCTGTTCGTGCCCACCGCCGACCACGGCGTCTACGCCGTCGACGTGGTGGCCCACAAGGTCCGCTGGGTGTTCCAGACCAACGCCGGCGCCGAACTCCCCTGGCACCTGGCCGGGAACGGGGACCTGCTGATCGCCGTCCAGGGCAACCGGGTGATGGCGCTGCCGCCCGAGTAGGAACGCGACGGGCCGGGGCCGCGAACGGCCCCGGCCCGCACCGGACGCGACGCGCGGTCAGACGTTGACGCCGAAGTCCTGCGCGATGCCGCGCAGGCCGGAGGCGTAGCCCTGGCCGATGGCGCGGAACTTCCACTCGGCGCCGTTGCGGTACAGCTCGCCGAAGACCATCGCGGTCTCGGTCGAGGCGTCCTCGGAGAGGTCGTAGCGGGCGATCTCGGCGCCGCCGGCCTGGTTCAGCACCCGGATGAACGCGTTGCGGACCTGGCCGAAGCTCTGCTGCCGGTTCTCGGCGTCGTAGATCGACACCGGGAAGACGATCTTGGCGACGTCGGCCGGGACGTTGGCCAGGTCGACCTTGATCTGCTCGTCGTCGCCCTCGCCCTCGCCGGTGAGGTTGTCGCCGGTGTGCTCGACCGAGCCGTCGGCGCTCTTGAGGTTGTTGAAGAAGATGAAGTCGGCGTCGGAACGGACCCGGCCCTGGTCGGTGCAGAGCAGCGCGCTGGCGTCCAGGTCGAAGTCCGTGCCGGTGGTGGTGCGCACGTCCCACCCGAGGCCGACGACCACGGCGGTCAGGCCGGGCGCCTCCTTGGTGAGCGAGACATTGCCGCCCTTGCTCAGGCTGACACCCACGTGGTCCTCCAAGAAGTCGGGTTCCCGATCCGTCAACGGCCCGATCGTAGTGCCGGGTTCCCGGCCCGCCGCGGCGACTCGGCCCGGCACCCGGTGGAAAGTCGCGCCGCACCGGGCCGAGCGGCGCGCGCGGGCCGCTCGCGGGAGCGTCAGAGCGCGCCGAGGGCGGCCAGGTACTCCCGGGTGTCGCGGGCGTCCGGCAGGCCGTTGACGACGCTCCAGCGGACGGTGCCCTCCTTGTCGATGACGAAGGTGCCGCGCACCGCGCAGCCCTTCTCCTCGTTGAAGACGCCGTACGCGCGGGAGACCTCGCCGTGCGGCCAGAAGTCCGACAGCAGCGGGTACTCCAGGCCCTGCTGGTCGCCGAAGACCCGCAGCGAGAACGGCGAGTCGTTGGAGACCGCGAGCACCTGCACCTCGTCGTTCTGCAGGCGCGGCAGCTCCTTCTGGATCTCGCAGACCTCGCCGGTGCAGACGCCGGTGAAGGCGAACGGGTAGAAGACCAGGACGACGTTCTTCTCGCCGCGGAAGTCGGAGAGCTTCACCGGCGCGCCGTGCTGGTCCTTCAGCTCGAAGTCCGGGGCCTGGGTGCCGATCTCGACGGTCATGAGGGGGCCTTCCTGCCTGGGCGGTGGTGCGGTCGGGAAGATCCTCCCACTCGCCCGCCCCCGTTCGGCCGTCCGGGTGAGCCCGGCGGGCCGTCCGGGCGGTCCGTTCGCCCAGGGTGAACAGGCCGGAACGGCGGGGGGGGGGGCCCCGGCGGCTCCCCCCCCCACCCCCGGCCGGGGGCCGCCCCCCGCGGGCCGGGCGGGGGGGCGCCCCCCCCGCCGTTCCGGCCTGTTCACCCTCGCCAGGTACTCCAGGGCGTCGACCAGGGCGTCGGTGAGATCCCCGTCCTCGTCGCGGTGCCACAGCAGGACGCCGTCGGCGACGTCGTCGTAGTCCTCGTCGACGAGTTCGGTGCCAGTGATGTCCTCGATGCCCTCGCGGAGCGCCTGGTCACTGTCTTCGTCGTACCCGAGCTCCTGAATGATCTGGCCCTCTTCGAAGCCGAGACGAAGCGCCGGGTTGGACTTGTCCGCGGGGTCCGCGGTCGCGCTCACGGGAATAACCTCCAGTATTCGGCCCGGCATCCATGCCGGGGCTGTGGCCGTAGTCCACACGGGAGCGGCGGTTCGCGCAAGTACCCGACCCCCGATCCCACCCAAAGGTTGACGTGTCGCCGGGCGACACGCCGCCCACTGTGGCAGTGAACACACCCATATGTCCCTGTCCGTACCGACAAGGATGCTTCGTCTCGTACCCGCCCGCGGCCGGTTCACCCGCCGTACGCCTGCCCGAGATGCGAACGGCATTCGGGTCAGGGCTGGGTGCGGGCGTAAAGTCTCCTGTTGGCCCTCATCCCGGTCGGCCGACATCGTCCGCCCGGGGTCCCAGGTCGGACCACCTCCTGACCGTACCGTCCACCAGGCGGAACGGTTACCGATCGGTAGAGATGACGGATCTCCGAACGCGGTAGCACGATGGAGGCGGCGCGACAACTCAGTTTCGACCGACAGTGAAGGAACAGCGTGGCTTCCGGATCCGATCGCAACCCGATCATCATTGGCGGCCTCCCGAGCCAGGTCCCGGACTTCGATCCCGAGGAGACCGCGGAGTGGCTGGAGTCGCTTGACGCTGCCATCGACGAGCGCGGGCGCGAGCGCGCCCGCTACCTGATGCTGCGGCTGATCGAGCGCGCCCGTGAAAAGCGTGTCGCCGTGCCCGAGATGCGCAGCACGGACTACGTCAACACCATCGCGACCAAGGACGAGCCGTTCTTCCCCGGCAACGAGGAGATCGAGCGCAAGATCCTGAACGCGACGCGCTGGAACGCGGCCGTCATGGTCTCCCGCGCCCAGCGTCCCGGCATCGGCGTCGGCGGCCACATCGCCACCTTCGCCTCCTCCGCGTCCCTGTACGACGTGGGCTTCAACTACTTCTTCCGCGGCAAGGACGCCGACGGCGAGTCCGGCGACCAGGTCTTCTTCCAGGGCCACGCCTCGCCGGGCATCTACGCCCGCGCCTTCCTGCTGGACCGGCTGACCGAGCAGCAGCTCGACGCCTTCCGCCAGGAGAAGTCCAAGGCGCCGTACGGCCTGTCCAGCTACCCGCACCCGCGGCTGATGCCGGACTTCTGGGAGTTCCCGACCGTCTCGATGGGCCTCGGCCCGCTCGGCGCGATCTACCAGGCCCGGATGAACCGCTACCTGGAGCACCGGGGCATCAAGGACACCTCCGACTCGCAGGTGTACGCCTTCCTCGGCGACGGCGAGATGGACGAGCCCGAGTCGCTCGGCCAGCTCTCGCTGGCGGCCCGCGAGGGCCTGGACAACCTGACCTTCGTGGTGAACTGCAACCTGCAGCGCCTGGACGGCCCGGTCCGCGGCAACGGCAAGATCATCCAGGAGCTGGAGTCGCAGTTCCGCGGCGCCGGCTGGAACGTCATCAAGCTGATCTGGGACCGCTCCTGGGACCCGCTGCTGGCCCAGGACCGCGACGGCGTCCTGGTCAACAAGCTGAACACCACCCCGGACGGCCAGTTCCAGACGTACGCCACCGAGTCCGGCGCGTACATCCGCGAGCACTTCTTCGGCGGCGACCTGCGCCTGCGCGCGATGGTCGAGAACATGTCGGACCACCAGATCCAGCACCTGGGCCGCGGCGGCCACGACCACCGCAAGGTCTACGCCGCGTTCAAGGCCGCCCGCGAGCACAAGGGCCAGCCGACCGTCATCCTGGCGCAGACCGTCAAGGGCTGGACGCTGGGCCCCAACTTCGAGGGCCGCAACGCCACCCACCAGATGAAGAAGCTGACGGTCGAGGACCTCAAGCGCTTCCGCGACCGGCTGCACCTGCCGATCACCGACAAGCAGCTGGACGAGGGCTACCCGCCCTACTACCACCCGGGCCGCAACTCGGAGGAGATCCAGTACATGCACGACCGCCGGCAGGAGCTCGGCGGCTACGTGCCCACCCGCAAGGTGCGCCCGCGCAAGCTCGAACTGCCGGGCGACGACGCGTACAAGGCGGTCAAGAAGGGCTCCGGCAACCAGACCATCGCCACCACCATGGCGTTCGTCCGGGTGCTCAAGGACCTGATGCGCGACAAGGGCATCGGCAACCGCTTCGTGCCGATCGCGCCCGACGAGTACCGCACCTTCGGCATGGACTCGCTGTTCCCGTCCGCCAAGATCTACAACCCGCTCGGCCAGACCTACGAGTCGGTCGACCGCGAGCTGCTGCTGGCGTACAAGGAGTCCCCGTCCGGCCAGATGCTGCACGACGGCATCTCCGAGGCCGGCTGCACCGCCTCGCTGATCGCGGCCGGCTCCTCGTACGCCACGCACGGCGAGCCGCTGATCCCGGTGTACGTCTTCTACTCGATGTTCGGGTTCCAGCGCACCGGCGACCAGTTCTGGCAGATGGCCGACCAGCTGGCCCGCGGCTTCGTGATCGGCGCCACCGCCGGCCGCACCACCCTGACCGGTGAGGGCCTGCAGCACGCCGACGGCCACTCGCACCTGCTGGCCTCCACCAACCCCGGCGTGGTCGCCTACGACCCGGCCTACGGGTACGAGATCGCGCACATCGTCCAGGACGGCCTGCGCCGCATGTACGGCTCCTCCGCCGAGCACCCGCACGGCGAGGACGTCTTCTACTACATGACGGTCTACAACGAGCCGATCAAGATGCCGGCCGAGCCGGAGGGCGTGGACGTCGACGGCATCCTCAAGGGCCTCTACCGGCTCAAGGAGGGCGAGGGCGGCCAGATCCCGGCGCAGGTCCTCGCCTCCGGCGTGGCGGTGCCGTGGGCCCTGGAGGCCCAGCGCATCCTCGCCGAGGAGTGGAACGTCAAGGCGGACGTCTGGTCGGCGACCTCCTGGAACGAGCTGCGCCGCGACGCCGTCGAGGCGGAGGAGTTCAACCTGCTGCACCCCGAGGAGCCGCAGCGCGTCCCGTACGTGACCACCAAGCTCTCCGGGGCCGAGGGTCCGTTCGTGGCCGTCTCCGACTGGATGCGCGCCGTCCCGGACCAGATCGCCCGCTGGGTCCCCGGCCAGTACCAGTCCCTGGGCGCCGACGGCTTCGGCTTCGCCGACACCCGCGGCGCGGCCCGTCGCTTCTTCCACATCGACGCCCAGTCGATCGTCCTGGGCACGCTCACCGAGCTGGCCAAGCAGGGCAAGATCGACCGCTCGGCGCTGAAGGACGCGATCGACCGCTACCAGCTGCTCGACGTGGCGGCGGCCGACCCGGGCGCCGCGGGCGGCGACGCGTAAGCACCGCCTAGCGCGAAGGTCCGCCCGAGGAGGGAGTTCTCTCCCCGGGCGGATTTTCGTTCGTGCGTGGTCGTCCGCGCAGTTCCCCGCGCCCGCCAGGGGCGCGGAACCGGGCGAACGGCCACGCGCGGAGAGCAGGACCCGCCCGGGGAGGGGGCGTCCCCTCCCCGGGCGGGTCCCCGGTGCGGCGGGCTCAGATGTGGACCGAGGGGCCCGTCTCGTTCACGCCGCGGCGGGTGAGCAGGCCCAGGCCCGCCGCCGCCAGGGCGACGACCGCGGCGACCACGAAGGCCACGCTCATGCCGCTGACGAACGAGGAGTGGACGGCGTCGGCGATGCCCCGCACGACGGTGTCCGGGGTGCCCGGCCCGAGGTCGGCCGCCTTCGGGGCGATGCCGAGCTGCGCGCCCTGCTTGAGCAGTTCGCCCTGTGGGCCGCCGGGCAGCGGCCCGCCGGTCGCGGTCTCCCACTTGCCGGGCAGCGCGCCGGTGACCTTGGAGGCCATCACCGCGCCGAGGACGGCGGTGCCGAGGCTGCCGCCGACCTGCATGGCGGCCTGCTGCAGGCCGCCGGCCACGCCGGACAGCTCCATCGGGGCGTTGCCGACGATGACGTCGGTGGCGCCGACCATGACCGGGCTGAGGCCCAGGCCCATCAGCAGGAACCAGAGCGACATCACGCCGGTGCCGGAGCCGGTGTCCAGGGTGGACATGCCGAGCATCGCGGCGGTGGTGAGCACCATGCCGCCGACGATCGGGATGCGCGGCCCGACCTTGCCGATCAGGAAGCCGGCCACCGGCGCGCCGACGATCATCATGCCGGTCATCGGGAGCAGGTGGACGCCCGCGTCGACCGGCGCCATCCCGTGCACGTTCTGCAGGTAGAAGGTGACGAAGAAGATGCCGCCGAAGAAGGCGAAGGCCATCAGCACCATCAGCAGGGTGCCGGCCGAGAGCGGCACCGAGCGGAACAGCGAGAGCGGGATCAGCGGCTCCTTGGCGTACTTCTGCCAGACCGCGAAGAACACCAGGGCGAGCAGCGCGCCGCCGAGGAACAGCAGGGTGGCGGGGTCGGCCCAGCCCCAGGTCGGGGCCTTGATGATGCCCCAGACCAGCATGAACATCGCGCCGGAGAGCAGCACGATGCCGGGGATGTCGAAGGACTTGGCGGCGTTCTCGGCGCGGACGTCCTTGAGCACCAGCAGGCCCAGCACCAGGGCGATGACGCCGACCGGGATGTTGATGTAGAACACCGACTCCCAGTTGACGTGCTCGACCAGCAGGCCGCCGACGATCGGGCCGGCCGCGGTGGAGGCGCCGATGACACCGCCCCAGATGCCGATCGCCATGTTGAGCTTCTCGGCGGGGAACGCCCCGCGCAGCAGGCCGAGCGCGGCGGGCTGGAGCAGCGCGCCGAACAGGCCCTGCAGCACCCGGAAGAGGATCACCTGCTGGATCGAGCCGGCGAAGCCGATCGCGGCGGAGGTGGCGGCGAAGCCGACCGCGCCGACCAGGAAGGTGGTCTTGTGGCCGAACCGGTCGCCGATCTTGCCGGCCGTGATCAGGAAGACCGCGAGGGCCAGCAGGTAGCCGGAGGTAACCCACTGGATGTCGGAGGGGGTCGCGTCCAGGTCCTTGGCGATGGCCGGGTTGGCGATGGCGACGACGGTGCCGTCGAGGGCGACCATCATGACGCCCACGGCGACGGTGAGCAGCGTCAGCCAGGGGTGCCCCCGCAGCCGGCCGCCGGCGGACGGAGCCGCTTCCTTGTCGAGTACTACGGACTGGCTCATGTCTCGGGACTTCCCCGTTCGTGTGGTGTCGCTGGAACCGCTGGGAACGAAAACGGCGGCGTCCGGCCCCCGCCCGTCCCCACGAGCTCCAAGGCGGACGGGCACCGCTCCCGCGGAACATTATGTCAGCTACTGACATTCGACAAACGGTGACTCCTGTCACCTGATGCCAGTTCGCGATCCCGGCGCTATCGTTGGCCCCATGGCCACCCCCACCACCGCCGCCGACCCGCAGCCCCTCGGCCTGCGCGAACGCAAGAAGCGGCGCACCCGGGACGCCCTGGTCGACGCCGCCCACCGGCTGTTCCTCTGCCACGGCTACGGACGCACCACGGTCGACGAGATCGCGTCCGAGGTGGAGGTCTCCCAGCGCACCTTCTTCCGGTACTTCGCCAACAAGGAGGAGGTCGCCCTCGCCGTGCTGGCCGGGGCCGAGGAGGCGTTCCTGGAGTGCCTGCGCGCCCGCCCCGCCGGGGAGAACCCGCTGGAGGCGATGCGCGGCGCGGTCCGCGAGGTCTGGCAGAGCGTCGACCGCGGGGAGGGCACCGGCCCGGCCGCGCTGGAGCTGTTCGAACTGATCGAGTCCACCCCGACGCTGCTCGCCGCCCACCTGCGGCACACCATCCAGCAGGAGGTCGAGGTCGCCCGGATCCTCGCCGAGCGCGAGGGCCTCGACCCGGCCGTCGACCTGCGCCCCCGCCTGCTGGCCGCCGTGTTCGGCACCGTGGTGCGGATCTCGCACCTCTCCTACGCCGCCGCCCCGGCCACCGACAGCCACTCCATGGACGGCATGCTGGCCCTGATAGAGCGCCACTTCGACCAGTTGGGCCCGGCCCTGGCCGGCTCCTGGCGCTGACCCCCTACCGGGGAGGGACCCGGACGGGCTACCCGGGTATGAGGACACCGGCCCGTCCCCGTCCTACCCTCGGCCCGGTGACCCCCTGGAAAGAGTTCCTCCGCGCCCTCACCGAGCCCCTCGACGACCACCGCCCGCCGCTGGCGACGGCCCGCCGGAGATGGGTCCGGGTGCTCCCGTACGCGCTGGTGCTGGCCGCGATCGGCTCCCTGCTGCCCACCGGCATCGTGACACTCACCCGGTCCTACGGGGTGGACCCCTCGCTGGCCACCGCGCTCGCCGTGGTGCAGTCCGGAACGCTGGCCCTGGCGCTGACCCGGCCGCTGCTCGCCTGGCAGCTGGTCGCGCCGTCGGTGCTGGTCGGCGCGGTCGCCACGCACGGCGCCGCCGCGGACCAGCCCTGGCCGTGGCCGGCCCCCACGCTGCTGGCGTACCTGTTCCTGATGGTGCTGCTGGCGGTCCGCGAGCGCGGCCGGACCCTGCTCGCCGTCTGGGTCGTCACCTTCCTCGGCGGCAGCCTGAGCTGGACGGTCTTCAACGAGCACTTCGACGGCACCTCGGTGGTCGTCACCGCGCTGTCCGGGGTGGTCCTGCTGCTCGGCTGGAGCCTGCGCGGACGCGGCGAGGCCAAGCGGCTGCTGGCCGAGCAGGAGCAGATCTCCGGGACCGAACGGGCCCGGCGCACCCTGCTGGAGGAACGCGCCCGGATCGCCCGCGAGTTGCACGACGTGGTCGCCCACCACATGTCGGTGATCACCGTCCAGGCCGACAGCGCCCCGTACCGGATCGAGGGCCTGCCCCCGGCCGCCGTCGAGGAGTTCGGGCAGATCGCCGCCGCCGCGCGCGGCTCGCTCGCCGAGATGCGCCGCCTGCTGGGGGTGCTGCGGGCCGCCGGGAGCGCCCCCGACAAGGCGCCGCAGCCCGGCCTGGCCGACCTGCCGAAGCTGCTCGCCACCGTCGGCCAGGCCGGGGTGCGGGCCGAACTCGCCCTCGGGGACGGGGTGTCCGAGCTCGGCCCGGTGCCCGAGGCGGTCGGCCTGTCCGCGTACCGGATCGTCCAGGAGGCGCTGGCCAACGTCGTCCGGCACGCCCCCGGAGCCGCCGCCGAGGTGCGGCTCTCCACCGCGGACGGCACGCTGGCCCTGACCGTCCGCAACGACCCGCCGCCCGGCCGGGCCCGTGCCGTCGAGACCTCCGGCGGCACCGGGCAGGGGCTGGTCGGAATGCGCGAGCGCGTCCGCCTGCTGTCCGGCACGCTGGACACCGGCCCGACCGCCGACGGAGGCTACCGGGTGACCGCCGTCCTGCCGCTGGACGGCACCGTCCCGGGGGAGGGCACCGCATGACCATCCGCGTCCTGATCGCCGACGACCAGGCGATGGTCCGCGCCGGGTTCGCCGCCCTGCTCAGCGCCCAGAGCGACATCGACGTGGTCGGCGACGCGGCCGACGGCCGGCAGGCCCTGGAGGTCAGCGGCCGCACCCACCCCGACGTGGTCCTGATGGACGTCCGGATGCCCGAGATGGACGGCCTGGAGGCCGCCCGCCGCCTGCTCGACCCCCCGCCCGGCGTGGTCCACCGGCCGCGTGTCCTGATGCTCACCACCTTCGACGTCGACGACTACGTGTACGAGGCGCTGCGGGCCGGCGCCAGCGGCTTCCTGCTCAAGGACGCCCCGCCGGCCGACCTGATCTCCGCCGTCCGGGTCGTCGCCGCCGGCGACGCGCTGCTCGCGCCCTCCGTCACCCGCCGCCTGATCGCCGACTTCGCCCGCAACCGCCCCGCGCCGCGCCGCGACCCGCGGCTGCGCCTCAACGGCCTCACCCCGCGCGAGACCGAGGTCCTCGAACTGATCGCCCGCGGCCTGTCCAACCAGGAGATCGCCGCCCGCCTCGTCCTCGCCGAGCAGACCGTCAAGACCCACATCGGCCGCATCCTCGCCAAGCTCGACCTCCGCGACCGCGCCCAGGCCGTCGTCCTCGCCTACGAGAGCGGCCTGGTCCAGCCCGGCGCGCAGTAGGACGGCCCCGCAGGCGCGCCCCTGCCCCTCCGGTATGACGCCCGGGTTGGCTCCCCGGTGTGACGCCCCCGCCGCCGCCCCCTCCCTAGCTTCCTCCCCGTTGCCGAACGAGCGGAGGAGGGCCGGATGCTGTCGCGTCTGCGTCGGGGTACGGCCGTGGCCGGGTTGGTGCTGGTCGCGGTGCTGGGGACGGGGTCGTGGGCGTCGGCGGACGCGCAGACGCCGCTGACGGGGCCGCCGCCGGGCGCGGCGGCCTGGGTGGCGGACACCTCGCTGGGGGTGCGGCTGCCCGATCCGGGGAGCGCCCCGCCCGCCGAGGTCGCCGCGTTCTTCGCGGGCCTGGCGCCCGCCGCGCGGGAGTCCCTCGCGGTGCGCCACCCGCAGGTGGTCGGCAACCTGGACGGCGTCCCGGTCGCCCTGCGGCTGCGGGCCAACGCGCTGGCCGTCGAGGAGGAGCGGGCCCGCCAGCGGGAACGGGCCGGGGACGCCGCGCTGCCGGCCGCGGAACGCGCCGCGGCCGGCGCGAAGGCCGACCGCTACGGCGAGTTGGCGCACCGCGCCCTGCTGGCGTTCGACCCGCGCGGGCGCGGCCAGGTCGCCGAGGTGTTCGGCGACCCGGAGCACGACGGGCGGACGGCCGTGCTGGTGCCGGGCTCGGACACCGACCTGTCGAACTACGACCGGCCCTCCGCCGCCGGCTACGACACGCTCGCCGGGATGGCCCGGTCGCTGCGGGCGGCGAGCGGCGACCGGGTCGCGGTGGTGGCCTGGGTGGGCTACACCACGCCGGTCGGCCTCGGGGTGGACGCCGCCCGGGAGGAGCTGGCCGGGGCGGGCGCGAAGCGGCTGGGGCGGCTGGTGGCGGGGCTGGCGCCGGCGGCCGGGCCGGTGGAGCTGTTCTGCCACTCGTACGGGTCGGTGGTGTGCGGGCTCTCGGCGCCGGACCCGGCGCTGGTGGCGGGGGTGGTGGCGGTGGCCTCGCCGGGGATGGGCCTGGAACGGGCGGACGAGCTGCGGGTGCCGGTGTGGGCGGTGCGCCGCAACGCCGAGGACTGGGTCGGCGACGTGCCGCACGTCTCGCTGCTGGGGTTCGGCCACGGCACCGACCCGACCTCGGGCGCCTTCCGCGCCCGGCTGCTGCCGTCCACCGGTTCGCACGGCCACAGCGGCTACTTCGCGCCCGGTTCGGCCTCCCTCGCGGCCTTCGCCGCGCTCGCCCTCACCGCCCGCGCCTGACCTCCCGTCAGCGATCCGAGGAGATCCACGTGATGACGTTCCCGAGCCGACTGCGCCGCGCCGCCGCGCAGGTCGACGCCGAGACCCCCGCCACCCGCGACCGCGCCCTGGACGGGCTGCGCGCCCTGGCCCTGCTGTCCGTCCCGGTCGGGCACTGGATGCTCGGCGGGTTCACCGCCGGGGACGGGGTGCTGCACAACGCCAGCCCGCTGGGGGCGCTGCCGTTCCTGGCGCCGCTGAGCTGGCTGCTGCAACTGCTGGGCGTGTTCTTCCTGGTGGGCGGCCGGGCCTCGGCGCTGTCGCTGCGCCGGGCGGCCGACCGCGGGGTGGGCACGGGTGCGTGGCTGCGCGGCCGGGTGCTGCGGCTGGCGCGCCCGGTGCTGGGGGTGGCCGCGGTGTGGGCGGCGCTGGTGCCGCTGCTGCGGCTGCTGGGCGTGCCGGACGGGACGGTGCGGACGGGGGTGGTGCTGATGGTGCAGCCGCTCTGGTACATCGCGGTCTACCTGGTGCTGACCGCGCTGACCCCGCTGTGCGTCGAGTTCGGCGCGCGGCTGCGGGGTTGGGGCGCGGCGGCGCTGATGGCGGCGGTCGCCGCGGTGGACCTGCTGCGGTACGGGCCGTGGGGCGCCTCGGTGCCGGGCTGGCTGGGGCTGCTGAACCTGCTGCCGGGCTGGCTGTTCGCGTACCAGCTGGGCGTGGACTGGGCGCACGGGCGGCTGACCCGGGCCGGGGCGAAGCTGCTGGCCCTCGGCGGGGCGGCGCTGTTCGCGGTGCTGCTGCTGGTGTTCCACTACCCGGCGAGCATGGTGGGCGTGCCGGGCGCGGCCCGGACCAACTCGCACCCGCCGTCCCTGCTGGTGCTCGCGCTGGCCTCGGCGCAGGCCGGCGTCGCGGTGCTGCTGAAGGACCGGCTGGGCCGGGCGCTGCGGCGGCCGCTGCTGTGGCTGCCGGTGGTGGTGGTCAACCTGGGTGCGATGACGGTCTTCTGCTGGCACCAGAGCGCGATGTTCCTGACCGCGCTGGCGGGTTCGCACCTGGGCGCGCTGCCCGGGCTGACCACCGCCCCGGACTCGGTCGGCTGGGTGCCGGCCCGGCTGGCCTGGCTGCCGGTGTTCGGCGCGGTGCTGGTGCTGATCGGCCGGTGGGCCCGGCGCTTCGACGCCCCGTGGCCGTCGCGGGCCTGGCGGGCGGTGGCGGGCGCGGGCGCGGCGCTGTTCGCGGTGTACGCCCTGGGTGCGGTCTGAGGTGGCGTCAACTGCCGGCGGCGACACCTACCCTGGCCTCCATGGCGACCTTCGACGAACTGACCGCACTGGCCCTGGCACTGCCCGGCACCCACCAGGAGGAGACGTGGGAGCAGGTGACGCTGCGGGTGGGGCGGAAGATCTTCGCGATGGGCCGCCCGGAGTCGGGGGAGGTCACGGTGAAGGCCGCGCCGCCGGAGCAGGCCGAACTGGTCGCCGCCGCGCCCGGGGTGTACTCGGTGGCGCCGTACACCGGCCGGTTCGGCTGGGTGCGGGTGCGGCTGGCCGGGGTGGAGGCGGACGAACTGCGCGAACTGCTCACCGACGCCTGGCGTTCGGTCGCCCCGAAGCGGGTGGTGAAGGAGTACGGGGAGTAGCGTCCGGGGGAATGTGACGGGGAACACTGTTTACTCCCTGCCCGAGCGGTCGGTCGCCCTCTAGTCTGGCTGACTAGTAGTCGGCAGTCACAGCACCGTCGGGCCCGTCCCGCCGCGATGTACGGCCCGAGGGAGTGGACGCCATGCACCGCAGGCGGGTCAAGCGGATCCTGATCGGCGTGTTCGCCGGCTGCGCGGCCCTGGTGGACGCGGGCGCGGCCGCCGCGCAGGCCGCCGCCTCCAACGAGCAGCTGGCGATCACCACCCCGCCCGCGGGCAGCTCCGCCTGGGTCCTCGACCGGAGCTTCGGCCACCCGCTGCCGGACCCGGCCACCGCCGACCCGGCCGCGGTCGCCGCGTTCTTCGCCTCCCTGTCGCCCGCCGAACTGAACCGCCTGGTGGCCGAGTACCCGCTGGTGGTCGGCAACCTGGACGGCGCCCCGCTGGACGTCCGCTACCGCGCCAACCGGGTGGCCGTCACCGCCGAGCGGGACCGCTCCCGGCAGCGCGCCGCCGACACCTCCCTGGCCCCGACCGCCCGCGCGCTGGCGGTCTCCCGCGCCAACGACTCGGAGCGGCTGCTCGGCGAGGGCCGGCAGATCCTCGCCTTCGACCCGCGCGGCCGCGGCCTGGTCACCGAGGTCTGGGGCGACCTGGCCGCCGCCCGGCGGGTCGCCGTCCTGGTGCCCGGCTCGGACGCCGACCTCGGCCACTTCGACCAGTCCGGCGATCCGCTGCGCTCCCCCGCCGGCATGGCCCGCGCGCTGTACGCCGAGGAGCACGCCCAGGCGCCCGGCACCCCCACCGCGGTGATCGCCTGGACCGGCTACGTCACCCCGCAGGGCCTCGGCCCGGACGCGGTCACCTCCCGGCTGGCCGAGGCCGCCGCGCCGCGGCTGAACCGGCTGCTGGCCGGCCTCAAGCAGACCACCCGCCCGGACGCGCCGCCCGCGCTGCTGTGCCACTCGTACGGCTCGGTGGTGTGCGGCACCGCCGCCCCGTCGCTGCACGACGCGCAGCCCACCGACGTGGTGGCGTTCGGCAGCCCCGGGATGGGCGTCGACTCGGCCGCCGAGCTGGGCACCGGCGTCCAGGTGTGGGCGGCCCGCAACCCCAACGACTGGATCGGCAACGTGCCCTACCTGGAGGTCGGTGGCCTGGGCCACGGCGCCGACCCGACCACCCACGCGTTCGGCGCGGTGTCGGTCTCCTCGCTGGGCGCCAGCGGCCACACCGGCTACCTGGCCGAGGGCACCGCGAGCCGGCACAACTTCGCCGCGATCGCGCTCGGCCACTACGGCGAGGTCAGCGGCCCGTCCGAGAGCCAGAGCTGACGGACCGTCCGACCCCGGAGCCCCGTCAGACCTCGCGGGCGTCCGCCGTGGAGCTCATGTCGGCGTAGCGGCCGCCGGAGACCCGGGCGGAGATCGGCTCCAGCTCGGCCAGCTCCTCCTTGTCCAGCACCAGCCGGGTCGCGCCCAGGTTCTCCTCCAGCCGGGTCCGCCGGCGGGTGCCGGGGATCGGCACCACCGCGGTCAGGCCGTGCACCTCGGTGCGCTGGTGCAGCCAGGCCAGCGCGACCTGGGCGGCCGTCGCCCCGCGCCGCTCGGCGATCTTCCCGATCGGGGCGACCAGTTCGGCGTTCCCGGCCGCGTTCTCGCCGGTGAACTGCGGCAGGTGGCGGCGGTAGTCGCCCGCGTCCAGCTGCCCGGCGTCGGCGAACGCCCCGGTCAGGAAGCCCCGGCCGAGCGGCGAGTACGGCACCAGTGCCACGCCCAGTTCGGCCGCGGCCGGGACGGCGCTGCGCTCCACGCCCCGGGCGAAGATCGACCACTCGGACTGCAGCGCCGCGATCGGGTGCACCGCGTGCGCCTCCCGCAGCTCCGGCCCGGTCACCTCGGACAGGCCCAGGTGCCGCACCTTCCCGGCCGCCACCAGCTCGGCCATCGCGCCCACCGACTCGGCCAGCGGCACCTGCGGGTCGCGGCGGTGCATGTAGTAGAGGTCGATCACGTCCACGCCGAGGCGGCGCAGCGAGGCGTCCACCGCCCGCCGGACGTACGCCGGGTCGTTGTTGATTCCCCGGTAGTGCGGGTCGTCGGCGCGTCGCTCGATGGCGAACTTGGTGGCCAGCACGACCTGCTCGCGGTGCGCCCGGACGAACGGGCCGATCAGCTCCTCGTTGGCGCCCGAGCCGTAGACGTCGGCGGTGTCGAAGAGGGTGACGCCCAGTTCCAGCGCCCGCTCCAGGGTGGCCAGCGCCTCCCCGGTGTCGGTCGGGCCGTAGAACTCGCTCATCCCCATGCAGCCCAGGCCCTGCACGCCCACGACCGGGCCGTCGGTGCCGAGGCGGGTGGTCTCGATGGTGCTGCTCATGCGCTCTTCCTGTCCTGTGCGGAGTGCTGTTCCCGGGTCTCCCCGGTGTCGTCGCCGTCGGCCGGGAGGGCGGGCGTGCCGTAGTGCTCGATCTTCAGGTCGATCACGGCGAGCGTGGCGTGCAGGTCGGCGAGCCGCTGCCGCACCTCCTCGCGGTGCGCGACCAGCAGCTCCCGCCGCTCGGCCCGCGTCCCGTCCCCGGCCCGCAGCAGCTCGACGTACCGGACCATGTCGGCCACCGGCATGCCGGTCAGCCGCAGCTTGGTCAGGAACGCCAGCCGGGCCAGGTCCGCGTCGCTGTAGCGGCGCTGCCCGGCGTGCGAGCGGTCGACCGGCTCCAGCAGGCCGATCCGCTCGTACCAGCGCAGCGTGTGCGCGGACAGGCCGCTGGCGGCGGCCACCTCGCTGATGCTGTGGCGGGCCGTCCGGTCCGGTGCGGTGGCCGGGCTCCCGAACGCCCGCACGCACCCTGCCGTTCCCTGCTCGGGCTCTGCCATGGTTTCCGGACCCCCGTCTCGACGACAACGACGACGCTACCGAGTTGGAGCGCACTCCAAGCAAGCCTGGCACGCCACCGGCCGCCCCGGGGCGGGACCACTGGATAGAGTGCCGCCCATGCAGAGCTTGCGGATGATCGAGGACTGGCCGGTACCCCACGCCGCGGCGGCGGTGGTCCGCGGGAGCGACGGCGCGCTGCTGGGCGCGCACGGACCGCAGGACCACCTGTTCCCGCTCGCCTCGGTGACCAAGCTGCTCAGCGCGTACGCCGTGCTGGTCGCCGTGGAGGAGGGCGTCTTCGAGCTCGACGACCCGGCGGGCCCCGACGGCTCCACCGTCCGCCACCTGCTGGCGCACACCTCCGGCCTGGCCTTCGACGAGCACCGGGTGATGGCGGAGCCCGGCAACCGGCGGCTCTACTCCAACGCCGGCTTCGACGTGCTGGCCGCGGCCCTGGAGGGCGCCTCCGGGATCCGGTTCGACCAGTACGCCGCCGAGGCGGTCTTCCGGCCGCTCGGCATGCACGCCACCCTGATCAACACCGCCCACCGCGCCCCGGCCGGCGCGGGCGGCCTCTCCACCGTCGCCGACCTCGTCCGCTTCGCCGCCGAGCTGCAGTCGCCCAAGCTGCTCGACCCGGCCACCCTGCACGCCGCGACCCGCGAGGTCGCCTTCCCCGGCACCAGCGGCGTCCTGCCCGGCTTCGGCCACCGCCGCCCCAACGACTGGGGCCTCGGCTTCGAGATCCGCGACCACAAGTCCCCGCACTGGACCGGCACCGCCAACTCCCCCGCCACCTTCGGCCACTTCGGCCAGTCCGGCACCTTCCTCTGGGTCGACCCCGCCGCCGGCCTCGCCTGCATCGCCCTCACCGACCGCGACTTCGGCCCCTGGGCCGCGGAGGTCTGGCCGCGGCTGTCCGACGCGGTCCTCGCCGAGAAGGCGTAGCGCGGGGCGCGGAACCGGGGCGCGACGTGCGGCTCCCGCAGCGCGCGGTTCCCCGCGCCCCCGGTTTCGCGCCCTCTCAGCCGTACGCGACCGGGCTGTGCATCTCCCAGAGCAGCAGTTCGACGCCGTCCGCCCCCGCCGTCGGGTCCGCGAACGCGTCGCCCGTGATCCGGACGGAGTCGCCGGCGGCCGCCGAGCGGCCGCCGCCCTGCGGGCCGGGGACGGTGCGGTAGCCGACCGATCCGGCGACCACGTGGACGTAGCGGTAGGGGGCGGCGGGCAGTTCGGGCAGCGGCATCCAGGCCGGGGCCCGCACCAGCCAGAGCGCCGCGTCGCCGCGCCGCAGCCGCAGCGCCCGGTCCCCGTCCGCCGGCCGGCCCGAGGCCAGCAGGGTCAGCCCGTCCCCGTCCGGGACGGTGCGCAGGCCGAAGCCCGGCGCGGAGCCGTACTCGTCCGGCTGGAGCCACATCTGGACGAAGGCGACCGGTTCGGTGGCCCCGCCGAGGTTGCGTTCGGTGTGGCTGATGCCGGTGCCGGTGGACTGCACCTGCACCATGCCGCGCCGCACCACGCTCGCGTGGCCCGCGTCGTCGCGGTGGGCGAGCGCGCCGGAGACGACCCAGGTGACGATCTCGGTCTCGCTGTGCCGGTGCGCCGCGTACCCGGCGCCGGGGGCGAGCGTCTCCTCGTTGCAGGCGAGCAGCGCGCCGAAGGAGGTGTTCTTCGGGTCGTAGTGGCCGGAGAAGGAGAAGGCGTGCCGGGTGGTGACGCCTTCGGCGGGTTCCGACAGGTAACGCTCGGCGGCGCGCCGCAGGTCGGCACGGCCGCGCTCCTTCCGGCCGGGGCCGGACGCCGGTTCGACGGGTTCGAATGCCTGCCCGCCGCGGGGCGAAGAATCCACGCTCACGGGCACCACGGTAACCGGTGTGACGGGTGCCACCGGACGACATCGGGCCCGGCGTGCACGAGCACCCTCCGGGGTGAGGCAGGCTAGTGCCGTGCCATCCGCTTCAGCGAAACCCGACAAGCCCTCCGACCGTTCGCCCGGTGAGCGCTCCGCTCCGGAGCGGTCCGCCGAGAAGGTCCAGGAGAAGAAGCCCGCCAAGCGTCCCGCCGCCGGGCGCCCCGCCGCGGTGCCGGGCCGGGGCCGGATGACGGCCGAGGAGCGCCGGTTGGCGGCCGAGCGGGCGGAGTTGCGGGCGGCGACGCTGAAGCGGCTGGAGAAGTCGGCGGGCAAGCTGGCGTCGGCGGCGATCGCCCGGATGGACGACCAGCTGGCCTGGTACCGGCGGATGCCGCCGGAGCACCGTTCGTGGATCGGCCTGGTCGCGCAGGCGGGCATCGCGGCGTTCACCGAGTGGTACCGGCGTCCGGAGGCCTCGCAGGCGATCTCCACCGACGTGTTCGGCACCGCCCCGCGGGAGTTGACCCGGGCGATCACGCTGCGGCAGACCGTGGAGCTGATCCGCACCACCATCGAGGTGATGGAGGAGGCCATCGAGGAGGTGGCCGCGCCCGGCGACGAGGCGGGGATGCGCGAGTCGGTGCTGGTCTACGCCCGGGAGATCGCCTTCGCCACCGCCCAGGTGTACGCGCAGGCCGCCGAGGCGCGCGGCGCGTGGGACGCCCGGCTGGAGGCGCTGGTGGTGAACTCGCTGCTGTCCGGGGACGCCGACGAGGGCGTGCTGTCGCGGGCGGCGGCGCTCGGCTGGGGTCAGCCCAGCCAGGTGCGGGTGGTGATGGGCAGCGCCCCGGACGGGGACAGCGAACTGGTGGTGGAGGCGATCCGCCGCGCCGCCAGGTACGCCAAGCTGCACGTGCTGACGGGGGTGCTGGGCCGCCGGCTGGTGGTGGTGGTCGGCGGTGACAAGGAGCCGGTGCACGCGGCCCGGGCGCTGATCGGCCAGTTCGCGCCCGGCCCGGTGGTGGTCGGTCCGACGGTCGGCGACCTGCTGTCGGCGACCCGCTCGGCGCACGCCGCCGCGCAGGGCCTGAAGGCGTGCGCGGCCTGGCCGGACGCTCCCCGCCCGGTGCTGGCCGACGACCTGCTGCCGGAACGGGCGCTGGCGGGCGACGAGGTGGCGCGCCGTCAGTTGGTGGAGGAGATCTACACACCCCTGGAGGAGGCCGGCTCGGCGCTCCTGGAGACGCTGAGCGTCTACCTGGAGCAGGCGTCCTCGCTGGAGGGCGCGGCCCGGATGCTCTTCGTCCACCCGAACACCGTGCGCTACCGGCTGCGTCGTGTGACAGACGTCACCGGCTATGCTCCGTCCGACGTGCGTTCGGCCTTCACCCTGCGCATCGCCCTTGCTCTGGGGCGTCTCGGTTCCGGCCCCGACCAGGGCTGAACCGACTGTAGGGAATCCACAAGCCGACGTGCTTTTCTTCGTCATCGTCGCCTACCCGCCCCCGGGCGTCCGGCGAGAGAGGGTTGAACCGTGCTCGTTATCGTCGCCCCTGGACAGGGTGCCCAGACTCCCGGCTTCCTCAACCCCTGGCTCGAACTGGACGGCGCCGCCGACCGGCTGCGCCGGTGGTCGGCGACGGCCGGCCTCGACCTGGTGCACGCCGGCACCGAGGCCTCCGAGGAGGAGATCAAGGACACCGCCGTCGCGCAGCCGCTGCTGGTGGCCGCCGGCCTGGTGACCGCCGCGGCGCTGTTCCCGCAGGGCCCGGCCGGGCAGGTCGGCGCGGTGGCCGGCCACAGCGTCGGCGAGATCACCGCCGCGGCGCTGGCCGGGGTGCTGTCCGAGGAGGACGCGCTGGGCTTCGTCCGCGAACGCAGCCTGGGCATGGCGGAGGCCGCCGCGCAGACCGCGACCGGCATGACCGCGGTGCTCGGCGGCGACCCGGAGGCCGTGCTCGCCAAGCTCGCCGAGCACGGGGTGACCCCGGCGAACAACAACGGCGGCGGTCAGATCGTCGCGGCCGGCACGCTGGAGCAGCTCGACGCGCTGAAGGCGGACCCGCCGGCCGGTGCGCGGCTGATCCCGCTGAAGGTCGCGGGCGCCTTCCACACCTCGCACATGGCCCCGGGCGTGGCCCGGCTGGAGAAGCTGGCGCCGACCCTCACCGCCGCGGACCCGGCCGTCGCGTACCTCTCGAACCGGGACGGCGAGGTGGTCGGCTCCGGCGCCGAGGTGCTCGCCCGCCTGGTCTCGCAGGTCTCCAACCCGGTCCGCTGGGACCTGTGCATGGAGACCCTGCAGCGGCTCGGCGCGACCGCCGTGATCGAGCTGTCCCCCGCCGGAACCCTCACCAACCTGGTCAAGCGCAACGTCAAGGGTGTCGCCACGCTGGCCCTGAAGACCCCCGCCGATCTCGACAAGGCCCGCGCGCTCGTGGCCGAGCACGGCAGCCAGGAGACGACCACCGCATGAGCGTGACCATCAAGCCGGCCACCGGCGCCCAGTACTCCCGCATCCACGGCGTGGGCGGCTACCGGCCGACCCGGGTGATCCCCAACTCCGAGGTGCTGAACTGGATCGACTCCTCGGACGAGTGGATCCGCACCCGTTCCGGCATCGCCGAGCGCCGCTGGGCCGGCCCGGAGGAGACGGTCGCCGAGATGTCGGTGCAGGCGGCCGGCAAGGCCGTCGCGATGTCCGGGATCCGTCCGGAGCAGATCGGCGCCGTCATCGTCGCCACCGTCTCGCACCTGAAGCAGACCCCGGCCATCGCCACCGAGATCGCCCAGCGGCTCGGCTGCGGCACCGCCCCGGCGTTCGACATCTCGGCCGCCTGCGCGGGCTTCGGCTACGGCCTGAGCCTGGCCGACGGCATGGTGCGCGGCGGCAGCGCCGAGTACGTGCTGGTGATCGGCGTGGAGCGGCTGTCCGACCTGACCGACGTCACCGACCGGTCGACCGCGTTCATCTTCGGCGACGGCGCGGGCGCCGCGATCGTCGGCCCGTCCGAGGCCCCCGGCATCGGCAAGGTGATCTGGGGTTCGGACGGCTCGCAGGCCGACGTGATCTCGCAGACCCAGGCCTGGGACACCGCGTTCGCCAAGCCGGACGCGGTCAACGGCGCCGGTGACGAGACCAAGTGGCCCGCGCTGCGGATGGAGGGCCAGACGGTCTTCCGCTGGGCGGTGTACGACATGGCGAAGGTGGCCGAGCAGGCCCTGGAGGCCGCCGGGATCACCGCCGACCAGCTCGGCGCGTTCATCCCGCACCAGGCCAACATGCGCATCATCGACGCCATGGTCAAGAAGCTGGACCTGCCCCCGAGCGTCCCGGTGGCCCGCGACATCGCGGAGACCGGCAACACCTCCGCCGCCTCCATTCCGCTCGCCATGGAGCGGATGCTGGAGCGCGGCGAGGCCAAGAGCGGCGACCTGGCACTGATCATCGGCTTCGGTGCCGGTCTGGTCTACGCCGCCGCGGTCGTTACTCTCCCCTAGGCGTCTTTCCCCGCCACCCCCCTGGAAACCCGCGCAGGTCCACCGGACCGGGCGCGGTCAACACCGAGAAGGAGCAGCCGATATGGCTACCCGCGAAGAGGTTCTCGAAGGTCTCGCCGAGATCGTGAACGAGATCGCCGGCATCCCGGTCGAGGACGTCGCGCTCGACAAGTCCTTCACCGACGACCTGGACGTCGACTCGCTGTCCATGGTCGAGGTCGTCGTGGCCGCCGAGGAGCGCTTCGGCGCGAAGATCCCGGACGACGAGGTCAAGAACCTCAAGACCGTCGGCGACGCGGTGGACTTCATCGTCGCCAACGTCTGACCTGGTGTCAGGCCTCCCGGTCGGGGCGCGCCCCGCGCGCCCCGACCGGGCCCCTCCCCGTCCGGTCCCCCGGTCCTCCCCTCAGATGTGAGAGAAGAAGAAACCAGTGACTGCTGAAAACCGCACCGTGGTCGTCACGGGTATCGGCGCCTTCACGCCGCTGGGCGGCGACGCCGCCACTTTCTGGGAGGGCCTGCTGGCCGGCAAGTCCGGGGTGCGCTCCCTCACCGAGGAGTGGGCGGCCGAGCTGCCCGTCCGGATCGCCGCCCGGGTCGCCGTCGAGCCCGGCGAGATCCTGCCCCGCCCGCTGGCCCGCAAGCTGGACCGCTCCGCGCAGTTCGCGCTGATCGCCGCCCGCGAGGCATGGAAGGACGCCGGCTACGAGGCCCCGGCCACCGACGAGGCCAACCCGCTGGCCCCCGAGCGCCTGGGCGCGGTCATCGCCTCCGGCATCGGCGGCGTCACCACCCTGCTCGACCAGTACGACGTGCTCAAGGAGCAGGGCGTCCGCAAGGTCTCCCCGCACACCGTCCCGATGCTGATGCCCAACTCCCCGGCGGCCAACGTCGGCCTGGAGGTCGGCGCCCGCGCGGGCGTGCACACCCCCGTCTCCGCCTGCGCCTCCGGCGCCGAGGCGATCGGCTACGCGATCGAGATGATCCGCACCGGCCGCGCCGACGTGGTCGTGGCCGGCGGCACCGAGGCCGCGGTCCACCCGCTGCCGATCGTCGCCTTCTCCAACATGATGGCGATGTCCAAGAACAACGAGGACCCGCAGCACGCCTCCCGCCCGTACGACAAGGGCCGCGACGGCTTCGTTCTCGGCGAGGGCGCGGGCGTGATCGTGCTGGAGTCCGCCGAGCACGCCGCCGCCCGCGGCGCCCGCGTCTACTGCGAGGCCGTCGGCCAGGGCCTGTCCTCGGACGCCCACCACATCGCCCAGCCCGAGCCGACCGGCGCCGGCGTGGCCCGCGCCATCGACGACCTGTTCGCCCGCAACGAGCTGGACAAGTCCGAGGTCGTGCACGTCAACGCGCACGCCACCTCGACCCCGCAGGGTGACACCGCCGAGATCAAGGCGCTGCGCCGCACCCTGGGCGAGCACCTCGACCACGTGGCGATCTCCGCCACCAAGTCGATGACCGGCCACCTGCTGGGCGGGGCCGGCGGCATCGAGACCGTCGCGACCGTGCTCGCCCTGCACAACCGGATCGCCCCGCCGACGATCAACGTGGTCGACCTGGACGACGACATCGAGGCCGACATCGTCCGCGACGAGGCCCGCAAGCTGCCGGTCGAGGGCCGCATCGCCGCCCTGAACAACTCCTTCGGCTTCGGCGGCCACAACGTGGTGCTGGCCTTCCGCACCGTCTGACGCACCGTCACGCGCCACCCGTGAGGGGGTGCGGGGGCCCCGGCCCCCGCACCCCCTCACGCGTCCTCACACCACCTGGTGCAGCCAGCGCACCGGCGCGCCCTCGCCCGCGTACCGGAACGGCTCCAGCTCGTCGTCCCAGGGCTTGCCGAGCAGCTTGGCGATCTCCGCCTCCAGGTCGCCGCCCTCGCTGCGGACGCGCAGCAGCACGGCGCGGAGCCGGTCCTCGGGGATCAGGATGTCGCCGTGCAGGCCGGTGACGGCGTGGAAGACGCCGAGCGCGGGCGTGGAGGAGTACCGCTCGCCCTCCGCCGTGGCGCAGGGCTCGCTGGTCACCTCGTACCGCATCAACTGCCAGCCGCGCAGCGCGGAGGCGAGCTTGGAGGCGGCGCCGGGCTCCCCCTGCCAGGAGAGCTCGGACCGCCAGTGGCCGGGCGCGGCGGGCTGCCTGATCCAGTCGAGGTTGACCCGCACGCCGAGCACGCCCGCGATCGCCCACTCGACGTGCGGGCACAGCGCGCGGGGCGCGGAGTGGATGTAGAGCACACCACGTGTCGTCACCGGGACCTCCTGGCTGTGGACGAGGGTCGCCTTCCCCAGCTGCCTCGCTCCGTCACCGGTGGGTCCTGCTACCAGTGGCTACCCCGTGAAGCTCAACTTACTCGACATTAGGTCATCAAATCGATCAAAACGGACAACCTTTCCCCCCATGCTAGTCGGTTCCTCCGAGAGGTCTACCCTCCCGGCCCCCACCTCCCCCGAACGGCCGCATGCGCGCGCCCCCGCCGCGGATCGCGCTCCGGCGGGGGCGCGCTGACGGACCGGCAGCCGATCCGGCGTCAGACCGCGGCCGTCGTCCCGGTCACTCCGGGAGCTCGATCAGCATCTTGCCGACGTTCCGACCGTCGAGCATGCCGAGGAAGGCGTCCAGCGCGCTGTCGATGCCCCGGGTCGTCGTCTCGCGGTACTTCAGCTCGCCCGAACGCACCCACGCCGAGACCTCCTCGACGAACTTCGGCTGGAGGTCGTAGTGGTCCCCGACGAGCAGCCCCTCCATGCGGAAGCGCTTGGAGATGATCTGCGACAGGTTGCGCGGGGCCGGGGTCGGCTCGGTCGCGTTGTACTGCGAGATCATGCCGCAGACCACGATCCGGCCGTGCAGGTTCATCGCCGCGATGGCCGCCTCCAGGTGCTCGCCGCCGACGTTGTCGAAGTACACGTCGATGCCGTCGGGGGCGGCGTCCCGGAGCTGCTGGGTGACCGGGCCGTCCTTGTAGTTGAAGGCGGCGTCGAAGCCGTACTCCCCGACGAGGAGCTCGACCTTGTCGTCCGAGCCGGCGGACCCGATCACCCGGGACGCGCCCTTCAGCTTGGCGATCTGGCCGACGATGCCGCCCACGGCACCGGCCGCGCCGGACACGAACACCACGTCGCCCGGCTTGATCCCGGTGATCCGCGTCAGCCCCGCGTACGCGGTCAGCCCCGGCATCCCCAGCACGCCGAGGTAGGTGGAGAGCGGCGCGGCCTCGGGGTCCACCTTGACGGCCGACTTGGCGTCGACCGTCGCGTACTCCCGCCAGCCCGCGAAGTGCAGGACGTGGTCACCCACGGCGATGCCCTCCGCCTCCGAGGCGACGACGCGGCCGACCGCGCCTCCCAGCATCGGCTTGTCCAGCTCGTACGGCTCCGCGTAGGACTTGGCCAGCGACATCCGGCCACGCATGTACGGATCGACGGAGAGGTAGGTGTTGCGCACCGTGATCTGCCCGGGGCCGGGGCGGCGGACGGGGGCCTCGACCAGGGCGAAGTCGGCCGGGACGGGCCGGCCCTGGGGGCGGGCGGTCAGGTGCCATTCGCGGCCGGTGGCGGGGACGTCCAGCTCTGCTGCCATCACATACTCCTCAGGGTGAAATATTCACTAGCTAAAGCAATCGTGGGGATGAAAAGTTCAGGTTGTCAAATGTTCAGCTAGAATCGGAAGCATGGCGCAGCAGGAGGAGCAGGTCATGGCGGAGGAGCAGGCACCGACTGTCGACCCCATCACGCTGGAGGTCGTCGACCTGATGGCGCGCCTGGTCGGGCTCTTCCACCGCGAGTACGAGGAGGCCGCGGCCGCCCGCTCGCTCACCGGCGCCCAGGCCAAGGTGCTGGCGCTGCTGCGGCGCGGGCCGATGCCGATGCGGCACATCGCCCAGACCCTCTCCTGCGAGCCCTCCAACATCACCGGCATCGTCGACCGGCTGGAGGGGCGCGGCTTCGTCACCCGCGAGTCCGACCCGCAGGACCGCCGGGTCAAGCTGGTGGTCGCGACCGACGCCGGCCGCTCGGCCTCCAGCGAGCTGCGCGAGTCGCTGAACTTCGCCCGCGAGCCGCTGGCCGCCCTCGAGGGCGACGAGCGCGCGCAGCTGCGCGACCTGCTGCGGCGGATGCTCGACTCCACCGACTCCGGCACCTCTCCCGGTGCCACGGGCAGCACCGGCGGCAGCGCCGCGAAGACGGGCTGAACTCCCGCCGACGGCACCCCGGCACCGCTCCACCGACCCCTTCACCGGTTCCTCCCGCCGCCCGTCCGCCGCCCGTCCGCCGCCCGTCCGCCGCGCCCGCGACGGGCCGGGCGGGACCGCCGGACCGACCGGCGCACCGGGGTCGAAAAAACTCTCGAAAAAAATGGTTCGCGTGTAACCATTCCGTGGACCGAACCGTCCAAGTAATGACGAGTGCCGATCCGCAGTGCGGCGGATCCGCCGAGTGCCTTCCCTCGGGCACCAGTTGCCGCTGCGCGCAGAGAGACCGCCGACCGATGACCGACGCCACGCAGAGACCCGCCTCGGCCCGCTCCCGCGGCCGCCGAATAGCCCGCGGCCTGGGGGCCACCGCCGCCGCACTCGTCGTCGCCGCCGCCGGGGCGGGCGCCTGGTACTACCAGCGGCTGGACCACAACATCACGACCTTCGCGCCCGAGGGCATCGCCTCCAGCCGCCCCCCGGTCGCCACGCCCGCGCCCACCGGCGGGGTGCCCGTCAACGTCCTGCTGCTCGGCTCCGACACCCGCGACGACGGCAACAGCTCGCTGGGCGGCGGCGACGAGGGCGTGGGTCACTCCGACACCGCGATCCTGCTGCACGTGTACGCCGACCACAAGCACGCCGTCGGCGTGTCGATACCGCGCGACACCCTGGTCACCATCCCGCCCTGCCGCCTGCCGGACGGCAAGTGGAGCAACCCGCGGAACAACCAGATGTTCAACTCGGCCTTCACGGTGGGCGAGTTCAAGGAGGGCAACCCGGCCTGCACGCAGAACACCGTGGAGGCGCTGACCGGGCTGCGGATCGACCACACCCTGGTCGTCGACTTCAAGGGCTTCGCGGCCATCACCAGCGCCGTCGGCGGCGTGGACGTCTGCGTCCCCAACGACGTGGACTCCTACGGCATCCACCTCTCCAAGGGCCGGCAGACCGTCGCCGGGCAGCAGGCCGTGGACTACGTCCGGGCCCGGCACGGCATCGGCGACAACTCCGACATCGGCCGGATGCTCCGCCAGCAGGCGTTCATGTCCTCGCTGATCAAGAAGGTGCAGAGCAAGGGCTTCGACCTGACCAGCCTGCTGCCGCTCGCCGACGCCGCCACCAAGTCGCTCACCGTCGACCCCGGGCTCGGGTCCCCCTACAAGCTCGCCGAGTTCGCCCAGTCGCTCCAGGACATCCAGCTCTCCGACATCCAGTTCGTCACCCTCCCCTGGCGCTTCCAGGGCGCGCGCGTCGCCGTGGTCGAACCGGACGCGAGCATCCTGTGGAGCCTCCTGCGCCAGGACCGCACCCTCGACGGCCGCCCCACCGACACCGGCGCCGCCCCGGCCCCGAGCACCGAGCCCAGCCCCGGCGTCTCCCCCTCCGTCACGGCCACCGCCACCGCCACCAGCAGTGCCGGTGCCGACGCCGCCCTGTTCAAGGCGCCCGTCACCGTGCACAACGCCGCCAAGTCGGGCGGCCTGGCCGGCCGCACCGCGCTCGCCCTGCGCGGCAAGGGCTACACCGACATCACCATCGGCGCCAACACCGCGGCCCGCCGCACCACCCTGATCGAGTACGCGCCCTCCCAGCGGGCCGCCGCCGAACGCCTCGCCCAGCTCTACCCCGGCGCCGAACTCCGCTCCGGCGCCACCGACGGCATCGTCCTCACCCTCGGCCAGGACCGCGCCAACGCCGACACCCCCGACGTACCGGACGCCGACGACACCGGCGCCGGGGCCACCGGCGGCGGGGTCACCGGCGGCGGCTCCCCCGGCGCCCTCCCCTCCAGCATCCCGTCCGGGATCGCCGACAACACCCGGCCCGCCGACACCGACCTCTGCAACGACCTCAGCTTCGGCTGACCGCCCGGTCAGGAGCCCTCACCCCCGCCGGAGCGCGACGACAGCCGACGGGGGCGGGGCGGCCCGACGGGGTGGTGAGATCCGGCGGGGTGGCCTGGCCCGGCGGGGCAGCGCGGCCCTGCGGCGCGGCAGGTCTCACCGCTCCGGGTCGGGAACTCCCGTCACCACCACCGTCACCCGGCGCCCGCCGAACTCGCCCGCCCGCAGCAGCCCGTACACCGCCCACAGCGCCTTCGCCACGTACCGGCGCTCCACTGGCACCCCGTACGCGCCCTGGAACCAGTGGGCGAACCGTTCCAGCTCCAGCGGGACCTTTCCGTAGCCGCCGCCGTGCCAGCCGTGCGCGAGCCGCCAGTTGGTGAACTCCCGTCCGTACCCGGCCCGGTGCAGTGCCGACACCTCGCCCTCCAGGTAGCCCTCGCCGCGCAGCACCGCCACCCCGAGCGCCCGCGGGCCCTCGGGCAGGCCCGCGGCGATCCCGGCCAGCGTGCCGCCGGTGCCGACCGCGCAGCACACCACGTCTCCCGGGCCGAAGTCCGGCTGCTGGGCGGCGAGTTCCCCGGCGATCACCGCGGCGCCGCGCACCGCCGGGCCGTTGGAGCCGCCCTCGGGGAGCACGTAGTAGCCCTCCCGCCGCTCCCGCCCGCCGGCGGCCGCCTCCCGGTAGGCGGAGCGCTCGACGAACTCCAGCACCATGCCGTCCCGTTCGGCCCGGGCCAGCGACCAGTTGCGCGGCCGCCCGGCGAGCTCCGCACCGCGGATCACGCCGACGCTCGCCAGCCCGAGCCCGTGCGCCGCGGCCGCCACCGCCCGCACGTGGGTGGAGTACGCCCCGCCGTAGGTGAGCAGCCCCCGGGCGCCCTGCGCGACGGCCAGTTCCAGGTTCGGCGCGAGCTTGCGCCACTTGTTGCCCGGCACCGTCGGATGCGCCAGGTCGTCCCGCTTGAGCCACAGCTCCGCCCCCGCCGCGGCGAACTCCGGGTCGTCGACCCTCGTCAACGGCGTGGGCAGGACGGCGGCGGGAAGCATCCGTCCACCCTAGGCCCTGGCGGAACCGGCCCCGTCAGAGCACCGCAACCCCCAGTGGTCGCCGCCCGGCCTCCAGCCGGTGGGTGGCTCCGCTGTCGAGGTCGACCAGGGTGATGCCGTCCCAGTAGCCGTCCCTGGTGAAGCCGCCGGTGACGTACGCCGTCCGCCCGTCCGCCGATATCACCACGTTCTCGTGCGGGACGCCGAGCGGGTGGACCCGTTCGCTGCCGTCCGGGTTCCGGACCGTCAGGCTGGGGCCCCGGTCGTCGCGGGTGACCGGGCCGGAGCCGACCACCAGCAGCCGCCCGTCCGGTGCGACGGCGGCGCCGTGCTGGTGGGTGTCGGCGGTCATCGGCTCGATCGACACCTGCCCGGTGGCCGGGTCGACCACGGCCAGGCGCTCGCCCTCGAAGGGCAGCAGCAGCTTGCCGTCGCCCGGCCGGACCGCCGCGTAGTGCGGTTTCAGCCAGGAGCCGAGCCCGCCCTCCGTGCCGTACGGCGCGACCTGGATCCGCCGGGTGGCCAGGCCGTTCGCCGCGACCACCGTCACGTCGAAGGAGTCGTGGCCGGTCGCGTAGATCTCCCGCCCGTCGGCCGAGACGTCGACGTCGAAGGGCCGGCGGCCGACCGGAGCGACCCCGGTGACCTCACCCTTCGCGGTGTCGACGACCTCCAGCACGCCGGACCGGCCGGGCACGTTCACCCCGACGTACAGCCGGGCGCCGTCCGGGGAGAGGGCCAGGCCCATGCCGCCGCCCCGGTACTCGCCCGTCCCGGCCGGGCCGGTGTCGGTGCGCAGCGCGACGGTGCGGACCAGCGCGCGCGCCCGGGTGTCGACCTCGGCGACGCCCTCCGCGGTGCTCGCCCAGGCCCGCCCGTCCGCCCCGACGGCCACCGCGTACGGCGCCGTGCCCACCCGCACCGAGCCGATCGCCCCGCGCGCCGGGTCGACGAAGGTGACGGTGTCGGCCCCGAAGTCGGCCACCAGCAGCGTCCCGGCCGAGGTGGGCTGGAGAGCGCCCTCCTGGGCCGGGGTCGCTCCGGCGGGCTGGCCGTCGGACGGGGTGGACGGGGTGGATGCAGCAGGCGCGGCGGGGGCGGCCGCCGTCGGCCGGGGCGCGGTCGGGGGACCGGCCGCGCCGCCCGGATCGGCGCAGCCGGCCAGCAGCACGGTCAGCAGTACGGCCAGCACCGGCGCGGCGGCCAGCAGCAGCGGGCCGGTGCGTTCGCGGCGGGTGGTCACCGGGTGCCTCCGCTCTCGTCTCCGGTGCGGGCCTCGGCCTCCCGGAGCAGGCCGGCCAGGGCGTCGAAGCCTCGCCGTTCGGCGTGCCCCCGCGCCGTCACGCCGTCGGCGTCGGCGAGCCGCGGATCCGCCCCGGCGGCGAGCAGCAGCCGGACGACCTCGGTGTGCGCGCGGCCGCCGTCGCCGAGGATCACGGCCTCCAGCAGGGCCGTCCACCCCAGCCGGTTGACGTGGTCGACGTCGATGTCGGTCTCTTCCAGCACGGCCCGCACGTAGGCGACGTGGCCGCGCTCGGCGGCGGGTATCAGGCTCACCCCGCCGAACCGGTTGGTGAGCCCGAAGTCCGGCCCGGCGGGCAGCAGGGCGCGCATCATCGGCACGCTGCCGGTGACGCCGGTGACCAGCCAGGGGCTGTCCTCCCGCTCGTCCTGCGCGTCCGGGTCGGCCCCGGCGGCGACCAGGAGTTCGGCGACGGGCACCCGGTCGGCGAGTGCGGCGAGCAGCAGCGCCGTCCGCCCGCGCGGATCGCGGGCCTCCACGTTGGCGCCCTCCGCCAGGGCGGCCCGGGCGGCGTCGAGGTCTCCGGTGTGCGCGGCGGTGAGCAGGCGTTGGTCGATCACGGTCATCACGGTTCTCCGTAAGGTGTTGGTCGGCCCGGGAGGGCCGGATGTGGCTAACGGTTCTCTGCCTTCAGTGGCTTGCGAGGAGTGGCCGTCCGGCTCTT
>NZ_JNWZ01000089.1 GCF_000716545.1 Kitasatospora phosalacinea
AACCGGAGCTTCGATGCGTACGTGACGGGTCGACCCCCGCTTCTCACCCCGCTATGACCTGCGGACTCATGCGCTCACTGGGACTTTGCAACAGCCCTGCGGCCGAGGGACAGGAGCAGCTGCGTACCGAGGCGGCGAAGCTCCCGAAGGGCACCCGCGATCTTGTGGCGAAGTTCGAGGCCGGTATCGACCAGGCGGTACTCGATGATCTCCACTACGACTACCGGGTACGCCTCGTGCCCATGGTCGGCACGAAGACGGACGCTGACCTGGCCATCAACTTCGTTAACCTGGACGCCCTCAGCGAGGACGAGCGCATCACCATGCTGGAGGCGGGGCGCTCCGGCACCGTCATCATCCGGGAGAAGCACGTCGAGGTAGCCAACAAGGACATGCTGCGCGCGTCTCAGGTCGCCGCGCAGGTCGACGAGCAGGTGCCGTACGAGTTCAACCTTCATCGTGAGCACACGCAGATGTGGCAGCGGCTCGCTGTCCGCCCGGTCACCGGGACGCCCGACCCCTACGCCACCGATCCGCGCTACTGCGTATATGACGAGGCGTTCGGCGGCTATGTCTACACGCGCGCTTGGGTGAAACGCATCGTCAAGGAAGCCGGAACGGTGGAGAAGTACCGCAACTTCTTCGGTCGCGAGCCGCTTATGAAGAAGGTGACTGCCCTCCCCAGCCAGACCGGGCCGAGCAACGCCCCCGAGGCCCAACCTCAGAACCAGACAGTGTAGAAGGGCGTCACGCCACCACGCAACGTTGGGTCATGCCGAGCACAACCTGCCGCTGGTTGGCACTTCCGTCTTCTACGGCAAGCGCCAGTCCACGGGCTGCGCGCCTTGGCGGGCCAGCAGGTCGTTGGCACGACTGAACGGCCGTGACCCGAAGAAGCCGCAGTCCGCCGACATCGGGCTGGGGTGCGCCGACTCGATCGCGGGCACCTGGCCGAGCAGCGGGCGCAGGTTGCGGGCGTCGCGGCCCCAGAGGATCGCCACCAGCGGGCCGCCCCGGGCCACCAGGGCGCGGATCGCCTGCTCGGTAACCTCCTCCCAGCCCTTGCCACGGTGCGCCGCGGGCTTGCCGGGCGCGGTGGTCAGCGCGCGGTTGAGCACCAGCACACCCTGCCGGGTCCACGGCGTCAGGTCGCCGTTGCTGGGCGGCGGGCAGCCGAGATCCTGGCCCATCTCCCGGTAGATGTTGATCAGGCTGCCGGGGATCGGCCGGACCTCGAGGGCGACCGAGAAGCTCAGGTCTTTGGGTTGAGTGCACCATCAAGCGCCCGAACAGAACCGTGAGGGTAAGGCCCCGGTCATGGTGCTGAATCTGACCCACTGCCCCCTCCCGCTGCGCCCCCGACTGACCGGATCAAGGCCCTGGCCTCGTCCTGAAGGCGGCGGGTGATGGGCCGGTCGTCGAAGCCGTGGGTGGCAAGCTCGGCGGCGAGGCTATCGAAGTACCCTGAGGCCGCCAAGACATGGTCTTGGATATCCAGCGTGTCCCCTTCTTCGAGCCGTTCACGGGCCGTGCTGGCCGCCGTCAGGACGCGCCCGATCTGTGCGTACACCTCGTGCCGGGTGGGTTCCGGTAGGCCTGACCGCATCAACTGACGCAGCAATCGGTCACTGGCTCCCACTACTTCGTTCAGCAGTCGAAGGTCACGGTTGACCACCAAGCCGACATCGGCACCAGAGATGGCGGCCACGAGTCCGCTCTGGCCAACCGCGATGTTCCTCTCACGGTTGGGTAAGTAGGCGGGGAGCCCAACGGAGGCGAGGCTGTTGAGCGCAGGTCGGAAGCAGGGGTGAACGTGGAACTCGTCCTCGCCCGGTAGCGGTGGTGCGTGGGTACCTCCTGCGTACACGATGTCGTTGCCACGCCGCACTCCTAGGAAGCTGGCCCCGTACAGCACGTCAATCACCCCTTGCGTGGTCAGACTCTCGGTGTAGGCGGGGAAAGCCCGGTGTAGCGCCTCCCTGTGGGTTTCGAACCGGGCCGCCAGCGCGGGCCGCATGACCATGTATCCGGTGTTCTCAAACAGTGCGAACAGCGATCGGAGGAAGGGATGGTTGACCAGGTACTCCTTGGCGAGATCCTGGAGCTTCCAGCGAGAGAACTGCTCGGTCGCTCCCAGTACGTCGTCCTCGGTGATGGTTGGGCCACCTCGCTCTGCGGCCACGCTCTGGCAGGCGTTGAGGAACTGGATTACGTCCCGCGGTCGTGGCAGGGCGCGGCGAAACAGATACTCGGCAGTCGGCTCTCCCAGCACGGTCCTTGGGAAGAGCCATCCCCACAGCTGATCGCTGGTCAGGCCGGAACCGAGGGAAGCCTGGGCACGGCTCAGGGCGATGTCCTTGAGGCCGTCGTGCGTCCACGTAATCCGTATCTCGTCGCTGTGGAACTTGTCGCCGTCGCCGAAGTTCAGGGTGTCGTAAATGTCTGCCCGGATGAACAGGGCCGTCCGTACTGCTCCGCTGTAGTGGCTCGTCACGTGCTTGGCAGCCAAGAGCAGTCCGGTGACCAACGCATGGCTCTCCGGGTCGATGGTCCACACCTGCTCGAGCTGGTCAACGAGCACGAGTAGGGGCGGATGGCTGCCCGCGCAGTTCAGGTCCGCAAAGGCGGCAGCCACAGCATCTTCGAGGACTCCCAGTTGATGGCTCGCCTGGGCCCCTTCCGAGGCGCCGTTGACGCCGAAGGCGGCCTCGACACCGAACGCTTTGAGGGAGAGATTGGCCGATTGAAGGCCTCGCACCCCTCGGCGGAGCCTGTCATACAGACCGGACTCTCCGGACTCACCATTCTCGTTCAAGAATGAGCGCAGAGCACGGACCGAGGCGGGGAGACGGCGGCCATGTGCGATGCGAGCGTGGTTGGTCAGGTGACGCGCCGCATGGACCGCGAAGACGTACCTCCAGATCAAGGACTTGGCGGTGTCAGCGGTGACGCCCTGGAGCTCGAAGCGCCGGATCTCATCGCCGGCTGCGTCATCCGGAGTGATCAGGATCGATGCACCTTGGTGACCATCCGGGGTCGCCAGCTGGCGGCAGATGGCACTCTTACCCGAGCCCTTGCGACCGATGATCAAGGACCTTCGCCCGAGAAGTGCCTCCTTATAGGCATGGCTTGGCCGGAACACGACGCCTCGTAGCAAGCCATCTTTAAGATCGTTCTCGGCATCGTCGCGACCGAAGAACAACTGGCTTACCAGTCCGACTTCCTGACCCACGGGTCCCCCTGGGATTGCTCCACTGACGGCTGTTGCTCAGATTAGGTCCTCTCGATCCTCACTGTCCGGATAATGGGGGCTGAGACGACGACACGAAGTTGCGGCGCATGGACATCGGGGGAGATCGTGTATGAACCGGACATGCAAGGGGATGGCCTGCGTGACCAGGTGCAGAGCCTGAGTCAGGAGGTCGAAAGGCTACGCCTCGCCGAGGATCTCCACGGTGACGATCTTGAGGGCGCGATCAGCGATGCGCGAGCGGACATCGCCCGCTTGGAAGAGAGGCTGGCCGAGCTCTCGGGCGCCGTGCTACAGGCACAGGCAGTGCTTAGCGAAGTCAGTACGACGGCCGGCGCCACCCACGCTGTCCTCAACTCCTTCGTGGAGCGCTATGGCAGAGATCAGATTGTCGCGAACGCCCAGGCTGAGCTGTCCCGGCTCACGACGGAGTGGACAGCGAGGTTCGCTCATAGGCGGCAAGTTCGCGCTCTCGCCCGAGGGCTGGTGCACGGACTGACCGAAGACGCCGTAGCCCGAGGTCTCGTGGACAAGGGTACGATCGAGGCGTACAGCCAAGAGCAGCTGATCAAGGAACCGTCGTTCTGGCTTGCTCCGGCGGTTGTCGCGGTCGCCGCCGGATACAGTCACGATGCCAACCGTGCGGCCCGAGCTCGCAGTTATGCCCTCGCCCTTGACCAACCCAAAGCCACGCTCTTCTTTGCCTTAACTTGCTCGCGTCAGAAGCGGCAGAGCGAGGCGGCCCGCTGGATGGACCAGTACCTGGCGGGACTCGACCCCTCAGACCTCGGCCAGGAGTTTACGGTCGTCCTCGACGCAGTTGCCGGCGCCGAGCTGGGCTTTGAGGCATTCACCTACGCCCGTCAGGCGATGACCCGCTGGGACCGTGAGGCAAACGCTCGGCTCTCCGCACTCTCCCGCGAGGACAGCGCCAGGGCGCACCTGGCCCGCTGGCATCCCTGGATGCTCGAAAGAGGTGTGGGCGACTCGGGGCGGTTCGACACCTTGAGAGAACTGTGCGGAACTCAGTGGGCGGCAGTGCAACAGGGCTGGCATGCGGCGATGGTGGTGAAGGGGACTCTCGACTACCTGCGCAGCGAGTACTCCGCAAGTCCACCGACAGCTGAGGGAGGGCACCGCACGGACATCGCCCTTAATCATCTCATCGGCCAGTTCGATCCCGACGAGAACCAGATGTACGAGCAAATGGAGCAGCTCCGCGCAATCATCCACCACCGAGGGGACACGGAAGCAGCCACGGAGTTCTCCGACTCGGCGACGAACCACGAAGTCAACTTTCAGAGCATCCTCGAACGAGCCATATTCGAGCCCGAGTCGGTAAACCTCGGATACCCGGCACGGCTCCTGAGCATGCACAGCACTTGGTCGAGTCTACGCTCGGCAGTTGCTGCCATCTCCGAGACGTCCGAGGCTGTGTTCCCCGACCGCCTCACACTTTCGGTGGACAGCTGGACGTGCCAGTTACCGGCCGTTCCGGTCAGCCCTGGGGAGGGACAGCAACTGATCGCTGAACTTCAGGGGCACCTGGAATACCGGACCGACGCGGCCGTCAACTCTGTCAGGCCGTTGTGGCCGCGCATCCTCACACTCGCTGTCGCCGCCTTGGCTTTTGGTGGGCTGGCGCTCTTCCTCGGGGGGCTCGCGGCCGGTCTGGCTGCTGCTGCCGCTGCACTCCTGGTCGGAAGCGCCGCCTGGGGCGTGCTTCGAGTGCCGCTCCACCGACGTCAACTGCGCGAAGACGGTGTCCGCCGCCGGGCTGAGAGCACGGCTCAGCTGGCGGGAGCGCTCAGAGAACACTCTCAACTACTCCGGCAGTGGCGTGCCGGCCTCACTACGGCGACCCACTTGAAAACCTGGTCTCCCGCCACCGCAGACCGGCCCGAACCACGACCCGAGGAGTGAGCGTGGACGAGAACCTCATCGCGGGCCGGTATCGCCTCGAACACAGGCTGGGCAGTGGTGGCATGGGCGATGTCTGGCTCGCTCATGATAGTCAGCTCGACCGCCCTGTTGCGATTAAGTTCCTGGCCCTCGATCGGCTACGGCGACACCAAGGCGATCGAGAGAACCTGACCCAGCAGATAGTCGGTAAGTTCCTCAGGGAAGCGCGGGCGATGGCCCGGATTAGCAGTCGCTATGTGGTAACCGTGCACGACCAGGGTGAAGAGAACGACAGGTACCACCTCGTCATGGAACGTGTCGACGGAGGCCCGCTGTCCAAGTATATGGGCGAGGGAACCGCCCTGACATTGGAGCAGACTGTGCGCTGGGCCGCACAGGTGTGCGAAGGGCTTGCCGACGCACATGAGGTGGAAGTCGTCCACCGTGACATCAAGCCAGACAACATCATGATCACCGAGCGCGGTGATGTGAAGCTCGTGGACTTCGGTCTTGCCCGGCTCCTTGATACCACCGAAACCCACAGCGCCGGCCTCACCTGGATGTACGCCTCACCTGAGCGTTGCAAGGGCCAGCCAGGCGACCATCGAAGCGACTTGTATTCGCTCGGTTGCGTCCTGTACGAGATGCTGACTGGCCGCCCACCGTTCGGAGATCGCGAATCCGCACCGTACGTCATCGCCGATATGCATGTACACGCTATTCCTTCGGCGCCACAGGACGTTCGTCCCGGCATCCCGGAAGAGCTGAATGACCTGGCTCTGCACCTTCTTACGAAGGAGCCCAACAGCAGACCCCATGACGCGTCGACCGTTGCTCGACTCATCCAACAGGTCAAGTACGTCCCGGCGCCGACCAGCGGTGCGCTCACGTTGACCGGTGCACCCCACGTGAATCCTGACTACGTGGAGCGCATCCGTGAGCTGGAGCGTCACATCAGGATGCTCCAGATGACGCATGGCTACATGGCCCCCGTGGTTGTTGATGCGCGTATGCAGCTTGCCGAACTCACAGGCGAGTCCGGCGATCGACGCGGGGCAGTCGCCCTGTACGAAGACCTCGGCGGAGACTGCCGGGAAGACTTCGGGCCTTTTGACACCCGAGCCCTGGACGCATTCGAGGCCATGGCCCGCTGGATCGCCACCTCCGGCTAATTGAGCACCGCTCTCACAGGGCGATGCCATGGTCTGCTGCACCTGGCTACGCAACGCCGAACGCCCCGACTGCGATGCAGTCGGGGCGTTCGAGCTGCCGAGCTGGGCAGAGGCGGAAGATACGAAATTCGAACTCGTGAGGGGTTGCCCCCAACACGCTTTCCAAGAGCGTGGCGAAGAGTACCGACACCACGTCAGGTCTCAGCTCGATTCCTCCGGGCACGGGAGCCTGAAGCGTTACGGGAGACGCCAGTCCACCGGCTGCGCACCCTGCTTCGCTAGCAGCTCGTTCGCACGGCTGAACGGGCGGGAGCCGAAGAAGCCGCGATCCGCCGACATCGGGCTCGGGTGCGCTGACTCGATCGTCGGCACCTGGCCCAGCAGCGGGCGCAGGTTGCGGGCGTCGCGGCCCCACAGGATCGCCACCAGCGGGCCACCACGGGCCACCAGAGCGCGGATCGCCTGCTCGGTGACCTCCTCCCAGCCCTTGCCCCGGTGCGCCGCCGGCTTGCCCGGCGACGTCGTCAGCGCCCGGTTCAGCAGCAGCACACCCTGCCGGGTCCAGGGGGTGAGGTCGCCGTTGCTCGGAGGCGGGTAGCCCAGGTCCTGGCCCATCTCCCGGTAGATGTTGACCAGGCTCCCGGGAAGGTTGCGCACCTGCGGATTGACCGCGAAGCTCAAACCTATCGCCATCCCCGGGGTGGGGTACGGGTCCTGACCAACCAGCAGGACCCGCACCTCATCGAAGGGCTGCTGGAACGCCCGAAGAATGTTCGCCCCGGCAGGCAGGTACGTCCGCCCCGCGGCAACCTCCGCACGCAGGAAGTCACCCATCGCGGCAACCCGCCCCGCCACCGGCTCCAGGGCCTTCGCCCAACCCGGCTCCACCAACTCGCTCAACGGCTTCGCACTCACAGCGAACCCCCCACCAGCGCCAGGGCAGCCGCGCCCGCTACTCCTCGTCCTCCTGCTCGCCTATACGATCGAGCAGCTCCCGCAGTACATTCGTGGGCACCACGGGCGCGCACTCGACCCACTGCTCCACCCACTCCGCAACCGTCATCATGAGGGCCCTCCAGGCGCTCCGAAACCAGTGATCTCGGAACTCCCGCGTGGCCGGGGGTGGGGTACGGGTCCTGACCGACGATCAGCACCCGGACGTCCGCGAACGGCTGCTGGAAGGCGCGCAGGACCTGCGGGCCGGGCGGCAGGTAGGACCGGCCCGCGGCGATCTCGGCGCGCAGGAAGTCGCCCATCGCGGCGACCTGTCCGGCGACCGGCGCCAGGGCCTGCGCCCAGCCGGGTTCCACTACTTCGTGCAAGGGTCTAGCAGCCATGACGGAAGCCTATCGGCCGCGCCGACAACCGGAGTTCACGAGGCCCTCAGGGCTGGGCGCCGCAGGGCCGGAACGGCACGCCGAGCGCGGCGGCGGCCTGCCGGCCGAGCCACTCGGCGGCGGCCTCGACGGCCGGGCGGCCGTCGGCGGGTTCGCCGGGGCGCAGGTAGCGGGCGGCGGTGCCGGCGTCCACGACGGCCAGCACCCGGCTGCCGTCCGCGCTCTCCAGCAGCAGCTCGACGCCCGCCCCGGCCCGGGCCGCCCCGACGGCGAGGACCGGCCCGTCCACCCCGGCGACCCGCCCGGTGAGCGCCTCGGCGCCGGCCGGTGGACCGGGCGGGGCGGCCACCACCCGCCGGTGGCGCCCGTCGAGGACCTCCCGCCCCAGCGGGATGCCGACGCCGCCGTCCGCCGCCCGCAGCAGCGCGAGCGCCCGGACGTACCGCCCCCGGCGCAGCTCCGCGTCGACGTGCTCGCGCACCTCGGCGGGCAGCGCCTCCCAGCGGGCGACCGCCTCGGCGTCCGCCGGCCCGTCGCTCACACCACCCGGCCGTTCAGCACCACGTGCCCGGGCGCGGCGAGCACCCGCAGGTCGGTGCGCGGATCGGTCTCGTAGAGGACGAGGTCGGCGGGGGCGCCCTCGGTGAGGCCGGGGCGGCCGAGCCACGCGCGGGCGGACCAGGTGGTGGCGGCGAGGGCTTCGAGGGGGGTGAGTCCGGCCTTGGTGAGTTCCGCCGCCTCCTCGGCGACCAGGCCGTGGGCGAGCGAGCCGCCCGCGTCGGTGCCGACGTAGATCGGGATGCCGGCGTCGTGCGCGGCGCCCACCGTCTCGTAGCGGCGGGCGTGCAGCCGGCGCATGTGGGCGGACCAGGCGGGGAACCTGGCCTCGCCGCCGTCGGCGAGCGCGGGGAAGGTGGCGATGTTGACCAGGGTGGGGACGATGGCGACGCCGCGTTCGGCGAAGGCGGGGATCAGGTCCTCGGTGAGGCCGGTGGCGTGTTCGACGCAGTCGATGCCGGCGGCGAGCAGGTCGGGCAGCGAGTCGGTGGCGAAGCAGTGCGCGGTGACCCGGGCGCCCTCGGCGTGGGCGGCGGCGATCGCCTCGGCGAGGGCGTCGCCGGGCCAGCAGGCGGCGAGGTCGCCGACACCGCGGTCGATCCAGTCGCCGACGAGTTTGATCCAGCCGTCGCCGCGCCGGGCCTCGGCGGCGGCGTACGCGGCGAGGTCGCCGGGTTCGATCTCGTGGGCGTAGTTGCGGATGTAGCGGCGGGTGCGGGCGATGTGCCGGCCGGCCCGGATGATCTTCGGGAGGTCGTCGCGGTCGTCGATCCAGCGGGTGTCGGCGGCGGAGCCGGCGTCGCGGATCAGCAGGGTGCCGGCGTCCCGGTCGGTGCGGGCCTGCTTCTCGCTGGTGTCGCGATCGACGGCGCCGTGCGCGTCCAGGCCGACGTGGCAGTGGGCGTCGACCAGGCCGGGCAGGGCCCAGCCGGTGAGCGTGGCGGACGGTTCGGCGGCGGGGCGTTCGAAGGTCACCCGCCCCTCCACGGCCCAGAGTTCGTCCCGGACGTCGTCGGGGCCGACCAGCACCCGTCCCTTGATGTGCAACACCCCGCGCTCCGTCATGCCTGGCACTGTACTCGGCGTCGCGCGCGGGCCGCCGGGCGATCTGCGGCAGACTGTTCGACGGCGTCCCTCCGCCCCGCCGGCCCGTCCCGGCGGCCCTCCGCCGCACCGAAAGGCCCGCCCGCATGCTGCTCGACCTCCCCCCGATGACCGCCGACCGGTTCGCCGCGATCGAGGACGGGGTGGCGGCGCTGCTGCGCACCCGCAACGACGTGATCGTCACCCAGGGCGAGGCGCTGCTGCCGCTGGAGGCGGCGATCAAGGGCGCGGCGCACCCGGGTTCGACCGCGCTGAACGTGATCACCGGCCCGTACGGGCAGACCTTCGGCGGCTGGCTGCGCGCCGCCGGCGCGAAGGTGGTCGACCTCGCGGTGCCGTACGACGCGGCGGTGAGCGCCCGGCAGGTCGCCGCGGCGCTGGACGAGCACCCGGAGGTCGACTTCGTCTCGCTGGTGCACGCCGAGGCGGCGACCGGCAACACCAACCCGGTCGCGGAGATCGCCGAGGTGGTGCGGCGGCACGGCGCGCTGCTGATGCTGGACGCGGTGGCCTCGGTGGCCGCCGAGCCGCTGCTCACCGACGAGTGGGGCGTCGACCTGTGCGTGATCGGCGGGCAGAAGGCGATGGGCGGCCCGGCGGGCGTCTCGGCGGTGTCGGTGAGCGAGCGGGCCTGGCAGCGGATCGTCGCGAACCCTGCCGCCCCGCGCCGCTCCTACCTCTCCCTGCTGGACTGGAAGGAGCGCTGGACGGACGCCGGCCGCACCCAGCTGCCGCACGCCCCCGCCCAGTTGGAGATGCTCGCCCTCGAGGAGTGCCTGGCCGCGATCGAGGCCGAGACGCTGGACGCGGTGATCGCCCGCCACCGCGCCGCGGCCGCCGCCACCCGCGCGGGCGCCCTCGCCCTGGGCACCCTCGCCCCGTACGTCCTGCGCGCCGAGGACGCCGCCCCGGTCGCCACCACCCTGCGCACCCCCCTGGGCACGAACGCCGCCGAACTGGCCGCCGAAGTCCGCCGCCACGCCCCGCAGTTGCCGATCCAGGCGGGCGGCTCCCTCGCCGCCACCATGCTCCGCCTCAACCACTACGGCCCGGCGGCCAACCCGGAGACCGTGATCGCCGCCCTGGAACTCCTCGCCCAGGCCACCGGCGCCCCGGCCGCGGCGGCGGTCGCGGCGGCCACCGAGGCGTGGGAGCAGGCGATCTGACGGCCCGCCGGTAGCCTCGATCCGGGCGACCGGCGGCTTCCCGCGCGGCACATCGAGCGCCTCCAGCACCTCCAGCGCCTCCTCGCCGAGCGCCGACGCAGACCGCAGACCGCCTGCGTCGGCGCGGGCGCGGGCGCGGGCGCCGGGCACGGACAGCGTTCGGCCGCCGGTGGCCGTGCGTTCACCGGGCGGGCGGGCGGTGTACGCCCGAACGGTCTTGGCTGAGCAGCCCCGCGAAGTTGGCTGTACAACTGGAGGCTGCCCGATGTCCGTGCCCGACCCGTACTGGCTGCGCGACAACTGCCCGTGCCCCGAGTGCCGCGACCCGCGCGGCGGGCAGAAGCTGTTCCGGATCGGCGACCTGCCGGACGGCCTGGCCGCCGTCGAGGCGGTCGAGGACGCCGCCGGGCTGACGGTGCGCTGGTCCGACGGCCACCGCTCGCGCTACCCGGCCGGCTGGGACGCGCCCGCCGCGGACGGCGACGACCGCACCGAGCACGCCGAGCGGCTGTGGGCCGCCGCCGACTTCGCCCGCGGCCTGCCCGAGGCCGACTGGGGCGCGTACCTGGCCGACCCGGAGGAGCGGGCCTCGGTGCTGGCGGCCGTCCGCCGCTCGGGGTTCGCGCTGCTGCGCGGCGTCCCGGCCGAAGAACGCCAGGTGCTGCGGGTGGCGCGGAGCTTCGGGTACGTCCGGGAGACCAATTACGGCGAGCTGTTCGACGTCCGGGTGGAGCCCGACCCGGCGAACCTGGCGTTCACCGGCCGCGCCATCGCCCCGCACACCGACAACCCGTACCGCGACCCGGTGCCCACCCTGCAACTGCTGCACTGCCTGCGCAACGACTGCGCGGGCGGCGACTCCGGGCTGGTCGACGGCTTCCGGGCCGCCGCGCTGCTGCGCGCGGAGGACCCGGCCGCCTTCGCGCTGCTGGCCCGGACGCCGGTGCCGTTCCGCTACCGCGACCGGGGCACCGAGCTCTCCGCCGAGAAGCCGCTGATCGGGCTGGACCCGCGCGGCGCGATCCGTGAGGTCCGGTTCAACGACCGCTCCACCGACACCGCCGCGCTGCGTGCCCTGGGCCCCGCCGGGCTGGGCGCCTTCTACGCCGCCTACCGCCGCTTCGCCGCGATCACCCTGCGCCCGGAGCTGCGGCTGGACTTCCGGCTCGCCCCCGGCGACTGCCTGCTCTTCGACAACACCCGCCTGCTGCACGCCCGCACCGCCTTCGAACCCGGCACCGGCCACCGCCACCTGCAGGGCTGCTACGCCGACCTCGACTCGCTCTCCTCCACCCTGGCCGTGCTGCGCCGCCGCGCCGCCGTCCTGGACGAGCTGGAGGCGCTGTTCGAGGGCGAGGGCGCCGGCGAGTACCTGGGCGAGGCGGTCACCATGGCCGCCCACATGCTGCAGGCCGCCGCGTTGGCCCGCGCCGCGGGCGCCCCGCCCGCCCTGGTGGCCGCCGCGCTGCTGCACGACGTCGGCCACTTCCGGGGCAGCGGGCTGGAGTCGACGGCGGGCACCGACAACCGCCACGGCGCCACCGCCGCCGCCCGGCTCGCCCCGCACTTCCCGCCCGCCGTCACCGAACCGGTGCGCCTGCACGTCGACGCCAAGCGCTACCTGTGCGCCACCGAGCCCGGCTACTTCGACCGGCTCTCCCCCGCCTCCGTCCGCACCCTGGCCCTCCAGGGCGGCCCGATGTCCCCGGCCGAGGCCGCCGCCTTCGCCGCCCACCCGTACGGCGCCGACGCCGTCACCGTCCGCCGCTGGGACGAGGCCGCCAAGGACCCGGCCGCCCAGACCCCGGCGTTCGCCGCGTTCCGGCCGCTGCTGCTGGAGTCGATGCGCCGGTAGTCAGGGCAGCGCCACCGTCAGGTCGATCTCGACCAGCTGCCCGGTGTAGCCGAGCGCCGCGACCCCGAGCAGGGTGGACGCGGTGCGGAAGGCGGGGGCGAGCGGGGAGGCGGTCAGGTGGTCCCAGGCCCCGGCGAGGACCTCGCTGCGGTCGCTCACCACGTAGATCACCGACCGCACCACCCGCTCCGGCCCGACCCCGATCGCGGCCAGCGCCGTCATCGCGTTGGCCACCACCTGGTCGATCTGGGCGTCCAGGTCTCCCGCGCCGACCAGCTTCTCCTCCGCGTCCAGCGGGCACTGCCCGGCCAGGTGCGCGGTGCGCCCGGCCTCCACCACCGTGATGTGCGCGTACCCGGCGGTGGGGTGGAGCCCGGCGGGGTCGATGCGTGCGATGTCGCTCATCCGGCGATTGTCACCGCGAACGGCCCCGGCGGCATCCGGTTTTCTCAGTCCTCGTCCCGGGCGTGCCGCGAAAGGGCCGAGGAGGCCAGCGAGTTGTGGATGGAGAAGGCGACGGTGCCGGGCAGGTAGCGGTCCTGGGACCACTCCACGGGGGTGCCGGTGGGGTCGGTGGTGCGGCGCTTCTCGCGCAGCAGGGGGCTGCCGCGGCGGCAGGAGAGCAGGCGGGCGTCGTCGGCGTTGGCGGCGACCACGTCGATGGTGTGGTCGGCGTCGCTGAACAGGATGCCGTGCTCGCGCAGGGGTTCGGTGTGCGAGACCACGTCGGCCGGCAGCCGGGCGACCAACTCGCCGACCCGAGGCGGGTAGACGGTGCGCTCGACCATCACGGGGGTGCCGGAGAGGGTGCGCAGCCGCAGCGTGACGTAGACCTCGGTGCCGGGTTCCAGCCGCAGTTGCTCGCGTTCGGCGGCGTCGGCGGGGCGGCGGACCAGCGATTCGAGCCGGCCGCCGGGCTCCTCGCCCATGGAGCGGGCCCAGTGGGTGAAGGAGAGCAGTTCGGAGAAGGACTGGACGCGGGCGCTGCCGAGGACGACCCGGCGGGTGCCGCGGCGGGAGGTGACCAGCCCGTCGGCGCGCAGCAGGGCGAGGGCCTGGCGGACGGTGCCGCGGGAGACGCCGTACTGCTCGGCGAGGGCGCCCTCCGCCGGCAGCCGTCCGGCCTCGCCGAACGAGCCGGAGGTGATCGCTTCGCGCAGGTCGGCGGCCACCTTGCGGTAGAGCGAGCCGGCCGCGCGGTCCTGGTCGAGTGCCACGTGCGTCGAGTTCCCTTGGCTGGTAAGGAGATTGGGCCGTGTCCTGCGCGTGACCGCGCGTACACCACTGACTGTAGCCCTTGCCCGCGGGGCCTCCGGACCGGGGCGTGACCGTTCCCGCAGCCGACCCCCGCCCTGGGCCGTCCGTTCACCTTCCCGTCACCGCTCTCGGGCGTACTTGCCCATGGCGCCGGAAGTTGGCTGGCCAACTCGGCCGGACAACCGACCGCGCCGCACTCCGAGCACCCGCGCGACACCCCTCATGACCTCTGCCGCTCCACTTCTTCCAGGAGACCCTCCCGTGACCGTGCACCGCCACCGCGCCGCCGCCCTCGCGGCCGCGCTGACCGCTGCCGCGCTCTCCCTCTCCGCCTGCGGCTCCGCCGGCTCGTCCGCCAAGTCCGGTGAGGCCGCCAAGGCCGGCGGCGGCACGGTGAACGCGAGGACCGCGACCTCTCTGGCCGACTTCGGCGGCCTGGACGGCCTGGTGGCCGCCGCGAAGAAGGAGGGCAAGCTGCACGTCATCACCCTCCCGCGCGACTGGGCCAACTACGGCAAGCTGATGGACGACTTCAAGGCGAAGTACGGCATCGAGATCGAGGACGAGAACCCGGACGGCTCCAGCCAGGACGAGATCAACGCGATCAAGTCCCGCAAGGGCCAGGACCGCGCCCCCGACACCGTCGACCTGGGTTCGGCGTTCGCGCTGTCCGCCGCCAAGGAGGGCCTGCTCGCCCCCTACAAGGTGGCCTCCTTCGACAAGATCCCGGCCACCATGAAGGACCCGGCCGGCCTGCGGGTCAACGACTACGGCGGCTACGTGTCGATCGGCTGCGACGCCAAGAGGGTCGCGGTCTGCCCGAAGACCTTCGCCGACCTGCTCAAGCCCGAGTACAAGGGCCAGGTCGCGCTGAACGGCAACCCGACCAAGTCCGGTTCGGCGTTCGGCGGCGTGTACGCGGCCGCGCTGGCCAACGGCGGCTCGCTGGACGACATCCAGCCCGGCATCGACTTCTTCGCCAAGCTGAAGCAGGCGGGCAACTTCAACCCGGTCGAGTCGACCCCGGCCACCATCGAGAAGGGCGAGACCCCGATCTCGATCGACTGGTCGTACCTGAACGCGGGCTACACCGACGAGTTCAAGGGCAAGGGCATCGACTGGCAGGTGTCCGTCCCCTCCGACGGCTCCTACGCCCAGTACTACAACCAGGCCGTCAACAAGGACGCCCCGCACCCGGCGGCCGCCCGCCTGTGGATGGAGTACCTGTACTCGGCCGAGGGCCAGAACGGCTTCCTGGGCGGCTACGCCACCCCGGCGCTGTTCGACGCGATGAAGGCGGACGGCACCCTGGACGCCGCCGCCGCGGCCAAGCTGCCGACCGTCGAGAAGCCGTTCACCACCTTCCCGACCCCGGAGCAGGTCGACGCGGCCAAGAAGGTGCTGACCGACAACTGGGCCAAGGCCATCGCGGGCTGATCACCGACATGACCACGGCTCCCACCCCGGTGCCGGCCCCGGCCGCCGCTGACCCCAGCGGCGGCCCGGGCGCCCCCGGCACCGCCACCGCACCCCCCGCCGCCCGACCCACCGCCCGACCCACCAGGCGCCGCCCGCGCGGCGGCGCCTGGCTGGCCACCGTGCCGCTGCTGGCCTTCTTCCTGGTCGGCTTCGGCCTGCCCGCCGTCGCCATCGTCACCGGGGCGTTCACCGTCTCCAGCGACGCCGAGAGCGGCGCCGGCTCGTTCACCACCGCCAACCTGACCGACTCGGTGCAGGGCGCGTACTGGACGGCGCTGGTCTCCAGCGTGAAGCTGTCCGCACTGACCGCGCTGATCGGCACCGTGCTCGGCGTCCCGATCGCCCAGGCCGTGCTGACCTCCCGGTTCCGGCTGCTGCGCGAGGCGGTGCTGACCGCCTCCGGCGTGCTCGCCAACTTCGGCGGCCTGCCGCTGGCGTTCGCCTTCGTCGCCACCCTCGGCAACGCGGGCGAGCTGACCAAGGCGTTCCACCTGACCGACCACGGCTGGTCGCTGTACAGCTTCACCGGCCTGGCCGTCACCTACCTGTACTTCCTGGTGCCGCTGATGGTGCTCACCATCACCCCCGCCCTGGAGGGCCTGCGCCTGCAGTGGCGCGAGGCCGCCCGCAACAACCGGGCCACCACGCCGCAGTACTGGCGGCACGTCGCGCTGCCGATCCTGTTCCCCTCGCTGCTCGGCGGCTTCGTGCTGCTGTTCGGCTCGGCGTTCGCCGCGTACGCCACCGCCGCCGCGATGGTCGGCGCGACCGTCCCGCTGATCAGCCGCCAGATCGCCGACGCGCTCTCCGGCAACGTGCTGGTCGGCCAGGGCAACCTGGCGCTGGCGCTCAGCCTCGACATGATCATCGTCGCCGTCCTGGTGATGGCCGTCTACCTGCCCCTCCAGCGCCGGAGCGCCCGATGGCTCAGCTGAACCCCCGTCCCCGGCTCTGGCGCTGGGCGGTCCTGCTGCCGGCCGGCCTGTACTTCCTGGTCCCGATGGCCGCCTCGGTCTGGTTCTCGATCGACGACGCCGACGGCATCTCCTTCGACGCCTACACCGGCCTGCTCTCCGCGCCCGGCTTCACCGACAGCCTGGTGCTGACCCTGGAACTCGCCGCCGTCACCGTCGTGGTGCTGCTGCTCCTGCTGGTGCCCGCGATGATCGCGGTCCGGATCGGCGCGCCCAAGCTCCGCCCGGTGCTCGAAGTGGTCTGCACCCTGCCGCTGGTGGTGCCGCCGGTCGCGCTGACCGCCGGCCTGATCGGCGTGCTGCGCTGGGGCCCCGACCACCTGATGGACACCCCCTTCTTCCAGACCTTCGTCTTCGTCCAGCAACCGGAGTTCCCGCTCGTCCTGGTCATCGCCTACGTCCTGATGGCGCTCCCGCTCGCCCACCGCGCCCTGGACTCCGGGCTGCGCGCCGTGGACGTGCGGACCCTGGTCGAGGCCGCCCGCAACTGCGGCGCGAGCTGGCCGCGGGCCGTCGTCTCGGCGATCGTGCCGAACCTGCGCGGCGCGCTGCTGAACGCCGCCTTCCTCACCCTGGCCCTGGTGCTGGGCGAGTTCACCACCGCCTCGATCCTCGGCTACCAGCCCTTCGCGGTGTGGATCTACTCGGTCGGCAACAGCCGGGGCCAGATGTCCGTCGCGGTGTCCGTGCTCAGCCTGCTGATCACCTGGGTGCTGCTGCTCCTGCTGGCCGCCGCCGGCCGCGAGCGCCGCCACCAGACCGCCGCCACCTCCTGACACGCCCCCGGAGACCGCCACCCATGAGCACCGCCACCGCCCCCCTCGCCGAGGACGCCGCCACCGGCAGCGCCACCGTCGAATTCCGTTCGCTGCGAAGGACGTTCGGTACCACCACCGCCCTGGACGGCCTCGACCTGGCCGTCCGCCCCGGCGAACTGCTCGCCCTGCTCGGCCCGTCCGGCTGCGGCAAGACCACCGCGCTGCGGATCCTCGCCGGCTTCGAGACCCACGACTCCGGCGAGGTGCTGGTCGACGGCGAGGACATCACCCGCATCCCCGCGCACCGGCGCGACGCCGGCATGGTGTTCCAGTCGTACAGCCTCTTCCCGCACCTCACCGCCGCCGACAACGTCGCCTTCGGCCTGCGGATGCGCGGCGTCGGCAAGTCCGAACGGCTGCGCCGCGCCCAGGAGTTGCTGGAGCTCGTCGGCCTGCCGCAGCGCGCCGCGCACTACCCGCACCAGATGTCCGGCGGCCAGCAGCAGCGCATCGCGCTGGCCCGCGCGCTCGCCCTCCAGCCGCGCGTCCTGCTGCTGGACGAGCCGCTGTCCGCCCTCGACGCGAAGGTCCGCCTCGCGCTGCGCGAGGAGATCCGCCGCCTCCAGCAGGAGTTGGGCATCACCACCCTGTTCGTCACCCACGACCAGGAGGAGGCACTCTCGATGGCCGACCGGGTCGCCGTCCTGCGCGCCGGCCGCCTCGAACAGTGCGCCGCCCCTTCGGAGTTGTACTCCCGGCCGGCCACCGCGTTCGTCGCCGAGTTCGTCGGCACCATGAGCCGCGTGCCGTGCTCGCGCACCGCCGGCGGCGGGGTCGAGGTGCTCGGCCGCCGCCACCCCGTGGACGGCGCCCTGCCCGCCGACGGCGACCTGCACGTCCTGGTGCGCCCCGAGCACGTCGCCCTCACCCCCGCCGGGGACGGCCCCGCGCTGGTCGTCGCCGCCTCCTTCCTCGGCGCCGTCACCCGCCTCACCGTCCGCCTCCCCGACGGCACCGAGGTCAAGTCGGACCTCCCCACCGAGACCGCCGCCACCCTCCCGCCGGGCTCCCGCGCCGCCCTCGCCCTCCCCGACCGCCCCGTCCTGGTCGACCGGGCCTGAGGAACCAGGGGCCCTCCCGGGCCCCTGACCACGCGTCTTCCCACGTAAGAGGTACCGCCATGCCCGCACCCCGTCCCGCCGCCGTCCTCTTCGACATGGACGGCACCCTGGTCGACACCGAGCACCTGTGGTGGCAGGCCGCGGCCGAACTCGCCGCCGAGCTGGACCTGACGCTCACCGACGCCGACCTCCCGGACGTCCTCGGCCGGGCCGTCGAGCACACCGCCGCCCACCTGCACCGCAGCAGCCGCACCTCGCGTCCGGAGGCCGACCTGGTGGAGCGCCTGAACGCGACCTTCGCCGCGAAGGTCGCGTCCCGGATCGTCCCCCGCCCGGGCGCCCTCGCGCTGCTGGCCGCACTGCGCACCGCCGACGTCCCGACCGCCCTGGTCTCGGCGTCCCCGCGCCGGGTGGTCGACCTCGTCCTGGCCGCCCTCTCCCCGCACCGGTTCACCACCACGCTGGCCGCCGAGGACACCGCCCGCACCAAGCCCGCACCGGACCCGTACCTGGCCGCCGCCGCCCGCCTGGGCCTGGCGCCCACCCGCTGCGTGGCCGTCGAGGACACCCCGACCGGCGTGGCCTCCGCCCGCGCCGCGGGCTGCCGGGTGCTGGCGGTGCCGTCCGCCGTCCCGATCCCGGCCGCCGCGGGCACCACCGTGCTGGACAGCCTGGAACGCGCGGACCTCCCGTTCCTCGCCTCGCTCACCGCCGCCCCCTGATGCCGTACCTGCTGCTCGCCCTGGCGATCGCCGGTGAGGTCTGCGCGACCAGCCTGCTCAAGCTCACCGACGGCTTCTCCCGGCTGTGGCCGAGCCTGGCCGTCGCGGTCGGCTACGTGCTGTCCTTCACCCTGCTCGGCCGCGCCCTCAGGCACATCCCGGTCTCCGTCGCGTACGCGGTCTGGTCGGGCGCGGGCACGGCCGCCGTCGCGGCGATCGGCGCGGGCTTCTTCGGCGAGTCGCTGGGCCGCCTCCAGTGGTGCGGCATCGCGCTGGTGATCGCCGGCGTGGTGCTGCTCAACCTGCGCTCCACCCGCTGACCCCGGCCCGCCCGTACGGGGAGCCGACCGGGGCGGGCCGCCCTGCACCGGGAGGCCACCGGCACCGCCCCCGACCGGACCGACCACCCGGAGGACGCCGCGGTGGAGCCCCGGCCGGAGGGCCGTCCGCCGCCCGGGCGGTCCCCTGCTCGAACGACGCCCTACTCGAACGCCGCCCTGCTCGAACGCCGCCCTACTCGAGCGATGCCCGCAGCGCGTCGACCCGGTTCGCGGAGGCGGTGAAGTCGGCCCGGTCGAGCTCCCCGGAGGCGAGCGCGGCGGTGAGCGCGGCGGCGGCCGCGTCGCCCTGGGCGACGTCGCGGCCGGAGCAGAGCAGCAGGTCGACACCGGCGTGCGCGACGGCCAGGGCTCGCTTCGCGGTGCCGCCGACCGGGTCGAGCGCCTTGGCCTCGATCGCGTCGGTGATGGTCACGCCCTGGTAGTTCAGGCGGCCGCGCAGCTCGTCGCGGACGACGGTGCCGGACATCCCGGCGGGGGTGCCGGGGTCGAGCGCCGGGTAGACCGCCCAGGAGAACATCACCAGCTTGACTCCGGCGGCGATCGCGTCCCGGTAGGGGCGTTCGTCGACGCTGCGCAGCTGGTTCAGCGAGACGTTCAGGGTGACGGGTTCCTCGTCGGTGTTGGCGCCGGCGGGGGCGCTGCCGAGGCCGGGGAAGTGCTTGGCGGTGGCGGCGACGCCCGCACCCTGCTGGGCCTCGAGGAAGGCGGAGCCGAGCCGGCCGACGACGGCGGGGTCGGTGCTGTAGGAGCGCTGCGCGGAGTCGGCGAAGTCGCCGGGGGCGCGGTAGACGTCCAGCACGGGCGCGAGGTTGAGGTTGAGGCCGTACTGGTCGAGCGCGGCGGCGGCCTCGCCGCCGGTGCGGGTGGCGGCGGCGGCCGGGTCGGCGGAGCGGCCGACGTCCTTGGCGGACTGCGCGGGCCCGCCGGGCACCCGCCGGACGAGTCCGCCCTCCTGGTCGGTCATCAGCAGCAGCGGGCGCCGGTCCGGGCTCTGCTGTTCGGCCTCCCGCAGCCGGTCGACGGCGGTGCGCAGCGCGGTGGCGCCGTCGCCGACGTTCTCGGCGAAGAAGATCACCCCGGCGACCCGGCCCTCGCGCACCCGCTGCAGCAGCGCGTCGGGGACGGTGGTGCCGGGGTAGGAGTAGATGATCCGCTGCCCGGCCAGCCGCGCGTCGCTGACGCCGCCGGTCGGCGCGGGCGTGGGCGTGCGGCCGGGGGTGGGCGTCGGGGACGGGGTCGGGGACGGCGTAGGACTCGGGCTCGGGGAGGGCGTGGGGCTCGGGCTGCCCGGCTCGGGGCTCCCGGTCGGCCGGGCGCTGCCGGTCGCCGTCCCGGCGGTCCCGGACGGGGCGCCGCCGCCGTTCCCGGCGGAGCCGCAGCCGGTGAGCAGCGTCAGTCCGAGGGTGAGCACTCCGAGCGAACGCAGTGACCGCAACATGCCCTCAGATAAGCACGCGGGAGCGGCCCGGACCAGCACCGCACGGCCCGGGGCGTCGCCGGGCCGTGCGGCGGCGGTCAGGGTCGACACCCCGTCAGCGGACGGCCCGTCAGCGGGCGGCCAGCAGCGCGGGCAGCTCGGCGACCGAGGCGAGCACGTGGGTGGCGCCGTCCGCGCGCAGCCGCGCCTCCTCGTGCGCGCCGGTCAGCACGCCGGCCACCACCGAGGCACCGGCCCGGACGCCGGTGAGCATGTCGTAGCCGGTGTCCCCGGCCACCGCGACCTGCCGCACCGAGTCGGTGCCGGTGCGCAGCAGCGCGGTCAGCGCCAGGTCGGGGTACGGGCGGCCGCGCCCGGCGTCGGCGGGGCAGAGCGTCAGGTCCGCGACGTCCCGCCAGCCCAGCGCGTCCAGGATCCGGTCCTGCGTGGTGCGCGCGAACCCGGTGGTGAGCACCACCTTCCGCCCCTGCCCGCGCAGTTCGGCGATCGCCTCGGCCGCCCCGGGCAGCGCCTCGCAGCGCCCCTGGTCGACCAAGCCCTCGTAGGCGGCCTCGAAGACCAGGTTGGCCCCCTGCGCCCGGTCCTCGTCCCCGAACAGGTGCCGGAACACCGAGATCTTCGACTCCCCCATGGTGGCCCGCACGTGCGCCAGCATCGCGGCGTGCTCGGGGCTCCCGGTCTCCACCCCCTGCGAACGCGCGGCCGCGGCGAAGGCCAGCTCCACCAGCCCGTCGTCGGCGACGGTGGTGCCGGCCATGTCGAGCACCACCAGGGTCACGTCGTGTGTGGTCATGTCCATCCTTACCTGTGTGACGGGCCCCTTCGGGGGCCCTCAGAGCCCGGCCGCGTCGGCCGTCGTCTCGGCGATGGCCGGCGAGCACGTCATCCCGCGCCCGCCGGGCCCGGTCACCAGCCAGGCGCCGTCGGTGAGCCGCTGCCGGTGGACGATCAGGCCCGGTTCGGTGCACTGGGCGTAGACGCCGGCCCAGCGGCGGCGGATCCGGGGCAGCGGGCGGCCGAGTAGTCCCTCGGCGACGCCGGCGAGGTGGTCGTACGGGTCCTCGACCACGTCGAAGCCGAAGGGCTGGTCGTACTCGTGGGTGTCGCCGAGGGTGAGTCCGCCGTCCTGACGCTGCACCATCAGCAGTTGCAGCCGGTGCTGTTCGGCGACGGGCGGCTGCGGCTGCCCGGCCCGCAGGGCGTCCAGCTCGGGGCCGGCGAAGGCGGGGTAGTAGCGGAAGGAGTCGCCGTCGGCGACGGAGGTGGTGAGCGTCTCGCCGAGCGGGTCGGTCTGCATCATCTGGAGGCGGACGCGGCGCACCGGCAGGTCGGGGGCGAGTTCGCGGACGAGTCCGCCGAGCCAGGCGCCGGTGCACAGCAGGACCAGGTCGCCCTCGTGCAGCTGCCCGTGGTCGTCGCGGACGGCGCGGTCGCCGACCAGGTCGCGCACTTCGCGTCCGGGCAGGAAGGTGTAGCGTCCGGTGGCCTCCAGCGCGGCGCGCAGCGCGCGCTGGGCGGGGCGGGGTTCGACGGCGGCGTCCCGGGCGCAGTGCAGTCCGGCCAGGAACTCGCCGCGCAGCGTGGGGTTGAGGGCGCGGACCTCGTCGGCGCCGAGCAGCCGGTAGCCGCGGGCCCCGGCGTCGGGGAGCTTCAGGGCGGCTTCGGCGACGGCGAGTTCGGCGGCGGTGCGGGCCAGGGTGAGCGAGCCGTTGGGGCGGAACCACAGGCCCGGGACGCGGGCGCCGATCTCCTCCCACAGTTCGCGGGCGCGCAGCGCGGTGTCCAGTTCGGGGCCGGTGGCGCGGCCGCTGACCCAGACCAGGCCGAAGTTGCGGACGGAGGCGCCGCGGGCCTCGCTCTCGCGCTCCAGGTGGACGACCTCGTGGCCGCGTTCGACGGCCTGCCAGGCGTGCATGGTGCCCAGCACGCCCGCTCCTACGACGATGACTCTCATGCGGACAGGCTCGGGCGCCGAGGTGGCCGCCAGTCGTCCGGATCTCGTCGCGGACATGAACCGCCCGCAAGAGTTGTCCATACAACCCGGCCGTCCCGACCGCCCCGGCCACCCGCCCCGGCGCCGCGCGGCACCCCTACCGCAGGACGCGCGCGTGCAGGTACTCGCGCCGTCCGAACCGCGGCTCGTCCACGGCGGTCAGCTCCTCCACCTGGAAGCGGTACAGCGCGGCCGCGCCCCGCCCCTCCAGGAACTGGGCGGCCACCTCGGGGTCGGCGGCGAACGCCGGGTAGCGGCCGCGGTACGCCTCCAGCGCGGCTTCGGCCTGCCGGCCCCAGGCCTCGCCCGCGCTGCCGGTGAGCTGGATGCCGCGCAGCTGCTCGCCGTACGCGGGCGGCGGCAGGTGGACGGTGGCGGCGGCCCTGGCCTCCTCGGCCAGGTGCAGGCTGTGCCGGGTGGAGCGCTCGCTGACGAAGTACAGCACCAGGTCGGAGTCGAACGCGTAGAAGGCCAGGTTGGCGTGCGGTCCGCGCTCGTGGCCGGCGGTGGCCAGGCTCAGCACCGTGCTGTCGGCGAGCAGGCCCTCCACCCCCTTCCCGAGCTCGTCCGCGGGCCAGTTCCCCTGGATGACGTCGAGTCGGTACGGCATGGCACGTCCCTCCGCACGGCTGCAGGAAAAAGCGAGCCGGGCGGGGGGCCACCCCCGCCCGGCTCACATGCTCCCCCCGCCCGGGGCGGCGGCACAAGAGGCCGACCCGCCCCGCCCGATCAGGCCGCTCCGGCCCCCAGCACGGGGCCCAACGGCCCGGTGCGCAGCCGGTCGACCAGCGGCGCGGCCCGTCCGGCGAGCAGCGCGAGCGGGGCCGCGACCAGGACGCCGACCAGGGCGGCGACCAGCACGTCGTGCGGGTAGTGCGCGCCGACCCAGATCCGGGAGGCGCCCATCAGCACGGCGGCGAGCAGTCCGATCCAGCCGAGCCTGCGGTCGGCGTACCAGAGCGCGGTGGCGGCGGCGAACGCGGCCACCGTGTGGTTGCTCGGGAACGACCAGTCGCCGGACGGCGGGCAGGCCTCCAGCGGCACCGTGGCCGGGATCTGCTGGCACGGCCGCACTTCCTCGACCAGCGACTTGAGCACCGAGTTGACCAGGTACGCGACGACCACGATCAGCGGCGCGGCCAGCACCCGGGCCATCACCGCCGAGTCCGCGGCCCGGGCCCGCCACCAGGCCCACAGCATCAGCAGCGCGAACACCGCGAGACCGAAGGCGGACCACTCCTTGACGAGCTGGTCGAACCAGTGCGGAGCGGACTCGGCCCACCCGGTGACCCGGGTGTAGAGGCCGCCGTCGATGCCGCTGCCGTCGTAGGCGAGCAGGCGGGCGGGGGGATGAACATTCGGGATCACAGGGACAACATGTACCAGAACGGGCGAGGTGAACGGTTCACTCGCGGCTCCGGGGGGCGGGGTCAGGGGCAAGGTTGGCGGACCTCCCGTTACGTTGGGGGGCGTCCGCACGGGGACGCGCCCCAACGTCTACAGTCGTGTAGACGTCGACAGGACTGTAGACGAATCCCGGAGGTTCGCGCGACATGACGGACACGCCCGCCCGCCGGCCCGCGGGGGAGCTCGAAGCCCAGGTCCTGGCCGCCCTCTGGGCCGCCGACCGGCCGCTCACCCCGCAGCAGGTGCAGCAGGCCGTCACCGCCGACCTCGCCCGCACCACGGTCGCCACCATCCTCGCCCGGCTGCACGAGAAGGGCACCGTCGCCCGCACCAAGGCGGGCCGCGCCTTCGCCTACACCCCCACCGTCCAGGACGCCGACGGCCTCGCCGCCCGCCGGATGCGCACCGAGCTCGAACGCGGCCGCGACCGCTCCACCGTGCTGGCCCGCTTCGTCTCCGACCTCTCCGACGAGGACGAGCGCCTGCTGCGCGACCTGCTCGGGGAGCAGCCGTGACGCTCGCCGTCTGGGCGCCGCTGCTGCTGCCGCTCCTGGCCGCCCCGCTCGCCCGCCGGCTCGCCGAACAGCTCGCCCCGCGCGCCGCCGCGCTCGTCCTGGCCGCCACCGCCGCCGCCCTCGGCGCCGCCACCCTGGCCTCGCTCGGCCTGCTCGCCGTCACCGGCCTGCTGCACCTGCCGTACGGCGCCGCCCTCGCCCACCTCTCCCCCGCGCACTGGCACCCCGGCCGGCTCTCCGACCCGGAGTGGGCGCCCACCGCCGTCCTCGCCGCCACCGCCCTGCTGGCCGTCGGCGCCCTGGCCGCCCGCGCCGCCCGCCACCAGTACGCCGACCTGCGCCGCGCCCGCGCCGCCACCGGCGACGCCCCGGCCGGCCTGCGCGCCCTGGTCCGCCGTCCGGGCCCGGCCGCCCCCGCCCTCACCGTCCTCACCGACGACCGGGCCGACGCGTACGCCCTGCCCGGCCGCCCGCCCCGGATCGTCGCCACCACCGGCATGCTCGCCGCCCTCACCGGCCCCGAACGCGCCGCCCTGCTCGCCCACGAACGCGCCCACCTGTCCGGCCGCCACCACCTGCTGCTGGCCGCCACCGAGTACGCCGCCGCCTGCCACCCCGCGCTGCGGCCGCTGCGCCCGGCGCTCGGCTACCACCTGGAGCGCTGGGCCGACGAACGCGCCGCCGCCGAGGTCGGCGACCGCGCCCTGACCGCCCGCGCGATCGGCCGCGCCGCCCTGGCCGCCGCCCGCGCCCCGGCCCCGGCCCCCGCCCGGAGCCCTCGCCTGGCCGCCACCGCCGGCCCCGTCCCCCGCCGCGTCCGAGCCCTCCTCGCCGCTCCCGCCCACCCCCACCACGCCCTGCGCGCCTTCGCCGCCCTCGCCCTGGCCGGCTGCCTCACCGCCACCACCTGCGCCACCGCCGAGGCCGGCCACGACTTCCACCGGGCCGTCGAAACCGCCCAGGGCGACCCCACCGGCTGACGCTTCCCGGCGGACGAGGGGGCGGAGCGGGGGCCCGGGAGCAGCATCCGGAGCCGCCGGCGCACCTGCCCCCGCGACTCCTCCCGCGGAAACGGGAAACCGACCAGTCTGCATCATGTTGCGGGCCGTGGGCGACTCTTTTTCCCGCTCCGGCGTGTCCCCGTCGAACCCCCTACGCTGTCAACCGGACCGGAGGAGGGGGATGGCGTGCGGCGGATCAGCGGCGGCGGCCCGCCCCTCACCCGACCGATCGGTCGGTATTCCGAGGCCCGGACGCGTGAACCGGCCGGACCGGCCGCCCTGCGGCCGGAGATCGGGGACTCCTGGGAGCGCCTGCGCCGCCTCGGGCTGGACCCGGAACGCGCCCGGGCGGCCGCCCGGCTGGCGCCCGGCGAGCTGGAGGAGGCCCGCCGGGCCACCGGGCTGGAGCAGGTGCTGCCGGCGCTGCGCTCCACGCTGTTCCCGCCGGACGACACCTCGCCGGTGGTGCTCGCGGTGGCCGACCCGAAGGCCCGGGTCCTGTGGCGGGACGGCGAGCCCCGCCTGAAGCGCGACGCCGACGCGCTCGGCTTCGAACCGGGCGCGCTCTGGTCCGAGGAGGCGGTCGGCACCAACGGCATCGGCCTGGCCGCCCGCACCGCCCGCGCCAGCACCGTGCACTCCGTGGAGCACTACCTGCGCAGCCACCACGGCTGGACCTGCGCGGCCGTCCCGATCCGGGACCCGCGCACCGGCCGACTGGCGGGCGTGGTCAACCTCAGCAGCCCGGCCTCCGCCAGCCACCCGTACCTGCGGCAGCTCGTGCTGACCGCCGCCCGGCTCGCCGAGACCGAACTGCGGGCCGGCCACCTGGAGGCGCTGCACCGGCTGCGGACGGTCGCGGTGCCGCTGCTGGCCCGGTTCGGCGGCCCGGCGCTGGTGGTGGACGGTTCGGGCTGGACGGCCGCCGCGACCGGCGTGCCGGGGCCGCCCCGGCTGGCGCTGCCGCCGGAGAGCTGGAGCGCCGGCGGGGTGCACTGGGTGCCGACGCTGGGCGAGTGCGCGGTGGAGCCGCTGGCCGACGGCTGGCTGGTGCGCCCGGCCGCGCCGCGTCCGGCCGAACTCGCCGAGCAGGCCGAGTCCGCCGCCCTGGAACTGGACCTGCGCCGCCCGGGCAGCCCCGAGCTACGGGTGCGCGGCAGCGCGGGCGCCTGGTCGCACGCGCCGAGCCCCCGGCACGCCGAACTGCTCCTGCTGCTGGCCCTGCACCGGGACGGCCTGAGCGCCGCGCAGCTCGCCGAGGCGCTGTTCGCCGACCCGGCCCGCACCGTCACCGTCCGCGCCGAACTCTCCCGGCTGCGAAGGTACCTGGGCGCCCTGCTGGAGGCCAGGCCGTACCGGCTGGCGTCCCGCGCCGAGGCCGCCGTGCTCGGCCCGGACGACCCGTACGACCTGCTGCCCGGGGCGGACTCGCCGACCGTGCGGCTGCTGCGGGCGGACTTGGCGCGCGGCCTGCTGCGGCTGCCCGGCCGGGGCGGCGGCGCTCAGCCGTCGGCCAGCAGTTCGGCCAACTCCTCGTCGCTGGGCAGCAGTTCGGCGGCGCTGCCGTCCGGCACCACGGCGTAGGTGCGTTCCAGCCAGGCTTCCACCTGCGGCCGGGACGCCTCCAGCAGGGCGCTGCCGTGCGGGGACTCCAGCGCCAGGTGCAGGGTCGCGCCGTGGCAGGGGCAGTGCGCGGGCCACAGCTTGATGTCGCCCTGGCCGCTGAGCGACTGCAGCCCGTCCCGCAGCAGGTCGCGGGAGAAGACCCAGTCCGCCTCGTCGGGACGCCCCAGGTGGAAGGTCAGGCGCACCTCGTGCGGCGCGGAGACCGCGTACCGGAAACGGGTGCGCACCTCACCGACCAGGTCCTGGTCCAGGGCGATCCGCAGCACCAGCACCTCCTCCACCACCGAGGGGGGCACGGCGGTTCCGCTCCGCTCGCCGCCCGTGGGGGTGGCGGCGAGCGGGTGGTCGGAAGGGACGGACAGCGGGTCGCACGGCATGACGATCTCTCCGAAGCGGCTGGGTACCGTCCCAGCGTGCTCCGGCGCACGGGCCGCCCGCAACGGTTGCAGGGGGTTGCACGGTGGATCGCGGCGGCCCGCCCGGGGCGCCACCGGCACCACCTCCGCACTCCAACTCGCCCGCACGGCAAGGGACTCGATTTGGCCGTCGGGTTTCACCCGGCATCTGGCGGTCCGTCAGACCGCTGGTAGTCTCGTCCCTCCCGCCCCGTTCGTCCGGCCCGTCCGGGCCGCGCACGGGGTGTGGCGTCGCGTGCGGTCCTGTACCAGGAAGGGGAGCCCGGTGGCGCTCCGCGAACACTCCAGGCCCGTACCCGCGGGCCGTTCGGCACGGCACGGCCGGCCCGGGCCCTTCGGCGGGCGGCTGCGGCTGCCCACCATCCGCTTCTCCGGCGCGGCGATGGCGATGTCCACGGTGATCGGCATCAGCCTGGCCACCACCTGGCTGCTGAACGAGCAGCAGCAGGTCGGCCGCCGGGTCGGCGTGACCGTCGGCGGGCCGCCCGCCCCCACCCCCGACGCCACCCCCACCGAGGCCGCCACCACCCCCGCCCCGGCCACCACCGTGCAGGCCGCCCCCGCGACGGCCGGCGGCGGCGCCACCTCCCCGGCCCCGTCCAGGACCCCGGGCAGCGGCGGCGGCAACGGCATCCACCCGACGGAGGCCACCACCCCCGCGCCCCCGGTCCGCCCCGCCCAGGCCACCTCGGCCGCCCCCTCGCCGACCCCCTCCCCC
>NZ_JNWZ01000090.1 GCF_000716545.1 Kitasatospora phosalacinea
CCTCGCGCCCGCCCCGGCCCCCGGGCCCGGGCCCGCCGCGCCGCCCGCCCCGGCCCCGGCCGGCGGCAACCTGCGCCCCGGCCGGACCAGCTTCGTCGGCCGGGACGGCGAGCTCGCCACCGTCGCCGACGCCCTGACGGCCGGCCGGCTCACCACCCTGACCGGCCCCGGCGGCTCCGGCAAGACCCGGCTGTCGGTCGAGGCCGGCCGCCGCGAGCAGGACGCCGCCCGCTGGCCCGGCGGCGTCTGGCAGGTCGAACTCGCCCCGCTGGACGACCCGGCCGCCGTCCCCGACGCCGTCGCCTCCGCGCTCGGCCTGCGCGAGACCGTGCTGCACACCGGCGGCGCCGTCGCCGAGGTGATCGACGGGGGCCGCAAGGACCCGGTCTCCCGGCTGGTCGACCACCTCGGCCGCCGCCGCGTCCTGCTGCTGCTCGACAACTGCGAGCACGTCGTCCAGGCCGCCGCCGACCTCGCCGACCGGCTGCTCGCCGACTGCCCCGGCGTCACCGTGCTCGCCACCAGCCGCGAACCGCTTGGCGTCCCCGGCGAGAGCGTGCTGCCGGTCGAACCGCTGCCCGACCCCGCCGCGCTGCGCCTGCTCGCCGAACGCGGCGCCGCCGCCCGCCCCGGCTTCCGCACCGACCAGGACCCGGACGCCTGCGCCGAACTCTGCCGCCGCCTGGACGGCCTGCCGCTGGCCATCGAACTCGCCGCCGCCCGACTGCGCGGCCTGACCCCGCGCCAGCTCGCCGACCGCCTCGACTCCCGCTTCGCCCTGCTCACCGCGGGCTCCCGCACCCTGCTGCCCCGCCAGCAGACCCTGCGCGCCGTCGTCGACTGGTCCTGGGACCTGCTCGGGACGCGCGAGCGCGCCGTCCTGCGCCGCCTGTCGGTGTTCGCGGGCGGCTGCACCCTGGAGGCCGCCGAGCAGGTCGTCGCCGACGGCGAACTGGTGCGCCGCGCCGACGTCGCCGACCTGCTGCTCTCCCTGGTCGACAAGTCGCTGCTGGTGGCGGGCCTCGGCGAGCAGCCCCGCTACTGGATGCTGGAGACCATCCACGAGTACGCCGCCGAGCGCCTCGCCGAGGCCGCCGAACCCGAGGTCGGCGACCGCCACACCGCGCACTACCGCGAACTCGGCCGCCACGCCCACCTGAACCTGCACGGCCCCGCCCAGCTCGACGAGCTCGACCGCCTCGACCGCGAGCAGGAGAACGTCCGGGCCGCGCTGCGCCGCGCCGTCGACACCGGCCAGGAGCAGGAGGGGCTGGCCCTGGTCCTGTCGATGGCCGGGTACTGGATGCTGCGCGACTACCGCACCGAGTCCCGCACCTGGTACGAGGCGGTCGCCGCGCTCGGCCCCGACCCGTACGCCGACGACGCCCCGCCGCCCGTCCCGCTCACCGCGAACCCGCTGGACGCGCCGCTGCCGATGCCGCCCGAGCTGCTGGAGGAGGCCCGCCGCCAGCTCGGACTGCACCGGCTGATCAGCCTGTTCGCCGGCGACATGAGCCTGCTCCAGGACTCCGGCGCGCTGGAGACCGCCCGGCGGATCCTGGACGCCTACACCCCCGACCTGCCGCAGTCCTACCGGCAGCCGGTGCTCGGCCGGGTGTTCACCGTCTTCCTCACCGGCGAGATGGAGCGCACCCGCGCGGTGATGGACGACGCGGTGGCCGGGGCCCGGGTGCACGGCGGCCCGCTCGACCTGGCGTTCGCCCTGCAACTGCGCGCCCGGCTGCTCAACGACCTGGCCGGCGGCCTGGACCAGGCGATCGCCGACAGCGAGGAGGCGCTGGCCCTCTACACCGCGCTGGGCGACCGCTGGGGCATGTCCGAGGCGCTCTCCGGCAAGGCCGAGAACGCCACCAAGTCCGGGGACGCCGCCCAGGCCGAACGCGCCTTCCGGGAGGCCATCGAGCTCTCCGTCCGGCTCGGCGCGCACCAGGAGGTCCCGATGCTGCGGGCCCGGCTCGGCGAGGTGGTGGCCGAACGCGACCCGGAGGGCGGCGAGCGGATGGTCCGCGAGGCCGTCGCCGCGGCCGCCGCGGACGGCGGCTCCGACGCCGAGGGCGCCCGGATGTACGGGCGGCTGGTGCTGTGCAACCTGTGCGTGCGGCGCGGCGAGTACGCCGAGGCGCTCGCCGTGCTCGACGAGATGCCCGCCGACCCGGGCGTCCGCGGCCCGGTCCCCTCGGTGTTCGTCGGCATCGTCGCCTGCATCCGCGGCTGGGTGGTGGCCCGCTCCGGCGACCCGGCGGCCGGCCTGGAGCTGATGCGGGCGGGCCGCCGCGCGATGACCGAGGTCGAGGGCGGCGTCACGATCTTCGTCGAGCACATGGCGATGATGCTGATGACGCCCGTCGCCGGGGCCTTGGTCGAGTACGCCCGGCTGCACGGCGAACCCGGGGCCGCCCGCCGCGCCGCCGAACTGCTCGGCGCCCACGAGGGCCTCAGCGGCATGCCCGGCTCGTTCATGGAGCGCAGCGAGCACGCCCGCTGCAGCGCCCTCGCGCGCGAACTGCTCGGCGAGGACGGCTTCCTGGCCGCGTACGAACGGGGCGGACGCCTCACGCTGGGTGAGGCGTCCGCCCTGTTGAACGATCCCGGTTCCTACGGTTCCGAGGCCGGCTGACCCCACCGTCAGGTGCGCTTGCGGAAGCGGGCCACCGCCAGCGGCGCGGTCACCACGGTGATCGCCGCCGCCCAGACCAGCACCGTCACCGCCGAGTTGCCCACCGGCTGGTCGTTGATCAGGGCGCGGCACGCGTCGGCCAGCGCCGACAGCGGGTTGTGCTTGGTGAACGCCTGCAGCCAGCCGGGCATGGTGGTCGGGTTGGCGAAGATCGAGCTGCCGAACTGCAGCGGCATCATCACCAGCATCGACATGCCCTGCACCGCCTGGGCGCTGCGCAGCGACATGCCCAGCAGCATCGAGACCCACATCAGCGAGGAGCCGAACACCAGCGACAGGCCGACCGCGGCCAGCAGCTTCAGCGGGCCGCCGGCGATGTCCATGCCCAGGATCATCGAGAAGCCGATCAGCACGGCGAAGGCGACCACCGCCCGCAGCGTCTCCGCGATCATCTTCGACAGCAGCACCGCCGAGCGCCCGATCGGCAGGGTGCGGAAGCGGTCCATCACGCCGGTCTGGAAGTCGGTGTTCAGGCCGGTGCCCAGCGCCATCGCCAGGTTCAGGCCGGTGGTGCCGAGCAGGCCGGGCACCATGTACTGCATGTACTCGTGCTGGTTGGTGGCCATCGCGCCGCCGAACACGTAGACGAACAGCACGATCATGATGACCGGGATCAGCAGCGCGTCCAGCATCGACTCCGGGTCGGCCTTGATCCGCATCAGGTTCCGGCGGGTCAGCGCGCCCAGGTGGCGCAGGCTCGCCCGCAGGCCGATCCGGGCGTCGTCCTCGCCGGTGGCGGCCGCGGCGGGAGCGGGGTTCAGGGTGGCGGTGCTCATGCGACGGGCTCCTTGTCACGGGACTGGGCGGGGACGGCGGACTTGCCGGTGATGCTCAGGAACACCTCGTCCAGGCTGGGCAGTTCGGTGTCGATGCCGGCGATCCCGAAACCGCGGGTGCCCAGCACCCCGATCACGGTGGTCAGTTGCCCGTCGTCGGTCAGGTGCACCGAGAGCAGCTCCGACTCGGTGGAGAAGGTGGCCGGGACGCCGGACTCCCGCAGGGCCCGCACCATCTCCGGCAGCTGGGCCGGGTCGGCCGGGCGGACCTGCAGGCTCTGGCCGCCGACCTGCTTCTTCAGCTCCTCGACGCCGCCGTTGGCGATCACCCGGCCCTTGTCGATCACGGTCAGCGCGTGGGCGAGCTGCTCGGCCTCCTCCATGTACTGGGTGGTCAGCAGCACCGTCGAGCCCTCGCCGACCATCCGCTGCACCTCGTCCCACACCTCGTTGCGGGTGCGCGGATCCAGGCCGGTGGTGGGCTCGTCCAGGTACAGCACCTTCGGGCGGCCGATCATCGAGGCCGCGAGGTCCAGCCGGCGCCGCATGCCGCCGGAGTAGCCCTTGGCGGGGCGCCTGGCCGCGTCGGTGAGCGAGAAGCGCTCCAGCAGCTCGGTGGCGCGGGCCTTGGCGTCCTTCGCCGGGAGGTCGAGCAGGCGCCCGATCAGGTACAGGTTCTCGTAGCCGGACAGCAGCTCGTCCACCGAGGCGTACTGGCCGGTCAGGCCGATGGTGCGGCGCAGCTGCTTGGGCTGACGCAGCACGTCGTAGCCGCCGACGAACGCGCTGCCCGCGTCCGGCTTGATCAGCGTGGACAGCACCCGCACCAGCGTGGTCTTCCCGGCCCCGTTCGGACCGAGCAGACCCTGTACCGTCCCCTCGCGCACCGTCAGGTCGACCCCGTCCAGCGCCCTGGTCTCCCCGTAGTGCTTCACGATGCCGTGGACCTCCACGGCGTTCCGCTCGATTCGTGTCATGGGAACACCGTGGCGGGCCCGGCTGTCACCCGGCTGTCAGCCCGCTGTCACGGGGGACGACAGCGGGCTGACGGGGCGGGGTGCGGGGGCGGGGAGCGTCAGCTGAAGGAGTGCTCCGGGCCCGGGAAGGCGCCCCCGCGGACGTCGGCGGCGAACTCGGCCGCAGCCTGGCCCAGCGTCGCGCGGAGGTTCGCGTACTGCTTGACGAACTTGGGGACGCGGCCGGCCGTCATGCCGGCGAAGTCGGTCCACACCAGGACCTGCGCGTCGGTGTCGGGGCCGCCGCCGATGCCGACGGTGGGGATCGCCGAGTGCTCGGTGACCTGCGCGGCCAGCTCGGCGGGGACGGCCTCCAGGACGACGGCGAAGGCGCCGGCCTGCTGGACGGCCTTCGCGTCGCGCAGCAGCCGGTGCGCGGCCTCGTCGCCGCGGCCCTGGACGGGGTAGCCGCCGAAGGCGTGCACGGACTGCGGGGTGAGGCCGATGTGGGCCATCACCGGGATGCCGGCGTCGACCAGCAGCTCGATGGTGCGGGCGCTGCGCTCGCCGCCCTCCAGCTTGACGGCCTGGACGCCGGCCTCCTTCATCAGCCGGGCGGCGTTGTGCATGGCCTGGGCGGGGGACTCCTGGTACGAGCCGAACGGCAGGTCGGCGACGATGAGGGCGCGCTTGGTGCCGCGGACCACGGCGGCGGACATCATCACCATCTGGTCCATGGTCACCGGCACGGTGGTCTCGTAGCCGAGGTGGCAGTTGCCGGCCGAGTCGCCGACCAGCAGGACGGGGATGCCGGCCTCGTCGAACACCCCGGCGGTGAGGGCGTCGTAGGCGGTGAGCATCGCCCAGCGCTCGCCGTTGCGCTTGGCCTTGGCGAGGTCCCGGACGGTGATCCGGCGGTTGGTGACACCCCCGTAGAGGGTGGCGGGGACCGGCGCGTCCGGCGCCTGGGCAGGCTGAAGCGGAGAAGCGTTCATCGAACAGGCTCCTGGTGTGTGTCGTCTCGTGGCGCCGTGCGGCGTCCCCGGATCTGGCTCCATGCTTGCACGCCGCGGGCCGTGCGCAAAGAGGCGGGAGCCCCGGTCGTGTCCGGCGGGTCCGGGTGCGGTCCCGGTGCGGTCCGGGCGTGGTCCCGGTGGGGCCCTTGGGGAAGTCTTTGCCCTTCCTTGCCTCCGCACTTACGATACGAGACCGTCTCGTATTGAAAAAGAGGTTAGGCTGTTCGCATGACCTCGCCGACCACAGCCGTCCAGGCCCCCCGGGTGCCGGAAGCCGTACACCGCCGACGCTGGTGGATCCTGGGCACCCTGGTGCTCGCCCTGCTCGTCGTCGTCCTCGACAACTCGATCCTCAACGTGGCGATGAAGACCATCGCCACCCCCGCCCCGGTCGGTCTCGGCGCGAGCCAGAGCGACCTGGAGTGGGCGATCAACTCCTACACCCTGGTCTTCGCCGGCCTGCTGTTCACCGCGGGCCTGCTCGGCGACCGGTTCGGCCGCAAGTGGACGCTGCTGGCCGGCATGCTGGTCTTCGGCCTCGGCTCGCTGCTGTCCGCGATGGCCGCCAGCCCGGGCGAACTGATCAGCTACCGCGCCGTGATGGGCCTCGGCGGCGCCTTCGTCATGCCCGCCACGCTCGCCATCATCATGAACGTCTTCGAGCGGCACGAGCAGCCCAAGGCGATCGGCATCTGGGCCGGCGCGGTCGGCCTGGCCATCGCCATCGGCCCGATCACCGGCGGCCTGCTGATCGAGCACTTCTGGTGGGGCTCGGTCTTCCTGGTCAACGTCCCGATCGTGGTCGTGGCGCTCGGCCTGATGGGCTGGCTCGTCCCCGACTCCAAGGACCCCAACCCCGGCAAGCTCGACCCGATCGGCGTGCTGCTGTCCATCGTCGGCCTGGTGGCGCTGATCTACGGCATCATCAAGGGCGGCGAACTGGCCGACTTCACCGACCCGGGGGCCTGGGTCCCGACCCTGGTCGGCCTGCTCGCCCTGGTCGCCTTCGTGCTGTTCGAGAAGCACACCAGGTACCCGGCGCTGGACGTCACCTGGTTCCGCAACAAGGTGTTCTCGGCCTCGATCGGCGTGGTCGGCATCGTGTTCTTCGCGCTGATGGGCGTCTCCTTCTTCGGCGTGTTCTACATCCAGAGCGTGCGCGGCTACAGCGCCCTGGAGGCCGGCGAGCTGATGCTGCCGCTGGCCGTCGCCCAGCTGGTCTTCGCGCCGCGGGCCCGGCTGGTGGTCGACCGGATCGGCGTCCGGGCCACCTGCGCCGGCGGCATGCTGCTGGTCACCGTCGGCTTCCTCGGCTACGCCTTCCTGACCGCGACCAGCCCGATCTGGCTGCTGATCGTGCTCGGCTTCGTGATGGGCGCCGGCATGGCGCACGTGATGCCGCCGGTGACGGTCGCCATCATGGGCGCGTTGCCGCGCGAGAAGGCCGGCGCGGGCTCCGCGCTGAACAACACCTTCCGCCAGGTCGGCGGCTCGCTCGGCATCGCGGTGCTCGGCGCGCTGCTGTCCACGGTCTACCGCAACGGCATGGACGACCACCTGGCCGCGGTGCCCGAGCAGGTCCGCGGCCGGGCCGGCGAGTCGATCGAGTCCACCCTCGGGGTGGCCGAGAAGCTCCAGCTGCCCGCCCTGGTCGACCCCGCCAAGGACGCCTTCATCCACGCCATGCACGTGGTCTCCGGCGTCTCGGCCGGCGTCACCGTGCTCGGCGCGGTGCTGGCGCTGCTCCTGCTGCCCGGCCGGACCGCCGCACCCGGCGGCCCCGGCGGACCGGACAGCTCGGCGGCCGGCCCGCGGGGCCGGACGGAGAGCGGCACGAGCACCGGCACGAGCACCGCCAAGGTGTGATCACGAGGGTGGAGAATAGGGCCATGACGAGCGCCGAAACTCCGCTCCAGCCGTGCCACGGCCCCGTCGCGGAGCAGGACGCCCCGCGGCGGGGCCGCCCGCGCAGCGAAGCCGCCGAGCAGGCGATCTACGCCGCCGTCGAGAAGCTGATGGAGGACGGCACCGGCCTGGCCCAGCTGTCCATCGAGCGGATCGCCGCCGAGGCGGGCGTCGGCAAGGCCACCATCTACCGGCGCTGGCCCAACAAGGAGGCCCTGCTGGTGGACGTGGTGGCCCGGCTGGAGGAGCCGCTGCCCCCGATGCTCGGCCCCACCTACCGGGACGACCTGATCAGCGCCGTCGACTACATGCGCCGGCGCGGCCTGATCAAGCGCTCCAGGTGGGTCGTCCGGTCCGCGCTGGGGCAGATGAACGCCTGGCCGGAGCTGAAGCAGACCTACCAGGAGCGGGTGGTGCAGCCCCGCCGCGAGATGGTCCGCCAGATCGTCCGGCGCGGCGTCACGGCGGGCGAACTCCGCGCCGACCTGGACGTCGAGCTGCTCTGCGAGCTGCTGATCGGCCCGATCCTGCTGCGCACCGTCCTGTGGGACGACGCCCCGCTGGAGGACCCGGACCTGCCCCGGCAGATGGTGGACGCCGCCCTCCAGGGCATCGGCGCCGGGCCCGTCGCGACCCGCGCCGCCGCACGCTGACCGACCCCGCCCGGCACGCTGTTCCACGTTCGGTGCAGGACCGGAACTCTCCGGGCACTTCGCCGCGTCCATCCCGTCATAGGCTGAGCCGAGAATCGGATCGGAGCAGGTCGGGGACGGTACCGGCGGGCGACCGGCCGGGCGCGGCGGTGAGGAGCGGACGATGGTGCGGGCGGACGGCCCGGCGGTACCGGTGCGGGAGCCCGAACGGGCCGAGGGGCGGCGGGAGAAGCTGCTCCGCTGGCTCGACTGGCGGCGCGGGTGGCCGCTCACCCTGCTCGGCCTGCTGGTCACCGCGCTGCTGGTGTGCCACGCCCAGGTGCCCAACGCCGTCGGCAACCTGGGCAGCCTGCTGGAGACCTCCCTGCCCTGGCTGGGGCTGGCCGTCCCGGTGCTGCTGGCGCTCGCGCTGTGGCGGCGCGCCGGGGTGGCGCTGGTCGCGGCGCTGCTGCCCGGCGCGGTCTGGCTGAACCTGTTCGGCGCGCTGCTGGTCGACAAGGGCAGCGGGCCGGGCGACTTCACGGTGCTCACCCACAACGTGGCCGCCGCCAACGAGGACCCGCAGGGCACCATCCGGATGCTGGCCGGCTCCGGCGCCGAGATCGTCGCGCTGGAGGAGCTGTCCGCGTCCGCCGCCCCGGTGTACGCCGAGGGGCTGGCCGCGGCCTTCCCGTACCACGTGGTGGAGGGCACCGTCGGGCTGTGGTCCAGCTACCCGATCGACGGCGTGGCCGTGGTCGACCTCAAGATGGGCTGGACCAGGGCCTTCCGCGCCCAGGTCACCACCCCCAAGGGCCCGCTCGCCGTGTACGTCGCGCACCTGCCCTCGGTGCGGGTCACCTTCGACACCGGCTTCACGGCCGGCCGGCGCGACGTCAGCGCGCAGGCCCTCGGCGACGCCATCGAGCACGAGCCGCTGCGCAGGGTGCTGCTGCTCGGCGACCTCAACGGCACCATGAACGACCGCAGCCTGGCCCCGGTCACCTCGCAGATGCGCTCCGCCCAGGGCGCGGTCGGCGACGGCTTCGGCTTCTCCTGGCCGGCCTCCTTCCCGACGGCCCGGATCGACCAGATCCTCAGCAAGGGCGACCTGGTCCCCACCGACTCCCGCACCCTCCCGGCCGACGCCAGCGACCACCTCGCGGTGGCCGCCGACTACCGCTACTAGGGCCGCGTCAGGGGGCCTCCGCCGTCAAGGAGCGGCGTCCGGTGCGTTCGACCGGCGTGCCGGGGGGGGCGACGGGCGAAGGTCGCCTGACGCCGCACCAGCCCCGGACGCCCACCACCACGGTGGCGTCCCGCTCCCGGTCCTGCTCGGTGCGCGCCTCCAACCCCGCGGCGGCCAGCAGCGCGGCGGTGGCCGGGGCCTGCCGGTCGCTGGTCTCGATCAGCAGTCGGCCGCCGGGCGCCAGCCAGCGCGGCGCGACCGCCGCGACCCGGCGCTGCACCGCCAGGCCGTCCGCCCCGCCGTCCAGCGCGGCGGCGGGCTCGTGGTCGCGGGCCTCCGGGGGCAGCAGCGGGATCTCGCCGGTCGGCACGTACGGGGCGTTGGCCACCAGCAGGTCGACCCGGCCGAGCAGGGTGCGCGGCAGCGGGGCGTCCAGGTCGCCCAGGTGGACCAGGCCGCCGTACGGGGCCAGGTTGCGGCGGGCGCAGGCCACCGCCGCCGGGTCGACGTCCGCGGCGTGCAGTTCGACGCCGGGGCCGAGCCGGGCGGCCAGCGCCGCGCCGATCGCGCCGGAGCCGCAGCACAGGTCGAGCAGCACCGCGCCGGGGCGGCCCAGCGCGGCGGCCCGCTCGACCAGGAACTCGCTGCGCCGGCGCGGCACGAACACCCCGGGGGCGAGCGCGACGCGCAGCCCGGCGAACTCGGCGAAGCCCACCACCTGCTCCAACGGGTGCCCGGCGCAACGGAGTTCGACCATCTCGTCGAGCCGGGCGGGGCCGTCGGCGGCGGCCAGCAGCAGCCGGGCCTCGTCCTCGGCGAAGACGCACCCGGCCGCGCGCAGCCGGTCGATCAGGGGGACGTGGGGGAGTGACACGGGTACCTCTCGAAGAGCCTTGCGGGCTCCCCGCGCGGTCAGACCGCGACGACCCGGCGGCGGGGGAGCACCTCGACGACCTGCACGGTGATCTCTCCCACCTCCTCGGCCCGGCGCGCCGTCCATGATCGGGCGCGTGCTGCGGCGCTCACCCTAACCCCTGCGGCCCGCACTGTCAGCCCTGCCGCCAGCGGTTGGTGATCGGCAGCCGGCGGTCGCGGCCGAAGTTCTTCGGCGAGACCTTCGGGCCCGGCGGGTACTGCCGGCGCTTGTACTCGGCGGTGTCCACCAGCCGCACCACCCGGTCCACCACCTCGGCCGGGAACCCGGCGGCGACGATCGCGTCCCGGCCCTCGTCGCCCTCCACGTACCTGGTCAGGACGGCGTCCAGCAGGTCGTAGTCGGGCAGCGAGTCGGTGTCCACCTGGTCGGGGCGCAGCTCGGCGGACGGCGGCTTGGAGATGGTGTTCTCCGGGATCGGCGGCACCTCGCCGCGCGCCTCGGCCGCCGCGTTGCGCCAGCGGGCCAGCCGGAAGATCAGCGTCTTGTACACGTCCTTGATCGGCCCGTACGCACCGACCGAGTCGCCGTACAGCGTCGAGTAGCCGACCGCCAGCTCGCTCTTGTTGCCCGGCGCCAGGACGAGCTGCCCCTCCTGGTTGGAGATCGCCATCAGCAGCGTGCCGCGCAGCCGGGACTGCAGGTTCTCCTCGGCCAGGCCGGTCAGCTCGGCGGCGCCCATGTACGCGTCGAACATCGGGGCGATCGACACCGTGCGGAAGTGCAGGCCGGTGCGGCGGGCCAGTTCGGCGGCGTCGTCCCGGGAGTGCTGCGAGGAGTAGCGCGAGGGCATCGAGACGCCGTACACGTTCTCCGCGCCGATCGCGTCCACCGCGATCGCCGCCACCAGCGCCGAGTCGATGCCGCCGGACAGGCCGATCAGCACCGAGCGCGCGCCGTTCTTGCGGACGTACGCCCGGGTGCCCTCGACCAGCGCCGCGTACACCTCGGCCTCGTCGTCCAGCCGCTCGGACACCTGCGGTTCGACCGGGGCGGCGGGCCGCTCCTTCGGCGCGCCGCCCAGGTCGACCCTGGTCAGCTTCAGGCCGTCGGCGAGCACCGTGCCGTCCGGCAGGCCGTCCTCGTTCGCGGCCGGCAGGTCCAGGTCGACGACCAGCAGCGCCTCCTCGAACTGCGGGCCGCGGGCCAGGAGTTCGCCGCCCTCGGTGACGACCATCGACTCGCCGTCGAAGACCAGCTCGTCCTGCGCGCCGACCATGTTCAGGTACACCAGCGGGCAGCCCGCCTCGGCGGCCCGGCGCCGGACCAGCTCCAGCCGGACGTCGTCCTTGTCGCGCTCGTACGGCGAGCCGTTGATCGACAGCAGCAGGCCCGCGCCGGCCTGGCCGGTGGCGGCGACCCGGCCGCCCTCCTGCCAGATGTCCTCGCAGATCGCCAGCGCGACGTCCACGCCGTGCAGCCGCAGCACCGTCAGCTGGTCGCCCGGCACGAAGTACCGGTACTCGTCGAACACGCCGTAGTTCGGCAGGAAGTGCTTGGCGAACCTGGTCACCACCTCGCCGCCGCGCAGCACCGCCGCGCAGTTCTGCGGCTTGCCCGCGTACCGGGTGCCCGGCTCGCCGCGGCCCAGGTAGCCGACCACCACCGGGACGTCGCCCAGGCCCTCGGCGGCCAGCTTCGCCGCGAGGTCGACCAGCGCGGCGCGCGAGCCCTCGACGAACGAGCCGCGGAAGGCCAGGTCCTCGACCGGGTACCCGGTCAGCACCATCTCCGGGAAGGCGATCAGGTCGGCGCCGGACCCGGCGGCCCGCTTCGACCAGCGCAGCACCTCCTCGCTGTTGCGGGCGAGGTCACCGACCCAGGGGTCGATCTGGCACAGGGCGAGACGCAGATTCGGCATGCCCCCGAGTGTAATCGTCTAACTGACGCTATGTCGCGGGGGTGCCCCCGCCGGTGCGCCGGGCGCCCGGTTTCACCCCTTTCCCCCCTTCTTCCTCCCCCGGATCCGCCAGGGATCGGCAAGCGGGCGATGATCCGCCATGATGGGTGGCGACGCGGTCCGTGCGAGGTCTTCGCCGGGTCGGGCCGGCCGGTGCGGGCGGCGTAACACGGGCGTAAAGAGCAGAGGTGAGACTTTCCCCATGGGCAAGCAGCAGGAGTTCGTGCTTCGCACGCTCGAAGAGCGTGACATCCGGTTCGTCCGACTGTGGTTCACCGACGTGCTCGGGTTCCTCAAGTCCGTGGCGGTCGCTCCGGCGGAACTGGAACAGGCCTTCGACGAGGGCATCGGCTTCGACGGCTCGGCGATCGAGGGCTTCGCCCGGGTCTACGAGTCCGACATGATCGCCAAGCCGGACCCGACCACCTTCCAGATACTGCCGTGGCGCTCCGAGAACCCCGGTACCGCCCGGATGTTCTGCGACATCCTGATGCCCGACGGCTCGCCCTCCTACGCCGACCCGCGCTACGTCCTCAAGCGCACCCTGGAGAAGGCCTCCAACCTCGGCTTCACCTTCTACACCCACCCCGAGATCGAGTTCTTCCTCCTCAAGGACCTCCCCGGCGACGGCACCCCGCCGACCCCCGCCGACCAGTCCGGCTACTTCGACCACACCCCGCGCGGCATCGGCCACGACTTCCGCCGCCAGGCCATCACCATGCTCGAATCCATGGGCATCTCGGTCGAGTTCAGCCACCACGAGGGCGCCCCCGGCCAGCAGGAGATCGACCTGCGCTACGCCGACGCGCTCTCCACGGCCGACAACATCATGACCTTCCGCCTGGTCATGAAGGAGGTCGCCCTCGAACAGGGCGTCCACGCCAGCTTCATGCCCAAGCCGTTCTCGCACTTCCCCGGCTCCGGCATGCACACCCACGTCTCCCTCTTCGAGGGCGACCGCAACGCCTTCCACGAGTCCGGCGCCGAGTACCAGCTCTCCAAGGTCGGCCGCTCCTTCATCGCCGGCCTGCTCAAGTACGCCGCCGAGACCGCCGCCGTCACCAACCAGTGGGTCAACTCCTACAAGCGCATCTGGGGCGGCTCCCAGCGCACCGCCGGCGCCGGCGGCGAGGCCCCCTCCTACATCTGCTGGGGCCACAACAACCGCTCCGCCCTCATCCGCGTCCCCATGTACAAGCCCGGCAAGCAGGGCTCCACCCGCATCGAGGTCCGCTCCCTCGACACCGGCTGCAACCCCTACCTCGCCTACGCCGTCACCCTCGCCGCCGGCCTCAAGGGCATCGAGGACAACCTCGAACTCCCCCCCGGCGCCGACGACGACGTCTGGGCCCTCACCGACGCCGAGCGCCGCGCCCTCGGCATCCAGCCCATGCCCCAGAACCTCGGCGAGGCCATCGACCTCATGCAGCGCAGCGAACTCGTCGCCGAGACCCTGGGCGAGCACGTCTTCGACTTCTTCCTGCGCAACAAGCGCCAGGAGTGGGAGGAGTACCGCTCGGAGGTCACCCCGTTCGAGCTGCGCAAGGTGCTCCAGGTGCTGTGAGCGCGGTGACGGCCCGTCGGGCCCCGGACCGAGTCGCGCGCTCGGGCCGGGGCCCGGTCGTTTTCCGGGGCGGGGCGGGGGGAAGCGGAACCCCGACGATCGTCACGGACCGGGAGGGCAGATGGAGTTGCGGCTGCGGTACGCGCCGGAGGTGGTGAACGCCGGGAGGTTCGCGGCGGACATCGTGGTGTCGGCGGCGCGGGTGAGCGGGGCGGAGCTGGACTACTCGGTGGGGAGCCTCGCGGTGGTCGACGGGATCATCGAGGAGTTCCGGGCGAGCGGCATCGTCAGCGGGCAGGTCGGGGAGACGCTGTTCGGGTTCGGCTGCTACGTGGGCGAGGTGATGGTCCGCCAGGGCGGCGCGGCCTGGCGGGCGGTGTCCGCCGAGGAGGTGCCGGCGTTCGGGTTCCCGCTGGTGGTGGGGCTGCCGAGCGGGCAGGTGTGCAACCCGATCGGGAAGGTGTTCCGGCGGCTGGAGAACGGACCGCAGGACAGCCTGCCGCACTTCTACACGGTGTTCGCGGAGCCGTGGCGCCGGGTGTAGTCGCCTCCGGTGGCCTGTGCGCGTGGAGCTGGGCGGACCGGATGGCGTAGTGCGCGAGGCAGGGACGACGGCGCTCCGGGGTGCTCGTCGCACTGGTCGGTGCAGCGGATCGGGGTGCGGATGGCCTCCGGGGGACGACCCGGACCTCGTCGGGAACGTGCTTGCTTCCGCCGTCACTGCGACGGCGGCATCGGTTCTGGGCGCTTTAGGACTTTCGCTGCGGAAGTAGCGGGCCCACCGGGGTAGCGAGCTGAGGCGCCGCCGGGCGCCGGATGATGCCCGCGCACGACTCGACTACCTGACGCAGTGGCTCGCGACCCATGCGGCGGTCGCGACGGGCCCGGACGCCGAGTCGGTGCGGCGCCGGACGGCGGCCTACCTGGACACGGAGTCGTCAGCGCTACGGGCGCAGACCCGGAGGAACGGCGTATCGAGCGGATGTCGTTCCGTCGTGGCTCTTGCTCGTCATCGGCTCCGGAATCCTCGCCGGCCTGTGGACCCTTACCGTGCGGTTGTCCCCGGGCAGTGCGGCACTGCAAGCGTTTCGTTCGGCTCGGAGAGCGGGGGGCAGCGTGCCCACCGAGGGTGGAGGGCGAGCGGAGCGCGGACGTCCGGGGCGGCGGCTACGGCCCGGGGGTGCGGCGCGGGGGTGCGGCCGCCAGGTCCGGGGCGGTGCGGGGGCGGATCAGTCGGGTGGGGGCGGGGCGGTCGCGGAGGCGGCGTTCCAGGGGGTGTTCGACGAGGTGGTGGAGGGCGGCGGCCAGGGCGAGGGAGGCGGTGGCGAGGAGGAGCCAGGCGGTGGCGGTGGGGAGGCCGGGGGCGGGGTGGCCGTAGCGGTGGAGCCAGGGACGGAAGGTGATCTCGTGGACCAGGTACCAGGCGAAGGACCAGTCGCCGAGGAGGGTCCAGGGGCGGCGGGCGAGCGGGCCGGCGGGGCGGCGCAGGTCGGCTTGGGCGGTGGCGGTGATCAGGGCGGCGAAGAGCGGGGCGGAGAGCAGTTGGGAGGCGGAGTAGGGGCCGTACCAGGCGGCGTCGGGGACGGCGTGGTGCCAGGGGACCAGGGCGAGGTGGAAGGCGGCCACCGCGAGGGCGGCGGGGAGCGGCGGCAGGACCGGCAGGCGGCCGCGGCGGACGGCCAGGGCCAGGGCGGCGCCGAGCAGGAACTGCGGGGTGCGGCTCAGCGGCAGGTAGTCGAGGAGCCAGCCGCGCAGGGCCGGGTCGGCGACGGCGGACCCGGCCAGCCAGAGCAGCGGGCCGCAGGCGCAGCACAGGGCGGCGGCGCGCGGCCCGGGGCGGAGCCGCAGGAGGAGCGGGAAGAGCAGGTAGAACCAGGCCTCGTCGCCGAGCGACCAGCCCGCCGGGTTGCCGCCCATCACGGTGGCCCGCCCCCACGGGTGCAGCAGCGGCAGCGACCACAGCGCGGCGGTGACGGGCACGGCCGCGCCGAGCGCGGCGTACACGGCGAGCGAGGCGCCGGTGGTGAGGGCGTGCAGCGGCCAGATCCGGGCCAGTCGGCGGCGGTAGAAGCGGCGGGCCGGGACGGGGGCGTCCGCGTACGTCCAGGCGAGCACGAAACCGGACAGCACGAAGAAGAACGTCACGCCCGAACGCCCGTACCAGGCGAGGGGGCTGAGCACCGGCAGCGCGCCCACCTGGCGGGAGAGGTGGTAGCAGACCACCAGCAGCGCGGCGAGGAAGCGCAGCCCGGTGAGGGAGGGCAGGCGGGTCGGGAGGGCGGCGGGGGGCGTCCGCGAGGTGGTCACCCCGTGGCCAACGAGCCGGGCGGCGGGGTGTCACGGGCGGGCGGGGGCACCGGGGCGGGGCCGACGGTGCGTCACGGGGCGCGTCCGGGCCGGGTGGGAACGTACGCTTCGGGCAGGGGACAGCCACGGGAGGCGGGACGACGGTGGAGGAACGGGCCGGGAACCGGGTCAGCCGGCTGGAGACCCGACTGGTGCGGCGGGGCTTCTCCGACCCCGACCGGGCGGTGCGGCTGCTCGGCGAACCGGCGCTGCACGGCCTCGCCGCCGACCCGGTGCTGCTGGACGCGCTGGGCGCCGCCGCCGACCCGGACCAGGCGCTGTCCGGCCTGGCCCGGCTGCTGGAGGCGCTCGACCCGCACGAGCGGCACACCCTGCGCGACACCCTGACCACCTCCAAGCCGCTGCGCGACCGGCTGCTCGGCGTCCTCGGCGCGTCCACCGCGCTCTGCGACCACCTGGCCCGGCACCCCCGCGACTGGCACGCCCTGGTCACCTTCGAACTGCGCGACATCCACCCCGGGCGCGGCGACTTCCTCGGCGAACTCACCCGCCGGGTCAGGTCGGAGCCCGAGGGCGAGCGGGCCGACGCGCTGCGCGCCGCCTACCGGCGCTGCCTGCTCGCCATCGCCGCCCGCGACCTGTCCGGCACCACCGACCTGCCGCAGACCGCCGCCGAACTCGCCGACCTGGCCGGCGCCACCCTGCAGACCGCGCTGGACGTCGCCGCCGAACAGGACCCGGAAGCCGCCGCGGCCTGCCGGCTGGCCGTGATCGGGATGGGCAAGTGCGGCGGCCGCGAACTCAACTACGTCTCCGACGTGGACGTGGTCTTCGTCGCGGAGGCGCGCGAGGACGTCGAGGAGCAGCAGGCCGTGCGGGCCGCCACCCGGCTCGCCGCGCACGCCATGCGGCTGTGCTCCGACACCACCGGCGAGGGCACCATCTGGCCGGTGGACGCCAACCTCCGCCCCGAGGGCCGCAACGGCCCGCTGGTGCGCACCCTGGCCAGCCACCTCGCCTACTACCAGCGCTGGGCCAAGACCTGGGAGTTCCAGGCCCTGCTGAAGGCCCGCCCGATCGCCGGCGACACCGAACTCGGCCGCGCCTACGCCGAGGCCATCGCCCCGATGGTGTGGCAGGCCGCCGCCCGGGAGAACTTCGTCACCGACGTCCAGCAGATGCGCCGCCGGGTGGTCGACGCCATCCCGGCCCGCGAGGTGGAGCGGCAGCTGAAACTCGGCCCCGGCGGCCTGCGCGACATCGAGTTCGCCGTCCAACTGCTGCAACTCGTGCACGGGCGGACGGACGAGGCGCTCCGGAGCGGCAACACGCTGGAGGCGCTGGCCGCGCTCAGCGCCGGCGGCTACGTCGGGCGGGCCGACGCCGCCTCGCTGGACGCCGCGTACCGCTTCCTGCGCTCCCTGGAGCACCGCATCCAGCTGCAACGGCTGCGCCGCACCCACCTGATGCCCACCGACCCCGCCGACCTGCGGCGCCTGGCCCGCACCATGGCCCCGCAGATCCAGGGGGACACGAAGGACGACCCGGTCGCGGCGCTCCAGCGCGAGTGGCGGCGGCACGCGGTGGAGGTGCGCCGGCTGCACGAGCGGCTGTTCTACCGGCCGCTGCTGGACGCCGTCGCCGAACTGCCGGTCGCCGAGCTGCGGGTCACCGGATCCGGCGCCGCCGGGCTCAGCGCCGAGGCCGCCAAGCAGCGCCTGGCCGCCCTCGGCTACGCCGATCCGGCCGCCGCGCTGCGGCACATCTCCGCGCTCGCCTCCGGGGTCAGCCGCAAGGCCGCCATCCAGCGCACCCTGCTGCCGGTGCTGCTCGGCTGGTTCGCCGACTCCGCGGACCCGGACGCCGGGCTGCTCAACTTCCGCCAGGTCTCCGACGCGCTCGGCCGCACCCCCTGGTACCTGCGGCTGCTGCGCGACGAGGGCGCCGCCGCCGAACAGCTCGCCCGGGTGCTGTCCGCCGGGCGCCTGGCCCCCGACCTGCTGCTGCGCGCCCCCGAGGCGGTCGCCATGCTCGGCGACGTCGGCGGCCTCGTCCCGCGCGGCCGGGCCGCCCTGGAGTCGGAGGTGCTGGCCGCCGTCGGCCGGGCCGGCGACCCGTCCGCCGCCGTCGCCGCCGCCAGGGCCGTGCGGCGCCGCGAACTGTTCCGCACCGCCGCCGCCGACGTGCTCGGCCGGCTCGACGAGGACCCGGCCCGGGCCCTCGACCTGGCCGGCGAGGCGCTGACCTCGATCACCGCCGCCACCCTGCAGGGCGCGCTGCGCGCCGCGAGCGACGGCTGGGAGGCCCGCGGCGGCGAGCTGCCCACCCGGATCGCGATCGTCGCGATGGGCCGGTTCGGCGGCCACGAGCTCGGCTACGGCTCCGACGCGGACGTGCTGTTCGTCCACCAGCCCCGGCCCGGCGCCTCCGACGAGGAGGCCGCGCGGGCCGCCCGCGAGGTCGTCGGCGACCTGCGCACCCTGCTGGCCGCGCCCTCCGTCGAGCCCCCGCTGCTGGTCGACGCCGACCTGCGGCCCGAGGGTCGCAACGGCCCGCTGGTGCGCACCCTCGGCTCGTACGCGGCCTACTACGCGCGCTGGTCGCACGCCTGGGAGAGCCAGGCGCTGCTGCGGGCCGAGGCGATGGCGGGCGACGAGGAGCTGGGCGCGCGCTTCCGCGACCTGATCGACCCGCTGCGCTACCCCGCCGCGGGCGTCCCCGACCGGGACCTGACGGAGATCCGCCGGATCAAGGCCAGGATCGAGTCCGAGCGGCTGCCGCGCGGCGCCGACCCCACCACCCACACCAAGATCGGCCGGGGCGGGCTGGCGGACGTCGAGTGGACGGTCCAGCTGCTGCAGCTGCGGCACGGCCACGAGCTGCCGGGGCTGCGCACCACCCGCACCCGGGCGGCGCTGGCCGCCGCGACGGCGGCCGGCCTGGTCGACCGGGAGGACGCGGAGGTGCTGGACGCCGCCTGGGTGCTGGCCTCCCGGGTGCGGGCCGCAGTGATGCTGGTGCGGGGGCGGGCCGGTGACAGCTTCCCCGGCGATGCCCGGGAGCTGGCGGGCGTGGCGCGCTACCTGGGGTACGGGGTGGGGCACTCGGGGGAGCTGGTGGACGAGTACCGGCGGACGACGCGGCGGGCGCGCCGGGTGGTGGAGCGGCTGTTCTACGACGCGCAGTAGGGCGAGCGCGGAACCAGGGGCGCGGTTCCCCGCGCCCCTGGTTTCGCGCTCGCCGGTTTCGCGCTTCCGGGCCGGAGGCCCTACGCGTCGACCTTGGTGTCCCACTGGACGGGGACGGTCAGTTCCCGGTCGACCGGGTCGCCGGGCTTGCGGGGGAGCCGGTAGACCCAGGTGTGGTAGATCAGGCGGGCGGCGAAGAAGCCGACGGCCAGGCAGACCAGGCCGCCGACCGCGTCCAGCCAGAAGTGGTTGGCGGTGGAGACGATGACACTGAGGGTGACCACGGGGTAGGCGAGGCCGAGCAGCCGGACCCAGGTGCGGCGGGCCAGGAAGAAGATCGTCAGGCCGCACCAGGTGGACCAGCCGATGTGCATGGAGGGCATCGCGGCGTACTGGTTGGAGACCGTCGCGCCGGCGCCGGAGGCCAGCGAGCCCCAGGTGTGGTGGACGGTGACGGTGTCGATGAACCCGCCGCCGGTCATCAGGCGCGGCGGGGCCAGCGGGAAGCAGTAGAAGCCGACCAGGGCGATGCCGGTGGTGATGAACAGCACCGTCCGGGAGGCGGCGTAGCGGCCGGGGTGGGAGCGGTAGAGCCAGACCAGCACGCCGATGGTGATGATGAAGTGCAGGGTGGCGTAGTAGTAGTTCATCCCGACGATGAGCCAGGTGACCGAGTTGACCCCGTGGTTGACGGAGTGCTCGACGGCGATGCCGAGGGTGTGCTCCAGGTTCCAGACCCAGGTGGCGTGCTTCTGGGCGGTCTCGGCCTGCTCGGGGACGGCGTTGCGCACCAGCGAGTACAGCCAGTAGCTGAGGCCGATCAGGGCGAGTTCGAAGATCAGGCGCGGACGGCGCGGCGTGCGGCGCTGCTCGCGCAGACGGCTGCGGACGGCGGCGGCGGGCGACTGGGCGACGCGGGTGGCTCCGCCGGGCGTGCGGGCGGTGTGGTCCGTGCCCGGGTCGGAACCGGTGCGCGTGGTCCGGTCGGCGTCTTCGGCGCCGGCTGTCTGGATCTCGGTCGGTTCCCCCATGGGGGAGAAGTCTGCCAGACCGGCTGTGGCCGCTTGCTCATCCTCTGGTCGGGGATTCTTCACCGACTGTCCCCCTACGGGGGTAGGGGTCGATCGGTTTTCGAGGCGCATGCGCTCCATTGTGGCTCGCGGGTTACCGGGGGTCGAACCGGGGTCTGGTTCGGGTACGGACGCAGGCGCGGGCGGGAGTCGGGCTCAGGTCACGACTCGGTACGACTCGGGGCCGAAACGGCTTTCACATCTTGCTGAAACATCTTGCAGAGCGCTAGGTTCCACGCCACCCACCCCTTGCCCGAGCGCCCCCGAGGGAGAGCCCTGCCGTGGCCGACGCCCCGTTCCGCCCCCAGCGCCGCACCACCCCCTACCGCCGCCCCGGACGGGCCGCCGTCCTGGTCGCGGTCTCGCTGATCGCCGCCACCCTGGGCGCCGCCCCGCTGGCCGCCGCCGCGCCCGCCAAGCCCGCGGCCCCGCCGTCCGACAAGGAGCTGGCGGCCACCGCGGCCCGGCACGACCTGACCCGCGAGCAGTTCTACTTCGTGCTGCCGGACCGCTTCGCCAACGGCAGCACCGGCAACGACACCGGCGGCATCACCGGCGGCCGGATGGACAACGGCCTCGACCCGGCCGACAAGGGCTTCTACCACGGCGGCGACCTGCAGGGCCTGATCGACAAGCTCGACTACGTCCAGGACCTGGGCACCACCGCGATCTGGATGGCGCCGATCTTCAAGAACCAGCCCGTGCAGGGGGCCGGCGCGGACGCCTCGGCCGGCTACCACGGCTACTGGATCACCGACTTCACCCAGGTCGACCCGCACTTCGGCACCAACGCCCAGCTCAAGGAGCTGATCGACAAGGCGCACAAGCGCGGCATCAAGGTCTTCTTCGACGTCATCACCAACCACACCGCGGACGTCATCGACTACGCGGAGAAGACCTACGACTACCGCTCCGAGGGCGCCTACCCGACCCTCGACGCGGACGGCAACCCGGTCGACGAGACCGCGGTCGCCGACGCCCGGGCGCAGTGGCCGAACACCACCAAGGACTCCTTCCCCTACACCCCGGTGCTGCGCGACCGGGCCGGCGCGACCGCGAAGACCCCGTCCTGGCTGAACGACCCGTCGCTGTACCACAACCGCGGCAACTCGACCTTCGTCGGCGAGTCCGCCACCGAGGGCGACTTCTCCGGCCTGGACGACCTGGACACCCAGAACCCCGAGGTCGTCGCCGGGATGGAGAAGATCTACCAGCAGTGGGTCGCCGAGACCGGCGTCGACGGCTTCCGGATCGACACCGTCAAGCACGTCAACCTGGCGTTCTGGGAGCAGTGGGCGCCCGCGCTGAAGCAGTTCGCCGCGCAGCAGGGCAACAAGAAGTTCTTCATGTTCGGCGAGGTGTACTCGGGCGACCCGGCGGTCACCTCCCCGTACGTCACCAAGGGCAAGCTGCAGGCCACCCTGGACTTCGCGTTCCAGGAGGCGGCCCGCAAGTACGTCTCGCAGAACGGCTCGGCCAAGGCGCTCAGCGAGCTGTACGCGCAGGACTACCGGTACACCACGGCCGACACCGACGCCTACGAGCTGCCGACCTTCCTCGGCAACCACGACATGGGCCGGTTCGGCTCCTTCCTGCAGAGCGACAACCCGGGGGCCCCGGGCGACGCGCTGCTGGCCAAGGACCGGCTCGCCAACGAGCTGCAGTTCCTCACCCGCGGCCAGCCGGTGGTCTACTACGGCGACGAGCAGGGCTTCACCGGCGCGGGCGGCGACAAGGACGCCCGGCAGGACATGTTCGCCTCCAGGACCCCCTCGTACAACAGCGACACCGTCATCGGCGGCGCCTCCGGCTCCAAGGACCGCTACGGCGAGGACGGCGCGCTCTACCGGGGCATCGCGGGCCTGGCGAAGCTGCGCAAGGACAACCCGGCGCTGGCCGACGGCGCGCAGGTCGAGCGGTACGCGGCGGACGGGCCGGGCGTGTACGCGTTCTCCCGGATCGACGCCAAGGAGCAGGTCGAGTACCTGGTGGCGGTCAACAACGCGGCCGAGCCGAAGACCGTCACGCTGGACACCTTCTCGGCGGGCATGGACTTCGACGGCCTGTACGGGACCGGCGGCAAGGTCACCAGCGGGGCCGACGGCAGGGCGACGGTCACCGTGCCCGCGATGTCCTCGGTGGTGCTGAAGGCCGAGCACAAGCTGGCCAAGCCCGCCGCGGGCCCGTCGATCACGGCCGTCGCGCCGGCCGACGGCTCGTACGGGACGGTCACCCTGGGCGCGAACGTGCCCGGCGGCGGGTTCAACCGGGTCACCTTCGCCGCGCAGGTCGGGGACGGGGCCTGGCAGACGCTCGGCACCGCCGACAACGGGGTGTACCGGGTCACGCGGAACCTGGACGGGGTCGCACCCGGGACGGTCGTGCGGTTCAAGGCGGTCGTCGAGGACTCGGCGGGCCGACTGGCCTCCACCACCGGGCAGTTCACCACCGGGCAGCAGGCGCCCACGCCCGCGCCGAGCGCGGTGACGCGCGAGTACGCGGTGGTGCACTACCAGCGCGAGGACGGCGACTACGACGGCTGGAACCTGTACACCTGGGGCGACATCGCCGACGGCGAGGCGACCACCTGGCCGGACGGCCACGGCTTCGTCGGGCGGGACGCGTACGGGGCGTTCGCGTACGTGAAGCTCAAGGGCGGGGCGTCCGACGTCGGGTTCGTGGTGGAGAAGAACGGCACCAAGGACGTCGACCAGGACCGGCACGTCGACGTCTCCGCCACCGGCGAGGTGTGGATCAAGGAGGGCGACGCCACCGTCCGCACCGCGAACCCGGACGCGGCCCAGCCGGTGCCCGAGGGCAAGGCGGTCATCCACTACCGGCGGGCCGACGGGAACTACACCGGCTGGGGCCTGCACGACTGGACCGGCGCGGCCACCCCCACCGATTGGGGCAACCCGCTGGTGCCCGCCCGGCAGGACGCGTTCGGCGCCGTCTTCGAGGTGCCGCTGGCCGAGGGCGCCACCAGCCTCAGCTACATCATCCACAACGGCGGCGACAAGGACCTGCCGCAGGACCAGTCGCTGGACTTCGCCACCTCCGGCCGGGAGATCTGGATCATCGGCGGCCAGGAGGGCCACCTGCTGCCGCAGAGCGCCGGCACCTCCTCGCAGCTCGACCTGGGCTCGGCCAAGGCCCAGTGGATCGACGCCAGGACCGTCGTGGTGCCCGCCAACTACGGTGCGGCGGACGCCCAGTTGAAGGGCGGCACCAGCGCCCAGCTGATCTACGACCCCGAGGGCGGGCTGAGCGTCGACAAGGGCGTGCTGTCCAAGCCGGGCCGCTGGATCCGGCTCAACCTCGCGGCCGGCCTCACCGACGCCCAGAAGGCGAAGTTCCCGCACCTGGCCGGGTACCGGGCGTTCACCGTCGACCCGCGCGACGCCGGCCGGATCACCGACGCGCTGCGCGCCCAGGTGGTGTTCACCGAGCACCTGCCGAGCGGCGCCGCGCTCGCCGCCACCGGCGTGCAGACCCCCGGCGTGCTGGACGACCTGTACGCGGCCAAGGCGGCCTCCGCGCAGCTCGGCCCGGTGTACTCGGACGGCAAGGGCAACAACGGCAACGGCAACGGGAACGACAAGGACAAGGACAAGGGCGGCAAGGGCGACCGGCGCAAGGTGACGCTGTCGCTGTGGGCGCCGACCGCGACCGACGTCGCGGTGCAGCTGTTCGACAAGGCGAGCGGCGGCAGCCCGAAGACCGTGCCGCTGAAGCGCGACGACGCGTCCGGCGTCTGGTCGCTGACCGGGGACGCCAAGGACCTGGACGGCAAGTACTACCTGTACCAGGTCAAGGTGTGGGCGCCCAGCGTCCAGAAGACGGTCACCAACCTGGTCACCGACCCGTACTCGACCGCGCTGGCCGCCGACTCCGAGCGCAGCCTGGTGGCCGACCTGTCCTCGGCCGCGACCAAGCCCGAGGGCTGGGACCAGCACCGCAGTCCGGAGGCGATCCCGGCGGTGAAGCAGCAGATCCAGGAGCTGCACGTGCGGGACTTCTCGTCCGCCGACAGCACCGTGCCGGCCGACGAGCGCGGCACCTACCTGGCGTTCACGCGGTCCAAGTCGGCGGGCATGCGGCACCTCGAGGAGCTGGCCAAGGCCGGGGTGACCACCGTCCACCTGCTGCCGACCTTCGACATCGCCACCATCCGGGAGAACCGGGCCGACCAGAAGCTCCCGGCCTGCGACCTGACCGCGCTGGCGGCGGACTCCGAGAAGCAGCAGGAGTGCGTGGCGGCCGTGCAGGCCGACGACGCCTACAACTGGGGCTACGACCCGCTGCACTACACCGTGCCGGAGGGCTCGTACGCCACGGACCCGAACGGCACCGCGCGCACCGAGCAGTTCCGCGCGATGGTGCAGGCGATGCACGAGGCGGGCCTGCGGGTGGTGCTGGACGTGGTGTACAACCACACCGCGGCCGCCGGGCAGGACGACAAGTCGGTGCTCGACCGGATCGTCCCCGGCTACTACCAGCGGCTCAGCGACAGCGGGAAGGTCACCACCGACTCCTGCTGCGCCGACACCGCGCCCGAGCACGCCATGATGAACAAGCTGGTCGTGGACTCGGTGGTGACCTGGGCCAAGCAGTACCGGGTGGACGGCTTCCGGTTCGACCTGATGGGCCTGGACCCGAAGTCGACCATGCTGGACGTGCAGTCCGCGCTGCGGGCGCTGACCCCGCAGAAGGACGGCGTGAGCGGGAAGGACGTCTTCCTGTACGGCGAGGGCTGGAACTTCGGCACCGTCGCCAACGACGCCCGGTTCGTCCAGGCCACCCAGGCCAACATGGCCGGCACCGGCATCGCGACCTTCAACGACCGGATCCGGGACGCCGGGCGCGGCGGCAACTACGAGCTGTCCTCGGCCCCGCAGCAGGGCTTCGCGTCGGGCCTGTTCACCGACCCGAACGGCTCGGCCGACAACGGCACCCCCGAGCAGCAGAAGGCCCGGCTGCTGCACCAGATGGACCAGGTGAAGGTCGGCCTGACCGGCAACCTGGCGGCGTACCGGTTCACCGACAGCAGCGGGAAGCCGGTCACCGGCGGCGGCGTCGACTACAACGGCTCGCCGACCGGCTACGCGGCCGCTCCCGGCGAGGCGGTGGAGTACCTGGACGCGCACGACAACGCGGACCTGTACGACGCGCTGGCCTTCAAGCTGCCGCAGGGCACCTCGCCCGCCGACCGGGCCCGGATGCAGGCGCTCGGCCTGTCGCTGACCGCGCTGAGCCAGGGCCCGGGCTTCGCCCAGGCCGGCAGCGACCTGCTGCGCTCCAAGTCGCTGGACGCCAACTCCTTCGACTCCGGCGACTGGTTCAACGCGATCAACTGGGACTGCGAGCTCGGCAACGGCTGGGGGCGCGGCCTGCCGATGGCGGCCGACAACCAGTCGATGTGGGCCCGCGACAAGCAGCTGCTGGCCGACCCGAAGCTGCGGATGGGCTGCAACGAGACGGGCGCCGGCACCGCCATCTACCAGCAGTTCCTGAAGATCCGTCAGTCCTCGCCGCTGTTCGCGCTGGCCAGCACGGCGGAGGTGCAGCGCCGGCTGTCCTTCCCGCTGTCCGGCACCGCGGGGGAGAACCCGGGCGTGATCACCATGCACCTGGACGGCACCGGCCTGAAGGGCGCCGAGAAGGGCATCACGGTGGTCTTCAACGCCACCCCGACCGTGCAGAACCAGACCGTGGCGGGCCTGCGCGGCAGCAAGCAGGAACTGCACAAGGTGCAGGCCAAGGGTAGCGACCCGGTGGTCAAGCAGGCAGCCTTCGACCCGGCCTCGGGAACCTTCACGGTGCCGGGCCGGACGGTGGCGGTGTTCGTCCAGAACTGATGGTTTCCCCGCGGTAACAGGGGCCTCACCTCCGGGTGGGGCCCCTGGCCGGGTTGGCCGAAAACCGGCGCCGCGCGACGGGGCGCGGTACGGGCCTTCCCGACGGCGTCCCACATGCCGGACCGTGCGGGGCCGCCGGCGCGGCCGGGGCGCGGTCGTTAATCGGTCATTCCATGGCATGCATCTGTCATTCGCCGGGTGTTTGCTGCCACGATTCCCCCGGCTGCGAACCGACAAGTAACCCCGACTCCCGCCGATGGAGCCCGCCCCAGGCCACCGGCGCCCGCAGCCCGGCACGCGCACCCCACGTGGCCGGCACCGCGTACGTGCACGCACCCCGCGCCGCGAACCGGCGGCAGGGGCCCCCGCTGCGCCGCAACCGCGGCCAGATACTCTCAACCGCTCGTGACCCCGCGACGGTCGGTAAAGAGGAGTTCCGCATGTCTCGCCCCACGCATGCCCGCGTGAGCATGGCCGCCCTCGCGGCCACCACCGCCCTGCTGGTGACCGCGATACCCGTGGCGGTGGCCCAGGCCACTCCGTCCGTCCCCCTGGCGTCCAATCAGGTCGCCGCCCAGCAGGCCGCCGCCGGGAAGGCCCAGCTGATCTCCGACGCGGGCAGCCGCTCCGCCGGCTTCGCCCAGAGCCTGGGCCTCGGCGCCCAGGAGAAGCTGGTGGTCAAGGACGCGTCCAAGGACGCCGACGGCACCCAGCACTTCCGCTACGAGCGCACCTACGGCGGACTCCCCGTGCTCGGCGGCGACCTGATCGTCCACCAGGCCGCCAACGGCAGCACCAAGGGCGTCGACCGGGCCTCCACCGCCTCGCTGGACGGCCTGTCCACCACCCCCAAGCTGGCCGCCGCCAAGGGCCAGGCCACCGCGCTGGCCGCGCAGGCCGGCTCCGCCCTGGACACCGCGCCCCGGCTGGTGGTCTGGGCCGCCGACAACCACCCCCGGCTGGCCTGGGAGACCGTGGTCTCCGGCGTCCAGGAGGACGGCACCCCGAGCAAGCTGCACGTGGTCACCGACGCCACCAGCGGGGACGTGATCCAGAAGTGGGAGGGCGTGCAGACCGGCACCGGCAACGGCGTCTTCGTCGGCAGCGTCACCCTCGGCACCTCGCAGTCCGGGTCCAACTACCAGCTCAAGGACCCGACCCGCGGCAACATGTACACCACCAACCTGAACAACGGGACCAGCGGCACCGGCACGCTGTACTCGAAGACCACCGACAGCTGGGGCGACGGCACCGTCTCCAACAAGGAGTCCGCGGCCGTCGACGCCCACTACGGCGTCGCGATGACCTGGGACTACTACAAGAACACCTTCGGCCGCAGCGGCATCCGCGGCGACGGCGTCGGCGCGTACAGCCGGGTCCACTACGGCAGCAACTACGTCAACGCGTTCTGGGAAACCTGCCCAAGGACAACCCGGACTACCTGATCGGCGAGCTGATCAACATCAACGGCGACGGCACGCCGCTGCGCTACATGGACAAGCCCTCCAAGGACGGCTCCTCCGCCGACTCCTGGTACAGCGGCGTCGGCAACCTCGACGTCCACTACTCATCCGGCGTCGGCAACCACCTCTTCTACCTGCTGGCCGAGGGCAGCGGCGCCAAGACCGTCAACGGCGTCAGCTACAACTCGCCGACCGCCAACGGCATCACCGTCACCGGCATCGGCCGGGACAAGGCGGCCGCCATCTGGTACCGGGCGCTCACCACCTACTGGACCTCCACCACCAACTACGCCAGCGCCCGGGCCGGCATGCTCTCCGCCGCCACCGACCTGTACGGCTCCGGCTCGGCCGAGTACAACGCCACCGCCACCGCCTGGGCCGCCGTCAACGTCGGCTCGCTGCCCAGCACCGGCGGCCCGACCGTCACCAGCCCCGGCAACCAGTCGACCGCGGTCAACGGCTCGGTCAGCCTGCAGATCAAGGCCACCGGCGGCACCGCGCCGCTCAGCTACTCGGCCACCGGGCTGCCCACCGGCGGCGGCACCGGCTGCACCCCCGCCCAGCTGCTCGGCAACCCCGGCTTCGAGACCGGCAGCGCCAGCCCCTGGACCGCCTCCTCCGGCGTGGTCGACAACTCCTCCTCCGA
>NZ_JNWZ01000091.1 GCF_000716545.1 Kitasatospora phosalacinea
CGTCAACCACGACCTCGCCGACTACCACATCACGGCCAACGCCGACGTCACCGAGGTCGAGGCCCACTGGCTCGACGAGCACGACCCCCACGTCAACGCGATGGGGACCAAGGGCATCGGGGAGATCGGCATCGTCGGCACGGCCGCCGCGGTGTCGAACGCCGTCTGGCACGCCTGCGGCGTGCGGGTGCGGGACCTACCGGTCACGCTGGACAAGGTGCTGCCCGCCCTGGAGGACCTGACCGGGGGGTGAACCGCCCCCGGCGGCCGTGCTCGTCCCGCCCGCTCCTCTCCCAGCAGCGGGCGCCGCTGCCGGGTCGGGTTCCTCAGGCCACCCGCCTGGGGCCGGTGGTCCCGCCGGCGGTGCCGCTCTCGCGGCCTTCGTCCTCGTCCTCCTCGTCGTCCTCGCCGGGGAGGTGGACGTCCTTGACCGCGATGTTCACCTCGACGACCTCCAGGCCGACCAGGCGTTCCACCGCCTCGACGACGCTCGCGCGCACGTCCTTCGCGACCTCGGGGATGGGCACGCCGTACTCGGCGACGACCTCCAGGTCGAGGGCGGCCTGGCGCTCGCCCACCTCGACCTTCACCCCGCGCGTGACGTCGCCGCCCCCGCCACCCGGGACGCGGTCGCGCACCGCGCCCAAGGCCCGGGACATTCCGCCCCCCAGCGTGTGGACGCCCGCGACCTCGCGCGCGGCCCTGCCCGCGATCTTCGCGACGACGCCGTCGGCGACGGTCGTCTTCCCCTGGCCCGCGTCGGGGCGGGACCCGCCCGGCGGAGGCTGCGGAGGGCTCCCGGGGGAGCGGACGTTTCCGGTGTCGGTCATGACGACCTCCTGTGTGCTGTCCCGGTCGAACCTCGTACGGGCGGGCCGGGGATCCGGCCGACCCGTTGGCACCGCGCCTGCCCACAACCGACACAAAAATCACGGAATCTCCACGTGTTTTCGGATCTCCCCGTGAACCCGGAGAACGCCCGGGCCGGGCGCGGGACGCCCGGCGTCCGCCGGATGCTCCTATGGATGTCAGTCCTCGCCCCCGTCCCCGCCCGAGCCGGGTTCGGCCACCCTGCGGTGGGCCCCGGCCTTGAGGCGGTCGGGCACCACCTTGCTCACCAGGCCCTGCGCCTTCGTCTTCGCCGAGCCGGCGACGACCTTGCCCTTGCCCGCCAGGAGGGCGTCGAAGCCCTGCCGGGCGACCAGGGCCGGGTCGTCCTTGTCCTGCCGGCCGATCCTGGTGTCGGTCATGTCCGCGCGCCGGAAGAAGTCCGTCTCGGTCGGCCCCGGCATCAGCGAGGTGACGGTGACGCCGGTGTCCTTCAGCTCGCCGCCGAGGGCTTCGGCGAACGACTGCAGGAAGGACTTCGAGGCGTTGTAGACGGCCTGGAACGGGCCCGGGGTCATCGACGCGACGGAGGAGGTGATCAGCAGCCGGCCCTCGCCGCGCGCCGCCATGCCCCTGAGCAGGTACTTCGCCAGGCGGACGGTCGCGGTGACGTTGAGGTCGACGATGTCCACCTCGTCGTCGACGTCGGTGTCGAGGAACGCGCCGCCGCGGCCGATGCCCGCGTTGAGCGCGGCGGCCGCGACGGGGCGGCCGGTGGCGGTGATCGCCGCGCAGAGGGCCTCCACCCCGCTGCGGTCGCGCAGGTCGGCCCGGACGGCCTGGACGGACGCGCCGGTGGCGCGCAGCCGGTCGGCGGCGGTGGACAGCCGGTCGTCCTCGGCGTTCACCAGCAAGTCGTAGCCGTGCCGGGCGAACTGCCGGGCCAGCTCGTAGCCGATGCCGCTGGACGCACCGGTCACCACGGCGAGGGGTCGGTCGGGAACGACGGGATCCGGGATGGTCATGCGCCGCGCATGCCCAGACCCCGGACGGAGGAATCCTCCGTGGAGCCGAAGACGCCGGTGGAGTTCGGCCGGCCGGCGGCGCGGTCCGTACGCTACCGGCCATGACGAACACATCCGAGATCACGCCCGCAGTCCAACGGCCGGGCCTGGCGCAGCACTTGAAGGACAAGGGTGCGGCGATGCGGGACGCCGCCCGGCGCCGGCCGGCCGGCGCGGACTGGGACGAGGAGGTCAGCGCGGTCTGCGTGGCCGACGACGCGACCGGGGTGCGCAAGGTGCGGGTGGGGGAGTGGTCGTTCCTCGGGGACGGCGGCCCGGACATCGGCGGGTTCGGGCTGGGGCCCACCTCGCCGGAGTTGCTGTGCGCGGTGGTCAGCACCTGCCTGACGCACACCCTGCTGTGCATCGCCGCGCTGGAGGACGTCCCGCTGGACCGGGCCGAGGTGCAGGTCCGGGCCCGCAACAACGACGCCCGCTTCTTCGGCGTCCCGACCGACGCGCCCGCCGTCCCGTACGACTTGACGGCCACCGTGGAGCTGCGCGGCGACGTGCCGGCGGAGACCCTGGCCGGGCTGCTGGCCGCCGCCGACGCGCGCTGCCCGATGCTGCGGCTGGTCCGCTCGGAGCACGCCGTGACGCTCCGGCAGGTCTGAGCCGGGCGGCGGCGGAGGCCGCCACGCGGACGGCGTGGCGGCCTCCCCGGCCGGCGCGGCGTCAGCCCTTGAAGGCGGTGGTGCCGTTGGGGGTGCCGAGACCGGTCGGGCCGTCGTGGCCGGTGCCCGCCTTGCAGAGGCAGGCGGGGGAGCAGGAGCCGTTGGAGCCGGTGGTGACGTCGAACAGCGCGCTGGTGCGGGCGTACGGGAAGGACGCCGGGCTGGATCCGGCGGAGGACTCGCTTCCGCCGTAGCTGTTGGAGACGTACTTGGCGCCGAGGCTGACCGCGGTGTTCACCGAGGCGCCGAGGTCGGCCATGGTCGCGCTGCCGGCCTCGACCAGCACGATGTGGGCGTTGGGGGCGATGGTGGTGCCCGCGCCGCCGTTCGCGGGCAGCTTGTACGCGCCGAGCAGGTCGCTCGGGCCGAAGCCGGACGGGGTGAGGTGCGGGAAGGCGGGGTTCGGAGCCGCCGCCCCGGTCACGCCGCCCGGGCGTCCCCGCCGGCCAGGAACGGGCGCAGCAGCGCGAGCAGGGCGCGCGGCCGGTGCAGCGGGACGATGTGGCCGCAGTCCTCGATGACGTGCCCGGTGAGGTCGTCGGTGAACGGGCGGAGTTGGCGTTCCAGCGCGGCCCCGACCGGTCGGGCGCCCACCGCCATCGTCGGCACCGTCAGACGGGCGGCGGCGACCTCCCGCTCGATCTGCGCCGCGCTCTCGGGCAGCGCCCGGTAGTACGAGAACGCGCGGCCCAGCGCCGGCCGGCCGGTGTACGCGCGGACGAAGGCGTCCCGCAGGGCGGGGCGCACCCCGTCCCCCAGCGTGCCGGCGTCCAGGAACCAGTCGACGTAGGCGGCCTCGTGGCCCTCCAGCACGGTCTCGGCGAGGCCGGGCGCGGCGGAGTGGAAGCCGAACCACCACGGCGGGCCGCCGGCGAGGAAGTCCTCGGCACCGGGCAGCCCGCCCAGGAGGGACTCCATGACCACCAGGCGCCGGACGAGACCGGGGCGGCGCAGGGCGAGCAGGAAGGCCGGCGGGGTGCCCGCGTCGATGCCCACCACCGCGGCCGAGTCCACGCCGAGCGCGGCGAGGAGCGCCGCGGCGTCCTCGGCCAGGGTGCCCGCGTCGTACCCGGAGGCGGCCCGGCCGCTCGCGCCGAACCCGCGCAGGTCCGGCGCGATGACGCGGTAGCGGTCGGACAGGTCGGCCATGACATCCGTCCACAGCTCCCAGGTGTGCGGGAAGCCGTGCAGCAGCAGGACGGCCGGACCGGACCCGGCGAGGGCCACGTTCAGTTCGACACCGTTGGCGAGGACGCGTCGCAGTTCGGGCACCGGGCACTCCAGGGAGATGGTGGGGAATGGTGACCAGGTCACGCTAGGGAACTATGCTGGCCGCTCCAAGACGGCACTCTCCCTTCAGGTGGTGAGCTCCGGGTGACCACGTCGAGGCCCGGCGGACGAGACCGGCGGCGGCCCGGTGAGCGCGGCGACCTGCTGGACCCGCTCTGCCCGACCCGCCAACTGCTCGACCGCGTCGGCACCAAGTGGACGTCGATCGCGGTCAAGGTGCTGGCCGAGGAGGCCCCCGGCGAACTCCGCTTCGCGGAACTGCGGCGCCGCGTCCCGGGCATCTCGCAGAAGATGCTGTCCGTCACCCTGCAGAGCCTGGTCCGCGACGGCCTGGCCGCCCGCCGGGTGGAACCCACCGTGCCGCCCGCCGTCCACTACCGGCTCACCGAACTCGGCCTCTCCCTCGAAGGACCGCTCTCCGCCCTGCGGGACTGGGCCGAGACGCACATGCCGCAGATCACCCGCAGCAACCGGCTCGCCGACGAGTCACCCGCCGCCGCCCCGGACCAGGTGCGTTGTCCCGGGACGTCGGTGACACGCGTGCTGGGTTCTTGAACGCGTGAGGGCCTCCGGGGCCGGTGCGGATTGCGACATCTCCACCTGGCCCGGGAGGCCCCGGTCAGCCGATCGCCGCCAGCTCCATCGCGGCCGGCCCGCGCCCTGGGGTGTTGAGGCAGCGGCGGTCGGCGGTGGGCTGCTCCAACTGGAGGCTCAGGCAGGTGCCGAGGGCCTGCTGGCCGTAGCGGTCGGGGTGCAGCGACTCCTGGAGCTGACCCTGCCCGGCGCCGGTGGTCAGGAAGCGCATCCACTCGCTGGTCTTGCCGCTGGGCGGGTGCGCGAGGTCGGCGTGCCGGGTGGTGGTGGAGCAGACCTCGCGGCCTTCGAAGGCCCGCGACAGGTCGAGGAACTCGGCCCCGGCCTCGTGCGCGGCCTCGGCGAGGGTGGCGCTGATCTGCGGGACGAGGTCGTCGTGCGCCCAGGTGAGGTCCCGGTCGTAGAACGGGCAGCCGCCCTGGGTGAAGCGGTCGTACTTCTCCCCGGGGTAGCGGACCCGGCCCGCGTCGGGCAGCGGGGACGGGTAGGACTGCAGGACCAGCCGGTAGGAGCCGGCCGCGTGGCCGGACCGCTCCAGGGCGGTCCTCACGTCGGCGAGCGTCTCGACCACGGCCGTCCGCACCCCGGGCAGCCGCTCCTTGACCTGCTGCCCGGCGTCGGGCGCGCACGGGGAGCCGCCGAAGGGCTTGAGGAACTGCTTCGTGCAGTCGGTGATGATGTCGGAGAACCCGAGGTCGTTGCCGCCGATCGACACCACCACGGCGCGCACCTGCTGCCCGGTCACCGCCTGCTGCAGCCGCCCGGCCTGCGAGGGCTCGCCCTTGAACGGCTCCCCGCCGTGCTCCGGCAGCTTGACGGCCGTCGAAGTCGCGCCCGAGCAGGCCAGGTTGAGCTTGCGGACGGCCAGCGTGAGGGACTGCACCTCGGCGACGTCGGAGCGGTTGCAGCCGCTGTCGTACGAGGCGCCGTAGACGCGCTTCGGGTCGCTCTCGTCGGTCTCCGGGTCGTACGCCCGGTCGGTGCGGGACCAGCCGTCCTCCGACTCGTTGCTGTTGCCGGCCCAGCGGCCGGCCTCGCCGGAGATGAAGCTGTCGCCCAGCGACACCACCCACGGCGCGTCGGCCGCGGGCTCCCGGACGTCGGACGCGTACGCGGGCGCCAGGCCCGTCGCACCCGCCGCGCAGACGGCGGCGGCCAGCACGGCCAGCCCCTTGCGGCACCGCGGAGAAGAGGAAGAGGTCATGTCCAGGGTGTCGGCAGCCGGTCGGCGGGAGGTTACTCCCGCCGGCCCGTTCGCATCCGAATGGACCAGCGGGCGTCCTCGGCCGATCGATCGGAACAGCAGGAGCAACCGCCCGCGGACGGTCTCCCGCTCGGCGGCCGGGTCGTGCCCGCCGGCCGAGGAGATCAGCAGCAGCCCGCGCATCACCGCAGCACGGTCAGCGGCGAGGCGGCGAGGCGGCGAGGCGGCGAGGCGGCGAGGCGGCGAACTCGGGGGAGTCGCGCGGGCGGAGGGCGGGCGGCGGGTGCGCAGAGCAGGACGGCTCCGCCCGCCCGGGGCGGTGGGACGCGCTTCCGGGCGGGCGGGGGAGAGAGCCGGGCGGCCCCGGCTCAGTCGTGCGGGACCAGGACCACGGGGGCGGTGCTGTGCCGGACGGCCGCGTGGACGACCGGGCCGAGGCGGTTGCCGAACAGGTGCGGGTGGCGGCCGATCACCAGCAGGTCGGCGTGCTCGGCGGCGGCGAGCAGCGCGCCGGTGGCGCCGCCGAGGCCCGCCTCGACGCGCAGTTCGACGCCCGGATGGGCGGCCCGGGCGGGGGCCAGCAGGCGGTCCAGGTCGGCCTCGATCCGCTCGGCCTGGTGGTCGGCGTCGGGGTCAGTGGGCAGCCAGCCGGGCGTGGCCGCCCACAGCGGCACCATCTCCCAGCCGTGCACCGCGCGCACCCGGCCGCCCGAGCGGGCCGCCTCGGCGAGCGCGAACTCGACGGCGGGCAGCGAGGAGTCGCCCGCCAGGCCCACCACGATCTCCGGCCCGGCCGGGATCCCGGGAGTCGACCCCGGCTCGGCGGCCGGCGGCCGGACGGCCGCCGTGAGCGGCGAGCCCGCCGCGGCCGGCGCCGTCGCGAGCCGGGCGTCGTCCCGGACCGGGGGGTCCAGGGGGGATTCGATCGGAAGCCCGGCCGGTACCGGCACCGGCGCCTGGGCCGCCGCTTCCGCCGTGAGCGGGGCGTCCTCCTCGACGAGCCGCGCGTCCTGGTCGGCGGGCTCTTCCCGCACCAGCACCACCGGGCAGGCGGCGCGCGCGGCGACCGAGAGGGCCACCGAGCTGCCCAGCAGGTCGGCGACGGCGCCCTGGCCGTACGAGCCGAGCACCGCCAGGTCGTAGTCGGCGGCGGCCTCGACCAGCAGGTCGGCCGGGTCGCCCGCGGCGGCCTGGGTGGCCACCGCCAAGTCCGGGTGCGCGGCGAGCAGGTCCGCCGCGAGGGCCTCCAGGTCGTCGTGCTCGGCCTGCTGGACCGGGTCGGCGCCCGGCCCCTCCGGGTCCGCCGGCCCCAACCGGGGCCAGACCCGCAGCAGTGTCAGCTCCGCACCGCGCCGGGTGGCCTCCGCGGCCGCCCAGCGCGTCGCGGCCCGTGCCCGCGGGGAGCCGTCGTACCCGCTCACGATCTTCTGCGTCATGGTCCACGTCCCCTCTCGCCCCGGACGGCACCCTGCCGTCCGCGACGCCGAGCGGCTACCCCGAGGGCCGCCGGACATGCCCCTCGGCGGCGCGGCGCGGAAGTTCCGTCCCACGTCGGCGCCCCGGCGGGGCTCCCGGCGGGGCGTCAGCCGTGCGCGGTGTCGATCACGCAGAAGCGGTTGCCGTCCGGATCGGCCAGCACCACGAAGTCCGGGTCCGGCGGGTAGCTGTCCCAGTCCACCCGCCGGGCCCCCAGCGCCACCAGCCGCTCCACCTCGGCCGCCTGGTCGGCAGCGTCCGCGGCGTACAGGTCCAGGTGCACCCGGGGGCGCTCCTGGACCGGGCTCTCGCTGAAGCCCAGCGCCAGTTGCACCCCGCCCTCGTGCGGCGGCAGCAGCACCGCCCACCGCTCGTCGCCGTCCCCGCGCGGGACGTACCCCAGGGCGGCCGTCCAGAACGCCACCGCCCGTGGCACGTCCGCCACGCCCAGCACCACCGAACCCATCGTCAACATCGGTCGATTGTCGCAGATCCGGGGCTCAGCGGGACGGGCGGCGGGCTGCCAGCAGGTCCGGGTGCGGGGCCGCGACGAGTTCGAGGCCCGCCTGGGTGATCTCCTCCACCAGCACCTCGGGCTCGGCCGGCCACATCGGGAACTCCTCCCGGGCGCCGCGCACCGACCGGCCCGCGCGCTCCACCCGGTAGTCGAAGACCATCCGCAGCACCCCCCGGTCGGGCACCCGGGTGACGTCCGCCCGGTAGCTGTCCGAGCCCATCCGGACCGGGCCGAAACCGGTCAAGTCCTCGGCCGCGTCCGGGAGTCCGACCGGCGGCGGGTCGAACAGCAGCACCCCGCCGGGCGCCAGGGCCCGGGCCGCCGCCCGCAACAGGGCGCGCCGGGCCGCCGGTTCCACGCAGCCGACCACGTTGGCGGCCACCGCCAGGTCGGCGACCGCGTCCAGCCCGGCGTCCTCGGCCCGGCCCGGGTGGACCGTCAACCGGGCCCGCCGGTCCGCGCCGAGCGCCGCCGCCCGGGACATCAGCACCGTCCGCATGGCCGCCGCGGGCTCGACGGCGTGCACCGGCACGCCCGAGGACTCCAGGAGCACCTGGGTGACGATCCCGGTGCCCGCGCCGAAGTCGACGATCCCGTGCCGGGCCCGGCCCGCCGCCCCGGCGAACCACCGCTGTGCCCGCCGCCGGTCGGGCTCCGCCTGCAACAGGTCGTAGAACTCCGAACTGACGGCGTACTCCGTTCCCTCCGATGCGCTCATGCCCTCCACCCTGCCGCACCCGCCCGGTTCCCGGACCGCCGACAGGCCGCACGGCGGGGCGCCGACGCGGGGCGGGGCCCGGCTGGGCCGGGCGGGTGAGTGTGGGGCTCCCCGGGGACGAGGTCCCCGGGGCGGGCGGGGGCGGGTGCCAGAGTGTCCGTGGTTCCGATCATCAGACCGAGGACGGTGGACAGCGGTGTCCCGTGGTACACCCCGATCCTGGCGGGCCGCAGCCCTGCTGGTGACGACTCTCCTGCTGGTACCGGCGGTCCCGGCCGGCGCCGACCCCGCGCCGGCACCCCCCGCCGGGGCGGACTCCGCGTTCGACCGGCTGGCCGAGGAGGTCGAGAGCGCCCGGCACGCCGCCGAAGCGGCCGAGCAGAACTACACCGCCGTGACAGGGGAGTTGGCGCGGCGCCGGCAGCTCTCGGCGGACGCCGCCCGGCAGGCCGCCGAGCAGCGCGGCCGGCTCGCGGACGCCGAATCGGAGGCCGCCCGGCTGGTCTCCGAGCAGTACCGCAGCGGCGGGCTCGGCACCCTGGCCCGGCTGTTCCTCTCCGACGGGCCCGAGGACTTCCTCGACCGGCAGCAGCGCGCCGCGTCCGACTCGCGCAGCGCGGCTACCGTCCTGCGCGACCTGCGCGAGGCCCGCAACCGGATGGTGCTGTTCTCCGAACAGGCCGCGCAGGCCGAGAAGGCGGCGTCCGACGCCGCCGCCGAGGCCCAGCGCTCCCTGGAGCGGGCCAAGGAGGGCGCCACCCGCACCGAGCGGCTGCTCGCCGGCGCCACCGCCGAGCAGATCGGGCTGCTGGAGCAGCGCGAGAGCGCCCTCGCCGACGGCGCCGCCCGGCAACTGCTCGCCGTGGGCCCCGGCGGCGGGGCGTCCGCGGCCGGGCGCCGGGCCATCGACTTCGCGCTCGCCCAGCGCGGCAAACCGTACCTGTGGGGCGGCACCGGACCGGACGCCTTCGACTGCTCCGGCCTCACCTCGCAGGCCTGGCAGGCGGCCGGGGTGCCGATCCCGCGCACCAGCCAGCAGCAGTGGGCCGGCCTGCGCCACGTCGCCCTGCGCGACCTGCGCCCCGGCGACCTGGTCGTCTACCACGGCGACGCCAGCCACGTCGCCCTCTACCTGGGCGGTGGCACCGTCGTCCACGCCCCGCACACCGGCACCGTGGTCAAACTCGCCCCCGTCGCCATGCTCCCCGTCCTGGGCGCCGTCCGCCCCGACCCGGACGCCCGGCCCGAGCCGGCCCCGCAGCCGCAACCGGCCCCGCCGTCACAGCCGACGCAGCCGTCGCAGCCGTCGCCTTCGCCGGCCCCGGCGGGCTGAGGCTCAGGGCGCCACCGGGCGGACGTAAGTGCCCTCGCCGGTACGGGGGTTGGCGCCCTCCCAGTGGAAGGTGAGGCGGCCGGTGCCGCCGGGCGGGGTCAGCGCGATCCCGGTGACCTTGAACTCGCCCTGGCCGCCGCCCTCGTGGCGCGGGTAGTCGATGGCCACGTGCGCGGTGCCGCCGGGCGGCAGGGTGACGGTGCGCACGGCGGCGTCGGGGCGTCGGGGCAGCGTCCAGGTCGCGGTGTCGCTCAGCAGGTCGACGACGGGGTAGCCGGTCATGGTGCAGGGCTCCGGGCCGAGGTTGGTCAGTTCGATCCGCTCGACGGCGCGTTCGCCGGGCGGGGCGGTGACGGTGGCCCGCAGGTCGTCGGCGGTGCACCGGCCGCTGCCGTCGCGGACCGCCTCCACCGGGATCACCGCGGCGGCCGTGGTGGCGGGCGGGTGCGGGACGGCGGCCGGTACGGCGGGGGCGGCGGCCGGGTCGGGGGCGCCGGCGCAGGCGGTGAGGGCGAGGCCCAGGGCGGCGGCCAGGCCCGCGGCGGCGGGAAGTCGGATCGGGTGCATGGCGGTGGGCCCCACTCGTGGTTCGGCGGCCCGTGCGGCGGGACCGGTGCGAGACTGGCGGCCGGTCGGCGACGCTGCCCCGGCCCGGTGTGCGGCCATGCTGGCGCAGCCCGATCAACAACGGATCAACGCCCGCGGGCGGCGGCCGCGGAGCCTGTAATTCCGCAGTAACGGCCGCTCCCTACCTTCGGGGAATCCTGCTCCCTCCCTGGAGGACTCCCCCTCATGCACCTGCCCCGACAGAACCGGCGCAGAACGGCTCTCTGGGCCACTGCCGCACTGGCCGTGACGGCCGGCCTGACCGCTTCGCCGCTGCCCGCGGCGGTCGCCGCCGCACCCGCCCCGTCCGGCTCCGCCACCGTCCAGGTGGACCCGACCCTGACCAGCGCGGTGGCGGGGGGTCAGGACGCCACCTTCTTCGTGGTGCTGAAGGACCGCGCCGACCTGAGCACGTCCAAGGGCAAGGGCTCGCACGCCGAGCGGGCCGGGGCCGCCTACCGGGAGCTGCAGGACACCGCGCAGCGCAGCCAGGGCGCCCTGAAGAAGTTCCTGGACGAGCGGAAGGTCGGCCACCAGGACTACTGGATCGCCAACGCCGTCCAGGTCACCGGCGACGCGAAGCTGATCGCGAAACTGGCCGAGCGCGACGACGTGCGGAAGATCGTCAAGGCGCAGACCTACCACATAGACGACGTGCAGGCGTCCGCCGCCGCCACCACCGACGCGGGCGACGGCACGCCCGAGTGGGGCGTGAAGGACATCGAGGCCGACCAGGTGTGGTCGCGGTACGACGCGCGCGGCGAGGGCGTCGTGATCGCCAACGTCGACTCCGGCGTGCAGTACGACCACCCGGACCTGGTCGCCAACTACCGCGGCAACAACGGTGACGGCACCTTCACCAACGACTACAACTTCTACGACCCGACCGGGAACTGCGCCACCCCCAGCACCCCGTGCGACAACAACGGCCACGGCACCCACACCATGGGCACCATGGTCGGCAAGAACGGCGTCGGCGTCGCCCCGAACGCCAAGTGGATCGCCGCCAAGGGCTGCGAGTCCTCGCAGTGCTCGGACGAGTACCTGCTGAAGGCCGGCCAGTGGATCCTGGCGCCGACCGACCACAACGGCAACAACCCGCGCCCCGACCTGGCGCCGAACATCGTCAACAACTCCTGGGGCGGCGGCGACACCACCTTCTACCAGGACATCGTCGAGGCCTGGAACTCCGCGGGCATCTTCGAGGCCTTCGCGGCCGGCAACGACGGCGACGGCGCCACCTGCTCCACCGCGCACGCCCCCGGCTCGCAGGCCCCGTCCTACGGCGTCGGCGCGTACGACGTGAACGGCAAGATCGCCTCCTTCTCCGGCTTCGGCCCGTCCCTGGTGGACGGCTCGGCCAAGCCGAACATCTCCGCCCCCGGCGTCAACGTCCGCTCCACCTGGCCGGGTTCGGCGTACATGGTGGAGTCCGGCACCTCGATGGCGACCCCGCACGTGGCCGGTGCGGCCGCACTGCTGTGGTCGGCCGCGCCGAGCCTGATCGGCGACATCGACGGCACCCGCGCGCTGCTCGACCAGGGCGCCCGGGACGTCGACGACACCCACTGCGGCGGCACCGCGGGCATGAACAACGTGTGGGGCGAGGGCAGGCTCGACATCCTCAAGTCCGTCGACCTGGCCCCGCACACCGCCGTGGACATCACCGGCAAGGCCACCGACAAGGCGACCGGCGCCCCGCTCGCGGGCATCACCGTCAGGATCAGCTCGGACGCCACCGGCACCCGCACCGTCACCACCGCCCCCGACGGCTCCTACCGCCTCGCGCTGGCCCCCGGCAGCTACAGCGTCACCGCCTCCGGCTACGGCTACGCGAACCTCGAGGTCAAGGGCCTGGTGGTTGCCGCCGGGCAGCCGCAGACCGTCCCGCTGGCGATGACCGCCGTCGCGAGCCACACCGTCACCGGCACCGTGCTGGACGTCACCGGCAAGCCGCTCGCGGGCGCCGTCGTCGAGCTCACCGGCACCCCCGTCGCCTCCGTGGTCTCCGGCAAGGACGGCTCGTACAACCTCGGCAAGGTCGCCGAGGGCAGCTACACGCTGACCGTCAAGCCCGCCCAACCCGTGCTCTGCAACGGCGTGTTCACCGGCCCGCTGGCCGTCGCCGCAGACGTCGAGAAGACCGTGCAGACCCCGGCCCGGACCGACAACTCCGGCACCAGCTGCGCCCCGACCGCGTACAACTGGGTCAACGGCGTCAACAAGGTCGCGCTCAGCGGCGACGAGGACGCCAAGACCGTCGCCCTGCCCTTCCCGGTGACGTACTACGGCGTGAAGTACACCAGTGCCGCGGTCACCACCAACGGCCTGGTCGACTTCCTGGAGCCGCGGATCGGCGACTACGCCAACACCGCGCTGCCCACCGCCTACAAGCCGAACGGCGTCGTCGCTCCGTTCTGGGACGACCTGACGCTCGACAAGAAGGCCACCGTCACCACCGCCACCACCGGCACCACCGGCAAGCGCACCTTCGCCGTCGTGTGGAACAACGTGCCGCTGGTCTCCGACAGTTCGAAGCGGGTCACCTTCGAGGTGCTGTTCGACGAGGCCACCGGCGCCATCACCTTCCAGTACCAGACCGTGCCCGGGGCCGGCTCCGGCGCCACCGTCGGCCTGGAGAACCAGGCCGGGACCGACGCCCTCCAGTACTCGTTCAACCAGGCCGTCCTGACCAACGGCTCGGCGATCCGCTTCACCCAGGGAGCCAAGTGATGACCACCCACCGCAGAGCCCTCCGGCTCGCCTCCGGCCTGGTCGCCGCGGGCCTGGCCCTGACCGCCGCCCCGTACGCGCTGGCCGCCGACTCCACTGCCGGGACGGACGGCGTCGTCAAGCTGACCGACCGCCAGGCCCAGGACATCAGCACCCGGCTGAACGCCGACCTGTACCCGCAGGCCGCCGCCACCGACGGCGCCGACAGCGCTCCCACGGGCGGCACCGGCGGCAGCGGCAGCCACCTGGACGCCCACGCGCCGGTCACCTTCACGGCCGCCTCCACCCTGGAGGGCGTGCGCGGCCTGGCCAAGACCGTCCCGGCGGGCTCCGACGGCAGCTACTTCACCCTGCACAGCCTCGGCAACGTCCAACTGCACAAGGCCGACGGCTCCACCGCCTGGGCCCGCACCAACGCCTCGCTCTACGCCGACTGGCAGGCCAAGCCGCTGCGCCCGTGGGACACCGAGCCGTACCCGGCGCGCATCCCGCTCGGCTACAACCCGCTCGACCCGTTCGGCTCGGACTCCCGCCAGGGCTACGACACCGGCGACCTCACCGGCGACGGCGTGCCCGACCTGGTGGTCTCCGCGACCGTCGGCGAAGCGCCCTACCGGCCGATCACCTCGCCCGGCTCCGCGCTGACCTACGGCTCCTTCGTCACCGTCCTGGACGGCGCCACCGGCAAGACCCTGTGGTCCAAGCTGTACGCCACCGCCACCGTCGTCCGGATCGTCGACGGCACCCTGCTGGTCTCCGACGCACCCAGCAACAACACCAGCGCGGCCCGCACCGCCACCGCCACCCTCACCGGCATCCGGTTCGACCACGCCGACGGCAGGCTCACCCCCGCCAAGACCTGGACGTACGACACCGGCGTCAGCAAGGCGAGCGGCGAGGCCGCCTGGGGCGACCTGGTCGCGCTCGGCGGCGGCAAGGTCGCGGTCTCCTTCGACCGGCGCGGGACCGCCACCGCGCCCGCCCGCACCACGACCTTCGTGCTGAACACGGCCGACGGCTCGCTCGGCTGGCAGACCGACGGCGACCAGCTCGGCCGCCAACTGCAACTGGACGCCGCGCGCAACCGGCTCGTCGCCGTCGAGCAGCCCGACCACTTCGAGGCCGTGAGCTACTCGCTGGTCGCCTACGACCTGGGCACCGGCGCCCGGAAGGTGCTCGACACCCGGGTCAACGCGATGGCCACCGCCCTGACCATCGGCGACATCGGCAAGGCGGCCGGTGCCGAGTACGTGGTCAGCGAGTCCACCTTCGACACCAGCCTGTACGTCAACTCCAGCACCCTGCGGGCCCTGGACGGCGCCGACGGCTCCACCGTCCAGTGGACCTCCACCACCAAGCGGACCTCCGAGGGCGGCGACGGCCCCAGCGCCTGGCAGCTCGACGTCGTCGACGGCACGCTCTACGCCAGCGCCCAGGACGGCACCGACACCGAGAACGCCGTCAACGTCTCCGGCCTGCGCTACGGCACGCTCACCGCGTACAACGGCAACGGCAAGGTCCGCTGGAGCACCGCCGGGACCAGCGCCTCGCCGCGCTTCCAGCAGGTCGACGGCGGCGTGGTGCGCACCGTCGACCAGCAGCAGAACATCCACGCCTACAACCTCGGCAACGGCAAGCAGAAGAGCCTCACCCCGCTGCAGGGCGACCTCGACTACGCCGCCGCCACCGACCTCGACGGCGACGGCAAGCAGGACGTCGTCGCGGGCGGCAGCTCCGACGGCGTCTGGGCCTGGTCCGGGCCCTCGCTGCTCACCGGCGCCCCGAAGCAGCTGTGGCGGGCCACCGTCCCCGGCGAGGTGCACGCCGTCGCCACCGGCGACGTCAACGGCGACGGCAAGCCCGAGGTGGTGGTCGCCGCCGACACCGCGACCGTCGTGCTCGACGGCCGCACCGGCAAGGTGCTGACCACCGTCGACGGCGGCGGGAAGTTCGTCCGCTCGGTCACGCTGGCCGACCTGGACGGCGACGGCAAGCAGGAGATCCTCGTCCCGACCGACGCGCTGCGCGCCTACAGGGGCGACGGCACCCCGCTGTGGACGTACAGCGCCCCGGCCGGCTCCGGCGACGTGGTCTTCTCCGACGCGGTGGTCTCCGAGGGCAAGGTGTTCGCCCAGTACTCGGGCGTCGGCGCCATGAACCAGACCGACTCCGTGCAGAACGGCGTCGCCCTGGACGCCGCCAAGGGCGCCCTGCTCTGGCAGGCCGACCCGAAGGCGCCCGCCGAGGCCGTCGACGGCAAGCTGCACGGCGCGCTGCTCGACCACGCGGTCTACGCCTCGCCGAAGATCCCGTACGCCGACGGCCACGCCGTGGTCTACACCTGGCTGATCTCGGCCGTCCCCGGCGGCATCGACGGCGGCACCGACCTGGTCAGCCCGATGTCGGTCACCGAGATCCGCGACGGCCGCACCGGCGAGGTGCTGCACCAGAAGGTCGCCGGCGGCCCCTGGTCGCACGGCGACTTCTTCACCGGCGAGGACGGCGACGGCCTCCAGGAGATGGGCTTCGGCGTGCTGCGCCAGTACCTGGCGGGCGGCGACGACCGGTGGACCTCCGTCGTCGCACCGCTGCGCACCGCGCAGTTCATCACCGGCCCCGACGGCAGGAAGCTGCTGGTCGGCGGCGTCGAGGGCGGACTCGCCGCCTACGACCCGGCGATCGTCGGTGACGGGGACGCCTTCCACTCCTCGATCGGCTCCGCCACCGCGCGCGGCGGCCGCAACTACCTCGCCGCCGACCTGGACGGCGACGGCAAGGAGGAGATGGTCTCGCTCAACTTCGACGCCCTCGGCGTCAACCGGGCGGCCGGGCTGCTCGGCGGCGGGGTCCTCTCCATCGACAACGGCATTCACCAGATGACGACGTACAAGCTCTCCTGAGCCGTGCGCACGACCACCTGAATCCCGTGGGGACCGGGTACCCCGCAGGCGCCGGCCTGCGGGGTACCCGGCCTGTTCGGGTACTGTTGTCGGCCTTATGGGCGCACCACTGACAAACCGGACGGACACCGCACCACCCATGCTGCGCCTCTACCTCTTCGACGGGTTCCGGGCCGCCCGCGACTCCGGCCCTCCACTGGCCGAACGCTGGCCCCGGCCCGGCGCCCGCGCCCTGGTCAAGCTGCTCGCCGTCACCCCCGGCCACCGGCTGCACCGCGAACAGGCCATGGAGACCTGCTGGCCCGACGCCGACCCGTCCGCCGCCGCCGGCAGCCTCCGGGTCGCCCTGCACGCCGCCCGGCACGCCCTCGAACCCGAACTCGCCCCCCGGGCCGCCTCCTCCTACCTCAAGGCCGACGCCGGGCTGCTGCTGCTCGACCCCGCCGCCGTCTGGATCGACGCCGACCACGCCGAACAGGCCGCCGAGGACGCCCTCGCCGACGGCCGTACCGAACGACTCGCCGACGCGATACGCCAGTTCACCGGCGAACTGCTCCCCGAGGACCGGTACGCGCACTGGGCCGAACCCCGCCGCACCCGGCTCGCGCAACTGCGCGAACAGCTCCTGCTCCGGCTCGCCGCCGCCCACCTCGACCAGGACCGGCCCGAGGACGCCGCCGGCTGCGCCGAACAGGTCCTCGCCACCAGCCCCGCCGAGGAACTCGCCCACCGCCTGCTCATCGACGCCTGCCTGCGCCAGGGACAGCGCCGCCGCGCCCTGCGCCAGTACCACCGGTGCCGCGAGGCGCTCGACGCCGAACTCGGCATCCGTCCCGGCCCCGAGACCGAACGCCTGCACCGCGCCGCCCTCGCCGCCGCCCCCGCGCCCGCACCCGCCGGCGCCGCCCTCCCCGCCCCGCTGCGCAGCGCCGCCCCCACCCGGCTGCACGGCCGCGAACGGGAACTGGACCGCCTGCTCGCGCCCGCCGGGCCGCCCGTGCGCCTGCTCACCGGCGAAGCCGGCATCGGCAAGACCCGCCTCGCCGGCGAAGCCGCCCGCCGCGCCGCCGCCGACGGCACCGCCGTCCTGTGGGGCAGCGGCCAGGACGCCGAGGACCACACCCCCTACGGCGTCTTCGCCGCCGCCCTCGACGGCTGGCTCGCCGAACACGACCCCGCCGAACGGGCCAGGGTCGGCGCCGAGTACCCCGAACTCGCCGCCGTCCTCCCCTCGCTGGGCCAGGTCCCGGTCGGCGCCGACCGCAGCCCCGAGGAGGAACGCGACCGCCTCTTCCGGGCCGGTGCCGCCCTGCTCGGCGACCTCGCCGCCACCCGCCCCGTCCTGGTCGTCCTCGACGACCTGCACGCCGCCGACACCGGCTCCTACCAGCTCCTCGGCCACCTCGCCCGGCGCGCCCACGACCGCCGCACCCCGCTGCGCTTCCTCGCCACCTACCGCGAGGAGGAACTGCCCGACGGCGACGCCCGCCGCCTCGCCGTCGCCGCGATGATCCGCCAGCAGCTGGCGGTGCGCGAAGAGCTCGGACGGCTCGGCGAAGCCGCCGTGCTGGCCGCCGTCCGCGACGCCACCGGCCGCCCGCCCCGGCCCGAGGTGTGGGAACTCTCCCTCGGCAACCCGCTGTTCGCCCTCGAACTCGCCCGCGGCGGCGAGCCGGGCGGCGACCCGGCCCACCCGCCCGCCGGCGTCCGCGACCTGGTCGGCGAACGGCTCGTCCGGCTCGACCCGCACGCCCGCCGCTTCGTCGAAGCGCTCTCGGTGGCCGGCGGCGAGGCCGCCCTCGCCGAACTCCTCGACGTCGCCGAACACGGCCTGCACCCGCCCGTCACCGGAGCCGCCGCCGCCGACGCCGTCGAACACGCCATCGCCGCCGCCTTCGTCGAGGAACGCCGGGTCGTCATCGCCGGACGCGCCGAAGCCGGACTCGCCTTCCGCCACCCCCTCGTCCGGCTCACCTGCTACGACGGACTCTCCGCCGTCCGCCGCCGCCAACTGCACGCCTCCTACGCCCAGGCCGTCGAACGCCGCCGCCCCGACGCCGTCGACGCCCTCGCCTCGCACTTCACCCGCGCCGACGACCCGCGCGCCGCCGAGTACCTGCGCCGCGCCGCCGAACGCGCCGCCGCGCTCCACGCCAACGACACCGCCGACCGCTACTACCGCGACCTGGTCGCCCGCCTCGACGTCGACGCCGCCCGCGCCCGCCTCGCCCACAGCCAGGTCCTGCGCCGGATGGGCGAACCCGGCCGGGCCGCCGAGGTGCTGCGCACCGCGCTCGCCGAGTTCCAGGCCCGCGGTGACCACGACGACACCGTCACCACCGCCGCCCACCTCGCCGAGGCGCTGTTCCGGATCGGCGAATCCGACGCCGCCCAGGCCGCCCTGGACGCCCACCCGCCGCAGGAGCACACCCGCCCCGAAGCCTGCGCCCTGCACCACCTCGCCCGCTCCGGCCTCGGCAAGATCCAGGGCCGCTACCCGGAGGGCTACGCCGCCGCCCGCCGCGCCCAGGACCCCGCCGAACGCGTCCCCGGCCCCACCGGCCAGTTCCTCCAGGCCCGCGCCCACGCCAGCCAGGCCATCAACCTCGGCCTGGCCGGCCGCTTCGGCGAGGCCCGCCGGGCCGGCGACCGCGCCCTCGCCCCCGCCCAGGCGTACGGCGACCCCACCCTGCTCGGCTCCGTCCTGTCCACCCTGCGGGAGAACGCCCGCCGGCACGGCCGCCTGCACGACGCCGTCCGCTTCGGCCGCCGCGCCCTGGAACACGCCCGGGAATCCGGCGACCCGATGGCCACCGCCTTCGAACAGCTCAACCTCGCCGAACTCCACCTCCTGCTGGAGGAGAACGACACCGCCGCCCAGTACGCCGAAGCCGCCGTCACCGCCGCCGACTGGGACGACGCCTGGTCACTGCCCTACGCCCTCGCCGTCCTCGCCCGCGTCCTGCTGCGCACCGGCGACCGGGAACGCGCCGCCGCCCTGCTCGAACGGGCCGGCACCCCCGACGACGAACAGGCCCGCCACGAAGTACGCCGCGCCCGCGCCCTGTACGCCCTGCGCGCCGCCGACCCCTCCGGCGCCCTGGTCGCCCTCGGCGACGGCGCCGCCGAACAGGCCCCCGAACTCGCCGCCTACGCCCACCTCGCCGCCGGCCGGCCCGCCGAAGCCGCCCGGATCGCCGCCGCCGAAGCCGCCCGCGCCCGCACCACCGGCGAACGCCTCGCCGAGACCGAGGCGCTGATCGCCCACGCCACCGCCGCCACCCGCCTCGGCGACACCCCCGCCGCCCGTACCGCGCTCGCCCGCGCCGACCACCTCGCCCGCACCCTGCCCTACCCGTCCGGCCTCACCCGGGTGCTGAGCCTGCGGGCCGAACTGGGGGACTGAGCTGGGGGACTGAGCCCGGGGGCGGGGCCGGCCGCTCAGGCCGGGACCACCCGCAGGGCGCCCGGGTGGCGGCCGGCCAGGCGGTCGAGGGCGGCGGCGGTGGCCGGGTCGGCGGGCAGGTGGACCAGCAGGCGCTGGTCGTCGTCGGCGGGGAGTTGCAGCGTCTCGTAGGACAGCCGCAGCTCGCCGGCCTCCGGATGGTGCAGCCGTTCGGTGCCGGTGGCGTCCGGGAGGCCGGGCAGGTTCGCCAGCCGGTCGGTGAACTCCGACCCCGCCGCGAGCTCCAACTCGTCCATCAGCGCCGCCACTTGGCGGTCAGAGCGGCCCGGGCCCTGCTTGAGGGCGGCCACCTGCTGGTCGGCGGTCCGCGCCCAGTCCGGGTAGGTGGTGCGGGCCCGGGGATCGGTGAAGACGTAGCGGGCCAGGTTCGGCCGCTCGCCGTCCAGCAGGCCCACCGGCTCGGCCAGGCGCCGGTAGGCGTCCGTGCAGGCGAGGATCTCGCCGAGCCGGTTGAGCACCAGCGCGGGCGCGGGTTCGAGGTGATCGAGCAGGGCCCGCACGGTGGGACGCACGGACCGGTTCGGCAGCGCGCCGCCCGTGCAGGTGAACTGCCCGCCCAGCGCCTTGCCCAGCCGGTGCAGGTGGACCCGCTCGGCCGTGCCCAGCCGCAGCGCGTCCGCCAGCGCGGAGAGCACCGGCACGGACGGGTGGCGGTCGCGCCCCTGCTCCAGCCGGGTCACGTACTCGACGCTCACCCCCGCCAGGGTCGCCAGCTCCGCCCGCCGCAGACCGGGCGTCCGGCGGCGCGGACCGGCCGGCAGCCCCACCTCGGCCGGAGTGACGGCCTCCCGGCGCGTCCGTAGGAACAGCCCCAACTCGTTGTCGCTCACCCCCCGAACGTAACAGCCCCGCCCCGTACGGAGGGTGGCCCCCGTACTACCAGTCTCGGCGCGGCCTCCCCCGGGCCGGACCGGACCGCCAACCTGGAGGAGCGCCGCCCCGAACGGGGGCGACGTTCCGATCCCGTCCCACCGCAGGAGTGTTTCGATGACCAGCCGGATGACCAGTCAGCCGCTCAACCTCGCCGTGATCGTCGGCAGCGTCCGGGAGGGCCGCTTCGGCCCCGTGGTCGCCCGCTGGATCGCCGACCGGGCCGCCCTGCACGGCCGGTTCGAGGTCGACCTGATCGACCTCGCCGAGACCCCGATCCCGCTCGAACTCCCCGCCGTCCCACCGGCCCTGGAGCCGAACCCGCCCCGCTCGGAGGAGATGGAACGCCTCGCCCAGCGCCTCGCCGCCGCCGATGCCGTGGTGGTGGTCACCCCCGACTACAACCGCAGCTTCCCGGCCTCCCTGAAGGCCGCCATCGACTGGCACTACACCCAGTGGCAGGCCAAGCCGATCGGCTTCGTCGGCTACAGCGGTGCCAGCGGCGGCCTGCTCGCGATCGAACAACTCCGCCAGGTCTTCAACGAGTTGCAGGCCCACACGGTGCGGGACTACGTCTCCTTCCCGCGCTACTACCTGCTCTTCGGCCCGGACGGCACCCTCCTCGACCCGGCCGGGCCGGAGGCTGCGGCCAAGGCGATGCTCGACCAGCTCGATTGGTGGGGTTCGGTTCTGCGTGAGGCGCGTCGGGAGCGTCCGCTCACTGCCGCCTGACGGCGGGGTGGGGAGCGCCGTGCTTTCCGGAGCCGTCGTCGGTGTTCGGCCTACGATGGGGGGATGTCGCGCTCCGAGCCGAGGCCGTACTGGAACACCAATGTCGCCAGGCATCCGGGCATCCTGCGGCGCGTCCCGGAGGGGTGTGGCCGAGCGTTGGACGTCGGGTGCGGGGACGGGCTGCTGGTGAGGGCGTTGCGGGGGCGGGCGGCGCACGTGACCGGGATCGACCGCTCGTCGGTGATGGTCGCCGAGGCCCGGCGGACGGCGGCGGGGCGGCCGGGGGTCGACTTCATCGAGGGTGACTTCCTGACCGCCGAACTCCCCGTCGAGGGTTATGACTTCGTCTGCTCGGTGACCGCCGTCCACCACATGGACTTCACCGCGGCCCTCACCCGGATGCGTGAACTGCTGCGCCCCGGCGGCACGCTGGTGGTCGTCGGACTGGCCCGCGAGAGCGGCCCGGCCGAGTGGGCGGTGACGTTGGCGGCCGCTCCCGTCGTGCGGGCCGCGAAGGTGCTGCGCCGGGCGAGCGCGCCCGAGGGCATGCCGGTGGCCGACCCGCGGATGGGTTACCGGCAGGTGCGCGCCGAGGCCCGGCGGTTGCTGCCGGGCGTGCGCTACCGCCGGCACGTGCTGCGCAGGTACTCGCTGACCTGGTGCAAGCCCGTCCGGTGAGCGGCGGTGCGGCGGCCGGGGTGGCGGGTTTTGGCAGGATGGTCCGTCGGGACCGGCCCGGGAGCGGGCCGCGCGGCGGAGGACGGAGCGGGTGGGCGGCTGGGAGCGGGCGTTGGACGCGGCGGGGGTGCGTGAGCCCGGGCTGCGGGCGGCGTACGGGCGGCAGCGGGAACGGGTGGTGGCGTACAAGCGGGAGGTCGCGCTGGCCGCCGGGCTGCTGTTGCCGCCCGCGACCGTCCCGCACGTGATCGCCGCCACCGCGTTCATGCACCACACCGACGACCTGCTCGACCGCGGGCCGATCGACACCCGCCGGGCCGCGTCCGCCCGCTGGCGCGAGCAGGTCACCGGGGCGCTCGACGCGGGGCGCACCGACCGGCCGGAGCTGCGGCCGCTGGTCGACAGCGCCGCGGCCCGTCCCGTGCTGCGCGGGCGGGTGCTGGAGTTCCTCGACGCGGCGGACGCCGACCTCGACTTCGCGGGCTTCGACACCGAGGCCGACTACCAGGCCTACCTGGACGGGTACTCGCTGCCCGGCTTCATGGTCGTCGCGGCCCTGCTCGGCCCGGACGGCGACCAGAGCGCCTACCGGGCCGCCTGCCGGACGTTCATCGACTCCAGCCAGCGGCTCGACTTCGTCAACGACCTCGCCGAGGACCTGGCGGACGGCCGGCTCACCCTGCCCCGGCAGACCCTCGCCGAACACGGCGTCACCCGAGCCGAGTTGGAGCGGGCCGAGGCCACCCCGGCGGTGCGCGCCCTGCTCGGCGAACTGCTGGACCGCTCGGACCGCGACCGCGCCGCGAGCGGCGCCCTCGTCGCACTCGCCCCGCCCGCGCACCGGCCGATGATCCGCTGCATCCTCGGTGTCGAACGGCTCACCGCCACCGCCGCCCGGGCCGACCTCGGCGCGCTGCTGCGCCGCTCCGCGAGCCCCGCCAAGCCGGGCCTGCTGCGGCTGTTGGCCCGCGAGTACCTGCGGGCGCGGCGCACGCGCTGACCGGGACGGTCTGACGAGCCGTCAGGAAGGGTGCTGCTCGGTCATGGTGGCGCCGACCGCCGTCCGGGGCCGCAGGAACGCGGTGGCCGGCAGGGCGCCGTCGGGCGGGCGGGGGGCCTCGGCGGTGGACGGGTCGGTGGAGGTGAACAGGTCGGTGGCGGTGGCGTCCCAACTGTTGCCGGTGGAGCGGGATTTCGGCCCGCGCTGGATGTCCCGGCCGTTGTCGAGGGCCGCGTTGGCGGACAACTCGGCTGCCGCGTCCGGCAGGTAGAAGCCGACCAGGGCGTTGCGGAGGGCGGAGTTGCCGGTCAGTCGCAGGGCGCCCGGGTTGCCCTCGTCGTTGAAGCCCAGGCCGGAGTTGTCCCAGGCCGCGTTGTTGGTCACCAGGTGCGCCACCGCGGTCCGGCCGCCTCCGCCGCCCAGGGTGAAGCCGTTGCCGTTGCGGTACGACCAGTTGCTGTCCACCGTCACCGGATCGGTGAAGCCGCCCAGGTCGAGGCCGTCGGTCGCGTTGCCGTGGAAGCGGTTGCCGCGCACCACGTTGCCCGTGCCCGAGCCGAAGGTCAGGCCCAGCCCGGTGCCGGCCGTGCCGGCCGCGTCCCGGTTGTCGTAGAAGTCGCTGTCCAGCACCGCGTTGCCGTTCGTCCCGGCGTCCCGCAGCAGCAGCCCCGAGCGGCCGTTGCCGTGGAAGGCGAGGCGTTGGAACACCACCGAGCGGCAGCCGGTGCACACCCAGCCGTGGCCCGCCGCGCCGCGCAGTTCCAGGCCCTGGACGGTCCAGAAGCCGCCGCTCTGGGTGACCGCCCAGGCGGCCGCGGGCAGTGCGGAGGCGTCCAGCACCGGGCGTTCGTCGCGGTAGGCGGAGAGCGTGATCCGCTGCCCGTCGGTGCCCGCCGTGGTGAGGACCACCGGCGCCGCCAGCCGGTAGGTGCCGCCGCGCAGCGCGATGGTCTGCCCCGGCCGGACGGCGGACGCGGCCCGCGCCAGGGAGGCGAACGGGTGCGCCAGCGAACCGTCCGAGTCGTCCGAGCCGTCCGGCGCGACGTACAGGTCCGCGACCGCCACGCCGGGGAGCGCGGACGGGGGCCGGGGTGCCGCCGGCCGCGCGTCGACGTCGGCGGAGGCGGAGGCGGAGGCGGGCGGGGAAGCGGAGACGGAGGGCGAGGGAGAGGGAGGGGGGAGCGAGGCGGAGGAGGGTGCGGTGGCGGCGGGCGCCGAGGGGTGCGGGGCGGGGGAGTCCGGGGCCGGCCACGGGAGGACGGCCAGCAGCACCGCCGTCACCACGGCGGCGCCCGCGGCGGCACCCACCGCCGCCCGTGCGGTCGTCCGGCCCGCCGTCGCGGCGCCGTCGCGCAGTGCGGCGCGCAGCCCGTCCGCGAGCCGGTCCGGCACCAGCAGGACGCCGAGGCCGGGCAGCAGCCGCTCCGGCGGGACCAGCCCGGCCGACCGGCCCCCGCACTCGGCGCACCCGCGCAGGTGCCGGGCCAGCCGCTTGCGCCACACCGAGTCGGGGCGGCCGTCCCACCCGGCCGAGGCCAGGGCCAGGTCGGCGCAGCGCGGCTCGGCGTCCAGCGCCCGCACCAGGCAGCGGACCAGGTCGAGTTGGGCCTTCATCCGCTTCAACTTGACGGCGGCGTGCGCCTGTTCGACGCCGAGGGCGTCGGCGAGCTCGGCGCGGTCGAGGTCGCCGAGCACCTCCTGCCACCACAGCGCCAGGAGTCGGCGGTCCCCCTGGTCCAACCAGGCGGTGGCGCGGACGAGTTCGCGGCGCTGGGCGGACAGCGCCAGCTCGGCGAGGCTCCGGTCGGCGAAGTCGGTGCCCGGGTCGGGGACGTCCAGCGCCTCCAGGCGGTGCGGCAGTTCGAGCACCCGGCGGCGCCCGTGCTCCTGCACCCGGCGGTAGGCGATCGCCACCAGCCAGGACCTGAAACGTTCGGGCTCGCGCAGCCCGGCCAGGCCGCGCACCGCCCGCAGCATGGTCTCCTGGGTCAGGTCGTCGGCCTCGCCCGGGCCGACCGCCCGCGCGATCAGGTGGTGCACCAGCGGCAGGTGCGCGCCCAACAGCCGTTCCAGCGCCGCCGCGTCCCCCGACTGGGCCGCCGCGACCAACCGCGGGACGTCCGCCACCGCCTCCCGCCGACCGTCCACCAGCACCGCCGCCACCCCTCCCCGTCCCGACCTGTCGCACAGGGGTCCGCATCCTGGCACGGCCCCGCCCGGCACGTAAAGCGGTTCGGTGCCCGGTCGTCCCCGACACGCCCGGGACGACCGGCGAATGTGCGTCATATCGCACAGGTGAGATATGTTCGCGCAGTGACCGAAGACTACCTCTCCCGCATCGGCAAGCTCGTCCGTGCCGCCCGCACCCACAAGGGCTGGACGCAGAGCCAGCTCGCCGCGGCCCTCGGCACCACCCAGAGCGCGGTGGCCCGGATCGAGTCCGGCGGCCAGAACATCGGCCTGGACCTGGTCGCCCGGATCGGCGAGGCGCTCGACAGCGAGATCGTCTCGCTCGGCGTGGCCGGCCCGATGAACCTGCGGGTGGTCGGCGGCCGCCCGCTGTCCGGCAGCATCGAGGTCCGCACCAGCAAGAACGCCTGCGTCGCGCTGCTCGCCGCCTCCCTGCTGACCACCGGCCGCACCACCCTGCGGCGCGCCGCCCGGATCGAGGAGGTCTACCGCCTGCTGGAGGTCCTCGCGAGCATCGGCGTGCGCCACCGCTGGATCAACGACGGCCTCGACCTGGAGATCACCCCGCCCGCCGAACTCGACCTCTCCGGCATGGACGAGGAGGCCGCCCGGCGCACCCGCAGCATCCTGATGTTCCTCGGCCCGCTGCTGCACCGCGCCGACCGCTTCGAGATCCCCTACGCGGGCGGCTGCGACCTCGGCACCCGCACCGTCCAGCCCCACCTGGCGGCCCTGCGCCAGTTCGGACTGCACGTCAGCGCCACCACCGGCACCTACCGGGCCACCGTCGACCTCGGCGTCTCCCCGCAGCGCCCCATCGTGCTCACCGAGCGCGGCGACACCGTCACCGAGAACGCGCTGCTGGCCGCCGCCCGCCACCCCGGCACCACCGTCATCCGCAACGCCAGCGCCAACTACATGGTCCAGGACCTGTGCTTCTTCCTGGAACTGCTCGGCGTGAAGGTCGAGGGCATCGGCACCACCACCCTCACCGTGCACGGCAAGGCCGTCATCGACACCGACGTCGACTACGCGCCCTCCGAGGACCCGGTCGAGGCGATGAGCCTGCTCACCGCCGCCGTCGTCACCAACTCCGAACTGACCATCCGCCGCGTCCCGATCGAGTTCATCGAGATCGAACTCGCCGTCCTCGACGAGATGGGCCTCGACTGCGAGCGCGGCCCCGAGTACCCGGCCGCCAACGGCCGCACCCGGCTGACCGACCTCACCGTCCGGCCCTCCAAGCTGGTCGCGCCGATCGACAAGATCCACCCGATGCCGTTCCCCGGCATCAACATCGACAACCTGCCGTTCTTCGCCGCCATCGCCGCCTGCGCGCACGGCACCACGCTGGTCCACGACTGGGTGTACGAGAACCGCTCGGTCTACCTCACCGAACTCGGCCGGGTCGGCGCCAGCGTCCAACTCATGGACCCGCACCGCGTCCTGGTCGAGGGACCGACCCGCTGGCGCTCCGCCGAGATGATGTGCCCGCCCGCGCTGCGCCCCGCGATGGTGCTGCTGCTGGCGATGCTGGCCGCCGAGGGCACCTCCATCCTGCGCAACGTCTACGTGATCAACCGCGGGTACGAGGACCTGGCCGCCCGGCTCAACTCGGTCGGCGCGCAGATCGAGGTCTTCCGCGACATCTGACAGCGCATCGCACCAGTGCGGTGAGGGCCGCCCGGCCGACGGCCGGGCGGCCCTTCCGCGTGCCCGCCCGGGGCGCCGCCGGAAATCCCACCGAAAAGTTTCTGTCATCCCGTCATGCCGCCGCCCGTCTACAGGGGTGCTGCGGGCCGACCCGGCCGGCAGCGCGGATTCCCTGTACGGAGAGGGCGGACCGATGTCCGGAAGAACGCGTGGCGCGGCGGTGGCCGCGGTGGTGCTCGGGGCAGGGGTGGTGACGGCCGTACCGGCCGAGGCCGTGGCCCTGCCCGCTGCCGGGACGTACCAGTTGGCGGTGGTGAAGAGCGGGATGTGTCTGGACGTGCCGTCGGGTTCGACGTCCTCGGGTGCGAAGTTGCAGCAGTGGGGGTGCGGTAGCGGGCAGGCGAACCAGCAGTGGCGGCTGGTGCCGGTGTCGACGGGCGTGTACCAGTTGGTGAACGATCGTCAGCGTGCGCAGCGGGTTGTGTGTCAGCGACCAGGGGGCGTCCACGACGGCCGGGACGCCGGTGATCCAGGAGACCTGTACCGCCAACACCAACAAGCAGTGGGCGTTCCGACCCGTCGGCGCCACCGCCGCGCCGACCGTCGCGCAGGACGGCACCGGCCGCTACCGCACCGTGCAGGCGGCGATCGACGCCGTCGGCAGCGGCAACACCGGCCGGGTGGTGATCACCATCAAGCCCGGCACCTACCGGGAGAAGGTCACCGTCCCGGCCGACAAGCCCTTCGTCACCCTCCAGGGGCTGGGCGCGGGCCCGGGCGACGTGGTGCTGGTCGGCAACCGGAACGCGGGCACCTACGGCACCTCGGGCAGCGCCACGGTGGTCGCGCAGGGCCACGACTTCACGGCGACCAACCTCACCTTCAGCAACGACTTCGACGAGAACAGCTCCGACACCGGCGACCAGGCGCTCGCGCTCTACCTGGACGCGGACCGGGCGGTGCTGGACGACGTGCGGCTGCTCGGCGACCAGGACACCTTCCTGGTCAACGAGAGCGCCCGCACGTACGTGGTCGGTTCGTACGTCGAAGGGACGGTCGACTTCGTCTACGGCGGCGGCATCGCCGTGTTCGACAACTGCCGCATCCACGAGAAGCGCACCACCGGCGGCCCGATCACCGCCGCCAGCACCCCGGCCGCCCGGGCCTACGGCTTCCTGTTCTACCGCTCGACGGTCGACGGGACGACCGCCGGGAAGACCCAGCTGGGACGGCCGTGGCGGCAGGACGCGCAGGTGGTGTACCGGGAGTCGGTGCTGACCGACACCATCGCCACCGCGCAGCCCTGGACCGACATGTCCACCAGCACCTGGCAGAAGGCCCGGTACTTCGAGTACCGCAACACCGGCGCGGGCGCGGGCGTGAACGCCAATCGCCCGCAGCTCACCGACGCCCAGGCCGCCGCGTACACCCCGCAGAAGTACCTGGCGGGCGCCGACGGCTGGAACCCCGTCCGATGACCACCGACACCACGACGCGTAAGGACACCACCATGCGAGGCACCACCACCCGCCGCCTGACCGGGATCGCGGCGGCCCTGCTGCTCGGCGCGGGCACCGTCTCGGTCCTGGGGGCACCGGCCGAGGCCGTGGCCCTGCCCGCTGCCGGGACGTACCAGTTGGCGGTGGTGAAGAGCGGGATGTGCCTGGACGTGCCGTCGGGTTCGACGTCCCCGGGTGCGAAGTTGCAGCAGTGGGGGTGCGGTAGCGGGCAGGCGAACCAGCAGTGGCGGCTGGTGCCGGTGTCGACGGGCGTGTACCAGTTGGTGAACGCGCAGCGGGCTGTGCGTCAGCGACCAGGGCGCGTCCACGACGGCCGGGACGCCGGTGATCCAGGAGACCTGCACCGCCAACACCAACAAGCAGTGGGCGTTCCGACCGGTGAGCACCGGACGGACCTGGTCCGACCGCGCGGACGGCTTCGCCTCCACCGGCGGCGGGACGACCGGCGGCGCGGCCGGGCCGACCGTCACCGTCACCGACTTCGCCGGCCTGGTCAAGTACGCGACGGCGGACGGCCCCTACACGATCCGGGTGGCGGCCGCCGTCACCGCCGCGCCGTACGGCTACGAGATCCCGGTGAAGTCGAACAAGACCGTCGTCGGCGTCGGCACCTCGGGCGAGATCGTCCACGGCGGGTTCTTCCTCGCCGCCGGCACCCACAACGTGATCCTGCGCAACCTCACCATCCGGGACGCGCAGATGGCCGACGACGACCCGGACGACAAGGTCTACGACTACGACGGCATCCAGATGGACACCGCCGACCACGTGTGGATCGACCACAACCGGATCGAGCGGATGAACGACGGCCTGATCGACAGCCGGAAGGACACCAGCTACCTCACCGTCTCCTGGAACGTCATGGGCGAGGAGAACAAGGCGTTCGGGATCGGCTGGACCGACAACGTCACCGCCCGGATCACCATCCACCACAACTGGATCCACGACACCAACCAGCGCAACCCCAGCGTGGACAACGTCGCCTACGCCCACCTCTACAACAACTACCTGCAGAACGTCGGCTCCTACGGCAACCTCTCGCGCGGCGCCTCGCGCACCGTGATCGAGAACAGCTACTACGACCACGTCAACAACCCCTACTACAACGACACCTCCGCCGCCGCGCTGAGCCAGAGCGGCAGCATCGTGGTCGACAGCACCGGCAAGCAGCAGACCAACGGCACCACCTTCGACCCGTCCTCGTTCTACCCGTACACCCTGGACCAGGCCAAGGACGTGCCCGCGCTGCTCGCCCAGTACGCCGGCCCGCAGAGCACCATCGGCTGACGCCGAGCCGCGCCGGGGCACCGGGTCCGTCACCGCGGGCCCGGCGCCCCGGTGTCCTGACGTAGATTGGGGGCCAACGAAGGGGGAGGCCGGTGACGGTCCGTACGGACGAACAGGCGCAGGTGGGGGCGCTGTTGGCGCAGTGGCGGCGACGGCGCGGGGTCAGCCAGCTGGAGCTGGCCAACCTGTCGGGCGTCTCGGCGCGGCACGTCGGATTCGTGGAGACCGGGCGCTCGCGGCCCAGCCGGGAGATGGTGCTGCGGCTGGCCGAGCACCTGGAGGTCCCGCTGCGGGAACGCAACTCGCTGCTGCTGGCCGCCGGTTACGCGCCCGTGTTCCACGAGAAGCCGCTCGACGACCCGGCGATGCGGCCGATCCTGGCGGCGGTGCGGCGGGTGCTGCGCGGCCACCACCCCTACCCGGCGCTGGTCACGGACGGCCGGCGCAACCTCATCGCGTCCAACGAACCGTTCGACCGGCTGTTCACCGAAGGCGTCGCCGCGCACCTGCTCCAGCCCCCGGTGAACGTCCTGCGCGTGGTCCTGCACCCCGAAGGGATGGCCCCCCGGATCGCCAACCTGGGCCGGTGGCGCGGCAAACTGCTCACCGGGCTGGCCCGCCGCGCAGCCCTCGACGGAAGCCTCCGGCCACTGTACGAGGAACTGCTCGGCTACCCGTGCGAGCAGCCGGTGCCCGAGGTCGACATCCCCGGGCCGGACGAGATCATGCTCCCGCTCGAACTGCGCTGCGGAGAAAGGGTGCTGTCGTTCATCGCGACGTTCTCCACCTTCGGCACCGCCCGCGACCTGACCTCCTCCGAGCTGATCATCGAGAGCTTCTTCCCGGCCGACGACGACACCGCCGCCTACCTGTCAGGTAGTTGAGGCACCCGGCGGGCCCGGGAAGAGTGGAGCACGCACCGCGCCCCGCCCCGCACTCCGAGGGCGGAGCGGCGCGGGCCCACTCGTCACCTCCCAGGAGCCTGTCCCCCCATGACCGACAGCACCACCGTGCCCACCGCCGCCCCGACGGCCGCCGCGCCGCCCGGGCCGCACCGTGCCACCCTGCCGATCGTCCTCACCGGCGTGTTCCTCAGCGGGCTCGACTTCTTCATCGTCAACGTCGCCGTCCCCGCCATCCAGCGCGACCTGCACGCCACCGACGCCCAGATCCAACTGGTGGTCGCCGCCTACGCGTTGACGTACGGCATCGGCCTGATCACCGGCGGACGGCTCGGCGACCTGTTCGGGCGCCGACGCGTCCTCGCCCTGGGCATGGCCCTGTTCACCGTCGCCTCCGCGGCCGCCGGTGCCGCGCCCAGCGCCGAACTGCTGATCGCCGGAAGGGTGTTGCAGGGCGCCGCGGCCGCCCTGATGGCACCCCAGGTGCTCGGCGTCATCACCACCTCCTACCAGGGCCGGGCCCGCGCCCGGGCGATCAGCTGGTACGCCGCCGCGTCCGGGATCGCCGCCGTGTTCGGCCAGTTGATCGGCGGCGTGCTGATCCGCGCCGACCTGCTGGACCTCGGCTGGCGGGCCTGCTTCCTGGTCAACCTGCCGATCGGACTGGTCGCCGCGATCGCCGCCGCCCGGCTGCTGCCGGAGTCCAAGGCCCCCGGGCGGCCGCGCCTGGACCTGCGCGGCCTGCTGCTGGTGACCGCCGCGCTGACCGCGATCTGCCTGCCGCTGATCGAGGGCCGCGAGCGGGGCTGGCCGCTGTGGACCTGGCTGCTGCTCGCCGCCGGGCCCCTGCTGCTCGCCGCGTTCGCCGCCCAGCAGCGCCGCCTGCGCCGCGACGGCGGCTCGCCCTCGATCGACCTGGCACTGTTCCGCGAACGCGCCTTCACCGCCGGGCTGGCCGCCCAACTCACCTTCTGGTCCTCGATGGCCTCCTACTTCCTGGTGTTCGCGCTCTACCTCCAGCAGGGCCGCCACCTCGCACCGATCGACTCCGGCCTGGTGTTCAGCGTGCTCGGCGTCGGCTACGTCGCCGCCTCCGCCAACGCCCGGCACCTGGCCGCCCGGATCGGCCGGCACGCCATCACCGTCGGCTGCGCGCTGCGCACGGCCGGGCTGCTGCTGGAACTCTGGGCGGTCGCCGACAGCACGCGCAGCCTGTGGTGGCTGGTGCCCGGCCTGCTGCTGGACGGCTGCGGCATGGGCCTGTCCTTCGCCCCGCTGACCGCCACCGTGCTGGCCCGCGTCCCCGCCGCGAGCGCGGGCTCGGCCGGCGGCGTGCTGACCACCGGACTGCAGATCGGCAACGCGCTCGGCGTCGCCCTGATCGGCCTGGTGTTCTACCGCGTCCTCGCCGACACCCCCGGCCCCGACGCCGTCCCGGCCGCGTTCCGGGCCTGCCTGCTGTACGTGCTGGCCGCCACCGCGCTGCTCGCGCTGGTCGTGCAGGCCCTGCCGGGCCGGGAGCGGCGGCCCTGACGCACGGCGCCGGCCCGGGGCCCGTCGGTGCGGGCCCCGGGCCGGCGCCGTGGCACGGGCTTCGGTGGCGTGCCACGAGTTCCGGTGGCGCGTCATGGACTTCGGTGCGGTGTCACGGACCTCGGTGGCGCGTCACGCACCGCCGCGACACGCCACCGTCACGGCTGCCCGCCACGCTCCAGCGGGATCCGCTCGCCCGCCTCGACCGCCGCCGGCAGGCGGTTCTCGGCGGGCGGCAGCGGGCAGGTCGCCAGGTCGGTGTAGGCGCAGGGCAGGTTGGTCGCCCGGTTGAAGTCGACCGTGACCCGGCCCTGCTCGTCCGGCGCCGGAACGGTCAGTGCCCGGTTGGCGGCGTACGTGGTCACCCCCGAGGTGGCGTCGGTGAACAGCACCTGGAGGCTGCCCGGCAGGTGGCCGTTGAACGCGGTCAGCCGGTGCGTGCCGCCGTCGCCCGGCAGCGTGAACTCGATCTCGCCCGGCGAGTCGTACACGTGCTGCAGCCCCTCGACGGCCGCGCCGACGGTGACCGGGCGCGGCTCCGCGAACGGCAGGTAGCGGCCGGTCAGCGCCCAGCGCGGGTCCGGCGCGTACGCGGGGGTGCGGGTGAAGTCGCGCAGCAGCGGGTTGTCGGGGCGCCGGGGCCGGACGATGTCGTGGCCGCCGCGCTTGGCGACCTCGATCACCGCCTCGCCCGCCGTCGCGTACAGGCTGGCCCGCTCCGGCAGCACGCCGAAGTGGTGCCGGCCGCGCACCGGCTCGCCGTCCAGGACCAGCTCCTCGCCCTCGTCCAGCTCGACCCAGACCCCGTCCGGCCCGGTCCACCAGCTGCCCGGCGCGTCCGGGAAGCGGGCCGGCTCGGTGTCCAGCCAGTGCAGGGCGGTGACGGCGAGGAAACCGTGCGGGTCGGCCAGGGCGCGCTGGCTCGCCGCGTGCCACTCCTCCCACTCCCGGGTGAACTCGGCCGTGTCGAGGCTTTCCTGAGTAGTCGTCATATCGCTTCCTTCGTGCGGGTGTGGGTGACGGGCGGCAGGTCCAGGTGCTCGCGCAGGGTGCTGCCCTCGTACTCGGTGCGGAAGACGCCGCGCTCCTGGAGCAGCGGCACCACGGTGTCGGCGAACTCGTCCAAGCCGCCCGGGGTCAGGTGCGGGGCCAGGATGAAGCCGTCGCCGGCGTCCTCCTGGACGAAGCGGTTCAGCTCCTCGGCGACCCGGGCCGGGGTGCCGATGAAGGACTGCCGGCCGCTCACCTCGATCACCAGGTCCCGGATGGAGAGGTTCTTCGCCTCGGCCAGCGCCCGCCACTCGCGGGCCACCGCCAGCGGGTCCCGATTCATCCGGACCGAGGCCCGCCCCCGCGCCACGGTGTGCTCGCCGACCAGCGGGTCCACCTCCGGCAGCGGCCCCTCCGGGTCGTAGCCGGACAGGTCCCGGTTCCACACCTGCTCCAGCAGCTTGATCGCGGTCTGCCCGCTGACCTGCTGGCGGCGCACCACCTCGGCCTTCTCGTGGGCCTCCGCGTCGCTCTCGCCCAGCACGAAGGTCACCGCGGGCAGGATCTTCAGGGAGTCGGGCGAGCGCCCGTACCGGGCCAGCCGGGCCTTCACGTCCGCGTAGAACGCCTTGCCCGCGTCCAGCGTCCCGTGCCGGGAGAAGATCGCGTCCGCCGAGGCGGCGGCGAACTCGCGGCCCTGCTCGGAGTCGCCCGCCTGGAAGATCACCGGACGTCCCTGCGGCGCGCGCGGCACGTCGAACCGGCCCGAGATGTCGAACTCGCTGCTGCGGTAGGAGAACTCGCCCGCCCGCGGATCGCCGAGGAACACCCCGGACGCCTGGTCGGCCAGCACCTCGTCCCCGCGCCAGGAGTCGAACAGCTGCCAGGACGCCTCCAGGAACTGCCGCGCCCGGGCGTACCTGTCCTCCTCGCGCAGGAAGCCGCCGCGCCGGAAGTTCTCCCCGGTGAACGCGTCCCAGGAGGTCACCACGTTCCACGCCGAGCGGCCCGCCGAGAGGTGGTCCAGCGACGCGAACTGCCGTGCCACCTCGTACGGTTCGTTGAACGTCGAGTTGATCGTGCCGGCCAGGCCGAGCCGGTCGGTGACCGCCGCCAGCGCCGCCAGTACGGTGAAGGTGTCCGGCCGGCCGACCACGTCCAGGTCGTAGATCCGGCCGTTCTGCTCGCGCAGCCGCAGGCCCTCGGCCAGGAACAGGAAGTCGAACTTGGCGCGCTCGGCGGTCCGCGCCAGGTGCGCGAAGGAGCTGAACTCGATCTGGCTGCCCGCCTGCGGGTCGCTCCACACCGTGGTGTTGTTCACGCCCGGGAAGTGCGCGGCCAGGTGGATCCGCTTGAGCGGCTTGCCGCTGCTGCTCTCGTTGCTCATGTCGCTTGCTTTCCTTCGGAGTTCAGGCGGACGCGGCCGTCAGGGCGGCGTCGGCGGGAGCGGCCGCGGCGTAGCGGTTGGCGGGGCGCGGCAGGCCCAGCAGCCCGCGCAGGGTGGACGCCTCGTAGGCGGTGCGGAACAGCCCCCGGCGCTGCAGCTCCGGCACCAGGCCGCGGGTGATCCGCTCCAGGTCGTACGGCAGCGCGCCCGGCCGCAGCCGGAAACCGGTCAGCCCGGCCGCCGCGAACTCGACCAGCAGGTCGGCCAGTTCGGCGGGCGTGCCGGCGAACACCCGGGCGTCGCTGGTGTACTCGGCGCCCGCCGCCGCGTCCAGCCGCGCCAGCCGTTCGGCCGCCGCGCCCGGCCGCTCCTCCAAGAACACCACCAGGTCGGCGAAGACGTGCACCGTCTCCGCCTCCCGCCCGGCCTCCCGCTGGGCGGACCTGATCTCGGCCAGGATCGCCCGGGCGTCGTCCGCGTCGCGCGGCGTCACGAACGCCAGGTCGCTCGCCCGGCCCGCCAGCCGGAACGGCTCGCCGCGGTGGGCGAGGGCCGCGACCAGCGGCTGGCCCTGCGGCGGCCGGGGCGTGATGGACGGGCCGCGCACCGAGAACCGGGAGCCCTCGAAGTCGATGTAGTGCAGCTTGTCCCGGTCGATGAACCGGCCGGTCGCCGCGTCCCGGATCTCCGCGTCGTCCTCCCAGCTGTCCCACAGCCGGCGCAGCACCTCCACGTAGTCCTCGGCCTCGCCGAACGCCTCGGCCAGCACGGCCCGCCCGGCGGGGGAGTCCAACTCCTCCAGCCGCAGCGCGCGCGGTTCGCGGCGGCCGAAGTGCGCGACCTCGTCGACCCGGGCCGACACCTTCACCCGCAGCCCGGCCCGGCCCTCGCTGACGAAGTCCAGGGTGGCCACCGCCTTCGACAGGTGGAACGGCTCGGTGTGCGTCACGATCGCCGTCGGCACCAGCCCGATGCGGCTGGTCAGCGGCGCGATCCGGGCCGCCACCAGCACCGCGTCCAGCCGGCCCCGGACCCGGTCGGTCCGCGCGTCCGGCTCGAACGGGTGCTCCGACTGCAGGCTGAGCCCGTCCTCGATGGTCAGCAGGTCGAGCAGGCCGTGCTCGGCCTCCGCCGCCAGGTCCGCCCAGTACCGGGCGGTGAACAACTCCTTCGGCCGGGCGTCCGGCTCCCGCCACGCGGCGGGGTGCCAGCCGGCGCCGTCCAGCGCGACGGCCAGGTGCAGGGGGGAGGCGGCGGGGGAGGACGGGGACGCTGCTGGGGATGCGGGCATGGCGGACCGGTTCCTGTTCACGGGGAGGGGCGTGCGAACGCGTCGGGGCGCGCACCGGGGGCGCGGCCGCCGGGACGCGGCGACGGAGAGGGGCGGCGGGGAGAGAGGGGGGCGTCCGAGAGGCCCGGCTCAGCGGGCCGGGCAGACCGGACAGGCCAGGCGGACCGGGTGGGCCGGACAGAGCGCGGCGCTCACCCGCAGCAGGTCGACCGGCCGGTCGAGGTACACCTCGCGCTCCTGGGACCGCACCGCCGCCACCTCCCGTCCGCGTCTCGCGGCACCGCCCGGGTGCCGCCGTCCTCGCACCGTAACCCCGCACCCGGGCCCGGCACAACGCTGTTCATACAGCGGTAACGAACCACCGACTCCGGCCCCGCGGACAGCCGTTGACATTCCGTTCGAGAGCGGCCTAGCTTGACCGCGACGGGACGATCCGGGAGGTGGGCAGCGGTGCGGGCAGTGGAACGCGCGATCTACCTCGACCGGCCCGTCGACCTCGAGCGCGTCAGCAGCGCGCTCTGTCCGGCCGGCTGAACCCTCCGCAGCAGCACCGACGTTCATCCGCCGCACAGGAGCCGCACCGCCATGAGCCAGCGCACCGTCCTGCCCGCCCCCGTCTCCACCGACGTCCTCGACAACCCGGCCTGGGCCGCCCTCACCGGCCCGCACGCGCACCTCGCCGAACGCGTCGGCCGCGCCGCCCGCTACCCCGTCGACGTCTCCCCGTTCACCGCGCTCGCCGACCCCGCCGACCCGCAGGCCTGGCGCGACCTCGCCGCGCTGGCCGGGCCGCCCGGCAGCACCACCCCCGTCACCGCCACCGACACCGCGCCCGAGGGCTGGGACGTCCTGGAGCACGGCCGCGGCACCCAGCTGGTCGCCACCGCCCTGCACACCGAACCCGCCCCCGACGCGGTCGAGCTGGGACCGGACGACGTCCCCGAGATCCTCGACCTGATCGCCCGCACCCGCCCCGGACCGTTCCTGCCCCGCACCATCGCCCTCGGCCGCTACCTCGGCCTGCGCCGGGACGGCCGCCTGATCGCGATGGCCGGCGAACGCCTGCGGCTGCCCGGCTGGACCGAGATCAGCGCCGTCTGCACAGACCCCGAGCACCGCGGCCGCGGCCACGCCACCCGCCTGGTGCGCGCCGTCGCCCACGGCATCGAACAGCGCGGCGACACCCCGTTCCTGCACACCGCGGCCGACAACACCCCGGCGATCGCCCTGTACGAGTCGCTCGGCTTCACCCTGCGCCGCCACACCGCGTTCCTGCTCGTCCGCACCCCGGCGCAGCCGTTGCCGGCGCTCACCCCGAACGGCGGCGACGCGCGATGACCACCGCCTTCCACTGGTTCCTGCCGACCGGCGGCGACGCCCGCGACCTGGGCGGCGCGGCCCACGGCACCGGCATCGGCGGCGCGTCCACCGCCGCCGCCCGCGCCGGCCGCCCCGCCACCCTCGGCTACCTCACCCAACTCGCCCAGGCGGCGGACCAGTTGGGCTACGAAGCGGTCCTCACCCCGACCGGCGCGCACTGCGAGGACGCCTGGATCACCACCGCCGCGCTGATCGCCGCCACCAGCCGGCTCAAGTTCCTGGTCGCCTTCCGCCCCGGCCTGGTCGAACCCGCGCTCGCCGCGCAGACCGCCGCCACCTTCCAACGCCTCTCCGGCGGACGGCTGCTGCTCAACGTGGTGGCCGGCGGCAGCGACGCCGAACAGCGCGGCTACGGCGACCGGCTCGACCACGACGCCCGCTACGCCCGGGCCGGCGAGTTCCTCGACGTGGTCCGCACCGCCTGGCGCGGCGCCCCGTACGACCACGCCGGCCCGCACTACCGGATCCAGGACGGGCAGTTGCGGCAGCCGCCCGAGCCCGCGCCCCGGATCTACTTCGGCGGCTCCTCCGACCCCGCGCTCGCCGTCTCCGCCCGGCACGCCGACACCTACCTGACCTGGGGCGAACCCGTCGAACAGGTCGCCGAGAAGATCGCCCGGGTGCGCGAACTCGCCGCCGCGCAGGGCCGCGCCCCGCGCTTCGGCCTGCGCGTGCACGTGCTGAGCCGGGCCACCGCCGCCCGCGCCCGCGAGGACGCGGAGGCGCTGCTGGCCGGCCTCGACGACACCGCGATCGCCGCCGGCCAGCAGCGCCTGCGCACCCTGGAGTCCGTCGGCCAGCAGCGGATGCTCGACCTGCACGGCGGCCGCCGCGACCGCCTCTGGATCGCCCCCAACCTGTGGGCCGGCATCGGCCTGGTGCGCGGCGGAGCGGGCACCGCCCTGGTCGGCAGCCACCGCGAGGTCGCCGACCGCCTCGCCGAGTACCGCGACGCGGGCATCGACGAGTTCGTCCTCTCCGGCTACCCCCACTTGGAGGAGGCCTACACCTTCGCCGAACACGTCCGCCCGCTGCTCTGACCCCCACCGGGGCCGGACTCCCCACCACCAGGGACGTTCGGCCCCTGCACCCGCCGCCCCGCCCCGCCGTACCGTGGAACCTCACCCGTAGGACGGGCCGGCGGGGCCGTGACACCCCGCCGGCCCACCGGGGAGGGCGCGGGCCCCGGCCGACCGGGCGGGCGGGCAGGCGGTCGTCCGGTGTTGTCGGGGTGTCAAGTCGCGCCTGTAACTTCCAAGTTGCGCATTGACACGAATGTGGCGGCGCGGACACCATGGACGCCGCCCACCGCCTGCCGACACCGTCCCGGAGCGATCAGAACTGGGAGCGCTCCCACGGAGTTCCGGCAGGTCGCGGGCCATCCGATCGGCACCCCCACCCCCACCGCCGCCCCGGAAGGACGCCATGTCCCGCCCCGCTGCAC